>JBNARC010000056.1:0-2526 GCA_049719955.1 Neomoorellales bacterium | reverse complement strand
GACCTGATCGACGCCTATCTGGACGAGGCGGACTGGCGGGTGAAGGAGAACGCCAACGCCGGGTTCTCCCTACAGGGGCTAAACAACTACTTGGTGGGCGCCCTGGCGGCGGAGTATTGGCTGGAGCGCGTTTACCCCGCCGAGGTGCGCGAGGCGCACAAGAGCGGGGACCTGCACCTGCACGATCTTAACCTTATTGCCTTGTATTGCGCCGGCTGGGATCTACAGAAACTGATCTGCGAGGGCTTTAACGGCGTCCCCGGCTACACCGAGGCCAGCCCGCCCAAGCACCTGCGGTCGGCGCTGGGCCAGCTCTACAACTTTATCTACACTCTGCAAGGGGAAACCGCCGGCGCCAACGCGGTGTCGAACTTCGACAGCCTGTTTGCGCCTTTCGTGCGGGCGGATAACCTTCGGTACGATCAGGTAAAGCAGGCCATCCAGGAGTTCGTGTTCAACCTCAACGTGCCTACCCGGGTAGGGTTTCAGACGCCTTTCTCCAATATTTCCCTGGACGTTTCGGTTCCGGAGTTTCTTTTCCGGGAGCCGGCGGTGGTGGGCGGCCGGGAAATGCCCTTTAGCTACGGCGACCTTCAAGAGGAAGTGGAATTGATCAACCGAGCTTTGAGTGAGGTGCTACTGGAGGGGGATGCCCGGGGCCGCGGTTTTACCTTCCCCATACCTACCTACGGCGTCACCAGGGAATTTTTCCGGAGCCCTTCGGCCCGGGAGGTTTTCCGGCTGGCGGCGCGTTACGGCAGCCCCTACTTCTCCAACTTTATTTCCTCAGACCAGAGGCCGGAGGACGTACGCTCCATGTGCTGCCGGCTGAGGCTCGACACTTCCGAACTCCTCCGCCGAGGCGGTGGGCTTTTCGGCGCCAACCCCCAAACCGGGAGCATCGGCGTGGTGACCTTAAACCTCGCGCGGTTGGGCTACCTGGCGCGGGACGAGGACGACCTCTTCGGTCGGCTGGCCAGCCTGGCCGGTATCGCCCTGACCGCTCTTGAGGTCAAGCGCAAAGCCCTGGAGCGCTTTGCCGAGGCCGGGCTGTATCCCTTCACCGCCCGCTACTTGGCCGAGGTGAAACAACGGTTCGGCCGGCTCTTCGCCAACCATTTCAGCACCATTGGGGTGGTAGGGGGCAACGAGATGTGTTTGAACCTCTTGGGGGTGAGCATCGCCCACCCCGAGGGGAAGCGTCTGGCCCGGAGGGTACTGAAGTTCCTGCGCGAGTTCTGCCGTCGGGCCCAACAAAGAACCGGAAACCTATATAACCTGGAGGCCACGCCGGCCGAGGGAGCTTCCTATCGCCTGGCTAAAATCGACAAGGAGAAGTACCCGGACCTAATCGTAGCCAACGAGGAGGCCTGGCGAAAAGGAGCGGCGCCCTACTTCACCAATTCGACCATGCTTCCGGTGGACGCGACGGACGATATTTTTGAGGTCCTGGATCACCAAGACGACCTCCAGGCCCTCTACACCGGCGGCACGGTGGTGCACGTTTGGATCGGCGAGGAGAACCCCGACCCGGACGCCTGCTCCGAGTTCGTGCGCCGGGTGTTCGAAAACTACCGCCTGCCCTACCTGTCCCTGACCCCTACCTACTCGGTGTGTCCCGGACACGGCTACCTTTCCGGCCGGCACGATACCTGCC
The DNA here is from genome assembly GCA_049719955.1 of Neomoorellales bacterium. Classification (GTDB taxonomy): domain Bacteria; phylum Bacillota; class DSM-521; order Neomoorellales; family SLTJ01; genus JANLFO01. The sequence goes on along the minus strand of JBNARC010000056.1, from coordinate 869 downwards.
CCAAATGCGGGGCCGAATGTGAGGTATATTCGCGGGTGGTGGGCTACTACCGGCCGGTGCAGCGTTGGAACGCGGGCAAGCGAGCGGAGTTTGGGGACCGAAAGACGTTCTTGGTAGGGATTTCGCGCTAGAGAATAGGGGCAGCCGGTCCTTGGCGGTAGGTCCCGGGTGGTAGGGGCCGAGCCCGAACAGGAGTGCGGTACGGCGGGACCGGAAGGAGAGGCGCATGCGCATCGGCGGTTTTCTAAAGCTTTCGCTTTGCGACTGGCCGGGCCGTCCGGCAGCGGTAGTTTTTGCCCAAGGCTGCAACTTTCGCTGTCCTTGGTGCCATAACCCGACGCTGATTCCGGCCGACCCTGCGGGAGGGCTGGTCTCGGAAGCAGAAATCCTGAGCTGGTTGGCCCGGCGCCGGGACCTACTGGGCGGGGTGGTGATTTCCGGCGGGGAGCCCACCCTGCAGCCCGACCTTCTTCCTTTTCTCGAGCGGATTAAGTCCCTGGGTCTGGCGGTCAAGCTGGACACCAACGGCTCCCGGCCGGAAGTGGTGGCCGCAGTCTTAACGGAGGGGTTGGTTGATTGGGTGGCGGTGGATTATAAACTGCCGGCGCAAAGGTACGGCATGGTGTGCGAGGCGGGAGCCGGGGCGGCCCGGGCGGCAGCAGAAACCGCCCGAATGGTACTGGCCCGGCAACGTGGGTTGGTAAGGACCACGGCGGTGCCGGGTATTCATGACGATTTTGCTTTGGCGGCGATGCGCTGCGAGGTGGGGGCGGAAATCCTGGTTCAACCCTGGCGGCCGGTGGGACGGCCCGGTTAAGACTGAAATCCTGCCGCCGCATTGCCCTGAGATAGTGGAGAATGGTATTTTT
>JBNARC010000055.1:0-2680 GCA_049719955.1 Neomoorellales bacterium | reverse complement strand
GTAGACGACGGCTCGCAGGACCGCACCGCGGACCAGGCGGCGGCCGCCGGGGCCAGAGTAATTCGTCTGTATCGGTGGGATAATGAATGTCGGCCGCTACTGCCGTGGTGTCTACCCGTAGTTTCCTGCTGCGAATGGCTAAATAGACTCCTTCGCCTTAAGCCTAACTATGACCAGGCGTTGCGTGAGGCTCACGCACCAAGACGTCCGGGAGGACACGAAGAGGCCAGCCCCGTTGTGAAGCTGGCCGCCCGTTGAACTAAATACAGGTACCGGTACCGCGAACTCCTGTACACCCCGCCGAAGAACTCTCAAGGGTGGTGGGGGCCGTAATCTACTAAAACACGTCCTGCCTGGCCGTAGACGGAAGGAAAGTCCGGCCTTATGGCGAAGCAAGAGTTTACGAACTCGGGCAGTCCCGTTCAGAGATAGGGATAGGAGATAAGCAGTGCGGTTACCCAGTGGCGGAACTACGGTGGCCGCGGTCTTCAGTAGCGCCGTGGTCGGCGGAATTCTCACGGAGTTCTTCCCCCTACCGTGGTTGGTTATCCTTCGTGGTTTCGTAGCCCTCCTGGCGCTGCTCGCCGCTTTTCCCGGCAGCACCCGCCAAACCCGTCTCGTTACCTTCGCATTGCTAGGAGCGGGTTTCCTGATCGGCGGTCGGTCCATAACTCCGGTCGTTTTGGTTAACGGCCTTGGGGAGATGCTCCCGGTGGTGTCGCTCCTGGCCTGTGCTTCCACTATGAACATCCCTCTGCGTCTGGGCGGCTATGGTTCGATTATGGAGGACCTACTCCTTAGAGGGCGGCACAACCACTCCCGACGCCTGGCCGCCAGTTTGGTGGCCTACATCTTGGCGGCACTGGCTTCGCTGGGATCGGTGCCCATAGCCTATTACGTTCTGAGCCGGGCGACAAACGGCCCGGACCGGGTAGGGCACGACTACTTTGTAAGCAGCGCCATAACCAGAGGTTTCGCCATGGCCGTTCTCTGGAGCCCGGTAGCGGCCAATGTGGGAATCGCTCTGAAGTATACGCACCTTAGTTGGGCCCGTTTCGCACCTCGGGCCCTACTCTTTAGTCTCATCGGCCTGGTTGTGGGGGCGCTACTGGCAAGACCGAGCTACCGGCCTCCGGAGAAAACCGTAGCCGCGGGGCCGACAATCGCCCCCGCGCGCGTAGGAGGCCTGGGAGGCCTGCTCGCCGGGACCGTACTGCTGATCGCGGTATTCGAGAAATACCTAGGAGCGGGGGCTTTAGGCAGCATCTCCCTGGCGTGCGTGGCAGCCGGAGTTGCCTGGGGCGCGCTAACCGGAAACCTGGGCACGGTATCCAACGAGTTAACCCTTTACTTTAGCAAGAGCATAAGAAACCTGGGCGATCAGATCCTGCTCCTGGTGGGCGCCGGCTTTTTTGCCACTATATTGGGAGGCATCGGGGTTGCTAATTCCCTGGCTCAACTGGTCGCTAACTTGGGCCAGACTTACGGCCCGGGGACGGCGCTGCTACTTCTGCCGGCCGCAATCATAGTGCTGGCCATCCTCGGGGTACACCCTTTTGCCTCTACCGTCATATTGGCCAAGAGCCTACACCCCGACCTGGTGGGTCTACCCCCGATAAATATAGCTTTAGCCCTGGCCACGGGGGCAGCCCTGGCTTTCACCGTATCCCCGTTCACTGCCGTAACCCTCTTTGTCGCCGCCCAGACCGGCCGGCCATCGCTAGAGATAGGTCTGAAGTGGAACGGCCCGTTCGTCCTGGCGCTACTAGCGGTTTTCCTCCTACTCAACTTTGTTATGTCCTTCTAATCGCCGCGTGAGAGCGGTCCGATAATGGCATGTCTCAGGATCAACACAAACGCTGCGGAATAGCCTATTAGCAAAGGTAAAGCCAGATGGTCGGTTACGACCATACTGGTCTCGGAAAGGAGTGACCTCTATGCGGATCGGCCGCCCCACCGAGGGGAAATGCAGGTTTTTCCCTACCGCACCCTATCACCCTGAGAGGGCTTACTCCACCGCCCTTAAACTCATAGAAGAAGCCATAGAAGATGAAAGAAGCGATGAACTGTTCTATAGCCACCTGCTGGAAATGGCTCCGTCCCGGCAGAAACCGATCATTGCCGCTATCGTGGAGGATGAGGCCAAGCACCAAAGGATGTTTCGACAAATCTACTGCGAATTGACGGGTAGGACGGTGCCCTCGACCGTACCGTCGACCCCTAACCCTTCTGAGGACCTCCTGATCGGAATTGAAAAGGCTCTTTTCGGCGAGCTGGAGGCAGTAGAGAAATACCGTCAGATCCTATTCGGGTTGGAATCTCCGATCTATTGGAACGTGGTCTTCGAAATCCTTACCGACGAGATCAAGCACGCCTGCAAGTGGAACTACCTATACACCCTCAACGCTTGTCGGCCACACCGAAAATACGAATCCGGACAGGATCTTGACTCGCTTCCGGCCTCGTGATATTATTTAGACGTCAGTTGAACGCTGGCATGTGCCGGCAAGCAGCGGCGAGCGGAAGTAGCTCAGCGGTAGAGCATCGCCTTGCCAAGGCGGGGGTCGCGGGTTCAAATCCCGTCTTCCGCTCCATGCCTTTAAGGTGCGGTGGCGAAGTGGCTAACGCCGTGGTCTGCAAAACCACTATTCGCCGGTTCGAATCCGGCCCGCACCTCCAA
>JBNARC010000054.1:0-3073 GCA_049719955.1 Neomoorellales bacterium | reverse complement strand
GTCTTGGCCGTGCAATACTGCCACTGCACGCCTGTCATACCCTTGTTTGCGACAGGGGAATTCCCCCGTCAAGGCTGATGGTATGCGGTTGATCCGGGCAGCGCTCACGGGAAGAGGCGAAAATATAATGGTACCCCTCCCTCAGGGCCGTCCTGGCCAAGGCGGTCGAGCAAGCCCCCCGAGCACCGCGAGATAGGGGCTATCGTGGCCAAGATGAACCCTGATGCTCTCCCCCGCGGCCCGCAAATCGGTCCTGACCCGCTCCAGATACTCGCCTACGGTCTCCTGGCGGCCTTTCTCCGGCAGCCATTTTCGACCCACGTAAAAGTGGGCATCGGGCACACCGTCCCCGTTGGTGTCGATAAAACCGTGACCCTTACGGGCATGTACGTAGAAGCGGATATGCACGGTCGTATCCTGCTCTATCTGCTTCATCTGCTCCCAACTAAGGTGCCGACCCTGGTCCACTGACCCGGTAATAACAAATACGGCTGCGGGGATGCCGCGCCGGCGCAGTATGGGGTAGACCTCTTTAATAGAAGCTTGCATACCCGTCGTCGAAGGTCAGGACCACCGACTTGGGCGGCGGGATGAAACGGCCCTCGAGGAAAGGACCCAGGGTCTCGATTGGCAGAAACGCATACCCCGCCCGCTCCAGGGCCTCAATGTGGCTCAGGAAGCGATCCCGGCTAATGCGATACCCTGTCTCCGGAGTACCGATGTCGTGGTAGACCAGCACCACAATTCGGCTGACCGGAGCGAAGGCTACCGCCAGCCCCAGTCCGGTCAGGCAGAAAATGATAAGAAACGCCAGGCAGATTCGTTTCTTCCACAAGGTAGGCTGCCGGCCTCCCCGTTTCGGGAGATCAGCGGGACCGCCCGAGTCGTCGGCGGAAACGCCGGTACACCTCCCGGTTGGCGGCCCTCTCGAAGGTATCGTCCAGCCGGGTCATAGCCAGTGGCTCGCCGTAGCGGCTCTCCAGTGCGAGGCTCAGTAAGTAGTCCGCCAGGTGGGGATTCTTGGCCAGCAGGGGCCCGTGCAGGTAGGTGCCGAAGGCGTTGCCCCGCCTGGCCCCTTCCGTCCCGTCGCTGCCGTTGTTGCCGCTGCCGTAGACTATCCGTCCCAGCGGCACGGTAGGTGTACCCAGCCCTAGGTTATCCTGGTCGGGCTGAATAAAGGTGCGGCCGGAATGATTTTCAAACCCTACTACCGGCATGCTATCAGGCAGAAAGGGCACGCGCACCGCTACGTTGCCGACCAACCTGCTGTTCCCCGCCAAGGTGTAGGCCTGGAAGATACCTATACCCGGTATCTCCAGGCCACTGCTCGTGCGGTAGTACTTGCCCAAGAGCTGATACCCCCCGCAAATACTGAGAAGCACCGCTCCTCGGGCCACGGCTTCCACCAGGCAGGGCGCCTTCTTCTTCAGGTCTTCGGCGACCGCCGCCTGTTCCTGGTCCGCCCCTCCCCCGAGAAAAATGAGGTCACAGTCTTTCGGGTCTAGCCGGTCGCCTATGGTTATTCCCTTTACCTCTACCTCGATCCCGCGCCAGAGGGCCCGGCGGGCCAGCACCAGCACGTTGCCCCGGTCACCGTAGAGGTTGAGCAGCTCGGGGTATAGAAACCCAATCCTTATCTTCGCGGTCACCCAGCCTCTCCGCCCTCACCTTTCTGAGGATGGTCCGGGCCTTGGACAGGTTAGTATAAGTGCAGAGGACAAACACTTCCCGGAACGGATGTCTTGCCGAAGAGGAGATAAGTGTCCGCAGCCCTCGCTTTAAGGAAGGGATAACCTTGATTTTGCCCGGGTCAAGCCCGAAGTACTTCAAACAAACGGCGAGGTCATAGGCTCTCAAACCTGAACAGATCACCCGCGCCCAGTCCGAATCTAAGAGGGGACTCCAGTCGCAGTCCCACAGCCAGGAGACGTCGCGACCGTCCGCGGCCAGATCGTTAATGGCCAGCAGGATGGCGAACTCCTCCCGGCTTTCTCCGCTACCGTCCGGCAGGCCATTGCACCTTTCTTTGATGGCCCGCAGGGCCTCGCTTACGCCGGTGGGGTTTTTCACCAACACCAGCGTGCAGCGCGAATGGCCAATATAAAACTCTTCGGCGCGCCCCTGGCCAGGGGTGAAGAAGGCGAGGACCTGAGCCACACAGCCCTGGTCCACTCCCAGTTCGAGCGCCGCCGCGGCCGCGGCCAGGGCGTTGTAACAGTTATAGGTGCCCCTCAATGCCAGGGGAAGCTGCAAAACCCGGTCCCGGCAGTAAAGGATCATAGAAGCTTGTCCTTCATTCAAAACCGGTTTTGCAGTGTAGTGGGCCTGCGGCCGGGCAAACGAACACCGGGGGCAGTAGTATTCGCCAAGGTGGCTATAGCGGTAGCGGCTGTAGATAAGCGGGTGGCCGCAGGCGGGGCAAAGGGGATTGTCCCTCGTCTCCTGCGTCAGCCACAGTCCGGACGGGTACTCCGGAGAGCCTGCCGAATGGTCGGACGCTGACAACCCATAGTACACCGCGTCCGGCCTATCCCGGCCGAGAGAGGCCACCAGGGGATCGTCGGCGTTCAGGATCAGCTTCGCCTGGGGCTGGAGTTCAAGGGCCCGCCGCAGGGAATCCGCCAGGCGGCCGAGTTCCCAGTACCGGTCCAGTTGGTCCCGGAAGATATTGGTCACTACCACCAGGTCCAAGCGCACCCGGCGGCAGAGCTTCTCCATGGTGCCTTCATCCACCTCCAGAACGGCGATCCGCCTGTCCCGGGCACGAGGGCGGAGGAAGACCTTTGCGTGCTTCAGTAGGGCGGTGGCCACTCCGGAGAGCAGGTTGGCCCCTTCCGGGTTAGCGGCGATCACCTCGTAGTGACAGCTCTGGCGCATGATCTCCGCCAGGGCCCGCGCCGTTGTGGTCTTGCCGTTGGTCCCGGTCACCACCAGAATCCGCTGGTATACCGACGCCAAATCGGAGAGAAGGGAAGGGTACAGCCACAAGGCCACGCGGCCGGGGAGAGAGGTTCCGCCCCAGTGGGAGGTGACCCGGGCCAGGCCGCCACCGAGCAGCACCAAGACCCTGCCC
>JBNARC010000053.1:0-3575 GCA_049719955.1 Neomoorellales bacterium | reverse complement strand
TTACGTGCGGCTTGGTCCGCTCAAACTTCTGCTTCGCCATTAAGCCTTACCTCCTCTTAGCCATAATTTCTTCTGCCAGGGCGGAGGGGACCTCCTCATAGCGATCAAACTGCATAACATAGGTGGCCCGGCCCTGGGTTAGCGACCGCAGGTCGGTGGCGTAACCGAACATCTCCGCCAGAGGCACCCGGGCCCTAATGGCCTGGGCGTTGCCCCGCTTTTCCATGCCTTCGATTTGGCCCCTTCGGGCGTTCAGATCCCCCAGGACGTCACCCATGTATTCCTCCGGTACTACTACCTCCACCTGCATCACCGGTTCCAAGAGCACCGGGTGAGCCTTACGCGCGGCCTCCTTGAAGGCTATGGAGGCGGCGATCTTAAAGGCCATCTCCGAGGAGTCCACCTCGTGGTAGGACCCGTCTACCGCCTTCACCGCTACGTCTATCACCGGAAAACCGGCCAGTACCCCGGTTTCCATGGCTTCCCTCACTCCGGCCTCGATGGCCGGCATGAACTCCTTGGGCACCACGCCGCCCACAATCTTGCTCTCAAAGCTAAAACCTTGGCCCCGCTCCTGGGGAGCGATCTCCAGCCACACGTGGCCATACTGACCCCGGCCGCCGGTCTGGCGGATAAACTTGCCCTCGGCCCTGGCCGGCCGGGTGATGGTTTCCTTGTACGCTACCTGCGGCCGACCTACCCGGGCCTGAACGTTGAACTCCCGGGTGAGCCGATCCACCAGAATCTCCAGGTGCAACTCGCCCATACCGGAGATGAGAGTTTGGCCGGTTTCCGGGTCGGTATGCACCCGGAAGGTGGGGTCTTCCTCGGCCAAGCGTTGCAGGGCCAGGCCCATCTTCTCTTGGTCGGCCTTAGTCTTGGGCTCGATGGCCACCGAGATCACCGGCTCGGGGAACTGCATGGATTCCAGCAGAATGGGATCTTGCTCGCTGCAGAGGGTGTCGCCGGTATGGGTCTCTTTGAGCCCCACCACGGCTACGATGTCTCCGGCGAAGGCTTGGCCTACATCCTCACGGTGGTTGGCATGCATGCGCAGCACCCTGGCCACCCGTTCCCGCTTGCCTTTGGTGGAGTTGTAAACGTAGGAACCGGCCTTAAGCACGCCGGAGTACACGCGAATAAAGGTCAGTTTACCCACGTAAGGGTCAGCCATAATCTTGAAGGCCAGCGCGCTGAGAGGTTCTTCGTCGCTGGTCCGCCGCTCCTCCTCCGCCCCGGTTTCGGGATCGGTGCCCCTTACCGCGGCCACGTCGATGGGGGCGGGAAGATAGCTCACCACCGCGTCCAGCAATGGCTGTACGCCTTTATTCTTAAAGGAGGAACCGCACAATACCGGTACGGCCTTGAGGGCTATCGTGGCCTTGCGCAGACCCGCCTTGATTTCCTCTTCGGTAAGTTCCTGGCCTTCCAGATACTTAACCAGCAGTTCCTCGTCGCTTTCGGCCACAACCTCCAACAGCCGATTACGGTATTCCTCCACCAGTTCCCGGTATTCCTCCGGTATTGGCTCCTCGTGGTATTCCACGCCCAGTTCGTCCGTCCAGACTATTGCCCGGCAACGGATTAAATCTATTACCCCGCGGAAGTCCTCCTCCCGGCCGAAAGGAAGCTGCACCAACACCGGATTGGCGCCCAACCGGTCCACCATCATCTCTACTACCCGGAAAAAGTCCGCTCCCACCCGATCCATCTTGTTTACGTAAGCTATTCGGGGCACTCGGTAGCGGTCTGCCTGCCTCCATACCGTCTCCGATTGCGGCTCTACGCCGCCTACCGCGCAAAAAATAGCTACCGCTCCGTCCAATACGCGCAGCGAACGCTCTACCTCCACGGTAAAGTCCACGTGCCCGGGCGTATCAATGATATTAATACAATGGTCCCTCCAAAGGCAGGTGGTGGCCGCCGAGGTAATAGTTATGCCCCGTTCCTGCTCCTGAACCATCCAGTCCATGGTGGCGGCGCCATCGTGCACCTCGCCCATCCGGTGCACCCGCCCGGTATAAAACAGGATGCGTTCGGTGGTAGTGGTTTTACCCGCGTCTATGTGGGCCATAATCCCGATGTTGCGCATTCGCTCCAGGGGAAACTCGCGCACCTTTTCTCACCTCCTTTGCCACAAAATAGCTGCTACTAGAATACGCCGCCGACATTACCAGCGATAGTGGGCAAAGGCCCGGTTGGCTTCCGCCATGCGATGGGTGTCCTCCCGCTTCTTTACCGCCCCGCCGGTGCCGTTAGCCGCATCCAAAAGTTCGGCCGCCAGTTTTTCCTCCATGCTCTTACCCGCCCGCTCCCGCGCGTAGTTGACGATCCAGCGAATGGCCAGAGTCTGCCGCCGATCCGGACGCACCTCTACCGGCACCTGATAGGTGGCGCCGCCCACCCGCCGGGACTTGGTTTCCAGCACCGGCATGGTGTTTTTCAGCGCCTGCTCGAAAACTTCCAGCGCTTGGCGGCCGGTCTTGGCCTCCAAAATCTCGAACGCCCGGTAACAGATCCTCTGCGCCAGGCTCTTCTTGCCGTCTTTCATCACCTGGTTGATGAGCTTGGCTACCTTCACGCTATGGTACTTCGGATCGGGCTCCACTACCCGCTTGCGCGCCGGACCCCTACGCGGCATCGATCTGCTCCTCCTTGCTTATTTCTTCTTGGGTCGCTTGGCACCGTACTTGGAACGGCCGCGGAAGCGGTTCTGCACTCCCGCTGCGTCCAAGGCCCCGCGAATAATATGGTAACGCACTCCGGGTAGATCCTTCACCCGGCCGCCCCTTACCAGCACTACCGAGTGCTCCTGCAGATTGTGCCCGATGCCGGGAATGTAGGCGGTAACCTCCACCCCGTTGGTCAGCCTCACCCGGGCTACCTTGCGCAGCGCGGAATTGGGCTTCTTGGGGGTAGTGGTGTATACCCGGGTGCAAACTCCCCGCTTTTGCGGCGACCCCTTAAGCGCCGGCGCGGAAGACTTGCGTTCAACCTTCTCCCGGCCCTCGCGCACCAGTTGTTGAATGGTGGGCAATGCTTACACCCCCTCTTGCCTAGCCTTCGGCTTCTTCCAAAATGGCCGCAGCCGCCGAGCCCACCTGGATCCCGCAGGCCTTACCCAGCTCGACCATGGATTCCACCGTGATTACCTCCACGTTCTTCTCCCGACAGAGGGCCAAGAGCGGACCGACGACTCTCTCCTCGGCATCTTTGGCCACGTACACCACCTTGGCCTGATCGCGCTGGACCGCCTTGGTAGTCTGCTTGGTGCCCACAATGCGCTTGCGGGCCCGCCTAAGTCTCTCGTAATCCATTCCTGGCTCCCTCCGGCGCACACACTTGTAAATGTTATCACCTCGGCCCGCCCGTGTCAACCGCGGGCGTCCCTGACGTATCCCCACTTTCCCGCTGGCGGTACCGGGTGCTCCCCGTTCGTACTGTCACCTCGCCGACCAAACTAGGGCTCAGCCTTCGCGCTACGGCGGGCTCCCCTCGGAAGCGCCGTCCATGGCGCTCCTCGGCTTCGGCCGTCCGTGGCCTCCGGCCCGCCTCCGCGCTCGTCCTCGCCAAGT
>JBNARC010000052.1:0-3666 GCA_049719955.1 Neomoorellales bacterium | reverse complement strand
TTCTTGTTATAACTAATCCTGCGGCCGCAAGGTGGGGAAAAGAATAACCTCGCGGATGGAAGGCGAATCGGTCAACAGCATCACCAGCCGGTCCACTCCCAGGCCCATACCGCCGGCAGGCGGCATCCCGTACTCCAGGGCCAGGACGAAGTCGGCGTCCAACATCTGCGCCTCCTCGTCTCCCCCCGCCCGCTCCCGGGCCTGGGCCAAAAGCCGTTCCCTTTGATCGATGGGGTCGTTAAGCTCGGTAAAGGCGTTTACCAGTTCCCGGCCGGCCACGAACAGCTCGAACCGGTAAACCAGGTCCGGCGCCTCTTTCTTGCGCTTGGCCAGGGGCGAGATCTCCAAGGGATAGTCCACCAAGAAGGTGGGCTGGATAAGGTGGGGCTGAACCAGCTCCTCCAGCAGAGCGTCGATTATCTTGCCCGCCGACGCCTGGGGGCTTATCTCCACCCCTTTAGCCCGGGCTACGGCCAGGGCCTCCGTCTGAGAGGGCACCCGATCCCAGTTTATCCCCCCGAAACGGCGCAATGCCTCCAGCACGCTGACCCGGGGATAGGGCGGCGTTAGGTCGATTTCCCACTCGCCGTAGGTGAATTTGGGGCGACCCAAGACCTCCCGGGCCACATAGGCCAGCATCTCCTCGGTGAGCCGCATCATGTCTTCGTAGTCGGCGTAGGCCTGGTAGGCCTCCAGCAGCGTGAACTCCGGGTTGTGCCGAGTGGAAATGCCCTCGTTGCGGAACACCCGCCCCAACTCGTATACCCGCTCCAATCCGCCTACCAGCAGGCGCTTGAGGGGCAGCTCTAAGGCGATGCGCAGATAAAGGTCGATATCCAGGGCGTTGTGATGGGTCACAAAGGGGCGGGCGGCCGCTCCGGCGGCCACAGGGGCCATGACCGGCGTTTCTACCTCCAGGAAACCGCGGGCGTCCAGAAAGGCCCGCAGGGCCTTAATGATCCGGGTGCGACGGTAAAAGGTTTCCCTTACCTGAGGGTTCATGATTAGGTCCAGGTAGCGCTGCCGGTAGCGGATCTCCACATCGCGCAGGCCGTGCCACTTTTCGGGCAGGGGCCGCAGGGACTTACACAAAAGCTCCAGGCTCTCGGCCTCTACGCTGATCTCTCCCTGCCGGGTACGAAATACCTTTCCCCTCACCCCCAGAATGTCGCCCAGGTCCAGAAACTTGAAGAGGGAGTAAAGCTCCTCCCCCACCAAATCCTGCCGCACGTAGATCTGGATGCGCCCGGACCGGTCTTGCAGATCGGCAAAACTGGCCTTGCCGTGTACCCGCTTGGCCAGAAGCCTTCCCGCCACCTGAACTTTCCGTCCCTCGAATTCTTCGAACCGGGATTTTATCTCCTCGGCCAGGGCGGTCTGCTCAAACCGCCGGCCAAAGGGATCGATTCCCTGCTCTCTCAGACTGGCCAGCTTCTGGTGCCTGACCCGAACTAATTCGCCGGCTTCTTCTCCTGGTACATACGGTTCCTGCGACAAGGGCGCAATAACCTCCTTCTGCCCTTTTCGAGGGCGATCTAGCCGGAAATGCCCAGTATCTCGTAGTGCTGGATGCCTCCCGGGGCTTTTACCTCCACTACCGTACCCACCTTTTGGCCCAGCAGGGCTTTGCCTACCGGCGAGAGGTTGGAGATGCGGTTTTGGGAAGGATCGGCTTCCACCGAGCCCACGATTTCGTACTCGTACTCCTCCCCGGTCTCCTGGTGGCGCAACCGCACCCGGGAACCCAACGTAACCGTATCCGTGGAGATGTCTTTTTGATCTATGAGCTTGGCCCGCCGGAGCGTCTTTTCCAGGGTGATAATCCGGCCTTCAATAAAGGCCTGCTCGTTCTTAGCCTCTTCGTACTCGGAATTTTCGCTGATATCGCCGAACTCAATTGCCTGCTTAATCCGCTCGGCCACTTGCTGCCGCCGCACCGTCCGCAGGTATTCTAGCTCCTGCTCCAGACGCCTTAAGCCCTGCTTGGTTAGGACCACATCTTGATCGGGCATGAGTACGCCTCCGCTCTCCTACCGAATATAATTCCGCGGCCTCGATTGCGGGCGCGCTCTTAAGCTCCGCCCACCGCCCGGCGCCGCTGCCGGGCTCGCTCCCGCACCGCCTCGATCTCCGCCATAGTGAGGGGCCGCTCGAAGCTTCGGAAGCCGGCCAGTTCAAAGCCGTGCTTTTTAGCCAGTCGGCTGATCTCCTCTACCTGCTCCAGGCTGATTTCCCGGCCCAGGGTGAAGCTCTCCCACCGGCGCTCCAGGGCCAGTATCATGGTTTCCGCCATGCAGGCCAAGGCCACGCCGGGCGGGTAGCCGAAATCAAAATGAAAGTTAACCTCTCCCGGAACCCGGACCACCCCTCCTTCGATAACCAGGACATCGTCCCTTACCTCGGCCACCTTCCGGGATACGTCCCGAGGACGGGCCACGTCACACACCACCGCGCCCGGCTTTAGATCTCCGGGCTGAATTACCGTATCCACCGCCGAAGTAACGCTGATCACAATGTCCGCCGTGGGCAACACGCGGTGGGCCTCGCCGGACAGCTCCACCGCCACCCCGCTTTCGCGAAGAATAGTATTGGCCAGTCGCTCCAATTTATCCGCATTCCGGGCCACGAGGGTCAGCCGCGCCGCCTCCCGGGCCATTACCCGGGCGCACACCGCGCCGATCGAGCCGGTGGCCCCCACTACCGCCACGTGGCTGCGGGTGATCTCCAGCCCCATCAGCCGCGCCGCCTCCCGGGTGCCTTCCAGGGCGGTAGCCACGGTGTAGCTATTGCCGGTAGTTACCGGGATGTTGAGGTGGCGGGCCACGGTAATCCCGGCATCGCCCACCACCGAGGTCATGGCCCCCAGCCCCAGAATCCTGGCCCCCAGCTTCTCCGCCAGCCGGCCGGTCTGGATTATGCGGTTTAAGACGTAGTCCGCGGGCAGGGTCAGCATCTGGCGCGAGGTGAGGGGGCAGGCTACGAACCACCCTTCGATCTCATTATAGGGGGAGCGCACCCCGGTAATGTGGGCGGTGTTCACCGGCGGCAGCCAACAAAGAAGCCGCTCCACCAGGCGCTCGGGCAGACGGGCGGCGATACGGTACTTGCGGGCCACGTCCCGAACGTCGAGCGGGTGTATCATGAAGGCAAAAGTGTCCATCGGCGCACCCCCTGGTGGCTAACGCCATTTTAGCAGAACTCTGCCTCCCTCGCAAGCGTACTCTGCCAGAAGTTCCCTGACCGCCTCCGCCCGAACGCTCACTCCAACCAGCACTGTTGGTAGAAGTCCCATATCTCCGGCCTGGCCAGCAACCGGCCAAGTTCCCGGACCAGGGGGTCCAGGTAACTCCGGTCTAGGGTATCGCGCTGGCGGCGGTATGATAAGCTACGCTCGAGAGCGGTCATGTAGGCCTCCTACGCTCAGACGGGCCAGACGGCGCCTAACATCTTGCAGGCGCCGGATCTTATCCGCATCCACCTTGGCCTGTGCCCAGTTGGGGTTGGCTTCCCGCGCCAACTCCCAGGCCTCGGCAAACCACCGAAGAGCATGGATCAACTCTCCGGCGGTCTTAGGTGCCGCCGAATGCCGCCCGGCAGCGGCTTCCCAAACATTAAACCTTTCCCACTGATGCCGCCTATCAACAAGCCGCTCGCGCTCCACAACTC
>JBNARC010000051.1:0-4210 GCA_049719955.1 Neomoorellales bacterium | reverse complement strand
CGCATGTCCGGTGGTGTGAGAGGACGGGGGTTAGTCGCCCCCTCCTACTCGATGGCCGTCTTGTGCGAACGGACGGGGGATGATATTCTTAAAGGGCGGAAAAACGAAAAGGCGAACGGGGAGCGCAGGATCCTTATGGTCTACGACGTGGCGGTTATAGGGGCGGGTCCGGCCGGGCTTACGGCCGCGGTTTACTGCGCCCGGGGCGGATGGAAAACGGTGGTATTCGAGGCCGCCCTGCCCGGAGGCCAGGCGGCGCTTACGGATACCATTGAGAACTATCCGGGGTTCCCGGAGGGAATAAACGGACAGGAACTCATGGACAAGTTTCTGGAACAAGCCGAACGCTTCGGAGCCGAAATCCGGATAGAAGCGGTGCAGCGAACCAGTCTGGGAGACACCCCCAAGAGCTTGTGGACCTCCGGCGGGGAGTATCGGGCCCGGGCGGTTATCCTGGCCACCGGCGGCCGGCAGCGCCGGCTGGGCGTGCCGGGCGAGGAAGAGTTTATCGGTCGCGGGGTATCTTTTTGCGCTACCTGCGATGGGGCCTTCTTCCGCAACCAGAAGGTGGCGGTAGTAGGGGGCGGTGACGCCGCGGTAAAGGAGGCCTTGCTGCTGACCCGGTGGGCGCGGGAGGTAGTGCTCATACACCGGCGCGACCGCCTGGCGGCGACCAGGGCCCTGCAGGAGCGGGCTCGAGCCCACGAAAAGCTGCGGTTTCTCTGGAATACGGTGGTAGAAAGGGTTCAGGGCCGGGACCGGGTGGAGAGCCTGAGCCTGAGGGACGTGAACAGCGGACGGCAGTTCGAGGAGCCGGTAGACGGGGTGTTCGTTTTTATCGGGAGTGAACCCAACACCACCGTTTTTCAGAATCAGGGCCTTAGCCTGGATGCGGTCGGCTACGTCCTTACCGACGAGGAAATGAAAACCTCGCTGCCCGGAGTCTTTGCCGCCGGAGACGTGCGGGCCAAGCGCTTTCGGCAGGTGGCTACGGCCGTGGGAGACGGGGCGCTGGCCGCCGCCGCCGCCGAACACTATCTTTCCTCCCCCACCGCCTAAGAAAATAGGGCCGCCACCTCGAACCGAAGGGGCGGCCCCGGATAGACGCCGCTTAGGAAGCGAAAAGGTGTCGGCCGATCGCCCTAACCACCGGGCGGGTGCGTATCCAGTTGGAGCGGGAAGTAGTGTGCGGATTGTAGAAGTAAAGCGAGCCGCCGGTGGGATCGTAGCCCGCCAGGGCCAGTCGGGCGGCGGTGTAGGCGCTGGCCACGGGCGGCCGATATATGGATCCGTCGGCCACTACCGTAAACTGGCCGGGCTGGAAGACCACGTCGGTAATGTTGTTGGGGAATTTGGGGCTTCTTACCCGGTTCAGTACTACCGCGCCCACGGCAATCTGGCCCAATAGGGGTTCTCCCTTTGCCTCCGCCGAGATTACCCGCACCAGCCAGTAAAAGTCGCGGTCGTCGATTTCCTCGCGGGGAGCTGGCAACCGCAGGCGCTGGCCGGGATAGATCGCGTTGGTGGCGAGACGGTTGTAGTCCTTAAGAGCCGCCACCGTGGTTCCGTGGCGACGGGCTATATCCCATAGAGTGTCACCCCGGCGGACGACATAGACCCGACCCGAAGCCGGGTTGGGTTGGTCTTCGGCCGGGGCCGGCAGTCGGAGTTCCTCGCCGACCCGTATGAGGTTAGAGGTTAACCCGTTGAGCGTCTTCAAAGTCTGGACGTCGGTACCGTGACGGCGGGCAATCTCCCATAGGGTGTCTCCCGGCTGCACGGTATACAGGCCCTGCGCCGCAATCGCCGGTAAGGTCAGGAACAGGCTTCCGGCCAGGATCACGGCGAGGGCCCACCTACATCGGCTCATAGAGTTTTCCATCACCTCAGGTTGCTATTATTGCCGCCAGCGCCGAAGCTTATACCTGTTTTCTGGGGCATTTTCTTGGTTCGGGCCGGGGAAAGACCTTCGTTTCCAGAAGGGATGGGTGGCGAAGAAAGTGGTGGGGGTGGGTGCGGCAGGGGTCAGGTTGGAGAGCGGTCCGGAAGCTGAGTTCTTCCAAATAGAGGATTGGGAGCCTTATGCGGTGACGGCCGGCTTCTCAACCCGGCGTAAGGGGGTCAGTGGGGGCCCTTACGCGGCTCTTAACCTGGGCTTCAATACCGAAGATGAGCCCCAGGCGGTGCTGCAGAACCGCCTTCGGTTGGCCCGGCAACTAAACCTACCCTTAGAGCGTTGGGTAGCGGCTCACCAGGTACACGGGACCAGAGTGGCGGTGGTAGGAGCGGCAGAGGCGGGCCGGGGGGCGGCCACGCCGGAGACGGCGCTGGCGGAAGCAGACGCGCTTATAACCTCTACCGCCGGGTTGGTGCTCACCGCCTATTTCGCCGATTGCGTGCCGCTGTTGTTTTTTTGTCCCCAACCCCGGGCGGTAGGCGTGGCGCATGCCGGGTGGCGGGGAACCGCAGCGGGGGTGGCGCAGGCCGTGGTGGCGGCCTTCCGGGCCCACCTGGGTGTTGAGGCCCCGGACCTGCGGGTGGTAGTAGGGCCGCACGTAGGCTCCTGCTGCTACCGGGTGGGGGAGGAAGTGGTAGCGGCGCTGGCCGAAAGGCTGGGCCGGGATACGAGCGGCTGGGCTACTCAAAAAGAGGGGCAATGGTGGGTAGATCTAGGCGAGGCCAACATACGGGTTTTGGAGCGCTCCGGACTCGGCCGGGATCAAATCCGGCGCTTTTCGCCTTGCACTTCCTGCAGGGTGGAGTGGTTCTATAGCTTCCGGCGGGATCGACGCCGGACCGGCCGCTTCACCGCCTTGATCTGCTTGCGCTCCTAGATCTAAAGTTTGCCGGGGACCGGGAGAGGAAGGGGAGGAAGAAACCTTGCTTTGGGAACACTCCTGGGAAGTGCTGGGGCTGGTGCCGGCCTGCCTGGTGGTTTGGTGGGCGCTTCGGCAAGCAGGCCGCACCGGGCTAAACCGCTGTTGGCAAATATTGTATGTCTGGTTCCGGCACCTTTACCGTCAGGAGGTCAAGCGTAAGACCGCCCACTGGCCGCAACTTTCCGGTAGACAGTTCGTAGTCCGCTACGAGCCCGGAACCGACCCGGAGTTGGCCGAAATGGTGTTGGCTACGGCCGAGGAACAGTTCCCGGCGGTGAAGGATTTCTTGGGAATGCGGTGGGAGCAACCCGTACTGGTACTCATCCATCGAGATCGGACCAGCCTGCGCGAGGGTTTCGGGTGGGGGCCGGAGGAAGCGGCCATGGGGGTATATTGGGCGGGAGTGGTAAGAATCTTGTCCCCCGCCGACTGGCTACCGGTAGAGGACCCGGCGCGGATGGCCCGGCTTTTCCGCCGTGAGGGGCCGGTAGCCCACGAACTAGCCCACCTGCTCATCGATTACCGGACCGGCGGCAACTATCCCCGCTGGCTCACCGAAGGGCTGGCGCAGCTGGCGGAGAGAGAAGCGGTAGGCGGCCGGGGCGCGGCAATGCCGTCGGATTCCGATTCTTGGTACCCGCTAGTCCGGCTGGATCAGGAGTTCGACCGTCTACCGGACCAGGAGTTGGCCTATCGCCAGTCTATGGCCCTCGCAAAATATCTGGAAGAAGTTTTCGGACGTCCTCAAATTTGGCGATTATTGGATGCCCTGGGCGAGGGCGAGAGCTTGGAGCGGGCCTTGAACCGGACCCTGGGGATCGGGCTTGAAGATCTGGAAAGCGGTTTTCGCCGGCATTCTTGAAGGCGAGGGCGGGATGTCTAGCAGAAATTGCTAGCTATAGTTTGCGTTTCACCGTCCCAAGTTAAAGGTGTGAAATCACCAACCTGGGAGGTGAAAGCGGTGAGCGATCCTCGGGTTTCGGTAGAACCGGTGCCGGTACGCCGGGGCCAGTATGTGAGCATTAGCTACAAGGGGCTACTGGTAAACAGCGGCGCCGATAACGTTTGGCTGCATTATGGCTTTGATGGCTGGAGGAATACCGGCACCACCGCCATGGCCTGGCAACCGGATGGAAGCTGCCGGGCCAACATTCTGGTCCAGGGCGACCGGGAGCTGAACTTCTGCTTCAAGGACAGCGCCAACAACTGGGACAACAATAGCGGCATGAACTGGAAAATCGATATCCTGTAACTGTAGGGGAGCCAATAGCCGACGTTCGGGTGGCCGGTGAGCAAAGGAGGGCGGACTGTTGCCGCCCTCCTTCTTTTCG
>JBNARC010000050.1:3032-5154 GCA_049719955.1 Neomoorellales bacterium | reverse complement strand
GGAGAAGCGTGGGAGACGGTGACGGCGTAGCTCCGGCGCTTGGCCAGGGTGGCCTCGGAGGGATTGCCCACCCAGTAGTAATAGAGGTGGGGCAGATCGCCCACCAAAATATCCGGGAAACAGCGCCGCGATACCGGCCCCTCCCGTCCAGGGGTGAACTCCAGGGTGCCATGGGTTCCCCAGTGGACGAGGGCGTGGGCCCCGAACTCACGGGCGAGCCACCAGTAGAAGGCCAGGTACTGGTGGTGGGGAGGCAGGTCCCGGTCGTGGTAGAGCTTATCCGGGGTTTCGTGCACCCCGCGCGAGGGCTGCACACCCAGGAAGACGTTGCCCAGGACTATCCCCGGCAGGAGCAGTCTTTCCCGGCGCACCATTACCGTTCCCGGCGGCTTCCCCCAGTGCTTCTCCACTTCCGCCCGCACCTCGGCTGGCAGTTCCTCGTACCAGCTTCGGTAGACCCCGACGGGAACGCTGAGCTCCGGCTCGGCGGCCGGCCACTCCGGCGCGTTCACCACCCCCCGGGAAAGCAGAAACTCGGCCAGATCCCCTTCCGGCACCTCCACCCTATAGCCGGCGGCGGCCAGTTTCTCCAGGAACACCCGCAGGCTTTCCAAGGCGTCGAGATACCCGGCGCTTCCCAGGCGAGCCTCTCCCGGCGGATAGTCGTACAAGATCACCGCCAGCCGCTTCTCCGGGTTGGGCAGTTGCCTTAAGGCCAGCCAGCGGCGGAGGCGGCCGCAAAGCCTCTCTATCCCTTCCGGCAGGGCCCGGGCTTCCTTGCCCTCCCCCTCCAGGAGGCCCCTACCGGAGGCCGGGGCCAGGCCGCCCACGTAAACCGGATCAATGCCGCCGTCCAGCTCCGGCAGCACCACCCCCAGGGTGGTCTCCAGGGGGCTAAGCCGCACCCCTTGCCGCCACTCGCCTATTTCCGTGGTGTAGGAGCGGAACCCGATCAGCACTGGAACGCCCAGCTCGAAAAGCAGTTGATAGGTAGGCTCGGGGGCGCCGCCGTAGGGGCCGCCGTGCAGGCAAAAGTACTGGAGGTTGACTACCAGGTCCACCGCCGGCCGTCCGGCTGCAAAGAAAAAGGAGCGCAGGGCGGTAAGGTTGTGCTCCACCCGGGAGAACACGGGAAGGAGGTTGGCCTCGCCCCGCAGGGCTTCGATCAGGGCCCGGACCACCGGCAGACATTCCGCCTGGTGCGCCCCGGCGTAGAAGAGGATCCCCACCGTGGGCTTATCCGCCTCCCACCCCACGGCCTCCTTAAAACTCTTCCGGTCGGTAAAGCACCGGTCTTCCGGCCACCACAAGCCGTAATCCGGCCTTTGGCGGGGCGGCTCCACCTTTACCCGGGCGCCGAAGTACTCCCGGAGCAGGAACAGGAGCAGGTTACGGAAGTTGTCCCTTCCCCCTTCGGCACAGTACTCGCAGGCCAGAAGCCAGTTGCGCATGTGCCGGAGCTTCCCTATCGGAAGGGCGGTGCCCAACTTCCGCGCCAGGTCCATGAACTTGCGGGCCTTGAGGTAGGCCTCTAAGTCAAAGCGGCCCTCGCGCCGGGGCAGGTCGGCGCCGGAGAAATTTCCCAGGCGGGCCAGGGAGAGCAGCTCGCGGCTGGCGCCCACCAGTATCACTACCGGAACCGAAGTCCGGGGCAGGAGTTGAACCAGGTAGTCGGTCAGCTCCGTCTGCCCCATGATGGCCACCAGGATCAGGTCGGCGGCTAACACCGCGGCCTCTACCTCTTCCCGGCGGAGCCGGCCCCGCTCCCAGTCGGAGAAGCAGAGCTTCTGAAGGGTAAGCAGGGGACCGTATTGAGAATGAATGTCGGCCAGAGCCGCCGAGAGTTCCCCGGTGCTTTCAATGGTGCTAAGCCACAGGAACCTGACCGGCCTTTCCACCTTTGCCCGCCCCTTTCCTAAAATTAAAACCCGACCACACGGTCGGGAAAAGAAAAACGCCCTTCCCATCCGCGTGGGAAGCTAACGCTTCCGCGGGCAGGCAGGTCTCCTGGCTCGGGTTCTTCGGGGGCTTTACGCCTTCCCGGGTTTCCCCAGTGGCCTTACTGTAAAGCCCCTCCCCCTCACAGTGGCGGGACCGCGCCGGATTCGCACCGGCTTCCCTA
>JBNARC010000050.1:0-2932 GCA_049719955.1 Neomoorellales bacterium | reverse complement strand
CCGGGGAGGAGCAGAAGGTCAAGGGCGTCCTCGATCGAAGGCACCACTATGTCGGCCGCGGCCAATGTGGCCGGGCTGGCCCCCTCCGGTCCGAGGATAGCAATACCCAAGACCGCTTCGGCCAGCATTAGCCGGTCGTTGCGGCCGTTGCCGATGGCCACCACATTACTCGCTCCCAATTCCTTGACCAGCTGGGCCTTGACACTAGCGGTGTTCTCACCCCCGATCACCCGGAGCTGCACCAGGAGCCCCTCTAAGGCTTGGGAGGCCATCCCCCGGGTGTCGGCCGTTAGCACTTGGATCTCTAACCGATCCGCCAGCTCTTCCAGCCGCCGTCTTACGCTCGCCCGCACCTCTCCGTCCAGGGAAAGCGTACCGTTCAGGTCGCATAAGAGATAACGCAATACTATCTCGCCCCAGCCGGGGATGACTCGGTGGATGCCCGGTAGCTCCTTGCCGCCGCCAACTTTCACCGGCACCCTCCCTCCGCCTGCCCTCTCCGCCTTGGTCCCATACCTCCGGTAGACGACCTAGCCCCGATGGAAGGAGGGGCGGATCCCACCGGGAGGTGCTGCGCCCCGCTCCTCTCGCCCGCAGCAGGTGGGGCGAAGCTCAGGAGGCCGCCCCTTCCTCCCTCATGGCCGGGAGGGCCATCAGGTCGGCGGCCAACTTCTCCACCGCCGGCGCCCGGTAGTCGGCCACCCGACCGGTATCGCAGTAGCGAGAAAGCTCCGGGTCCAGCGGCAAAGTCGCCGTCAAGGGAATGCCGGTACCGGCGGCCAACTCCGGGGCCCGGCTGGGGCCGAAAAGGCGAAGCTCCTGCCCGCAGTGGGGGCAGACCGCATAGCTCATATTCTCAATCAGAGCCAGCAGCGGCACCTCCAGAACCCGGGCCATGTTAATGGCCTTGCGTACCACCATTAAGGCCAAGTCTTGGGGTGAGGAGACTATTACAATCCCGTTCAGAGGAAAAACCTGCATAACCGTAAGCGGTACATCGCCGGTGCCGGGCGGCAGGTCCACCACCAGCACGTCCAGTTGACCCCAAACCACTTCCTCCCAAAACTGCTTGACCGTGCCGGCAATCAGGGGGCCGCGCCAGATCACCGGATCGTCTTCACTGGGTAGGAGCAGGTTTAGGGACATGACCTTGATGCCCAGCTTGTCGGCCGGGGGCATGATCCCACCGGTAGGCGCCCCCACCACTCCGCCGTTAAGGCCGAACATCCTCGGGATACTGGGACCGGTAATGTCTGCGTCCAGCACCCCTACCTGCTGCCCGCTCCGGGCCAGGGCCACGGCCAAAAGGGCACTGACCGTGGACTTCCCTACTCCCCCCTTGCCGCTCATTACCGCCAATACCCGCTTCACCCGGCCGAACTTGGGCTCGGTCTTCTCCCGCCGTCCGCTCGGCTGCGACTGGTTCGCTTCCTGGTTGCTGGTCTCTGCCACGCTCTTTACGCCTCCCTTGCTTCCCTAGCGGATCCCGGTTCGCCCCGCCAGAAGTCTTGCCTCCCCGCCTACCGACGGGCCTCCCCAACCGGACCGCTTTGTGCTAAGGTTAGTGATCGGGCTCTGAACAACGCCCCCCATGGTGGCCACAATCGTGCCCCCCGGGTTGGTGGCAGGTGCTCTCGCCAGGCCGGAGCGCCCCGGCGGCAAAGGCCCGGATGACCTCCTCCACCTTGCCGCTGATCCCCAAGATGGGCTCTATACCCTGTTCTAGGAACAACTGTTGCGCCCGGGGCCCCATGCCGCCGGCGATGACGTGGGTCACCCCTAGGCGGCCCAGGTACTGGGGCAGAAAGCCCGGCTGATGCCCGGGATTAGGCACCACCACTTTCTGACCGACAGTATTACCTTCTAGATCAAAAATGGTGTACTCCGGGCAGTGTCCGAAATGGGCGCTTACCCAATCTCCTTCGCTGGCAATGGCCACCTTCGCCAAGGCTCGTTCACTCCTCGCTTTAATAGTTTTCTCCGCCCGCTCCCGCTTGCCCTTCCCAGGAGGCGAAGATCCCGTCAGAGAAGGCAACAAAAAACTCCGGCGCTCCCCGGAAAACCTTTCGGCCACGGGAGCTTTCTACCCAATGATAACGCACGTTATGGGCGTATGTCAACAAAACTAGCCCCTCAACCTTAAGAACACGCCTGACGGCAAAGTAACCGGGACAGGGCGTAACCGAGCTCCCGGTGGATCCACCGGATAGACTTGCCTTCCACGTAGTACAGTCTCCGTATCACCTCTTTGTCGACCGCGCTGATCATCCTCCCTCTCCCCCCGCACGCCAAGCTTATTCACCTCTAGCATACAGGGGGTTGGGCCTTCAGGTGGTCAACTTTTCGTTGATCAAGTGGGCAACTTTTTGAGTATCAAACACAACCCAGGCCTGTTTTGAAAGATTGCTATACGGGTTATCTTGCCGTAACTACCAGGTAGGACTAGAAGCGGTAGGCAGCGAGGTCATGGCTTGTGGAACGGCCGCAAGCTTGATGCTGCCTGGCGCCAGACGGACTACAACCGCGCTCTAAGGATGCTAAAGAAGCTGGCCGACGAACTAGAGGTTCGCCATCCCGGGGCGGCGGCCGGTCTGCGGGAGGGGCTAGAAGAAACCCTCACCGTGGTACGGCTCGGCCTGCCGGAAGTGCTGGCCAAAAGCCTAAGATCCACGAACTCAATAGAGAGCGCGTTTGACAAGGTAAGGGCCTATGCCCGCAACGTGAAACGGTGGCGAAACGGTCAACAGATCCTAAGATGGTCGGCGGCAAAGTTGCTATAGGCGGAGAAGGGGTTCAACCGGATCAAGGGGTACCCCAGTATCCACTCTAGCATTTTGTCGAAGCTATCGCCCTCCAAGATAGCTCGGTTAATCTCGGAAAAATACCATTCTCCACTATCTCAGGGCAATGCGGCGGCAGGATTTCAGTCTTA
>JBNARC010000049.1:0-5587 GCA_049719955.1 Neomoorellales bacterium | reverse complement strand
CCGGCCAGACTCCGACCAGGCTTGCTGGCGCAAGCGGTTCGAACCAATTCAGGACCACCACGAGGGGACATCGTCCTCAACCAAAGAACTAACTGCCTCTGGAGATCCGAAAGGCAGGCTTTCCGGCGCACCTCGGTCGGACCGGGCCTCAGCATGCCAGGGATAGTCGTCGCACGACCCTCTTCCGAGAAGGTAAAGTCCGCATGGACCAGCAAGGCCTTCTTCTGTAGCCTTCACCGCCAGTTTCAGGTTTCTCTCACCCACCCCGTGGAGCGCCGCAACGTGGCGATACGTCAGGCAGTGGGACCACAGCGACAACGGGAAAGAGTAAGATGGAGTTCGTATGGAGCTACAGCAGTCTCTCCTTTCTTTGTCGTCGTCGGGATACCACGGTGAGTATCTGGGCGAGCCTTTCCACCTCCCTGCAGGTTCCTCCTCTCCGCGGCGACGCAACAGATAGGTTAGGACGGCTTCAGCCAGGGTATCCTCGCCGACAACCGACTGCACGGCCGCCTTAAGCCTCTCCCGTCGTACAGCTTCAGGCAAAAGGGCAAGGTAACTGAGGCTGCCCTCAAGGTAGCGGAAAATGTCTTTGTAGCTCGTGTTCCTGGGCACTGCGTGTGGATCCTTCGCCCCCAGGTAAAAACAGTCGCCCCTCTCTGAGCAAATGTAGTACCAGCCTTCCACTTGCAGCTCAGCCTCTCCAGTCACCACAAAAGCTCGAACCTCAATGATCCCGGTCCCATGAAGTTGGCACTGCTCCCCGAGAGGCAGGCGGATGAACTGCCGCTTCATTCCCCTGCCAAGCAACGCACAGTAGTGGTTCTTGGCGCCTCTTTTCACTTTCAGCATACTTTTGGCACTTGCACCCCCTCGACCAGGCTGGCCCCGCGCCGGTTTTCGGTCCCTTCAGGGCCGCCTTCCGCCACCCGTTCTTCGCGGTAGCCCAAAGACGTTTCCACGGCCTGCCCGCTTGGGCTCCCCGGTAAGCGTATCGGCCCGCCTCTCAATCCACTACCCGCCGGGAAACACCCAGGTTTTCGACGTCAGATCGCGGCAGGTTTCCTACCTCCTCTCAGGCGTTTCAAGCGTTTCAGCACCGGCCCCAGTCTGAGATTAGAAAAGCCCGGCCAGGACTCTGGTTTCGCTTTTGCCTGGCCGGGCCTCTCGGGGTCGCTAAGTCTAGCCCTCGAGCGCGGTTACGGTTTCGGCGGTCAGCGCGCAGAAGTACTCCGTGGTCATGCTTCTGCCGAAAAGGTAATAGTTTTGGACCAGATGGTCCCCGGTCCAGTTCAAGACCTCCAGCGAGACTGGACCGTCGTATTTCCTGGCAAGCGCGGCCTGGGCTCGGAACAGAAGCTCGTTTGTGTCTTCCCCTTCGTCTTCTCCCAGGATGACGAAGTAAGAAAATCTAGCCCCTCCTCTCTTCGGCTTCACAAATGCAACGCTATAGTTCTTCTCCAGCTCGATCTCGACCCCTATACGCTCCTCAAGATCCTTCTTAATGCGCGCTTTCAGTAGGCAGGCGCTGCAGATCTCTCCTGACCCGCGCACCACGTTCTGGCCGCAGAGGCTGCAGACCCGCAACCCCTGGCGGGCCGCGCAATCCGTACACAAGGTTTCAAAGACACGATGTATTGGCCGCTCCCCGCAGAGCTCGCAGAGGCCCGCCTTAAGCCTTTGTAGCTCCTCGAGCTCCTCCTTACCTAATTCTTCCATCAGTTCTTCCAAGGTCAAGGTTTCCATAATCGCGATCCCTCTCCCTTCCGATGTGATTTTCGGGGCAGGCACCCTGCCTGCCCCCTGCACCATAACACTGGTAACCTGGCTACAAAACCCACAAACGATGCGCCCCCAGGCTTCAGCCTTAACCAGGTTGTAGTTACGGAAGGTTACAAATCCCACCCCCTTCCGTGCCACAACGTGCTATAATAAATGCACCACCAACGCGATGGTGATCTCAGTTGAAAATTACCCACCTGTCCGTGCCCCCGGACCGAGCCGCCCACATTGCCAGGCACTCGGTCACCCGGGAAGAGGTCTGGGAGGCGGCGTTCAACGACCCGCGCAATATCGTCCAGCGCCTGAAGGCCACAACACCGGGCGCGAGGCGCCGCATTTACCGTCTCCTAGGCCGCACGGAGGCCGGCAGATATCTTGCGGTGATATTCATCTACCGGGGCCGAGGCCAGGCTTACCTGGTCACCGCCCGGGATATGACCGAGGCGGAGAGGAGGTACTACCATGAGAAAGAACGCTGAACTACCCCCGATGGAAGACATTGAAGCCCTTGCCGCGTTCTTTGACCGGATCGACACCCAGGATCTCGACTGGGAGGACGTTGATGCTGGGTTTCAAAAGCCGGAGCTGGTGCACGTGACCCTCAGGTTGCCGCGCGAGGACGTCGCGGCGATCAAGCGTGCCGCCAGCAGGCTCGGTGTAGGCTACACTACCTACATCCGCATGGTACTGCGCAAGGCAGTGGGGAAGTAGCCGGCTGGTGGCGCTACGGAAGGCCCAACCCGCCGCCCCAAGGGGGTCGGAAGCGGGGCAGGTCGCGAGGCCGCGCACCGTATCCCGCATAAACGTACCGCCGCCGGCCCGCATCCCACCGATATTCCGGCCTGGTCCACCGAGCCAAGGCTTCGTCGCTAATCCGTAGTTTGCGGTGTGGCCTTCTAGTAGGATCGCTTACCCGGGAGCGGAAGAGACGAGGATGTTTGTCTCGTGCCCCCATAGGCCGCCCGCGCTCGACAAAAGCCTTAAGGCCCAGTTTGTGCCGGTACTGGCGGATGGTTTCCTCGCTGACGCGCACCCCCGTTTCTGCTTCGACGGCGGCGGCAATATCGGCATCAGACCTAGTGGCACGTCTGACGCCGTCGTCGTCTCGAGCGAAGCGCAGGATCATATTAACTACCATCCCCGGGTCCAGTTTCGGCGGTCGGCCGGGGCCGCGGCGGTCGCGCTGATCGGAATGACAGGGCTCCGCCGAGCCCGACGGTAGAGGTCCGTCAGTGTCGAGGTTTTCTTGGATTTTTTGCTCGGGCAATGGAATAGCCACCTCCTGTCGTAGGTAGATCAGGAGCTTCAAGTCCAGATCCAGCTTCGGGCCTTCTTCCCTCACGCGCCGCTGAGGGCGGAACCGCGCCTAGTGTTACCTTTATTATAACCTGTTACCATTTTGGTGTCAACAACTAAGGGAAGGCACCTGGCCTGGACTTTCAAAACGCGGCGGCTGGCAGGAGAACCCCCTCTAAAGGGAGAAAGTCTTAGAGCGGGCAGGGGGAGCACAAATGCAGAGCAACCGCGAGAATAAGCCAGAGACAGAGGTTCTGAGGCTTGTCCGCGAAGACTTGTCATTGTACCAATCGCGCGGAATCCCGGCCATCATCCACCCAATGCGTGCACTTTCCCTTGCGCGCACCATCGCAGGAGTGCCGGCTGCCCTCCTGGCGGAGGCGATGGGTGTGAGCCGCTCATATCTCGCCTTGCTGGAGAACTACGGCAAACCTGTTACCGAGGATATCGAAACGTACATGCAGAGACTAACCCGGGCCGCAAAGCAGGACGAGGCCGTATCCCGGGTCATGAGCAACTACGAGGCGTTGCTTCCTGTGAGGTGGTTCACTCTGCCCGAGTTGTTGCGCCGGCAAAAGGAGGTGGGCACTGCAGTTAAAATCCGGCATTTGCTCAATTACACTACGAGCATGGAAAAGGGGTTTACACGCCTTGTGCGTGGAGATATCCTAAGCTACGCGCTGCTTGAAGCAGTGTCAGTACTGGGCAAAATGGGGCTAGCAGATGTGGTTTGGGAAAGCGCCAGTCTGCACCCTGAGACTAACGAGACCCCACTAGCGCCCTGGTGGCCAAAAGGCCACCTGCCCAGAACAATTCTTGCCACCCCGAAATCATTTCTTGTCGCGTGGGTTGGCGGCCTTTTAACCACGGATCAGCTTGTTTCCTGGTATGCTGCGGCGAAGCAACCTCCTCCTGTTATTCTGGCAGACTGGCAACATCGGGCTATCGCCAGTGACAACGCTATGGCTGCTCTGGCAATGTTCCTCTTTATGATGACCACTATAAAGATGCGCTTTGCCATTCCAGGACCAGCGGCAGCGCTCGTAGCATTTTGCGCCGATTACGAGATCGAGAGCCCGCGGACATCTGTAGAACTCCCTGAAGTCCTTCGAGACCTTCCTGGAGAGTGGCTTCTAAACCCGCCAGATACACCGTTACCGGACACGGATGCGTAGGAATTACCAAGAAAGAAACTAGGTTTCCCGGCCGGAAAAGCATCCTCACAATGAGGACAATCCCAGCCGGTGCGGCGAAGTCTTCTCCGGGGGCTGAGGATAACCACGACAGGCCCAATGAGCTGGCACCCGAGTTCTAGTCCAATAGCCCACCCGAACCGCCGGGGCCTCCGCGTCCATTTTATTTGTAACCGGTTTTTACGCACGCACCGGTAACGGTTACGAAGCCGTCTTTTCGTTGTCCGACAAGGACAAAAGCGTAACCGGTCTTCTGCGGGAACCGGTTACAAACGCCGCCAGCTCCTGCGGGAGGCGCACGACGACGCAGCGCTGCACCACCCCGTTCACCTCTCGGCACTGATGAAGCGGTCCGGGGCGTCCATGCGCAAAAGGTCCCTCGCGCGCCAGGCCTTGAGCAGCATGTTCCGGTTCTGGCAGCCGATGCGCCTCAGGAACTGCTCGAACCGGCCCACGGGAAGGGCGAGATACACCCCGTCCGCCTCCGCCCGCGGGATGAAGATCCGGCCCCACCGCTCGGCCAGAAACTTTTCAACGCTGCCGGTTACCATTTCGATCAGCAGCTCATAGGCGCCGGCGGCCTCCGCGTCCGCGTCGGTGACCTGCAGCAGAGGCCAGTTCTGCGCGAGCCACGCCGCCACATACTCCTGCGCTTCCCTGGCTTGGACAAAGACTCCCGCCGCGGCCACCGCCCTCACCACCCCCGCCGGGCCGCGGGAGCAGGGGGAGCAGAGCTCGGCCCAGCCCTCCTCGTCCAGGACCAGGATCCGGTAGTCGGCCGAACCCGTTTCCCGGCTCTTGGCCCTGCCTGCGACAAAAAACGGGCTGGTCGATATCAGATCGCCGCCTGCGGCCACCCCGCTCCGGCTGACGGTGTAGCCGGCAGGAACGCTCAGGTTCAAATGCTGAAGTTCGGGAAACGCCTCCGCCAGCGACGTGCTGCGGGCGCGGCGCAGCCGCAGCGCCCGGCGGACCGTGTCGAGCTTCTCGGAGTCCTTGAGCCGCTTGCCCATCAGTATTAGTTCAGCTTCCACCACCGTCAGAAAGTCCTCGTACTCCTCATCCGGCAGGCCCGCGATCTCTTCCAGCACCTCGCGGGGAAGCGCCGTAAGGGCTACCTCCTCGACCTCGTCCAGGGCGATACCCTCCAGAACCCGCTGCACCAGGCGCTCGAGGCGGTCCATTCGTCCGTCCCCTCCTGCTTGCGATCTCCGGAAATATGTGCACGCGCGTGCACATGCCCGTACCCGGCCTCTCCAGCAGAATCGAGTAGGAGGGGGCGACTAACCCCCGTCCTCTCACACCACCGGACATGC
>JBNARC010000048.1:0-6186 GCA_049719955.1 Neomoorellales bacterium | reverse complement strand
TAGAGCCGGCTCTGGTACCGGTGGGGGAGGACCACCAGGTGGCGTGTGTGCGGGTGGCAAATTGACCGTAGAAGAGTAGCGGAATTGACAACAGGCCAGTAGTGAATCGGCTTGCCTAGATGGTACCGGGACCTAATTTGTTATCTAAAAAGGATTAGCGGTCTTAAAAGCGGGTGGGTTCGAGTTAGTCCGGGGTCACGCGGCAAGGGGGTGGGGAGGGGAAAATAAGCGAATTTGAGGCCATTTTAGATAGCGTAGATGTAGCACGACAGGGCTTTATTCTCGCAAAGAGGAGGAGGGCCGATGGCCGTATTCAAGCAGTCTCCCTATGAAAAGTACATTACCCGTAATCTGCATCTGCCCTGGCATCCGCACCTCAGAGAGGTGTCGAAGCCGGTGATGGTATTCGGGCACGACGGCAGCCAGCACAGCCCCAAATTCCGGATCACCTGGTGGGCCATTACCGAACCCTTTGTAATGGAGCCGGAGCCCATGGTACACGACGATTTTGACCAGTTCCTGATTTTCCTCGGCGGCGATATTAACAATATGCTCGACCTGGGTGGAGTGGTAGAGCTCACTCTTCAGGAGGAGGGCAAGGATCCCGAAACCATAGTGCTCACCACGGGAGCGGTTATTTACATCCCGGCCGGTCTGAAGCACTGCCCGTTGGTATTTAAGGAGGTGCGGGATCCCGCCAAGCCTATTCTATTCCAGGACATGTTCTTCGCCCCCGAGTACGGGCGAAGGATAATCTCCCAGGGGGCCCAAGGCTGAGGCGACGGCTCCCGGCCTTGAGTACGGTGCCAGAGGCGAGGCAGGTTCCTGCCGGAGGCGACGGGAGGGTGCGGTAGCGAAAAAAGGGGGCGGCGACCTTCCGCCCCCTTAGTTGTTTTTTTACCAAATTAGGGTAGCTTGAACAGTGGCAGTAACTCGGATTGGTTGTAGTCTCGGTATAGGTTACTGACCGACCTCAATACTGCGAGGAGGGGGACAGCTTAAGTGCTCCTAGCCGACCGGGTAGCCATTGTCACCGGTGGAGCCAGCGGCATGGGTCGGGCAATTGCGGTCAAGTTTGCCGAAGAGGGGTGTGACGTAGCAGTAGCAGACGTCAACCTGCCGCAGGCCCTTCAGACTTTGGAGATGGTAAGACAAAGGGGCCGGGACGGTCTGGCCTTGGAGTGTGATGTTAGCAATACCCAGCAGGTTAAGAATGCGGTCAACGCCGTCCTGGCCAAGTGGGGTAAAATCGACATTTTGGTTAACGCTGCGGGCAAGTCTGTGGGCGGGGCCCGCCGAGGAGCGCCGGCGAGCATCACCAGCATCAGCGACGAAGACTGGAATCGTACTATCGCCATCAACCTTACCGGTCCCTTTCTCTTCTGCCGAGAAGTGGTACCCCACATGAAGGCCAGAAGATACGGTAAGATCATCAATATTTCCACCCTGGGTTGGATCCACCCACCGGCGGTGTCGCCCCACTATCACGGGGCTAAGGCCGGGGTAGTAGGGCTGACCAATGATTTGGCCGCCGAACTCGGTCCTTACAACATCAACGTCAACGCCATTCTTCCCGGACCGGTACGCACCGCCTTTTACGACGAAATGCTGAAGGGGAGAACCCCAGACGAGATAGATGCCTTCTTCGAGGCGGTAGGCAAAACCACCCCCCTGCAGCGGGTAGGTGTGGCTGAGGATATCGCTGGGGTGGCCCTGTTTCTGGCCAGCGAACTCTCGTCCTACATCACCGGCGCCAGCATACCCGTAGGCGGCGGGCTGCCCATCAAACCCTACACCGGCAAGTTCGGAGGGTCGGCGTAGGTGGGTTACCGGCAATATCTGGGTGGGTAGGGTTTTATCGCCTATTACCTGTACAGAGAGTTGCCCCCCGGGGCCGACCCCCTGGGACCGGAAAACAAGCTTATCTTCGCTTTGAGGCCACTGGTGGGCACCAGCGCCGTGGGTAGGTCCCGCAACGCCGTGGGAGCCCTTTCCCTTCTAAGCGGAGGTATTGGCCTCTCCCAAGCGGGAGAGTCTTGGGGGATGTTGGACGGGGGAACGTAGCTATTTAGCTCTAGTGGTGAAGGAGGGAGAGTAATAGTGAGTAAGGTTACCGTAATAAATCCTCGGGGGCAGGCACCGCCGCGGCAGAGGTTTTCTGGAGCTCCACGGCTCAGCACTTTGGCGGGTAAGACCGTATACGTAGTAGATGTGCGCTGGCCCTACACGCACGAGTTCATGGAAGAACTGCTTACGGTGCTGGCCGAAAGCTATCCCGAGACTACCTTTGTACTCAAAGAAAAGACCGGCCCCTACGGAGAAGCCGACCCCAAACTGTGGGCGGAAATTCAGGAACGCGCCGACGCCGCCATCGTAGGGGTGGGCCATTGAAGCACCTGCGCCCCGGCGGTCGTCGGGCATTGCGCCACCTTGGAGAAACGCGGTGTACCCACAGTAGCAATAGAAACAGAGGTATTCGCGCCCCTGGCGACCAGGCATGCCCGCCTGGTAGGCCTGCCCGAGCTACCCATAGTGTACGTTCCTCAGCCGGTATCGCACCGGCCCCGCGAGATCTGCCGACAGTACCTAGAAGGGCCGGATCCGCTTACGGGACGGCCGGTTTTGGAGGAGTTGGCCGAAGGGCTTACCCGGCCTCTTCCGTCCGGGCAGGGAGTAGGTACCGAGGAGACCCTACCCCGGCTCATCGGGCCGGATACCGAGGACAACCTGAGACAACTGTTTCTGGAGAAACGTTGGACCGATTACCTGCCCATCATCCTACCTACGGAACAAAGGGTTGCCGAAATGCTAAAGGGCACCAGCCATAACCCGGAGGAGATAGTGGGCGAACTGCGTGCCGGTTATGAGGCGGCGGTCTTCACCGTGGAGCAGGTGGCGGCCAACGCGGTCATGGCCGGGGCCCGGCCAGAGCACCTGCCGGTAATTCTGGCCCTGGCCGCCAGCGGGGTGCCGGCCATACTATCCTCCACCCAGTCGTTCGCCCGGATGATCGTGGTTAACGGGCCGATACGCAATCGAATAGGGATGAACTGCGGTTGCGGCGCCTTAAGCCCCTTTAACCTGGCCAATGCCGTAATCGGCCGGGCGGCCACATTGATGGCCATCAACCTGGGCCTGGGAGGAGTGCCCAACGAAACCTACTGGGGCTCCCAGGGCAACAACCTCAACTACAACCACGTAACCTTTGCCGAAAACGAAGAAGCCCTGCCCCCGGGCTGGAAACCCTTCCACGTCCAGAAAGGTTTCCGGCCGGAGGAAAGCGTGATCAGCCTTTTCCACGGATACGGTCTGTGGCACTGGAAGAACACCTATGAAGACGCCAAGCACAAGATGATGCTGCGCATGGCCGAATGGGTTCTACCCTCCGGAGCTTATCAGAGCGGCTACGCCCTGCTGCTTGATCCCCTGGTGGCCGAGGAGCTGGTCAAAGAAGGGTTTGCCAGCAAAGAGGCGCTAAGCGAATACATTTACCAGAACTCCCTTCTGCCGTTAGAAGAGTTCTGGCGCTACCACCTGGTAGAGGGCTTCAGCCTTCCGGCGGCGGACAAAGGGATAGAGCCCTATGCTTCGTGGCTTAATCTGCCCCCGAATACCCTGGTGAACCGCTACCGCAGCCCGGAGGAAATCAGCGTGCTGGTGGTAGGCGGCCGCACCAACACTTTCTGGCAGATGGGAGACTGGCGGTTCATGGGCAGCTTCTCGGTTGACGAGTGGAGATAACCCGTGCCGAGTAAGGAGGAAGTCGGAGTGGAAGCAAGAGGGTTGTTGGCCGCCGATCCGACGAGTGCTGCGCCCGTGGGCATAACGGTTAAGAGCCGGATCGAACGAGGCGACCCCTATTCCATCCCCAGGGTATATCAAGTGGAGATCACGGTTCTAGAGGTACTTCGGGGAGAGCCGGCGGCGGCGGTGCTAAGGGAGCAGGGTCTGGCTCCGCCGGGAGGGGCGAGGGAACCGCTTCTGGCCAGGGTTCGGGTGGGCTTCTTTTCTCGCCGGGGTGGCGTAGTTGAGCAGGAGGAGCTTAACCTAGATAAGGAACGTTTCTCGGTTTGGTCCGGCGACGGTAAAGAACCATACTCGGTTCCCGAGGCCCAGCCGCAGCCGACGTTGGTAGGCAGGGTGCTGAAACCCGCCGAACAGGCAGAAGGATGGCTATTGGCAGAGGTACCGAAGCAGGAAACGAGACCCCTCCTGGTATTTCACCGTGAGCAAACCGAAGGCATTTACGGTGTGTTCGGGAAACTATGGCTGGCGCTCTTCTGATTCGAGCCGGGAGTTACGCTGGCGCGCGCGAAGTCCTGCTTGTCCGGGGACGCACATCCGAGGCTTTACAGCGATAACAGCTCCGGGACGAGCCGAGAAGGACTATCCACTGGAGGAGGCCGGAGTTATTTCGGCTGCCTTATCCTCCGGCCTCCCGCTCCGGGGGTTCTCCAGACGGAATCCTAGTTACAACCCTTCTCTTGCCAGCACCGCCCGGGCCTTTTCCAACCACCTGGGAATGGGTATGTGTCGCGGGCAGGCCTGAGCGCACTGACCGCACTCGGTACAGCGTTCCAGGGCGTGCCGCTCGATTCGGTATAGATACTGCGCGGTTTCGGCGTCGTCGTATATAATTGCGTCGTTGTAGAGCTCGAAAATGCGAGGTACTTCGATATCTTCCGGGCAAGGCATGCAACCGCGGCAGGCCGGGCACTGGATCGGCCTTAGTTTGCGGTAAATGTCGCGTATTTGGCTCATCACCAGTAACTTGTCTACTCCTAGACGGCCGGGTTCGGCCTCACCTGCAGCCGCCAGGTGGCGGTCCAGTTCCTCACGGGTGGTAATATCACCGATAACCGACGATACCTCCGGGTGATCCCATACCCAACTCAGGCCCCATTCCAGGATGCGGTCTTCGGCGCCGGCTCGAGCCCAGAGTTCGGCCACCGGGCCGGGAAGGCGCCTGGTTAGGCGTCCGTCCCGGAGAGGTTTGCTGGTAATAACTGCCAGCCCCTTTTGAGCTGCATACTTGACGCCATTAGTACCGGGGTGATGGTCCACATCCATAAAGCTGTACTGGAAGAGGCAGAACGACCACTCTGGGTGGGCCTCGACTATGTCCCTTAGCACCTGGAAGTGGTCGTGGAAAGCGAACCCTACGTGGTCGAAACGCCTGGCCGCCTTGGCTTTCTCGATCCAATCCAAGACCCCCAGCGCTTCCATCCGCGGCCAAGTGTGGCGGTTGAGGCCGTCCAGGAGGCAAAAATCCACTCGATCCAGCCGTAACGCTTTTAGCTGTTCGTCCAGGTAGCGGTCAAGATCAGCAGCGGAACTTACTAGGAGCGAGGGAAGGGCGGCCGCTACCCTCACTTTCGTGCGGCAACCGTTCTGGAAAGCGCGGACTAAAGCCTCATAGAAGGAACGTTTGCTCTCATCGTAGGGATAGCCTACGACGAGGAAGTTAACTCCTCGGTTGATGGCGGTGCAGACTACATCCTCGACTAGCCCCGGATCGGCGGGGCTGTTAGAGAAGGGTACACCCAGAGCAAGAACCGAAACCTGCCACTCAAGTCTGCCGAATTGGCGGTATCTCACTAAGCCACCTCCAACTAGACATACTCTTCGCGTAGGCCTAACCCAAAAACCGGTCGGCGGAGTCCGTCCACGACTGAAAGGTCGGCCGCTCCGCCGACTTGGCCATGAGCTTCCTTAAAACTACTAAAAGGTTTTCTTTGTTATTTCAAGTACAACTGTTACCCTAGGACGGTCAATAGGACAACAAAACTAGCTCCCCAGCGTTGGCCGGGCCAGGCGGCCTCCGCCTGCCCGGAGCAGCCTTATCAGGAGCGGCCTCAACTGCGCCTTGAGCCCCTGGGGGTTGCCAGCTCGGACGACGGCCAGGGCTACCTTGGGTGGCTTATAGCCGAACCTTAAACTTCTTAACGTAGAAGGTTTTGACCACCTGGGTGGTGATGTCCCATAGCTCGTAGAATTTCGGTGGCGCCCCTTTTCTTCGTTTTTAAGCCAATTCACCACCAGAATCCGCTGGTATACCGACGCCAAATCGGAGAGAAGGGAAGGGTACAGCCACAAGGCCACGCGGCCGGGGAGAGAGGTTCCGCCCCAGTGTGCGTATTCCGGTGAATTCGTCCATCTAATCCGGCCCAAACCGTCCGGTTGTTC
>JBNARC010000047.1:0-6250 GCA_049719955.1 Neomoorellales bacterium | reverse complement strand
TTGAGGCAGGAGATCCAGGCCGGTGACGCCGCCTTGAGGCAGGAGATAGCTGCTCTGCGCCTTTGGATGATAGGCACGCTCGCCAGTGTGATAGTGAGCTTCGTTATTTTGTTTTTCACCATAAGAGCGGGAAGCTAAGGAACTCTGCTGTCGCCCTCCAGCCGCACCACGGCGTCGTTGCGGCCCACCGGTTGGGAGAGGTCCACGTGGCCGGCCAGGCTCTCCACCTTCTTACCCTCCACCAGTATCTGTACCCTCTCTACTCCGGGGAACTTAATGAGGGTGTTGGCGATGGCCGCCACCACCAGCGCCTCGCCGCCGCTACCTACGGAAAGCCGGGTAATCTCGGCCGAGAAGTTAGGGTAGGCTATGAAATCCTTCACCTCTACGTCCAGTACCCGGGTTTCCTTCGGTATGGGCAGTGAGGGCTCCTTTATTAGTTCCTCCAGCGCTGCCTTAAGCGGGTCGGGCCGGCGGGGCACCTGCTTCAGCACGGGCACCAGCCAAAACTCGGTGGAGGTGGTTTCCATCCGGTAGATGGTAATAGTTTGCTCCTGGGACTGAGCGGCGCGCAGGCGCTGCTCTAACTCGGTCACCCTTCGCCGCAGTTCCTGGTTTTGGCGTTCCAGTTCACCGCCGGCGGCCGAAGGTGAACTGCAGGCGGTCAAGCCCAGGGCCAAAACCAAGAGCAGGGCCAGACCCGCAAGCCTTGCCGGCGGCCGCGGCCTTACGCTTCTGCTTTTCGATCCCACTGGTCTCATTCTGCCTCCTTACCAATTCCTACTCTAGGGGTTCTACTGGAAGTCTACCCTTTCTCTTCCCCGGTATGCAATAGCCGGTTTCAAGCCCAGGCCGCCTACCGGCTCCACCCTTGACGGTGGAAAAGGCACAGCAGGGGGTAGATCTCCAGGCGGCCGAAAAGCATAAGGAAACAAAGCAGGTACTTGGCCGCCGCCGGGAGGTGGGCGTAGTTTTGGGTAGGTCCTACGGCGCCCAGGCCGGGCCCCACGTTACCCAAGGTGGCGGCCACGGCGCTCACGCTGGTATCCAGATCGGAACCGGCCAACGCGCTCAGGCCCGCTACCCCCGCGCCCGCCGCCAGAGCGTACAACCCCACGAAGTTGAGGACGCTCACCACCACCTCGTTGGGCACCGCCTGCTCCCGGCCCCAGGTTACCCGGAGCACCGCCCGGGGATGCACTATCCGCCTGAGTTCCAGCAGGGTGTGCTTGGCCAGCAGCAGGATCCGGCCCACCTTGATGGCGCCGCCGGTAGAGCCGTAGCAGCCGCCGACGAACATTAGCAGCAGGAGGAGGTGACGCGAGAACGACGGCCAATGGTCGAAGTCGGCGGTGGCAAACCCGGTAGTGGTCATTACGGACACCACCTGGAAAAAGGCTTTTCGGAACAGTTCCTCGCCGGCGTATAGGCCCTTAATATAAAGCTCCAGGCTTACGGCCGACCCGGCGGCGAGCAACAGCAGGCAGTAAAAGCGGAATTCGGGGTCGCTCCAGAAGACCGACGCGCGGCGCCGGCGAAGGGCGGTGTAATAGAGGGCAAAGTTGGTGCCGGCGAGGAACATGAACAGGATTACCAGCCAATGGATCAGCGGGGTGGGGTAGAAACCGATGCTGGCGTTCTTGGGGGAGAAGCCGCCGGTAGCCATGGTGGTAAAGCTGTGAACTACAGCGTCGTAGAAGGGCATGCCGGCGCTCCACAACGATATAATCTCGGCGGCGCTGATCAGGGTGTAGAGCAGCCAGAGCAGGCGGGCGGTGTCGGCCATCTTGGGCTTGAGCCTTTCTATTCTGGGACCCGGTACTTCGGCCTGCAGGATGTGTAGGCCGCCCGCCTTTACCAGGGACAGCAGGGCCAGGGTGAGCACCACAATGCCCATGCCGCCCAGCCATTGGGTTAAAGACCGCCAGAGCAGAATGGCACGGCCGTGGACCTCTACGTCGGTCATCACGCTGGCGCCGGTGGTGGTAAAGCCGGAAACGGTTTCAAAGAAGGCGTCGACAAAGGCGGTAAACGTGCCGGCCAAAAGGTAGGGAAGGCTGCCTAAAAGGGAAACCCCGATCCAGGCCAGGGCTACGATGTAGTACCCCTCTCGGCGGTAAATCTCGCCCGCCTTTCGGCCCAGCCGCACCAGCACCAGCCCCGCGGCCAGGCCTATTAGCAGCGTGCAACCAAAAGGAAACCAGGCTTCCCGGTAATACAGCGCGGTGGCCAAAGGCAGTAGGAGGGAGACGCTAACCGCGACTAATACCCTTCCCAGAACGCCGGCCAGAACGGCGTAATCCATTGGTTCGGCTCCCCTCCGGGAAGAAGATGCGCTCTAGGTGCGGTACCGCTTGCGGTAGGGCCAGAACCACTACGTGATCGCCGGGGAGCATGTAGTCCTTGCCCCGGGGAATAATCACTTCTTCGCCCCGCACTATGGCCCCCACGATGGCGTTGCGGGGCAGCCCCGCCTCCTTGAGGGGCTTGCCTGCCAGCGGGCAGCGGGTGGGAACGAGGAACTCTATCATTTCCGCCTTGTCCTGACCCACAAATCCGAAGAAGGCGATTTCGTCGTAATGAATGAACCGCAGGATCTGG
This sequence comes from Neomoorellales bacterium, assembly GCA_049719955.1. Lineage (GTDB taxonomy): Bacteria > Bacillota > DSM-521 > Neomoorellales > SLTJ01 > JANLFO01. The sequence continues at coordinate 3,649 of JBNARC010000047.1, read as the reverse complement.
GCCGCCGTAAGCAGTCGCGGGCTCACCACTACATCTATTCCCACCTGGCGCATCAGGTCGGCGTAATCCGAGCGCCGCACCTGGGCCAGAACTTTCTTGGCTCCCATGGTCTTGGCCAAAAGGCATACCAGCAGGTTTACTTTGTCGTCGCTGGTGAGGGCGGCGAAAAGGTCGGCCCGGTTTATGCCTTCTTCCTCCAACAGCTTCAGGTCGGTCCCGTCGCCGTGGATTACGGTAACGGCGGGAAACGCTTCCGACAGAGCCTCGCAACGGGCGCGATCCTTGTCGATTATCTTGAGCTCTATATGCTGGCCCGCCAGTTCCTTGGCCAGATAGTAGGCGGTACCCGTGCCCCCCACTACCACCGCCTGCTGGGTCTTCAGGTGGCGCTGGCCGAAGAGTTGCTCCACGTGCTCCATCTGCGGCGCGGGAGCCAGCACGAAGGCTTTGTCGCCGGCCAGAAGCTCGTCTTGGCCGGAAGGGACTATCACCCGGTCGCCCCGCAGGATGGCCACTATTAGGTAGGGCGGGGTGGCGGGAAGGTCCCGCAGTTTCCGGTTCACTACCGGGGTCTTGGGCGAGAGGGTTAATTCCAGGAGCTGGATTTTGCCACCGGCGCAGTACTCCACGCCGTCCGCCTCCGGAAACTGCACCAGCTTGGCTATGGCCGCCGCGGTCACCCTCTCCGGGTTGATGACCAGGTCTATGCCCAGCGTCTGCTCCAGGTCTATCCCCTCCTCGGCAAGGTAATCGGGATCGGCCACCCGGGCCACCACCTTGTTGGCCCCCAGTTGCCGGGCAATGAGCCCGATCACCAGGTTAGTCTCGTCGTCGCCGGTGACCGCCACCAGCAGGTCGGTATCCGGAGTTCCCAGTTCCCGGAGCAGCCGGGGGCTGGTGCCCTTACCGCACACGGCCTGGACCTCCAGTTCCTCCTCCACTACCCGGCAGCGCTCCGGATCTTCCTCCACCATTACTACTTCGTGCTGCATGTCGGACAGCATTTCGGCCAGCTTGAAGCCCACCTTGCCCGCGCCCACAATGATGATGCGCATGAGACCGGAAGTCACCTCTTATAAGAGCCTTTCGCCTTTTTCCAAACGCCCCATAACTTTAGCTTCAACTTTACCGCCGGGCGGGGGTTCCGTCAAGGGGGAATACGGTTGACGGGTGCCCGGCAAGTTGCCAATGTAATCATGCGAGCGCCCGGTACCGCCGGCTCGCTCTGAACTGCGGAGAACTCAGGGAGAATATCTGAAGGGTGAGTTGGGCCCTGGGGCCTAGTCTTGGGGTCCCGGTCGGTCCCGGCAAGGCGGCCCAGGCGAAGTGAGACCCGGTCATGGCCGGAAATGGTTATTAGGACGGATACTCTGACAATTCATGCCGGATTATGATGAAGCCAGGACAAACCCAGTGTAAGGAGGCGGAGAAGAGGTGCAGTGGCTGACGAGGTTCTGGAAGGACGAAAGCGGCCAGGGCATGGCGGAGTATGGCCTGATCCTGGCGCTGGTGGCGATTGCCGTAATCGCGGTTTTGGGGTTGTTGGGCGACAATTTAAGGACGATTTTTCAAACTGTGGGCAACAAGCTGGGGGAGGCGGCAGGAAGCGGCTCCTGACCGCGGATGCGGCCGGGTATAAGTGGCTAGGAAGACCCGAAACCCATAACTAAGCCCTGCTTTGTCCAAAGTGGGGCTGTTTTTTCGGAAGGTGACTTCACTTGCTTACCCACGTGGTCCTGCTCCTGATGCTGGCGGTGTGCGCCTACACCGATGTCAGCCGGCGCCTTATCTATAACCGGGTGCTGGTTCCGTGCGCGGCCTTCGGCGTGGCCTACGGCTGGATCCGGTACGGCGGGGAGGGACTGACCCAGAGTCTGGCCGGAGCGGCGCTGGGCTTTCTCTTGTTGCTGCTACCGTTTCTGCTGGGAGGGCTGGGAGCGGGGGACGTGAAGATGCTGGCCGCCGTTGGGACGCTGGGAGGACCCGAATTTACGTTTCGCGCCTTCGTGGTAAGCGCCCTGGTAGGAGGGGTGTGGGCGTTGGCCGACTTGGTCCGGCGCCGTCGGCTGAAAGCCGTGTTCACCAGCCTATTCGTGTGCGGGCTGGGCTGGCTTTACGGGGTGCGGGCGGCGCCGGTATTCGCCGCCGAAGAAGGGGAGGCCGGGCTCCCCTACGGAGCCGTCCTGGCCCTGGGCACGGCGCTGGCCTGGCTGGGCGGGTGGGGAGCATGAGGCGCTACGCCCACGTCTTGCGGAGCCGTCGGGGGCAGGCGGTGGTGGAGCTGGCCCTGGTGTTGCCCGTCTTGCTGCTTCTCCTGCTGGGTACCTGGGAGACGGCCGATATCCTCCATAAATACCTGGTCCTCACCGGGGCGGCACGGGAGGGCGCCAGGCTGGGCGCCGTGGGGGCTACAGACGCCGAGATCAGGGAACGGGTGAAGGCGGTGGGCGCATCGCTGGGGCTGGAGGACGGGGACATAACCTTAAGCCCGGAGGAGGGGGAGCGTCGGCCCGGGGAGCCCCTGAGCGTAGAGGTGCGGACCGAGGTGAAGCTCCTCACCCCCATCCTTTCCGGGGTGCTTCCCAACCCGTTTCCCCTGAAGGTTCAGACCGTGATGAGGGTGGAGTAAAAATGAAGCTGCTAACCGAAGAGAAGGCCTCGGCGGCCTTGACGGCCGTAACCCTGACGGTCACACTCTCCTTTGCCGCTCTGGCGGTGGATTTGGGCCTGCTGGTGCTTTCGCGCCAAACCCTGGTGAACGCGGTAGACGCCGCCGCCCTGGCCGGAGCCAGGGAGCTTCCTGAAGCGCCCCAACTGGCCGACCAGATAGCCCGGGAGTACGCGCACCTTAACGGCGCGGAGGACGTGGAGGTGGAGGTGTCGCCCGACTGCCGTTCCATTAGCGTAAGCGCCCGCAGGCCGGTTCGTTACTTTTTCGCCCCGGTTATGGGTCATCCGGGCGCAGCGGTCGGGGCGGAGGCCACGGCGGTGGTGGGCGGCATAACCGGGGTGCGGGGGGCGGTGCCGCTGGCGGTGCCGCGCCAGGACTACCAGAGGGGCAATAAGTACCTGCTCAAGCTGGCCACCACTCAAGAATCGCCCCTGGGACCGGGTACTTTCTCCGCCCTGTCCATAGGGGGTTCGGGGCGAGTGTCTATGAGGAAAACCTAAAACACGGTTTTGACGGCTGGCTTCGGGTAGGGGACGTAATTCCCACCGAGACCGGAAACATGTCCAACCCCACCAAGCGGGCCATTGACTACCGCCTAGGCCTGTGTCACCATTCGCCGCCCTGCACGCCCGACTGCTTCTCTCCTGACTGCCCCCGCATATTGGTGCTGCCGGTATACGATTCCGTCGAACCGGCCGACGGACAGGTCAAATCCATCACCATAGTAGGTTTTGCCGCCTTTCTGGTAGACGGGGTGCGCGGTCAGGGTAATGAGAACTATCTGGAAGGCTATTTTGTGCGCCACGTGGTGGCCGGGGAGGCAGACCCTTCGCAGCCCGACTACGGTTTGGCGGGCGTTAGACTCCTACGCTAGATGGGGAGGTACTCGGCGGTGCGCTCCAAGCTGCTGCTGGCGCTATCTTTGGTCATAGCTTTCGCCGCGGCAATTTCGGTTTACTGGTACCTGCAGGGCCTTAA
>JBNARC010000046.1:0-7579 GCA_049719955.1 Neomoorellales bacterium | reverse complement strand
CGGAACTGCTGGGGGCCCGGGTAGCCCTACTACCCTTTAACGGGAGCCGATTAGCGGATCTGGCTCCCGCCGGCCGCACGGAAGACGGCCGGACCTGGTTCTGGAACCAGAGGGAAGAGGGAGAGAGCACGGGCGCGGTTCTCTTGGAGGATGTGTTCGACCAGCCAGCCTTCTGGTTGCGGCTGGCGGTTTCCACTCCCTCCGCCCCCATCACGGCGGCTCGCCACTCGGGTCTTCTCGCCGCTTTACTTCTTGCCGCAGTCGCCGGCGGCTCAGCCGCAAGGTGGGCGAACCTGACGCTGGTGAGGCGGCTTGAGAGACTTACCGCGGCGGTGGCCCGGGTCCGCGCCAACCCCGGCCGGGTGGAAGTGCTGACGGGGGAGGACGAGCTGGCCCGCCTGTCGCTAGAGATAAACCGGATGCTGGAACGCATAGAAGACCGGGAGAGGAGATACCGAGACGTGGTAGAAAACGCCACCGAGGCCATCGCCGTGGTGGAGGGCGAGGTGATCAGGTTCGCTAATCCGGCCGCCAGGAGAATGCTCGGAGTAGAGGCCTTGGACGGTAAAGAGATCCGGGTAGGGGAGCTAATGGATCCCGGGCACTGGGCGGACCTCCTCCGCCGGGACTGGTCGGCGCCGCAAAGGGTGGTGGTGCGTCTCTTGGCGCCCGGTGTGGCCGGAAGGGTAATGGAGGCGGGGGTGGTGCCGGTAATCTGGGAGGGGCGGCCGGCCCATCTGGTAATCGCCTCCGACGTCACCGCCCGGGTGGTGATGGAAGGCGAACTCAGACGGCTGGAGAACGAGAAGAGCCTCATCCTGGATAGCCTGCAGGAGTCGGTGGTGTATCTCGACCGGGAGATGAGAATGATTTGGGCCAACCGGCGGGCGGTGTCGCGCCTGCAGGCCACCGGGCGACTGGGCCCGGACGGCTATGTCGGCGCCAAGTGTTACGCGGCCTGGCACGGGCGCACCGAGCCCTGCCCCGGATGCCCGGTGGTGGCAGCGCTGGCCTCAGGGGAACCGGCGGAAGGGGAGGCCAGGGCGGAGGGCGACCGGGTGTTCAGCATCAAGGCCTCTCCGGTAAGGGATGGAGCCGGAAATGTAGTTGGCATAGTGGAGTCTGCCCTGGAGATCACCGAGCGCAAGCGTTACGAGGAGCGCCTAAGATACCTGAGCCACCACGATGCCCTGACCGGGCTTTATAACCGGGCCTTCTTCGAGGAGGAACTGGAAAGGCTGGAGGCCCAGGGCCTGCGCCCCGCGGCGGTGCTGGCCGCGGATCTGGACGGGCTTAAGCTAGTGAACGATACCTTCGGCCACCAAGCCGGCGACGAACTGCTGCGAACGGCAGCCGAGGCCTTGCAGGCCTCGATAGGAGAAACAGGGCTGGTGGCCCGGGTAGGCGGGGACGAGTTCGCGGCGCTGCTCCCCGGCGCCGACGAGGCAGCCGCGGCCCGGGCGGCCCAGCGCGTGCTCCAGGAGGCGGAAAGGCGAAACGCGGCCCGTCCCCGTGTTCCCCTGGCCGTCTCCGTGGGCTACGCGGCCGCGGAAACGCCCGCGGTTTCCTTGCTTGATGCCTATCACAAGGCCGACGACCTTATGTACCGAGAAAAGCTATTGCGGGGAACCGGAGCCCGCAGCCGGATTCTGAAGGCTTTGTTGGCGGTGCTGGAGGAGAAGGACTTTCTCACCGCCGGTCACGCCCACCGGGTGGAGGAGTGGAGCCTGGCGGTGGGCCGGAAAATGGGGCTTTCGGCCCGGCAGCTCGCCGATCTGGCGCTCCTGGCCCGCATGCACGATCTGGGCAAGACCGCCATTCCCGACGCCGTGCTCTTCAAACCCGGACCCCTGACCGCCGAGGAAAGGGAGATCATGAAAACCCATTGCGAAAAGGGCTACCGCATCGCCCTTTCCTCCCCGGAGCTGGCGGCCATCGCCGATTTAATCCTGAAACACCACGAGCGCTGGGACGGTTCCGGCTACCCCCTGGGGCTGGCGGGCGAGGAAATCCCGGTGGAGTGCCGGATCCTGGCCGTGGCCGACGCCTTCGACGCCATGACCTCGCCCCGGCCCTATCGCCGACCCGTCCCACCCGAGGAAGCAGCCGCCGAGCTGCGCCGCGGCGCCGGCAGCCAGTTCGACCCGGCGGTAGTGGATCTCTTCCTGGAAGTGGTGTTTAGGGCATAAGTGGCGACAACTCCGCTTTCTGGCAGGGGCCGCATGCGCGGGGAGCGAATTCTTCCACCGAACGGTTTCGGGAGGTGCCCGTAGTGCTTACCGATCGCCACGATCCGGGAATGCCCGCCAAGGTCCTGGTGGTGGAAGACAGCCGCCTGCAGGCGGAGATCGCCTTCCACCTGCTTCAGCGCCACGGGTAGGCCCGCTTGGGGATTAAACTCCAGCCATATCAGGTCCCCTCGCTCCGGCACGTAGGCTTTGCGGCTCACCACTCTTCCCGCCCCAGGGGTAAACCGGTATCGACTTCACCGTGTCGGTTATCGGGCGTTACCCGCGCCAGCAACTCTTCCAGAGTATACCGTCTGGGGTAAATCACGAGCGGTCAACCTCCAGTTCCACCGGAGTGCCCTCGACCAGCCCCAGCTTCCCGGCCAGTGCCTTGGGAAGGCGTATGGCAAGGCTATTTCCCCACCTTTGTACGCGAGGTCCCATGTCCTTCCCCTCCCCTTCCCTACTCCAGATTGAACTGCACGCTCACCACGGCGGTGATCTTCTTCTCCAGGGAGGAGGTATCGTTAATACCGTAATCGGAAACCTCGGTAGAGTGCACCGGGGTGATCTGGAAGACTCCCATCTTGGCCGAGCGCAAGCCGCCCAACCGGCCACCCGCCTTCTGGGCGATCCTCTCCGCCCGCTGGCGCGCGTTCTCCGTGGCCTGGGCCAGCATCTCCAGCTTCAGCTCGTCAAGCTTGGTGTAAAAGTACTGGGGTGGCTCCACATAGAGTTCCACTCCCTTCTCTACCAACTCGCCCGTGCTCTTGTAGGCCTCGGTGATGCGGTCCACGTCGGCCGATTTTACCTCTACGGTCTGGTTGGCCTGGTAGGCCTGGATCTGGCCGGTCTCTCTTCCGAACTGGTCCACCTGGTAGATCACGTTAAGGCTTAGAGGCAAGACGCTCACTTCTCCCTCCGGGATACCGTGAGCCCCAAAGAGGAACTGCCGCACTTGCTCCAGATCGCGTTTCACTCCTGCCAGGGCCTCAGCCCGGTCGGGTGACCGCCGATTAAGGTTAAGCCGCCACACCGCCCAATCTGAGCGCAGCTCCTTGGTGGCGGCGCCGGTCACGGTCACGCTGGACCGCTGCTTATCCCAAGTATCGGTCACCACTAGCGCCGAGGCCACCAGGGCGGCGGCCAAGACCACCGCGGCAACAATTAGTTGAGGAAACCTCTGGCCGTTCACCTCTACCATCTCCTCTTTGATTAGTTACCGGGGATGGCCAGAACTCTATTGTTAAATATGACCGTTACCGGCCCCCCAAGGTTCCCGAACACGACAAGCGGGGCGCGGCTGGTTTGTCAATCCCGCCGCCACCCCGCCCGGTGGTGCCGGTATTCCCTAACTTGCGGCCCAGACCTCTAACGTGGAAAACGTGCCTATACCGACAAATCGTGGGCTAGTCGGTTTCCACCTCCACCCAGGGAGAGTCGTGTTCGGCGCTCAGGCAGACCACAAAGAAGCCGTACGGCTTATCCACCCAGCGGGTAATTACCGGCAGGTGAGGAAACCCCTTGGGGCAGATGGCTACCGTGGGCTTGTTGAACACGTAGCGCTCGATCTCCTTGCCCATCCCCAGCTCCAACTCCGCCCCCAGATAGTTGAGGTCGTTCGGGTCTAGGCCCACCCAGACCAGGATCTCTTCTTCGGGATGGATATGCACCTCTCCCCCCCGGTGCCATTTGCCGCAACGGCTGTAAAAGCCCCAGGTGAAGTTGACCTCTAGTCCTTCTACATCGCGACCGTACAGCCAGACGATCTGATCGCCGTTGCCCGGTCCCACTCCCCGCTCCGCCGGCCGCATAACGCCCCTTTCGTCCACCACCGACTCGTAGCCCATACCCGACCCTACCTTGGTAGGATCTACCCGAGTGACCAGTTTCTTTATCAGGTGGGAGTACTTCGCTCCCGTGGTCTTGGCCGGACGGGAAGCCTCCGGGATTGTCGTAGCTTTGTACTCCGGCGCCAAGCCCACAGAGTAATGCATGATGGGCCTCTCCAGCCTGCGCACCGTTACCGGACCGTGTACGGTACCCTTGGGCACCACCACCACCGAGGGTTCGGTAAACACGTGCTCCTCCCGTTCCTCTCCCAGCTCTACCGCCACCTCAGCGCCAAGGTAGAGGATGTCGGTGTTGTCCGTGCCGGCGAAGACCAGGATCTCGTCGTAAGGATGGACTACCGCCCCTTCTACGGGGTGGCACTTGGTCCCGGCCTCTTTGATAAATCCGTAAGAGAAATGGGCGTTAAAGCCTTCCAGGTCTTTGCCTTCCATCCAAACCCGGGGTTCCGGGTAAAGCCCGTCCGGCGGCGATTGAACGATTAAGGGTTTTACCAGGTGAGCGTACTTTTTAGGCATGTCGCTTAACCTCCCCACACAGATTAGCATGGCGTCCCCTCTAAGCTGGGGCAACTTGACGTCCGTCGAGATAAAGGATAACATTCGGACTAAGAAGAAAGCTGGGTTTTACGTTCGGGGGGCGGGAGTCTAATGACCCTTCATACCCTAGCCCTTTTGATGGCTATTATGGAGCACCGGAGCTTCAAGCGGGCGGCGGAGGCGCTGAAGGTATCGCAGCCCGCCATTTCCACCCAAATTAAGGCTTTGGAGGCCGAATTGGGTTGTACCCTGTTCCGAAGGCAACCGGGCACTGCCAACGTGGAGCCCACCCAGGCGGGCGAATTGGTCTACCGGGCGGCCCTGAGGATCTTCGAAACTCTCGACCTCCTGGAAGAGGAACTGAACGAGCTACGAAACCCCTCACCCACGAGGCGGCCTCCTCTCAGGGTGATCTGCGACCTCGCGTTGGGGATTTATACTTTGCCCCGCCTACTCCGGGCCCTGCCCGATAATACCTGGCTGGCCCGGGTTATACTTAACCCTGCCTCGGAAGACGTACTGGCCATGCTTCTGTCCGCCTACGATTACGACCTGGCCATTGTCTTCGGCGAGATGCCCACCCCCGACGCCGTAACGGAGTTTATCTTTACCGAGGAACTGGCAATTGTTGCCAATCCCAAACTGGTGTCCCACCATCCTCCCCCGCACTTGGTCCTGACCTCGCTCCCCCTGGCCATACCGGCCAAGGGAGCCATGCTGCACCGGCTGATTTCCTCTTACTTCCGGAGTTTGAACGTCAAACCCACCATCGTGATGCAATCCGGGCACCCCGAGGCCACCAAGGCATTGGCCCGCACCGAGCCGGTGGCGGCCATTACCCACCGCAGTTCCGTACTGGAGGAGCTAGAAGCCGGAACCCTTGTTGAGCTGAGACCGCCACGGCCCCTTCCCCAGCTAATCTACAAGGTGGTGCGCCCCTCTTCCCGACTGGAACATAACACTCGGGCCTTCATCCGCTGTCTCCAGGAACACTTAGTGGGGCAATCCGGCCGGCTCCCTTCTGATCGGCTTCAAACTGAAAACCTGTCTTCATAGGGCGTGGCCTTACTCCCCAAGGTTGGGTGCCAGTTTGGGATCTGGGCCCCAAACCGGCGACCCGCCCCGCCTGTCGAGGCTTAACTTGAAATCACCCTCTTGCTGTATTCAGGCGCAAAGAAGAAGTCCTGGAAGAGAATGGGCTTGCGTGGATCCCTCACCTTCTTGAATACCAGGGGACAGTGACGTAACCCCGCCGGGACGTACACTACGGTTGCGGTAGTAAACACGAAGGTTTCAAGTTCTTTACCTTCCTCGCCTAGGGTAAGTTCCACTTCCCCTCCCAGGTCTAGCATGTTGTTTATGTCACCACCCAGGAAAACCAGAAACTGGTCGAAATCGTGAACCATGGTATCCGCCAGCATGGTGAAAGGCTCGGAGATGGCCCACCAAGTCATGTTGAAGGCCGGACTGAGCTGACTACCCGCATGCTTCAGACCCAGCATGGGTCGAGACACTTCCCGCAGGTGCGGGTGCCACGCCCGGTGAAGATCCCGAATGATGTACTTTTCGTACGGAGATCTTTCGAATGCCATTGTGCGCTCCTCCTCTTGTAGGTTTTAAGGTTGACCCGGGTAAGCGTACCTCGAAGTTAGGCTAACCCCTGTTTCGCTACCACCTCCTCACCTTGACCGGGGGCCGGCCTTACCACCTATTCCACAGGCTCCCGGGCGGCCTCAACCGTCGCTGTGAGGTTATTCGCCCGCGCGGTACCGATACGACGCCTGGTCCCGATCTTTCCCTCCGCAAGCATAGAAACCGTTACGGCACCCAATCACTAACCCTGGGTCAGTATCCGCCTTCCGTACTCGGGCGCAAAGAAGATTTCCTGGAACAAAATGGGCTTACTGGGATCCTTTATTTCCTTAAAGACCATATCGTCGTCAGGCTATCCTCTTCCCTCCTAACTCTAGGGGTTAAGCCTACACGTTATAAGTCTGCCGCCCGGGGCCGGTAACCTCGCAACAGCACGCGGGGTACCTGCTCCCGCAGTTCTTCTAGAGTCCAAGTGCCTCCAAACTTAACCATGCTCCTGATCACCTCGGGTTCAGAATAAATACCGATCGAGGAACCAGCGAGGTTAAACACCGTTCCGGTAACGCCGGCCGCTTCGTCCGAGGCCAAATAGACGATAAAGGGACAGATTTCTTCCGGATTGGGGGTGATCTCGAAAGGAACCTGCGGCCCGCCGGCGTAGGGGCCCCGTTCGGGACCGCTAGCCAGATAGTGTGCTTCCAACTCTACCGAGGCTCTGGTCTTGGCCCAGGGATCAAAGGCGTTGCAGGTTATGCCGTAACGAAACACTTCCATGGCCACCGCCCGGGTTAACCCTACCACGCCGGCATTGGCGGCGGCGTACTGGCAGTGGCGCAAATTGTCTCCCAGCCAAGCTCTGGAGGTACAATTGATTATGCGGCCCCAGCGTCGCTCCATCATGTGGGGCAGGGCGTGGCGGATACAGTTAAAGTAGCCTCTGGGCTTTACCAAGTTTACCCGGTCCCACAACTCCGGCGTCATTTCCCAAGCGGGACAAAAGCCGAAAGTGCCGGCTACGTTGACCAGAATGTCAATTCTGCCGAATCGGTCCACGGCAAACTGTATAAGGCGGCCTGCCTCTTCAAAGTCCGAAATATCTCCGAAAAACGCTTCGGCCTCGCCGCCCATATCTCGGATTTTCTGGGCCGTAGTTTCCGCGTCGCCCGAATACTCCTGGGAAAGCCGCAATACCCATTGCCTCTGCTCCTCGCTTAAGGCCCTAAGCTGCTCCTCCGACAAGAGTACGAACTGGGTGGATCCCGGCTGCCGGTTGTTGGTTACTACCCTAGCGCCTTCCTTGGCCAGAGCAATGGCTATGGCTCTGCCGATGCCTTGGCCCGACCCGGTTACCACCGCTACCTTACCCTG
>JBNARC010000045.1:0-7702 GCA_049719955.1 Neomoorellales bacterium | reverse complement strand
CCATCCCGCCCTTCCGCTGGGACGCCGAGCGCCGCGCCCGCATCCGCGCGGAACTGGACGCCTACTACGCCAAACTCTACGGCCTCACCCGGGACGAGCTGCGCTACATCCTCGACCCTAAAGACGTCTTCGGCCCCGACTTCCCCGGCGAGAGCTTCCGGGTGCTCAAAGAAAAAGAAGAGCGCCAGTACGGCGAATACCGCACCCGCCGCCTGGTGCTGGAGGCGTGGGACAGGTTAGAGGGGGCGAAGAAGGAGCAGGTAAGGAGGCCGTCGTGAGCGAAGCTAACGCTGCTAGCTAGCGTAGGATTAGTAAGTGGCAAGACAGCTAAGGTGCGTCAGATAGGAGGGCTACGGTGGCGAACCAGAGAACGAACAGGAATATTGTGCTCGATTCGTCCGTCCTGCTACATGGTATTGCGTTTCCGAATACGGATGCGGGGTATTTGCTCCAGAAATGCTGCGAAGGCCAATTCGAGGTCGTGCTATGTAGCGAAATAATTGCCGAGGCGGAGAGGGTCCTAGCGCAAAAGAATCCCCGGCTGATCTCGCGGTTACAGGAAGTCTTGCGCAGGATAAATCCCCGGATGGAGGTATTACAGGCACCATACTTGACGCGAGGAAGAGAGCTAGCTGCACACTCAGAGGACGCTTACGCAGCTGGGTTGGCTCTTCAATCAAACGCAACTGTATGCAGCCTGGACGACGACTTTTTTCAAGGAGATGTCAAGGCGGGTAGCATTAGAGCGGTACGTCCTTGCGACCTTATATGGGACCTTTCTGTTCGCTATACGCTTAGCCCCGTTAAGGGCACCATAGTTATCCTCTTTTCGCCGCGGTGGAGTTCGGACTTAGATTTGGCAAGTAAGCGTTTTTATATCCTTGATTTTAGGGATATTTTTGGATTCTACTACGAGTTCCCCAAAAGGCGCTTCACGTTAGAAGGATACGTTTTACCCGGTTACCCGGCAATAACCATAAGATCGCCCGTTGTGGAGGGGTCTTGGTACTTTGCCGTCGTAAGATATGCTATGTCTCGAGGTTTTAGGGTGCTGCTTGATACCGGCGTTAGAGAGTACGACAGGTCTATACGTCAGGCATGGCCTGTTTTCGTCAGACAATCAGTCTTATACGTTGGGTCCGATGCCAATGGCAGCAATCAGATTAACGGTCTCGTGCGGTTTTACATTCATCCTGAGTGGCTCCCGGATTCCGACGTGGAAACGCTGCGAAGGGAAAGGACCCTGAGCTTGTCAATGCGTCACCTGGAACTGTCATCCTCTCCTTTCGGGGGTGTAGATACGCAAGATGGCCCAATGACCTAATCCATGTGCACGTGGGTAATTGGCCCGGGCGCTCTTGGTGCCGCTGGCCGCTCGCCAAAGCAGGAAAAGGGGTATGTACCAACGCGACCTGGACATACAGCATAGTACTGGGAGGCACAATACGGTGACGGAGGGAGTCAGGGAGGAACTTATACGGCGATTCAAGATCTATTGCGATTTCGCTCGTGGTCACCTTGGAAAGCTTGTTGCGCATGGCGGAAAGGTGACCTACCTGAAACTCTCGGAGCGCAGCCGTCTTCTGGAAGCAGTCGAATGGCTAGAGAGCCAGCCGGTGTTTCGAGAACTCGTAATTTGTACTCGCGATGCCTTTAGTGACGACGATCGCCATTCTAGCAAATTCCTCCGGTGGTGGGCGGAGGCTGTAGGCCACTTCTTCAGGCGTTCCGGCTTTTACTTAGATTGCTACGAACGGGCTACGCCAGATAGCGCCCAACTACTCCAGAGATATATCAAGGCCTTTACGACGCGTGAAGTCCAAGTAACGTACTTGCTACCCCTAGAATGGGTATGGCTTGTAGAAGTGTCAAGAGACGTTTTGCAACCGCGAAAAGAGCCCGTGGACTGCGGTGGCTTTGTCCTTAAACATTACAATGAGGAGGAACTGGAACGAGTTTCTGCAAACCGGATCAACAGGATCTTCTACCCGTATGCGGTCTGGGATACCAAGAAGTTGGCCTGGTATTGGTGCCTCACTGCGACTACTACTCAAGTTGTGCCGGGCATAGGCGAGCTCGTGCTGGACTTCTCTGGACTTGACGATCTTGCGCGCAGACTAGTGCCCAAGCCATTATCTCTGTTTCGGGCACCTCTCTGTTGTCTGGCGCTCTATGACTGGCTTCCCGACGGATTCGACCTGGATACTGAGTTTCTTCGAGACGGCCCGAGCGGGATGAAGGATTTCTCTTGGCGAGAAATCGGTATCCGGTACTCGTTGGAGAGGGTTCTTGAGAACGAGCGGCACCTGAGTTGGGTACCGTGGCGGGGGTTCCGAATACCGTTTTACCTAAGGTACGACGAGGATTTAATTCACCCACCTTCTGCGGCGCCAAACTTTTCGGTGCTAGAACGGGAGTCCGCTGGGGGCCCGGACGGTGCCGAGGAAGAGCGGCCCGCAAGCTGGCTGCGATTTGAGTTGGATGGGGAAGCCACCGAGCAACTAGTGCGACTCATCCGCGAAAAACTTGACTTCTTGGTGGATGGTTTACTCCCGGATAACTGGTCTTTCTTTCATACCGCCCTGGAATACCTTGTAAAGGCGTTCTTTACCGATCCATCCGAGGCCCCGGTAGAGCAGATCCTTTGGCACGTTACGAGCATTGAAGCGCTTTTGGGAACAAGAGAGGATTGCGGGCTAGTCAGAGCCATCGCTAGACGCCTAGGCCGCCTGTTAGGTAAGAACGCGGAAGAAAGGGAACGAATAAACTACCATTTTCGGAAGCTCTACGAACTTCGCTCCGACCTTGTCCACGGGAACCCCTGGGATAAGCAGCCTTCTACCCTATACCTTTATCTGGCCCGTAATTTTGCCCGTCTCGCCTGCCTACGCTATGCAGAGTTGGCAGCTACCTACATTCGGAAAGGTGTACCCCTACCCAGCCGAGAACAGCTTATTGCTCTCCTGGACAATGGGGGGATTAAGGAAATGGAGGAACGAGAATAGGGCAGGGGCTTAAGCCCTCGCCCTGTGTCCGTATGGCAGATGATGACTTCCTGGTAAGAGTCCCTTGCTGGTGGGGTTGCTCGAACCTGACGTAATAAATATCTGAACGTCAATTAAGGAGGCCACACGGCTCATTGGTAATATCTTGGAACGTTGGGTTGAGAAGAAGTCTCGTCTGCTCAGCGCGGGGTCTGAGGGCTAAACAGCATTAGGAACGGTTTCCACTAAACCCGTTCACCTAACTAGGAGGTGGCCCGAGTGGAACTTCCGGCAATATGGGTCAGCTCACTACCACAAGTAAGAGGGTCCCAATCGTGCGGCCAAGACTCTCTTTCCTACTATGCAGAGGTCGCCGACGGCTTGGCTGCTGTTACCTATGATCTCGAGGACGACGGCATCAAGTGGCTGGCCTGGTTTTTTCAAAGAAACTTTGTCTACTGCAAGCTAATCGTTGTGGTGTACCCCGCGTGCGCTACCAGAGAGGAACACCTGGCCAAGTTAGCGGAGCTGAGCCAAGAGGTTGAAGGTCGCCTCGACGTTCGGGTTTTTGCTGCGAGCAGCAAGACAGGCCTTCTTACCAGCATGCTGTTCGTTAAAGACAAGAAAGCTACGGCCGTGATGATCGGTGGAGCAGGCAACCTCGGCGTTGATCCCGCCGCACCGGGACTGGTAAACATCCTTTCCGAGCCGCATCGGGTCGAGCAGGATAAATGGTGCGCGTGGTTCGACGACCTATGGAACTGGTCTGCCGTACTTTGTCCGGAGACAATACGAATACCCAGGCTGGTTCCGGCACGCGGCTCTGCGGAGGCGCAGGAATTGTGGGAAGCCTACGCCTATGCTTGTTTAGCCTACGCGGGCCGTGCGGCTGATGAAACCTGGACTGAGGCTCTGAAAGGAGACGCGTCCGCGACGGGCTCCCAGGGACAACTCATGCAGGGCAAACTCATAAAACTGGAAGGCCCTTGGGTGAACGAAACACAGTCCTCGGCCGGTCCACCGCCCAGTTCATCCCCAACCAAAGATCTGGGCCTAATCCCCCTGGGGAAGCTGGAGCGGCGGATTATGGAGCTTTACCAGAAGGGTATGCTGGTAACCATCGACAAGTACAGCCGCACGCCGCCGTTAGATGTGCCTATAAGGCCTGAATGGCTAGGTATCGAGAAGGAGCGGCGGATTGGCGCTGCCAGCCGAAAGTTGGAGTACCGCGTTTCCCTTTTCGGTGAGGCGACCAGGCGGCGGCTGGAAACCCTAAGAAAGAAGACTCACCACCTCCTATCGAAGTTTAGCTATGCTCTTGCCGACGGGCAGCGGTGGATGCCCAATTCTGCGTGGAACTTATTTGAGACCGCCCTGGACAACGCCAACACAGAAGCTTTGCAGGAGCTAACCAAAGCTATCCACGGTAGCTTGGACGACTTTTTTCAGCAACGTACGGAGAGGGTTATTCGGGACCTTGAAATGCTTTACCATGAGTTCCACCCCGGCGAGCCTCTTCCCGAGGACGTAAGACAAAACGTGCTTAAGGAACTGAAGAACCGGCTACAGAAGATCCCACGGAGCCGGTTTCTCCCTCAGGTAAGCGTTGGCAAGATCGAATTTATGCCGTCTGCTCGTGAAGAGGGGGAAGACAAGGGATGGGCGTCTACGTGGGGGCAGGCCCTGCGCCTTCTCTACAGCATTGCCGAGTATCCCCGAAAGGCTATCACTGACCCATACTACCTGCGAGGCATTATGGTTGATCTCGATGAACTCTTGAAAGCAATGGACGTCTGTGATGATGCTGTAATCCGGGCATGGTTATTGCGGCGGAGCGACATTCTCGACCTGGAGCTTCGCGCCTTAGACGAACTGTACCTGCTTAAGGCAATTATCAGCGGGCCAGACATGAGCGCCAGGGAGAAATGCGAGAGGATTCTACAGGTGATTGAGGGTAGGGGTCCATAGGAAGGTGGCCATGCTATGGGTACTCCCATAGAGAACAGGTTTGACGTGTATCTAGACACCAGTGCCATTAACCGGTTGTACGACTACGTTCGGCTCGAGCTTCAAGAGGATCCGTTGAGATGGGCTAGAGTATTTCGGGACCGGTACACGGGCCGGAATAAGTGGAGAATTTCACCGGAATACGCATTGGTTCTGTTTCCGGCCAGAATGAATCATGGAAATCATACCCAAGGGTGCGGAGTATAGGCTTCAGCCGAGATCCTGCTCGTAGCAGGAAAAGCCTTTTGGTCGGCCTGTTGCGCTGCCGTCGCTACGGCCGAAAATTACATGTAACCTACTCAGGCAAGCGGGGAAGTGTGGTCCGTTATTCCTGCCGCGGGGCGGCAATCAATCACGGGACTGCCCCAGCCAGGAGCGGTTGCCCTGCTCCGGGTGAGGTTTGGATTCCAGGATCTTTTCCCGCAAGCCCGCCTAGTCGTAGACTAGGCGGGGTGGCCCCTTTATCGCTGCCATATGGTCCCCTACAACCCGGTCATACAATTCGAGAAAAAGCCCCTCATCTACGGCCAGTGAAAGTGAACCCTAACAGTTAGATGGGCAGGTCGTCGGGGCCCAGGGGTTCCTCCGGCTCCGTTCTCTTAGGGGCGCAGCACTTCCTTGGTCTTACGCATGGATAACCTCTTGCTGGCTGGCCCATCTCGTGTCCCGGCGGGTGGCTGACGAGGCCAACGACCAGACGGCGCCTTGCCTGTGCCCGGTTGGCGCACAACAGCACCCAGCCCGCGACCGCAAGTACTTGCGCCAGGGGTTTAGGGCGTCCCGCGCTTGGACTGTCCGCCGAACGGGTAATGACGAGAAGAGGAGCCGACATCCTGGGCCGGCGCGGGGGCCTCAAGCGCCGGCCGGGCTGGTGCGGAGGCAGTAACAGCCCTGGCGGCAGCATAGGAGGTAGGCCACGCCCTCCGGGAGGGGAGGGTGCAAGGTGAGCATCAGGGAGGGCCGGGCCTCTTCGCAGGGGTTCTGGGCGGCGTTGCCGCGGGCTCCGGCGACGGCGCGGGTGCCATAAATGCCCGGGGGCCCGGACGATGCCGTCCCGGGCGTGCAAAGGGACAACTGGCTGGTGAGGACGTACAGGACCAGATGCGCGAGGAAGCTCCGGCCGGGCTCGGGCCCGGCCCGGGAGGCCTCGAGGAACGCACGCTCCCAGCCGCCGGGAGACACTACCTGCCCGAGGAAATCAGAGCCCGGGCTCTCGACCGGTACGAAGCGGATCTCGCCGGCCCTGGCCGCCTTCCTCCGCCCCGCGAACCTCCCCCACGCCCTCTCGAGAGCGTGCCTGACCAGGAGGTTCACCACCGGGTCGGGCGTCTTTCTAAAAAAGTACCACCCCTCGGGGCCCTGCGGCACCTCCTGGACGTAGAGCCCCAGGATGTCGCGGTAAACCTTCTCGCCGTCGGCCAGCCCGGGCAGGAGGGAGTAGAAGGAGTGGAAGAGGCCGTCCTGCACCATGCGGCTCGGCGCGCTGCCTGCGAGCTCGGCTGCGGCCCGGCGCAGGGGCCCGGGAAGGCCCGGCCCATGCCGCTCTAGAAACGCCCTCACCGCCTCTCCCAGGCTGGTGGGCCTGGAGGCCGTGGAGTCCGGCCGCACCGGCATAGCGGGGTCAGGAACTACCACGAAGTCTTCCGCCTGGGAGAGATAGCCATGGCTCACGCCGAGCTCCTGCGCGGCTTGGCGGGCGGTAATGCCGAGCTCCTCCCGCGCCACGGAGAGGAACGGGAACACCGGCACCCCCACGGGTAAAAACCCCCTTACGGCGCGCTCAAGGTGACGACCGCCAGTAGAATTTTCGCCACATGCGTGTCTTATCCTGCCCGCTCTATTCGCAGTTGCGAATCTCTAGCATTGATGCTATAACATAACCGCGATCGGGATACGAAACCGAAACAAAACTGGGCCGCGGGCCCGGGTGGGTGTGGAGAACCCCCCCATCGGAAAGCAAGAGCGGGCAGGGGGTGAAGTGTGATGTGGTACGATAAGAACAAAGAACCCATCACCTCGGTCCTGGAGCTTCCGACAGAGCAAATCATTGGTCTCCTACTGCTGCTAGCGCCGGCGATCCTGATATGGATGGTCTCGGAGGCGGTCAACTATGGCATACTCCAGCCGCTGAAGGCACTGATCTCCGTTTTTGCCGGCTGAGAGTGAGGGAGGGGATCGATCTTGGCGGGCCGGGACCTGGACAGGGCCAACCGCATCATCGGCGCCATGGTGACAGGCCTGATGGCCGTGAACGGCCTCTTGTGGCTGGAGTCGCCGGGTACGCTCAGGGCGGCGGTGCCGGATGAGCACGCCAGGGCGGCCATAGGCCTTGCGCAGATGGCCACGCAGCTGGCTGTGGGGGCGCCCGCGGGCTGGTTGGCCGGAGTGAGCTTTAGTGACGCGCCGTATCCTGTTATCGGGGCAATGGCCGGGACCTATGTTGCCCCGGCTGTGGCCTGGTTTCTAGGCTATGAGCCCGCCTGGCCGATCTCCTGGGTGGCCGCGGCGGCGCTGAGCTTCGGCGGCAGCTGGCTGGGATATGGTATAGGGTTGCTGGCCCGGCTGGCGCGCAGTAGCCGGAAACCCTTGGATTGATCGCGGCTGGGTGCACGGCCCGGCTTCCCTAGTGGGGGGCGCCAATAGGCGCCCCCCAGTCTTTGTGCGCCCGGCATGGGCGTTAACCTGGTGGTGAAAGTCCACCGCAGGCGAGG
>JBNARC010000044.1:0-8956 GCA_049719955.1 Neomoorellales bacterium | reverse complement strand
GCCGGGTGGCCCTCCCCTGGTAGTGTGGGTGACCAACGGGGGCCTTCTTCCGCTGACCTACACTTTTCGGGCCACCGGGGTGCTGGGTTAGCCTAACTTCCGCACCCGTAACTTCTAACTAGTCCACCACCTCGTTGATAAAGTGCACGGGGTAGGCTGTTTCTCCCTTTGCCGGGGTGTTCGAGCACCAGGCCGACGTGCCGGAGAGGATGTTACCTACAACGCCCTGGTGCTGCGCTCCCTGCTGAGGAAAAGCGTGAAGGTGGAGAACCTCGAGGAGTTCGTCCGGCTCCTGGAAGAAGTTTGGGTATCCAGGACACCCCTGGGTCGCACTAGCCCGAAATAGAATGTCGGGGCAGCACCTCCCGGTGGTCACGAGGGGCACAAAAGAAGCAGGAAGCGCCGGCCGCACAACCGTCGCCCGCCTGCCCGCACTCCCTCGGCCACCAACCCCTACCACCGGACCGATCTTAGTGCCGAAGAGGCCTGGCGTACCTACTCCCTTTTGACCCGGGCGGAAAACGCCTTCCGCACCATGAAAAGCCCTCTCGCCGAGCGGCCCATTTTCCACCAGCTCAAAGA
Source organism: Neomoorellales bacterium (assembly GCA_049719955.1). Lineage (GTDB taxonomy): Bacteria > Bacillota > DSM-521 > Neomoorellales > SLTJ01 > JANLFO01. Next base: position 8,374 of record JBNARC010000044.1, on the reverse strand, counting down.
CCGGGTGCGGGCGCACATCTTCCTGTGCGTTCTGGCCTACCACCTCCTGGTAGCCATAGAGAAGACCCTGCACGACCAAGGCTTATACTCCTCCTGGGGCACGGTGCGAGACCTGCTTAAGACCCACCAGGTGGTGACCACGGTGCTGCCCGCCGCCGACGGCCGCATCTTAAAGATCCGCTGCGCCACCAAACCGAGCCCCGAGCGGCTTGAACTCTATGCCAGGCTGCACGTGCCCGCCGAACCGGTCCGGCCGAAGAAGATCTGGCTTGCACAAAGTTAGTGACTGACGACTGCCGGATGCTTTGATATTGCTGCGTTAGAAGTTACGGGTGCGGAAGTTGGGTTAGGGGCTTGGCGCCTGAGCGGGCGACCCCCCGGTGCCCGCGGGCTTAACCCTGGGCCTGAAACCAGACCGTGAGGGGAGTGGCCGCGGCGGAACTGGCCACCAGGCGCACGTAGCGCAGGAAGAACTTAGAGGTCAGCACCGCCAAACCCCCCGGCCCTATCTCCCTTTCCTCGCTGTCTACCGCCCAGTGAACCGCGTCCGGGCTGACCTCCAACCAGGCCCGGGCCGGTTCGGTCCCCCGGTTAAGAAGGGCGTAGGAGAATAGACGCAGGCCGGAAAGGTCTTGAGCGGCGGTGGCGGCGGGCACAGGGCCGGCCACCAGTTCCTCGGCGACCCCATGATAGCCGCGCTCGGCCACCGCTACTTTGAGCACGCCCCCCGGGGTGGTGGCCAGGGGCAGGGGAGCGGCGCCGTAGACCCGCACCCCGTCGCGAACGGGAGTAAGGTCGCGGATGTCGGCGCTGACCGTAGCCTGCACCTTCACCTTTACCGGCCCGGCCAGCCGTACGGGGTTGACGATTTCCCCCACCTGCTCCACGCGACCGACGCACGCCCGGCCCTTTTCGTCCAGACGCAGCCGGGGTCGAGGGTAAAGCCGGCGGGCCTCGAACTCGTGTACGGTGAGGGTGCCCGGTCCCGCCAGGTACACGCCCAGGCGAAGAGTGAAGGTTCCGGGGGCGGTAGCGAATACCCGGCGGTGCCAACCGGCCTCCGCTTCCGGCCGGAGGGTGAAAGCCAGCGCGGCAACGGGGGTGCCTTCTTTTCCGGCCAGCAATACCTTCAAGTATACTGGCAGCCCCGGGGGTTCAGAGGCCAGGCGGCAGCCGACCACCCACCGCTGTAGCTCCCCTGCCGCTACCGCCACCTCCGGCACCTGCAGGAGCCCCGCCGCCGGGCCGCCCGGGTGGCGGATCACCACCGGCCCGGGCTGAAAGGGGCCGCCCTGCCACTCCCAAACGGTTTGGGGGCCTCCTCCCACTTGCTGCCATCCATCGGGGAAACTCAGCACCGGCGGGCGGACGTAACGAAAGTCGCGATTGTAAACCGGGTCTTTCTCTAGCGGAGAAACTTTCATATTTTCCTCGTCCCTGCCTGGCTCCGCCCCTGTACCCCTTTGGGCTGGCCCCGGCGTGGGACGGCGCCTAGTCACAAGCTCAGTCATAAGTTAGGGTATGCGGCCAGTGGGGCGGATGATTCTGACAGTAGTGGCAGATAGTGGAACGACGTGGGATAGGGTCACTAGCCGCGTAAAGAGCTGAGAGGCCAAGGGGAAAGCAGGAACGGGGCGGCCGGTGTCAAAATTAGTGGGTGGGTACCCGGGGGTCCGGATACCATGTATGGTGAGGAGGTGGGTAGGTCTTGATCCCGACCAAACCGGAATGCAGTCTGGAGCGCAACCGGCAGAAGTGTACCTGTACCTACGAACCTTGTTCTCGCAAGGGCCGGTGCTGCGAGTGCCTAAGCTACCACTGGGCTCACGGGGAATTGCCGGGGTGCCTTTTCCCGCCCGAGGTGGAGCGAACCTACGACCGCTCCCTGGCCAGATTCCTCCGGACTTATGACGGCGCTAAAGCCTAGGCCGGCTGGGCCGTAAAGGAGCGCATTCGATGGAGTGGAACGAGGTTCTATCTAATTTACTGGCTGCTTTTTTATCCCTTTCCTGGTATAACCTGGTGATGCTGGCCCTGGCCGGATTTCTGCTATACCTGGCCGTGGCCAAGGAAGTCGAGCCCTTGCTGCTGGTCCCCATCGCCTTCGGGGCTTTGCTGGTCAATCTTCCGCTGACCGGCCTTATGGGGGAGCACGGTCTATTGCGCTACTTCTATGAGGCCGGGGTGCTCACGGAGATCTTTCCCTGCCTCATATTCGTCGGGGTCGGCGCCATGATCGACTTCACCCCCCTCTTGCAGAACCCCAGGGTACTGCTATTGGGCGGGGCCGGCCAGTTCGGCATTTTTCTTACGCTACTGTTGGCACTGCTTCTGGGGTTCGAGCGGTTGGAGGCGGTGGCCATCGGCATTATCGGCGCCTGCGACGGGCCAACGGCCATTTACGTGACCAGCAAGTACGCACCTCACCTTTTGGGCCCGGTAGCGGTGGCCGCCTACTCCTATATGTCCCTGGTTCCCATCATTCAGCCGCCCCTTATGCGGCTGCTTACCACCCGGGAGGAACGGTGCCGGGTGATGCCCGCCATGGTCTACGGCCGGCCGGTGCCTAGGACGGTGCGGGTGCTGTTTCCGGTAGTAGTAACGGTGGTCACCCTGCTTATTGCCCCCATGGGCGCCCCGCTGATGGGTATGCTGATGTTGGGCAATTTCTTAAAAGAATGCGGAGTAGTGGAAAGGCTTTCCCGGGCGGCGCAGAACGAGCTTATTAACGCGGTAACCCTGCTGCTCGGGGTATGCGTTGGGGCTACTATGGACGGGCGGGTGTTTCTGCGCCTAGAGACCCTGGGTATCTTCGCCTTGGGGCTTTTGGCGCTGGTCGGGGACACCGTGGCCGGCGTGCTTCTGGCCAAGTTGATGAACCTTTTCTCCCGGGAAAAGATCAATCCTCTGATCGGAGCGGCGGGCATCTCGGCCTTCCCCATGGCGGCCCGGGTAGTCCACCGCCTGGCGGCGGCGGAAAACCCCCAGACTTACCTGCTCATGCACGCCATTGGCGCCAATACCGGCGGTCAAATAGGGTCGGTGCTGGCGGCCAGCGTGATGCTGGCTCTGCTGCGGGCCCTGGGCCTGGCCTGAGGGGGTGGACGGCTTGGACGCGGAAAAACTTCAATTCGGCCTCACCATGCTGTTTTGGGGTCTGGGCCTGACCCTGATTACTCTTTTCCTATTAGCGTTGGTAATGCGGGCTTTGAACACCCTCTTTTCTCCCCGTGGTGAAAGAGAGCGGGTGCCGGAAAGGGCCGGGGGAGCTGAATAGGGCTCTGGGCGGGTGGCCGCTTGGGCGTGGTCTCGCCGGGTTCACTCTTGGGTGAGGGCGCCGCGCGATCAAGGGTATCGAGGAACTAGGCGAGGGCCAGCGCCGTGGCGACGGTCAGCACGTAAACCGCTTTCGCTCCTGCGGCCAGCAGCACCCGGCTGCACTCCCTCACCGTGGCGCCGGTGGTGAGGGTATCGTCTACCAGCAATACCGAGGCGCCGAGCACCTTTTCCGGTTCCCGCACGGCAAAGGCGCCGGCCAGGTTATTCAAGCGCGCGCCGCGGCTCAGGCCCACTTGGGGAGGGGTTTCTCTAACCCGGGCCAGCGCTTCTACCAGGGGGAGGTGGCGGGCCCGGGCCAGTTCCCGGGCCAGGAGGGCGGCCTGGTTGAAGGAGCGTTCGGCCAGGCGCCGGGGCGACAGGGGTACGGGCACCACCAGGTCGAAGTTGGGAACTTCCGGGGCATCTTCCAGGGCCAACAGCAAAAGATAGCCTAAAGGGGCGGCCAGGCGGCGCCGGCGGTAGTACTTGAGCTGCTGCAAAGCCAGGCGCAAGCGACCGTCGTAAAGGCCGGCGGCCCGAGCCCAGGCAAAAGGCGGGGGGTCGGTGCGGCAGTCGCGGCAGAGTCCCGGAGCGGGTAATAGCCGGCCGCACCGGCGGCAGGGGTAGTAGCGCCGTTTCCACGCCCTGACCTCCAGCAGGCAGTCGGCACACAAGGGGGCCTCTTTGCGCCGGCGCTCCCGGCACAAGGGGCAGAGCCCCGCCTGAGGATATAACAATTCCCATAGGCCGGTCGCCAGTTCCGACCACCAGTACCGCCCGAGCATCATCACCCCGCCTCACGTATCCGCCTTATAATTCCCTTTTGCCGACGAAACCCCTCCCGGCCGCAGGCGGGTTGGCGCCGGATTGGGTGGTCGGCGTTTCGTCCGCCGGCCGATAGGTCACCACCCCCGGGTAGGCGCGGGCCAGGCGCGCTGCGAGGGCGCTAAGGGAGGGGCACAAGCCCGGGTCCAGCAACTCCACGCCTAGGGGAATTCCCCGCCAACCGGCCCGCCAAAGAGTCAACCGGATCACGCCCTCCAGGGTTTCTACCCCGACCGGCTCCAAGTATATGCGGACCGAGCCGGTTGCCCGAGGCCGGTAGTGGGCGATTTCCCACCAGGTAAGAAAAGTGACCAGGGCCAGGCTGCCGAGGGATATAAGATAAGGCAGCATCGGGCGCATGGCTTTCACCTCTCCTTCCAGCTTATGGCCCGACCCGACCGGTGGTTAAAGCCAGCAGATTCCAGCGTTATGACTGCCCTTCGGCGGGTAATGCTAACAACGGATCAGGCGAAGGGGGGAAGGCGGATGCTGGACAGTTGCCTGCGCTGCGGCCGCTCTTTGGGTATGGTGGAGGATCTTCTGGAGGGCAACCCGGTCATTGTGCCCGGTCGGGGGGAGCTTTGCCCCGAATGCTACCGCAGCCTTACGCCCGAGGAATACCGGCACTACTTCGCCCGTTAGAGTACGGCCGGCGCGGTCGGTTGACCGCCTCTTGATGTATACCGTATATTTCCCCGTTCGGGGTTGCCAGGTGGTGACCGAGGGCTAAAATTATTATCAAAGCCTACGGCGAAGAGGCCGATAGGGGACGAGGGGGTCCCGGGCAGAAAAGAGCGGGACCCCCACTTTTTTGGCGGCAAGGTGGCGGCGCCAGCGGTGGCGGCGCGGGGCGATGGGGCCCCAAGGCCGGGGATCTCCCTGGCCTGCGGGGCCTTATATCTTGGTAGGCCGACTTGGCGCGGCTGGGCGAAAGCGGGAAAGAGGTGAGTTTGGTTACCGGCTAAACACGGCCGCAAGGCGTACTTCTACTACTTAGGGGGGAGCGACGATGCGGAGAAGAGGTGAGGTTAAGGAGTTGGTCGGTGTGGCTCGAATAAGCGGGTGGTTGCTTCTGGCCTGGTTGGCCATCCTGGCTTTGTTGCCCGGTCTGGCCCTGGCCCAGGACCCGGGCGGGGCCAAGACTTTGGAGGCCAACCCGGCGGTGGCCGTAGACTACGTGTGGGTGCTGGTCTGCGCCTTCCTGGTGTTCTTCATGCAGGCCGGGTTCGCCCTGGTAGAGGCCGGATTTTGCCGGGCCAAGAACGTCACCAACCTCATAAGCAAGAACCTCTTAGACTTCGTGGTGGCCTCGCTGGTGTTCTTCGCCATAGGTTACGGTTTTCTCAAGGGAGCGGACCACCTGGGCCTGATCGGCTCCGGCAAATGGTTCCTGCACGGCGAGGCTTACGACGTGGGCACTTATCTGGACTTCTTCTGGCAGTTAGTGTTCGCCGGTACTGCCGCCACCATCGTGTCCGGCGCGGTGGCGGAGAGGCTCAAGTTTCCCGCCTACATGATGTATTCCCTGGTGGTAAGCGCTCTCATCTACCCGGTCTACGCCCACTGGGTGTGGGGCGGCGGGTGGCTCTCCCAGCTTCCCTGGGGGCTGGGGCACTTGGACTTCGCCGGCTCGGGCGTGGTGCACACCATAGGCGGGCTGGTAGGCCTGGCCGGCACCCTGGTGCTGGGGCCGCGCTACGGCAAAATCGGCCGGGACGGCAAGCCCCAGGCCATTCCCGGGCACAGCATGAGCCTGGCGGCTTTGGGCACCTTCATCCTGTGGTTCGGCTGGTTCGGGTTTAATCCCGGCAGCACCTTCAGCGCCCACCACCTGCGGACGGCGGTGGTGGCGGTGAACACCAACCTGGCGGCCGCCGCGGGCTGCCTGGTGGCCCTGCTCCTGGTCTATTTGAAGACGCGGCGCTGGGATCTGGGCATGGCCCTGAACGGGGTACTGGGGGGCCTGGTGGCGGTTACCGCTCCGGCGGCCTGGATCGAGGCCTGGGCGGCAGTAGTGATCGGCGCCGTGGCCGGGGTCATCCTGGTGGCCGGGGTCTACGGCCTGGAAGCCCGGCGGGTGGACGACCCGGTAGGGGCGGTGAGCGTTCACGGTTTCTGCGGCCTGTGGGGGCTAATCAGCGTGGGGCTTTTCGCCGACGGCACCTACGGCCTGTACAGCCTGGAGCCGCCCTACGCGGTGGGGCTTTTTTACGGCGGCGGGGCGGGGCAACTTTTGGCCCAGTTGGTCGGCGCCGGGGTGGCCGCGGCTTGGAGTTTCGGCCTGGGCCTGCTGCTCTTCAAGCTCCTGGACCTGACCATCGGCATTAGGGTGTCGCCGGAGGAAGAGCTGCGGGGCCTGGACCTCTCCGAGCACGGCACCCCGGCCTATCCGGAGTTTGCCTTGCGGCGAACTACCTTCCTGGGAGGTTGATCGGCATGGCGGAAGCCCGGCTCTACAAGGTAGAGGTTATCTTGCGGGAGGAAAAAGTGGAGGCTCTGGTGGAGGAATTGGGGCGGCGGGGATACTCTTCCATGACCGTGACCGAGGTGCGGGGAAGGGGCCGACAGGGGGGCTGGCAGGAGCAGTTTCGCGGCCGCACCTACGTAATCCCCTTCCTGCCCAAGATCAAGGTGGAGCTGGTGGTGGAGGAAAGCGACCTGGAGCCGGTAACCGCGGCCATCGCCGAGGTAGCGCGCACGGGCGAGATCGGCGACGGAAAGATTTTCGTGTATCCCATTGCCAACGCCATCCGCATCCGCACCGGCGAAGAGGGGACCGCCGCCCTCTGACCCGTTTACTCCAGCCGCAGGCGGAGGCGGTAGTCGCGCAGCCACCGGTCCACCTGCCAGAGATAGGCCAGCACCTGGGGAGCGGTCATGAGCTGCCCGAACCAGGGGAGGGGGGTATCGCCAGCGGTCCCCAGCTCGCGCACCGTGTCCAGGTTGAGCAGGGGCCGCAGGGGAGAGGCCGGGTCCTCCAGGGCCTCCAATAGCGCCGCCCGGACGGAAGCGAAGTACTGGGGATCGTAGGTCTTGGGATAGGGGCTCTTCCGGCGGCTTAAGATTTCCGGCGGCAGTAGGCCTTTTAGGGCCCGGCGTAAGATCCCCTTCATTTCCCCGCCGAAGGCCTTGAGCTCCCAGGGCAGGTTCCAGGCGTAGTTGACCAGCCGGTGGTCGCAGTAGGGTACCCGGATTTCCAATCCTACGGCCATGCTCATCCGGTCCATGCGCTCCAGCAGGACCGGCAGGAACCGGGTGAGGCTGAGGTAGGCGATCTCCCGGCGCCGCGCCGCCTCCGGGTCCTCTCCGGGCAGCCGGGGCACCTCGGCCAGGGCTTGGCGGTAGCGCTCGGCCACGTATTCCTCCAGCCGCAGTTTTCTGTCCAGTTCCGGCGCCAGTACCGCCCGGCGCAAGGAGAGGCTTAAGGCCCAGGGGAAGGTATCGGCGGCCAGGGCGTCCGGCCGCCGGAACCAGGGGTAGCCGCCGAAGACCTCGTCCGCTCCCTCGCCCACCAGGGCCACCGCGGCCTCCTTTTTCACCTGGCGGCCGGCAGGGCGGGGTGCGCCAGGAGGGCCTTTATTTCGGAAGCGAACAGTAGACCGCCGTCGGTTTCCACCCAGAAAAGGGGCTTGATCCCCAGGGGATCGCGGGCGAGATACAGGGTCTCGTCGGCCTCGTCCCACAGCCCGAAAGCGAACATGCCGTTGAAGCGGGCCAGGCACTCCGGCCCCCACTCCATGAAGGCGGTCAGTACCACCTCGGTGTCGGAGTAGCCGAAAAACCGATGTCCGCGGGCCTCCAGCTCCCGGCGCAGCTCGGCGGCATTGTAGAGCTCGCCGTTATAGGTGAGCAAGTAGCGCCGGGGGCCCAGGTGCTTGACCATGGGCTGTCCCCCGCCCCGGGGATCGATTACTATCAGGCGGCGGTGGCCGATCGCCGCCCGGGGGGAGAGCCATAGGCCGGAAGCATCGGGCCTGCGGTTGGCCAGGGTTTGGGTCATGGCTTCGATGACCGGCCGTTGGGTGGTGAGATCGAGTTTTCGGTCTATCCAGCCGGCGATGCCGCACATACAGATGCCCTCCTTAATTGAGTCGGTCGTCTGAGAAAACGGGGCCGGAGTGGGCGATAAATCGAGCCCCAGCCGGGAGGACGGCGTTGCCCTTCAGAGGCCATAGTATGCGGCCTCGACGGTACAGTTACGCGGAAGATGTTGGCAAGTTCATAACCGCGC
>JBNARC010000043.1:0-9756 GCA_049719955.1 Neomoorellales bacterium | reverse complement strand
TTCCTTCGCTGGGCTGGTCCTGGCCTGCCTGGAAGACCCGCGCCCTCTGGTGGCCGCGGTGATGCTCGCGCCGCACCCCTTTGCCGACCGGGTCAGGGCCCGGCCGGACGTCGAGGTGGTCCCGGTCGCGGCGGACAACCGCGACCGGCTGCCGGCGGAGCTGGCGGAAAGGCTCGGGGAACTGGAGTGGAGGGCTCGGCACGATAGGTGTAGATACTGGGGACCCCTCGGTGAAGGCGCGACACATTCTGCCAGGTCAAGGCGAGGTCGGTGCAGGCTCTAGCAGGATGCACCTGGATCGGCAGAGATAAAGGTAAGTGTTGCGACTGCCCAGATGCGGCGGGATTCTACTTGTGTGCAACCCGTAACCCTGCCTGCCCCCCACTGCCTGTTTGCCGCCGGTCAGATGGGGCTATCGACACAGACCGGATGGGGAGACGGTTCCAAAACCTCAAGGGCAGCAGTAAGGGAACTATTGGGTCGGGCGGTAGTACGATGTCGTCAGGTACAGGTGTCAGGATAGTGTAGCATGGTACTTTGTTTTGTAGACGGTAATATAGCTGCCTGCAAACTGAAAATAGGGTACCCTTTCCCAGATCTCTTCGCGGGTTCCAAAAGGTCCCTTGGTATACTTCCAGTTATCTCCCAGTTCATTGTACACTCTCTCAGAGATATAAATACTGTAGGGCTCCTTGGCAGAATCGCCGAGCTTGGCCGCTAGGTTGACAGGGGTACAGGGCCAGATCAAGTCGTTGTTATAAGGGTCACCGCGAAGGCCAGCCTTGGTTACGAGTAGAGTCCCTTTGGTGACCCCAACGCCGATTTGGAAATCCTCCTCATAGCCCTTGGCCTTGATAGCTGGCCGGATTATCTCTTTTGCCACCCACGTCATTTCCATCGCGGTTTTTACCGCCTTGTCACAGACAATACTCGGCATATCCGGGTCAAAGATAACAAGGATGCTATCACCATTAAAGCTACGCACACGCCCATAGTTGCTGCGGGCCACCCTGACCATCGCGTTCAGATAGGCGTTATACACCTTGGCCGCCGTAGTACTGCGGTGGGTGTCAGCAAAGGTTGAGGACCCGCGCATGTCCACGTAGAGGGCGCAGGTTTCTAATTTGATAGCTGTTTCGCCCAGTGTGAGATCAGACTTATCCGGAACCTTCGTTTTCTCTTCGGTAACCGAGAAGGACCAGTCTAGGATCTCCTTGACTTCTTTGCTGATGTCGTCTTTCAAACCCATGATCTTACCTCCTTCACAAGGGTAAGTTACGAACAAACAGGATCAGAAGGCCCAACCCCGAACCCAGTAGCAGCCCAAACACGCTCTGTCGTAGCCGCCTGTATTTGATCGAAGCAATGTTTGACAATGCGTGAACCTGATGCTCAAGGGCTGCTACTTCTTCCGAGGGGCTCATCTTACGAGAGGCGACCCTGAACTCTTCGAGGGACATACCCTGGACGTCCACGAAGTGAAAGATGGTGCCGCCTGATTTGGGCTTTCCCAGGTTGGGGAGGACCGCCAACGCTGCCCAGAGGCAAGACCAGCCGACCGAAACGGCAAAGGATGCTGCCAAGACGATACAAAACCAACCTTTCGTTAGGAACTTGGCCATGACCGCTGGGTCAACAACGAATACCCCTCCGGCAAGGACACCATTAAGCCCGAGCAGGATCGCCGCTTTGGTATCGGCGTTGTCTACCCAACTTTGGCCACGCTCCACCTGCCAACGTAACCGCTCGACGAGGCCATGGTGCACCTGCGAATCCTCTGTTCCGATTGCTGTTAACACGCGTTATCACTCCAACGGGCGAAGGCTTCATCCGTTGGCTAGAGTCTCGGGGAGCTGGACAGAACAGCAGCAGCGGTGCATCTTGCGGGTTTCACACAAAAGCTCTTTGTTAAAGGTTCGATAGTAACCAAGCAAAAAGACATATCACCAGGAAAAGGATCACCCCCCGGTGCTTAAGCACCTCTCTGATGGTCGCCTACGGCTCCGCCGGAAGACACTACTAAGCAATTATGCGTAACCTAAGGAAAATCCTGCAAGAACCTTCTTAAGGGCTCAAAGGCCCAGTATCTACCTTCTGCTTTGGGCTAGGCATTAGAGCCTGACTCGGCGTCATGGAGGATCAGAAATACACTTAAGCCCCATGCGCTCACGCCTTGTTGAACGCTCGCGTCTATGTCCCGGTACGTGACCGGGCAGCATGGCCAACTCACTTGGGCAGTCACGAGTCGGCGTCTGGGCGCCGCCCAAGTGCTCTTGCGCGCCGCACCACCTCCTTGCCGTGCCGTGCCTTGAGCGCGTCCAGCGCTGCGGCGAGTCTTTCCTCCCGCACCTCCCGCCCGCGGTCTTCCAGCAGGGAGAGTTGGCGTCACTCCGCACCGGCCAGATTGGTCACCTGCACGCCGACCAGGCGCCACGGCCCGGTCCCGGCGTGGCGGAGGAAGAGGTCCTTTGCGGCCTGCCAGACAGCCCCGTCGGTGCGGACCGGCCGCGGCAGGGTCGCCGAGCGGATGACGGTCAGGTAGTCGGCGTAGCGTATTTTCACGACCACCGTCCTGGCCCAAAGCCCCTTCTGGCGCAGCCGCCAGCCCACGTCCTCGCACAAGCCTGCCAGGGCCGCCAGGGCCTCCTCCCGGTCGTTCACGTCGCGGGGGAACGTGGTTTCCGCGCCCAGCGATTTCTCCTCCCGGGCGGTTTCAAGTTCCCGGTCGTCCAGGCCGTGCGCGTAGCGCCAGAGGGTGCTGCCCAGGCTGCCGAGAGCGGCCGCAAGATACGCCTCGCGCCTCGCCGCCAGATCCCCGACGCTCCGTATGCCCATTTCCTCCAGGCGCTTTCTCGTCTTCGGCCCCACGCCGGGCAGGACCGAGACGTCCAGCGGCCAGAGGGCCCAGGGCACGTCCTCGGGCCAGAGCTCCTTCATCCCGTCCGGCTTGGCGAGCTCGCAGGCGATCTTGGCCAGGAGCTTGTTGGCGGACACCCCCACGGAGAGGGGGAGGCCCAGCTCCTCCCTGACCCTCCGGCGCAGCTCCCGGGCGATGGCCGCACCCTTCCCCAGCGGCACCGCGAGGTAGGCCTCGTCGATGGATACTTCCTCCACGGCTTCGGCGTATCCCCGGAAGAGGGCGAACACCTCTTCCGAGGCGCGACGGTAGCAGGGGAGGTCCGGCGGCAGCACAGCGCCTGCGGGCAGAGCCTCAGGGCCCGGCAGACCAGCATGGCCGAGCGCACGCCGAACCTTCTCGCCTCGTAGGAGCCGGAGGCGACCACGCCCCTTGCCTCGGGCCTGCCGCCGACGATCACCGGCAGGCCGGCGAGTTCGGGCCGGTCGTAGAAGCGTTTATCCCCCCGGATAAGGTGAAACATAGCTAGTGGCGAAAAGTCCAAGCGCCCAAAGGGAGGATCCCCAAAAACGCCACTGTTAGGGAGAGGATGCGAGGAAAACTCAAGGCCAAACGCGGTCGAGCCCGCTATAAGCTGCGGTAGACCACGGTAACCGGTATTCGGGCAGATCAAGCAAGGCCGGGGCCTTGGCCAGCTCCTGCTGCGGGGCCTGGAGAAGGTACGCTCGTCCTGGCGTTTCGATTGCGCGGTACACAACCTGATCAAGCTGTTCCGGGCGGGGGTGTGGGCCCGGCCGGAAGGGGTAAGGGCCTGAAAGGGCCACCCCAAATCCCTGCCTTAACCACCGGCGTGAAGGATAGCCGAATTATACGGTTGTCAAAGACCGGCTTCTCTGGGCCTAAACTGATTACTAACATAGGCTGCTAGTCTTTCACAGGCAGGGCGGGCTTTCCTTCCTGAACGCGGAAAAGATCATTCTCCCGGCCATGGAAACCGCCGCTGACCGGATCGGGAAGAGGCGGAGTTCAGAGTCCCCGCAACGGGCTAGATCTCCTCCAGCAGCCACATGAACTCCTCCAGGCTCTCCACCTTGACACTCTTGCGGTGCCAGCCCGTAGCCGATGGCCGTGGGTACCTAGCGAAGCTTTTACTCAAAAGGGTGGGGGCTTCTATCGGCGTTTCCAGAGTTACCCGCCGTTTCCTACCATTCGGGCAAAGCCTCGCCTCCACAAGCCGTTCTTCCTAGGCGTTGGTCTCTGCGTCCATGGTACCCGTTGGGGCTGCCCTCGGGCAAACCGGTTCTCGGCGCGAGGCGACCGGTTTTCTCCGTCTCCTCGCCCAGACCATGGCGAATACCGGGGCGGACGGGCGGCTTCGGTTCCGGATACATGTGGACTCGAGTCGGGGGAAACAGTTTTGCGTACGCCCCGGGTTAGGAGACGCGCGGCCTTGGGGCAATGCGCCTCGGCGCATCGCCGTCCGGAGCGGCGCCGGCCGTCCCTGAAGACAATTGACGGGTTTCTTTCCGGCGGCTGCCGGAAGGGATTTCCGTTCCGGCGCCGAAGTATTTTTCGGAAAACGGCTTGGGGTGGATCTGCATGCCCGGCGGCGTGCATGGGCGGCTTTTGCGGGTGGATCTGTCAAGCGGCGCCTGGGGGATCGAGGACCTGCCGGAGGAGATGTTCGCGCGCTACCCCGGCGGCCAGAGGCTCGGCGCCCACCTGCTGTTAACGGATTCGCCCGCAGGTGCCGACCCGCTTGGGCCGGAGAACCCGCTGATCTTCGCCGTCGGGCTCGCCGCCTGGACGCGACCGATGAGCGCAAGCCGCCATGGCGTGGTCGCTCGCTGGTCCCTGATATGCAAAGGCAAAGGGACGCGAAGTGGTCATCTATGAGCAATTCCATCCCAACACCAATGGGGAAATTCTCGTTCCGAACGTGCACAGGGCATCTGGTATTCTATGGGTTGATACGTTTGCAATGCTACGCTACGCAAATTGAGTGTGAGGCTTCGTTGAGGCGAGACCAAAAGTAAATTCTGTTGCTCACAGGAGGGATGCTTGGTGGGTTACGAAGAAGATAGGCTAGGGAGCTATTCCGAGTGCTCCGTCAGGATCAAAACCTCTGGGATTCATGCCCAGGGCGGGCCCGAGTATCCCCTACTTTTTATACCCGTTGAATTAAGGCTTGCGCCTATCACGGTTTTGGGAGGTCATTCAAGGTGTTTTGACATCCTATGTGTAACAGCAACTTTGGATTTTAAACCCCCTTCAGCCTCTGCGTGGAGAGTTGCCGATGCTGTCCCGCGCTTCCACGTAGAGGAAGTTCGCAGGGACATCACAACGTGGTACAATTTGGAGTTTCCTCTCGATATATATCGGATTAAGAAACTTGAAAGGGAACGATCTGGCAGAGATGTAAATTTGTCTCTTCGTCTCGAATTTTTCATTTGCGAGTATACGCGTACGTTCCTCCCTGTTGGAGATCAACAAGTAGAAATCCGGGTTGGGGAAGGTTTTGTTCGGCAGGTGTCCCAGATCGATTTCACGATCCCTAAGTCTGACTGGGTAGAAAAGATTCTTCCGCAACTGGCACATTTCGAGTATTTTCTTATCGAGATCCCGAAGGTAAAGTCGCCCGAAGGCTCCGCGATATTTCAAAGAGCTTGGGAACTTTTGGGGCAGGCTGAAGAGGCTTTCAATCGGTGGGATGCTGCCTCAGTTTTTGCCAACTGCCGGGAGATCGGCCGCCTGCTAAATGGGGAGATAACGGAACATGGTGTGTCGGGCTTTCTGGTTAAGGAAAGATGGGGTCGGGCATACAATAACTTCTACTATCTTGCATCTTTGCCTCTTCATAAAGAGGAGATTGCGAGTCGTTCCGGCCAGTATGCATTGGAAGAGGTAAGGGTTGCCAGAGCAGACGCTGAATACCTGCTGTACGTAACAAGATTCCTTTTAAAGTTTGCAAGTGAGCTGTTGTCTGAAAAAAAAGAAGGATGAGAGGAATAGTACCCGAGGATGGCCGATTTTCGGCTTTTTGTGTTGAAGCGGTGTACGGTAACACCGAGAAAGCGGAGGCAGTGAGAGGCAGACAGTTCAGGGATCTGTGCAGTTTGGTGATTACAGTTCGAAGGTCCTTCGATGGGGTCGAGAACATAGAAGACAGACCGGGGCGTTTATGTAGTGCTGTATGCCACGGGAGAGGGACGGTTCTCTGTCCTAGACATCGGGGAAGCTGGCTGGGGCCACTCTGAGGGTTTTGGGCTTTTATGGAGGGATCGACGCTCAAGGGGTACTGGCGTAAGAACTAGGCTCAAGACGCACAACCGGAGAAGAGGCTGGGAGAAGCACTGCGCAAGCGGTTCTCTTTTCTTCACTGTGCGGTACGAAAACGACGATCGTGAACGCCTCAGGATCGAAGAATCCTCGCGAAGGGATCTTAGGCCGCCTTGCGGAACGGACTGGTGGGACTGAAAGACTAGTCGGGTCGTATGTGCAAGTAGCGAGGGGTAGCGGACCATGTGGCGGAAACGCAGACTAGTATTGGCAGTACTGGCCTTCTTCGTGCTGACAATGACGTTGGTGGCTGGCTGCGGCCGCGGGGAGATGAACGCGCCGCGGCTGGCGCAGAGCCTGGCCGGCAAGAGGGCGGTCATGATCGTCGCCCACCGCGGCTTCCGCGATGAAGAACTCTTCGAGCCGAAAAAGGCGGTTGAGGGGCGCGGTGCCAGGGTGGTCGTGGCCTCTTCAAGCCTCGAAGAGGCGCGCGGCATGCTTGGCGGCACCGTTAAGCCGGATCTTCTCCTCAAGAATGTCCGGGCGGCTGACTACGACGCCGTAATTTTCGTTGGCGGCGAGGGCGCCGGGGAGTATTGGGACGGCCCGGAGGCGTACAGAGTCGCGCGGGAAGCCCTGGAGCAGGGCAAGGTGCTGGGCGCGATATGCCTTGCCCCCGTTACCCTGGCGAACGCCGGGGTGCTCTCAGGGAGGAAGGCCACGGTCTGGCCCGACGAGGCGGCGCGGCTTGAGGCGGCCGGGGCGGAGTACACCGGCGCCCCCGTAGAAATTGACGGCAGGGTGGTCACCGCCAGCGGGCCGGAGAGCGCCAAAGAATTCGGGGAGGCCGTCGCCCGTCTTCTGGGCGGGCGGGCGCCGGACCGGGGAGGGGACGTCGAGCGGTGAATACTGAACCGGGCATTCTATGCCTGAAGTTCCGGGGCGGCCTTGTGGGGCTGGCCCTGGGGGACGCCCTGGACGCGCCGTTTGAGAGCGCAAGGCGGGCAGATAAGGCGGAAGTTTTCGCCCCGCGGAGAGAAGACAAGCCCTGCGGTACACCGACGACACCCACGTGGCGATCGGCAAATCTCTGATGGCCTACCGCGAGACACCTTGGGTTAGATCCGGTGGCACCCAAATTCACCCTGCGAAAACCAAAAGTTTGAGAGTGCGGGAGTTTCGAGCAGTCGAAGGGCGAACTATCGATGAAGGGGAGAAAAGTTAATGACAGGAAGACTAGGAATATGCGTTAATCCGGACTGTATTCAAAGAGGCCAGAAGGTGCCAATTAACAAATTGCTGTTTGATCTCCTAAAAGATCACGCTGAGGGAAAACGAGTTCAATGTGTAAGCTGTAACCACGACCTAGACATTCACTTGGAGTTTCAATTCGGAATGGCAGTAGGTACCCAAGATTATAGGTTGCTCGAAGCCTTCTATGCGTCGTATGATGGTCAGATTTGTACTTGGAAAGACGCAGAAAATATAGTTGAGTTTTATCCCTTTCTAGTAATACTAGCAGCCGTCCAAGAAGAGCGAGGTATAGGCGTCTGGCTTCCTTATTGGCACATTGTTTTGGATCAAAACGGCCAGCGTCGAGAAACCAAATATGGGCAGTGGGCACCTTTCATGGATATTGACTTATTTCAAGACCTTGTGGCCAGGGCCAGAGCTAAGGGCTACCATATTTGAATGTTGCGTTTTGTGACGACTATGCCTAAGGAAGTAGTGGTTGAGGCCGCGAGCCTGGGCGGGGACGCCGACACCATCGCGGCCATGACCGGCGCCATCTCCGGCGCCTGGCTGGGCATAGGCGCCATTCCCGAGGAGTGGGCGGCGAAGCTGGAGAACAGGGGCTACCTCGAGGAGCTGGCGGTCGGGCTGTGGGAAGCGGCGCTGGAGCGGGGATGAACGGCCGGGCCGCTCCGAGCGTGAATCCCGCCACACCGATTGAGGCAGGTGAGAGTGGCTGTGGCAAGGGAAAAGGTCAGTCCGGCTCTAGCCATTTACCAGTTCAAGGTCACGCTTAAGGGCATCCGCCCGCCCATTTGGCGGCGGTTCCAGGTGCCGAACCACATTACCCTTGTCAAGGCCGACGTGAAAGTGAGCCATTTCGGCCGATCTGTTTTTGACCCACCCCCTATGATCTTGGGGTATGGGAGTTATGGTATGTGGTGTGGTGTTGATGTTAGCTGATATTTGCTCACCTCCTCGTTGGAGCCGTATTGGGTTCGGTCAGCGGAGCGGTTTGGGCAGCCGGAGGAGGCAGCCGTAAGGTGGGGCCCATGTAGAGCCCGGAAGCCTTGCGCTCCTTCAAGCGGTAGCTCTCGCCGCGGATGTTGACTACATGGGCGTGGTGGAGTAGCCGGTCCAGAATGGCCGTCGCGACCACCGCATCGCCCAAGATGTCACCCCACTCGCTGAAGGATTTGTTAGAGGTGAGGATGATGCTGGCTTTTTCATAGCGGGCGCTCACCACCTGAAAGAACAAGGTGGCGGCCGCAGGCGGAAAGGCCTCGTAGCCAATCTCGTCGATGATCAGTACTTTCGGCGCCAGATACAGCCGCAGGCGCCGGCGCAGCCGGTTCTCCTGGTGGGCGGCGGCGAGATCCTGGATCATGCGGTGGGCCGAGGTAAAATACACCGAGTAACCCTCCTCCAGCGCCGTCAGTCCCAGGGCTACGGCCAGGTGGGTCTTGCCCACGCCTGGCGGCCCCAGAAACAATACGTTAGCGGCCTGGTTGACAAAACCCAATGTGGCCAGTTCTCGGATCTGGCGCTCGTCAATGGAGGGCTGAAAGCTAAAGTCGAAGTCGGCCAGGGTTTTCTTGAAGGGCAGGTTCGCCAGCCTGGTGCGGGCCGCCAGATAACGCGCCCGACGTTCAAGTTGCTCACTGGCCAAGAGGTCGCTCAAGAACTCCAGGTAGGTCACCTGCAATCTGGTCGCCGTCTCCAGGTGCCGCTCCAAGGTCGCTGCGGCAGTCGCCAGCCCGAGCTGTTCCAGAGACCTCTTCACTTCGGCGGCGTTCATACTGGCCACCCTCCTACCAATACGTCATATTCCTGCAAGGGCCGTACTTGTACCGCTGGCGCGGCCATTTGGTAGGCCATAGGGGTTTTTGGCCGCCGGGGCGCGACTGTGCCCAGGTTCGCCCACTGCCCCGGCAGGGGCACCGTGGCCGGGCCCATTACCCGGTGGTGGGAGGCCACCACCTGGCCGTGGTAGGAGAACTCCAGGTAGGCTCCGACGATCCGGATTTCCACCTCGCGGCCGGCAAGGTTTGCGGGCACGCCGTAACGCACGCCCTCGTAAGCCACAAACCCGTCGCGTTGCACCCGGCGCCGCGACACCAAAAAGACGGCCAGACGGGATGGTTCCGGCAGGGGTAGTAGCTTTTCTTCCCGGCGTAGATCGCAAGGCCGCCGACCGGTGGTGCCGTGCCGTCTTTGGCCTACCTCCCAGCACCAGGCCAGAGCCTGGCGGTTGAGATCGTCCAGGTCCACGAACTCCCGTCCAGGCCAGAAATTGCGCTTGACATACTTGATGCCGGATTCAACCTTGCCCTTACACAAAGCCGTCAACTGCACGCGGTGCAGACTTTACGGACAAGGTTTTCCAT
>JBNARC010000042.1:0-12169 GCA_049719955.1 Neomoorellales bacterium | reverse complement strand
GCGGCCGCTACCGCCCAGGGCAGGCCGGGGATAACTCAGGGGAGGCACCGGACGGAGCGGCCCGGACAGGGCCGGCGAGCGACCACCGGAGAGGGAGAACGGGGGAAGAAGCCGTGCGCACGCCTTTACTGGCCGCCAACTGGAAGATGCACAAGACCATCCCCGAGGCGGAAGCCCTGGTAGGGGAACTGTTACCGCTCTTGGCCGGGGTAGAGGACCGGGAAGTGGTGCTTTGTCCTCCCTTTCCCGCCCTGGCGGCGGTAGCCTCTATCTGTCGGGGGAGTCGGATTGCCGTGGGAGCCCAGAATCTGCATTGGGAGGCCCAGGGCGCCTACACCGGAGAGGTTTCCGCTCCCATGCTGCGGGCTGCGGGGTGTAGCTTTGTGATTGTCGGCCATTCCGAGCGCCGGCAATACTTCGGCGAGGACGACGCCATGGTTAACCGGAAGCTGGAGGCGGCCATAAAGACGGGACTGCATCCGATACTGTGCGTGGGAGAAACTCTGAGCCAGCGGGAGTTGGGCTTGACCAGGGCGGTGTGCGAGCTTCAGCTCCGGCAGGCTCTGGCGGGGATAGACGAGAGGTCGGTTGAGGGCTTGGTGGTGGCCTACGAGCCGGTCTGGGCTATCGGTACCGGTCGCACCCCTACCCCCGAGGAGACCCAGGCGGTGATTGCCTTCCTGCGCCGGGTGCTGGCCGAAAGGTATAGTCCCGAGGTCGCGGACCGGGTACGGGTGCTGTACGGCGGCAGCGTAACTCCGGAGAACATCCGGGGCTTCATGGCCCAGCCGGATATCGACGGCGCTCTGGTGGGCGGTGCCAGCCTGAAGGCGGAAACCTTCGCCGCCATAGTCAGGTATTAGAACCAGAGTAATTAAGATAGAGAAGAGGTAAGAACATGAGCAACCGGACACCGAGGCCGGTGGTGCTGGTGGTGCTGGACGGGTGGGGCTTGCGGGAGGCGACGGAAGGGAACGCCGTAGCGCAAGCCCAGTTGCCTGTTTACAGAAGCCTGCTTCGGTCGTGCCCCTGGACCGAGCTTCAGGCCGCGGGAGAGGCGGTGGGATTGCCTGCCGGTCAGATGGGCAATTCCGAGGTAGGCCACCTTAATCTGGGCGCCGGCCGGATAGTGTATCAGGAACTCACCCGCATCAGCCGGGCAATAGCCGACGGTTCCCTGTTTACCAATTCGGTGCTGGTGGAAGCGGTAGAGAAGGCCAAGAGTGGTGCGCTACACCTCATGGGTTTGGTTTCCGACGGGGGAGTACACAGCCATCTGGAGCATGTTTACGGCCTTTTGGAACTGGCCCGCCGGCACGGAGTAACCCGGGTTTTCGTGCACGCCTTTCTGGACGGTCGGGATACGCCGCCTGCCAGCGCCCTGATCTATTTGGAACAATTGGAGGCGAAATGCCGGGAGTTGGGCGTGGGGCGGTTGGCTACGGTTATGGGCCGTTACTACGCCATGGACCGGGATAAGCGCTGGGATCGGACCGAGCGGGCCTACCGGGCCCTGGTCAGAGGAGAAGGGGAGCGGGCGGGCCATTTCCGTCCGGCGGTAGAGGAGGCCTACCGAAGAGGCACCACAGACGAGTTCGTCCCGCCCATAGTCCTGGAGGAGGACGGCCGGCCGGTAGCTACGGTGCGCTCCGGCGACGCCATAATCTTTTTCAACTTCCGGGCGGACCGCGCCCGCCAGCTTACCCGCGCCTTCGTGGACGAGGATTTTTCGGGGTTCGACCGCGGTCCGGACCGGCCTCGAGTCCACTTCGTCTGCCTCACCCAGTACGACGTCACCATTCCCGCGCCCGTAGCCTTTCCCCCGGAAACACCGCGCCAGACCCTAGGGGAGGTGCTGGCCGCCCGGGGGAAACGCCAGCTTCGCATCGCAGAAACGGAAAAGTACGCCCACGTGACTTTCTTCTTCAACGGCGGGGTAGAGGCCCCCAATCCCGGGGAGGATCGCCTGCTTATACCCTCACCTAAAGTACCTACCTACGACCTCAAGCCGGAGATGAGCGCCTATGAGGTCACGGCGGCGGTGGAGGAGAAGATACGCCAGGACTTATACGACGTTATCATCATGAATTACGCCAACCCGGACATGGTGGGCCATACCGGGGTGATGGAGGCCACGGTGCGGGCGCTGGAGGCGGTGGACACCTGTTTGGGTCGGGTGCTGGCGGCGGTGGAAGCGCGGGGGGGAGTGGCTCTGGTGACCGGTGATCACGGTAACGCCGAAATGATGCAGGAGGAAGACGGCAGCCCCCATACCGCCCACACCACCAATCCGGTACCGTTCATCCTGGTGGGAGAGAAGTATCGGGAAGCGCGGCTCCGTCCGGGCATTCTGGCGGACGTGGCACCAACTTTGCTTGAAATTCTGGGGATACCCAAGCCGGCAGAGATGACCGGCGATTCCTTGCTTAAGCTCGGTTAGACTGAATGGGGAGGTTATACCATGACGATCATCGACGAGGTGCGGGCCCGGGAAATCCTGGACTCGCGAGGCAACCCCACCGTAGAGGTGGACGTAATTCTGGAAAGCGGGATAGTGGGCCGAGCCGCGGTGCCTTCCGGCGCTTCCACCGGCACCTACGAGGCGGTAGAGCTGCGCGACGCCGATCCCCAGCGCTACCTGGGTAAGGGAGTGCAAAAAGCCGTAGAGAACGTCAACGAGGTAATCGCTCCCGAAGTGGTGGGGCTGGATGCCCTGGATCAGGCTCAAATCGACCGGCTGTTGATTTCCCTGGACGGGCAGCCCAACAAGGGGCGGCTGGGAGCCAATGCCATCCTGGGAGTTTCCTTGGCCGTGGCCCGGGCCGCCAGCCAGGCCTTGGGTTTGCCCCTATACCGCTACCTGGGCGGGACCAATGCGCGCTGCCTTCCGGTGCCGATGATGAACGTGATTAACGGCGGTCGGCACGCGGACAACCGCCTGGACATTCAGGAGTTCATGCTGGTGCCCGCCGGCGCCCCCAACTTCCGGGAAGCCCTGCGTTGGGGTACCGAGGTTTTCCACCAGCTTAAGTCCCTGTTGCGTCAGCGGGGGCTGGCCACCTCGGTAGGGGACGAAGGAGGCTTTGCCCCTAACCTCGCCGGCACCGAGGAGGCCTTGAACCTATTGGTAGAGGCCATCGAGAAGGCCGGGTACAAACCCGGAGAGCAGATCTTCCTGGCCTTGGATCCCGCGGCTTCGGAGTTCTACCGGGATGGCAAGTACGTGTTTGCCGGAGAAGGAGTGGAGCGCACCAGCGGCGAAATGGTCGAATACTATGCCTCCCTGGTGGAGAAGTATCCAATTGTCTCCATTGAGGACGGCCTGGCCGAGGATGATTGGGAAGGCTGGCGCGAGCTGACCTCCCGGCTGGGAAGCCGCATCCAGTTGGTAGGGGACGATATATTTGTTACCAATCCGGAGAAGCTCAGCCGCGGGATAGAAACCGGCGTAGCCAACGCTATCTTGATCAAGGTGAATCAGATCGGCACCCTTACCGAAACCCTGGATACTATGGATCTGGCCGTTCGCGCCGGCTATGCCCGGGTGATCTCCCACCGTTCCGGCGAGACCGAGGATACCACCATTGCCGATCTGGCCGTGGCCACTAATACCGGCCAGATTAAGACCGGTGCTCCCTCCCGGAGCGAGCGGGTGGCCAAATACAACCAGCTCCTGCGCATTGAGGAGGAGTTGGAGGAGGCGGCGGTGTTTTTGGGCCTGCGCGCCTTCGCCGGTCGCCGGGTACGTTAGTTAACTGCTAATTGGGTTGGAGGGGGTGAGAGCTAGCCCACCGGTAACCGTAGGGAGGCCTTCCCTCCGGGGGCGGGGCGCTCTCCCACCGGGCGGCGAGGAGAAGTCGCGGGGCAATCCCGGAAAGCCGGACCGGGGGGATAGAGAAGCGCTGCTGCCGGCAGCGTAGCCGCCGGAGCCGGAGGGTGAAAAGGCTTAGAAGTCGTTCCATGGGTACTGAGATCCTCATCGGAGAACGCGACGAAGGAGGAGGTACGGCAGTGAACAGTCTCTACTACCTGGCTCCCCTGGCGGGAGTGGTAGCCCTGCTCTTTATCTTTTACTTCGGCGCCAAGGTTAACCGCTCGGATCCCGGAACCGAGCGCATGCAGGAGATCGGTAAGGCCATCCGGGAAGGAGCCATAGCTTTCCTGTTAAGCGAGTACCGCTATCTCTTTATCTTTATAATTGCCATGGCGGCCTTCATCGTAATTGCCGGTTACGCTACCAAGGGTCCGCAGAGCATGCAGCCGGCCACGGCTATCGCCTTCGTGATCGGTGCGGCCTGTTCCATCTTGGCCGGCTTTATCGGTATGAACATCGCCACCAAGGCCAATGTGCGCACCGCCAGCGCGGCGCGCCAGAGCATGAACCAGGCCCTGGGCGTGGCCTTCGCCGGCGGCTCGGTCATGGGCATGGCGGTAGTGGGCCTGGGCCTTCTGGGTCTAAGCGTGGTGGCCCTAATCTTCAACCTCAACTCCAGCATTATTAACGGCTTTTCCTTGGGCGCCAGCTCCGTGGCCCTGTTCGCCCGCGTGGGCGGGGGCATCTATACCAAGGGAGCGGATATGGGCGCGGACTTGGTGGGTAAGGTAGAAGCCGGTATTCCCGAGGACGATCCGCGCAACCCGGCGGTAATCGCCGACAACGTGGGCGATAACGTGGGCGACGTGGCGGGAATGGGGGCCGATCTCTACGAATCCTATGTAGGCGGTATGGTGTCCACCATCGCTCTGGCCTCCTCCCTGGGTATTAGCAACGGCAGCCTGGTGCCCTTGATGATTTCCGCCGCCGGTATCCTCTGCTCCATTATCGGTAGTTTCTTCGTGCGCACCAAAGAGGGCGGCAATCCCCAGGCGGCCCTGAACACCGCCACCCTGGTGGCCAGCGTATTGGCCATTATTGCCACCTACTTCATCACCACCAATCTGCTACCGGCCACCTTCACGGCGGGCGGCGTTACCTACACCAATCTGGGGGTCTTCTTTGCCACTATTGCCGGTCTGATCGCCGGGGTACTCATCGGCCGCATCACCGAGTACTATACCTCGGCCAATTACAACCCGGTTAAGGAAATCGCCGCTTCTTCGGTAACCGGCCACGCTACCAACATCGTAGCCGGCTTCAGCGTAGGTCTTTTGAGCACCATGTGGCCGGTAATCGTGATAGTGGTGGGCATCCTAATCGCCTATAAGTGCGCCGGTCTCTACGGTATTGCCCTGGCCGCGGTAGGCATGCTGGCTACCGCCGGTACCACCATTGGCGTAGACGCCTACGGGCCCATTGCCGATAACGCCGGCGGCATTGCCGAACAGGCCCACCTACCCCCGGAGGTACGCAAGATAACCGACTCCCTGGACGCCGTGGGTAACACCACCGCGGCCATCGCGAAGGGATTTGCCATCGGTTCGGCCGCCCTCACCGCCCTGGCTCTGTTTGCCGCTTATACCCAGGCGGCCCAGCTCAAAGCCATTGACCTGATGCAGCCCAAGGTCATCGCCGGTGCCTTCCTGGGCGGCATGCTAATCTTCCTGTTTGCCGCCCTCACCATGCGGGCCGTGGGCCGTACCGCCACCCGCATGATCGAAGAGGTGCGGCGCCAGTTCCGGGAAATTACCGGCCTTATGGAAGGTAAGGCCCGGCCGGACTATGCCCGTTGCGTTTCCATCAGCACCACCGCGGCGCTGCGGGAAATGATCGTTCCCGGCCTCATCGCGGTGGTTGCGCCCATCGTGGTAGGAGTTCTGCCCTTCCTGGGTAAGGAAGCCCTGGGCGGCTTGCTTGGGGGCGCGGTGGTGACCGGTTTCCTGATCGCCGTAATGATGGCCAATGCCGGCGGCGCCTGGGACAACGCCAAGAAGTATATCGAGAGCGGAGTGCACGGCGGTAAGGGGTCTCCCGCTCACGCGGCCGCGGTAACCGGCGACACCGTCGGTGACCCCTTCAAGGATACTTCCGGGCCGTCGATGAACATTCTTATCAAGCTAATGAGCATTGTGGCCCTGGTGTTTGCCCCGCTGTTCATGTAAGTTTTGTGATATAATAGGAGCGCCTTGGTATACCGGAACGGGACGGAGGTTTTTGGGGTGCATACCCTTTTGCTCGTGCTGCACGTGGTCATAAGCCTCATTCTGATCGGCGTGGTGGTGCTGCAGTCCGGCCGGAGCTACGGCCTTTCCGGGGCCATAGCTGGGGGCGCCCAGGCCTTCTTCGGGAAGAAGAAGGGTATCGACGATTTGCTGGCCACCGTCACTCGCTATCTGGCCGTTGGGTTTTTTGCCACCTCGTTGCTATTGAGTATTCTATTCTAGGTACCGGCCTTACCGCCCCGACCTTAGGCGAGGCAGCAGGCGCGGGTCGGCCTGCTGCCTCGTTGGTTTCGGGGTCGAGACTGCGGCTGCGGTGGCCGCGGGCGCTCGAGGGTGAAGACCGCTCGCATATCACCCAGAGGTACAGCGGAGGTGAAGCGATGGGCGATGTGGGCTGCTTTGCCTGCGGCCCGAATAACCCCGTGGGGCTCAGGCTACGCTTTGAAATGAACGGGGATCGGTGCACTACCGTCTTCACTCCCGAAGAAGTGCATCAGAGCTTCTCCGGTATACTTCACGGGGGACTTATCGCCGCCATCTTGGACGAGGTAATGGGCCAGCACCTGCAGATCCTGGGCTTTCGGGCCTATACCGGCCGGCTTTCCGTGCGGTTTCGCAAACCCATTAACGTGGGCCAGACGGTGCGCTTTACCAGCCGGGTAATCAAGCGACGCCAGCGTCTGTTTCAAATGCAGGCCTGGGCGGAGTTAGTAGGGGGAGAAGTAGCCGCCGAAGCCACGGCGGAGATGATGCTACAGAACGGAGCGGGGTAAGGTTTCGGTGCTTAGCCGACAGGAGTTATTGAGCTTTTTGGAGGAACAGGCGGAGGGGCCGCTGGCGGTAGAAGAACTGGCGGCCCGCTTGTCCGTTGAGGACCTGCCCGGCCTTCTACGGCTTTTGCGGGAGTTGGAGGAAGAGGGACGGGTGGTGGTTACCCGTCGGCACGGCTACGCCGCCCCCCGCAAGGTGGGTTTGGTAGTGGGCCGGGTGCAGGCCCATCCCCGGGGGTTCGCCTTCGTGCTGCCGGACACCGGTGAAGAAGAGGTCTTTGTCCTGGGAGGCGACCTTAAGGGGGCGTTGCACGGCGACCGGGTTATGGTGCGGATCGTGGAACGCCGGGCCGGGGTTCATCCCCAGGGCGTGGTGGTGCGGGTGCTGGAGCGGGCCAACCGCCGGGTTCTGGGCACGGTGGTGGAGAAGAAGCGGCGCTACGCCCGGGTGCAGCCGGACGAGAAGCGTCTGGCCGAGCCGGTATTAGTCCCCTCTCAGAACCTCGGTAAGGCCCGGCTTCACGATAAGGTAGTGGTGGAAATCACCCAGTGGCCGGAGGGGCACCGGGCTCTAGAAGGGCGGGTAGTGGAGGTCATCGGGCCGCTAAGCGATCCGGCTACCGCCATACGGGCTCTAATCCGCGCCTACGACCTTCCCGATGAGTTCGGTCGCCGGGCGCGGCGGGAGGCGGCCGCCGTGCCGCAGGTCGTGCGTACCGAGGACCTGGCGGGACGGTTGGATCTGCGCTCCTGGCGCCTGGTGACCATTGACGGCGCGGACGCCAAAGACCTCGACGATGCGGTTTCGATCGCCCTCACCCCGGACGGTAACTACCTCCTAGGAGTACATATCGCCGACGTGGCCCACTACGTAGCTCCGGGAAGCGCCCTGGACCGCGAGGCGCGAAAGCGCGGCACCAGCGTCTACCTGCCCGACCGGGTGCTGCCCATGCTGCCGCGGGAACTGTCTAACGGCATCTGCAGCCTCAATGCCGGGGTAGACCGGCTGGCGGTCTCGGTGCTGATGGAGCTCGACCGGGAGGGCCGGCTGGTGAAGTATGAGCTCGCCCGTTCGGTCATCCGGGTGGCGCGCCGCCTCACCTATGACGAGGTGCAGGGGCTGCTGGACGGCGCCGGGGCGCGGGAGCGGCGGGAGTACGGGGAGCTGATCCGGGACCTGGAGCTCATGGCCGAGTTGGCCCTGGCCCTGCGCTCGGCCCGGCTCAAGCAGGGGGCTCTGGACTTCGACCTGCCCGAGGTGAAGGTGGAGCTGGACGGGCGGGGCCGGGCGGTGGGGCTCATCAAGGTGCGGCGCACCCTGGCCCACCAGATAATCGAGGAATTCATGGTGCGGGCCAACCGGGTGGTGGCCGAGCACCTGCACTGGCTGGAGGCGCCCTTGCTCTACCGGGTGCACGAAAGGCCTTCCGCCCGGGCGATCGCCGACCTAAACCAAATCCTGGCCCCGCTGGGCTACCGCCTGCGCTGGCAACCCGATATGGAGCCCCGGCAGGTGCAGCGGCTGCTGGAGCAGGTGGAGGGTCGGCCGGAGGAACGGCTGGTGCACAGCGTGGTGCTGCGGGCCATGCAGCACGCCCGCTACTGCCCCCAGCCGCTGGGCCATTTCGGGCTGGCCACCGAGCTCTATTGCCACTTTACCTCCCCCATCCGTCGCTACCCGGACCTGTTGGTGCACCGGGTGCTGGTCCGCTGCCTGGACGGCGGGCTCTCGCCTCAGGAAAGGGAGGCCCTGGCGGCGCGGCTGGAGAAGGAAGGCGAGCACACCTCCGCCCGGGAGCGGGTGGCGGAAGAGGTAGAGCGCGCCGCGGTGGAGATCAAGAAGATAGAGTACATGCAGGACTTTGTAGGCGAGGTGTTCCCCGGCGTGGTGGCCGGGGTCTGTTCCTTCGGCCTCTTCGTGGAGCTGGAGAACACGGTGCAGGGCCTGGTGCACATCTCCACCCTGGATGACGATTATTACGAGTTTGTGCCCGAGCGGCTGTGGTTGGTGGGGCGGCGGACGCGGCGCGTTTATAAGGTGGGTCAACCGGTGCGGGTGCGGGTGGTGCGGGTGGATCCTTATGCCCGCCAGATAGACTTGGAGCTGGTGGGCGCGCGAAGGGAGGGGTAGGAAGTGCCGGAACGCATCCGGGTGGTGGCCGAGAACCGCCGCGCCCGGCACGAGTATTTCGTAGAGGAAACCCTGGAGGCCGGCATAGCCCTAACCGGCACCGAGGTAAAATCCCTGCGCCTGGGCCGGGCCAGCCTCCAGGACAGCTTCGCCCGGGTGGAAAACGGCGAGGTGCTCCTCTACAATATGCACATCAGCCCCTACGATAAGGGTAACCGCTTCAACCACGATCCCAAGCGGGTCAGGCGCCTGCTGCTCCACAAGGCGGAGATAAGGCGGCTGATCGGCAAGACCCGCCAACGGGGCTACACCCTCATTCCCCTCAAGCTCTACTTCAACTCCCGCGGCCTGGCCAAGGTGGAGCTGGCCCTGGCCAAGGGTAAGAAACTGCACGACCGGCGGGAAGACATCGCCCGCCGCGAGGCCGAACGCCAGATCCAGCAGAGCCTCCGACGCCGGCGCTAACCCTTTCCGGCCCGCTACGGCGCCAACCGTATCCGCGCGTCCAGCACCTTCAGCCCCTGGGGATAGACCACCACCGGGTTGAGATCCATTTCCGCCAGGCCGGGGTTGGCCGCCACTAACTGCCCCACCCGCCAGATCAGGTCGGCCAGGGCCTCCACGTCTGCCGGCGGTTGGCCGCGGTAACCGGCGAGTAACTTCCAGCCCTTTACCTTTTTCGGCAGGTCGCGAGCTTCGCGCCGGCCCAAGGGTGGCAGGGCGAAGACTACGTCCTTCAGAACCTCGGTGAATACTCCGCCCAGGCCGAACATCAGCACCCGGCCGAAGTGCGGGTCGGTGGTAACGCCTACGATTACCTCCGTTCCCGGCGGGGCCATTTCCTGGACCGTAGCCCGCCCCTCGGGGTCCACGGTTCGGGCCCGTTCCATAACCTGACGGAAGGCCTCGCGCACCGCTTCGGGCGTGGTCAGGTTCAGCCGTACTCCGCCCAGATCGGACTTGTGGATTATCTTGGGCGAGAGCACTTTGAGCACTACCGGGAAGCCGATTTCCCGGGCCGCAGACACCGCTTCGTCTTCGTCCCTCACCTCGCGCCACGCGGGCACCGGAATGCCTACTTCGGCCAACAGGGCCTTGGCTTCCGTTTCTGTAAGCCACTCTTTCCGGCCGGAAGCGGCGTTGCTGAGTTCCGGTCGCACCCAAGGGGCAAGGTCGGGGGCTTCTTCCTCCGTGGCTTGGGCCCTTACCTTTATCTCCCGGTACCGGTGAAGAGCGGCCAAGCCCTGACCCGCCGCCCGGCCGTCGGTATATACGGGCACGCCCCGGTCCTGTAGCCACCTCCGAGATTCCGCCACGCCGGCCAGGGGGGAAACGTACACCACGGCAATGGGTTTTTCCTGGCGCCAGCGCAGGTCCGCCAGTTCGGTATCCGGGTAGCGCCAGCAGCGGCTGTGGGTGAATACCGCCAGGAGGCTGCCTACGCCCTCGTCGGCCAGCAGAGTTTCGGCCACCCGGCCGTAGGTGACGGCGTCAAAGCCCACGCCGGGAAGGTCCAGGGGGTTCTTGATCACTGTGGGCGGATCGGCAATGAGTTCCTTGATCCTTTCAACCGTCTTTTCTTGCCACGCCGGTACGGAGCAGCCCCGTTGGGCCAACTCGTCGAAGGCTACGATGGTGGGACCGGCGGTATGGGTGAGAATACCTACGCCCTCTCTGGGAGGCAGGGGGCAGAAGGCCAGGGCCTTGCAGGCAGCGATAAGCTCGTCCGCACTATCCACCATAATTACGCCCGCCTGCTCCATCACGTCCCGGTACACCCGGTAGGAGCCGGCCATACTGCCGGTATGGGTCAGCGCGGCAAAGTTAACCGCCTGGGTGCGTCCGATTTTGTAAAGCACTACGGGTTTTTCGCGGACGATTGACCGGGCCAGGGCCGCGACCCGGGCCGCGTCCTCGGCCCCCTCCATGAATACCCCTATTACCCGCGTCTGGGGATCCCAGGCCAGATACTGCAGATAGTCGCTGAAGGCCAGCGTGCTGCGGTTTCCTACACCTATCCATTTGCTGAGACCCAAGTCCTCGTCAAAGGCCCGGTAGATCAGGGTGAGCCCCACGCCTCCGCTCTGGCTTAGGATGGCCACCGGCCCGGCCTTAAGGGGCATGGGATAAAAGCTGGTGTTCAGGCCCAGCGAAGGATTCAGAAAGCCCAGCGTGTTTGGTCCCACCAGCATCAGGCCGTACTCTTTGGCCTTCCGGATCAGTTCTTCTTCCAACTTTTCGCCCTCTGAGCCCAGTTCCCGGAAGCCTCCGGCAATGGACACTATTCCTTTGGCGCCTTGGGTCGCGCAATCGGCCAGAACGTCCACCGTGGCGAATTGATTGATGGCGATAATGGCGAGATCGATACTCTCGGGTAGGTCGCGAACGGAGGGATAACACTTAAGCCCGAGTACGTGGTCCAGCCGGGGGTGTACCGGGTAAACGCGGCCACGGTAGCCGCCAAACAGCAGGGCTTCCACGATATTGTAGCCCACCTTTCCCGGCACCTCGCCCGCGCCCACCACGGCTACGCTACGCGCGTTGAACACCTGGTCGAGCTGTTGAAGCTGCTCCTGAGAAAGCAAGGCTCATGCGCCTCCTGTGAGTTTTTATTACGGTGAGAACGGTACCGGTAATGTGATGCCGGCGTCATGGCCTTCGGCCTTGACCAAAATAACGTTGTGCTGGTGAGTTCAACCTAGCTAACTTTTCTTCTCATGAAGGCGGTTACCTTCCAGCGGATCTAATTTGTTAAATTGCGAAAGCATCCGGCGTTGACAGCGGCGGGTCGCCTGGTATAATAAAGGTGGCAATATGGGGGCGTAAAGGTTTCGACGTAGGACGTGCTATCAGGGGAAGCCAGGCGAGATCCCACCTTCTCGTTAAACGGTGGACCCCATTAAGTGCCAACGAAGAACTCGCTCTAGCTGCCTAAAGCGCGGCTAACGTCCTCTTCGCCCGGCCCGCGGGGCGGGGAAGGGCGTCAACCTAGCGGGCTAGTTCGGTAGCCGCCGCCTGCCGGCTGTCGGGCGAAAACTAGCAGGCTGGCCAAGGTGCATCCGGTCCCGGGGAGGCACCGACGAGCGAGACCCAAATCCGGGACTATCCTGGTAGATGCCCCTGGGGGTGCTCTTGCGGACGGGGGTTCGATTCCCCCCGCCTCCACCAT
>JBNARC010000041.1:0-12602 GCA_049719955.1 Neomoorellales bacterium | reverse complement strand
AGGGCGGCCGCACCGTGGGCGCCGGCGTGGTCACCGCTATTAAAGAGTAGGCCGGTTGACAACCTCCGGCCTTTGTGTTACTCTGTTGCAGACGATTTTGGGGGTGGGCGCGGATGCGCGTCAACGTAACCTTGGCCTGTACCGAGTGTAAGGAGCGCAACTATACCACTACCAAGAACAAGAAAAACGATCCGGATCGCCTGGAGCTCAAGAAGTTCTGCGCTCGGTGCGGTCGGCATACGGTTCACCGGGAAACCCGGTAGGGAGGGCGTGAGCTAGTTGGCCACCAAGGCAGTGGCCGGACAGGCGCCGTGGACCGAGCGCCTGCGCCGTTTTTTTCACGGGGTATGGGCGGAGCTAAAGAAGGTTCACTGGCCCAGCCGGCGCGAGCTTACCATCTATACCCTAGTAGTGGTGATCGCGGTTGCGCTCGTGGGGGCTTTTATTTGGGTGATCGATTCGGTTTTCAGCTTTTTGCTGGAACTGGTCATCTAGGGAGGTAGGACCCCATCGGGTCCACAGCAGGTATGGTCAAGCAGGAAAACGGTGAGCGGCAGTGGTACGTCATCCACACCTACGCCGGTTACGAGAACAAGGTTAAGGCCAACCTGGAGAAGCGCGTCAGCTCGATGAACATGGGCGACAAGATTTTTCGCGTGATAGTGCCCATGGAAGACGAGCTGCAGATAAAAGACGGGAAGAAGAAGATCGTCAAGCGCAAGATCTATCCCGGCTACGTGCTGGTGGAAATGATCCTAACCGAAGCCTCCTGGTACGTGGTGCGGAGCACTCCGGGCGTAACCGGTTTTGTGGGTTCGGGGGCCAAACCCATTCCCCTCCGGCCGGAGGAGGTTCGCCAGATGCTAAGAGAGCCCGGCGCCGGCGAGCCGCGGCCGCGTATCCGCCTGGCCGTGGGGGAGAACGTCCGGGTTACTGGCGGGCCCTTCCAGAATTTCATCGGGACGGTAGTGGAGGTTCAACCGGAGAAGGGCAAGGTAAAGGTATCGGTATCCATGTTCGGCCGGGAGACTCCGGTCGAGCTCGATTTTACCCAGGTGGAAAAGGCAGAGTGAGGTGAGGCCAGGTGGCCAAAAAGAAAGTAGCGGCGGTAGTCAAGCTGCAGGTGCCGGCGGGGAAGGCCAACCCGGCTCCGCCCGTGGGTCCGGCTCTGGGCCAGCACGGTGTCAACATAATGGCTTTTTGCAAGGAGTTCAACGAGCGGACGGCGTCTCAGGAAGGCATGATCATCCCCGTGGAAATTACTATCTATGAGGATCGGTCCTTCACCTTCATTACCAAGACGCCGCCGGCCAGCGTGCTCCTGAAGAAGGCCGCCGGGCTGGAGAAGGGCTCCAGCGAGCCCAACCGCAACAAGGTGGCCCGGTTGCCGCGGAGCAAAATACGGGAGATTGCCGAGTTTAAGATGCGGGACCTCAATGCTCACGATCTGGAGGCGGCCGTGCGGATGATCGAGGGCACGGCCCGCAGCATGGGGATTGAGATTGAAGGGTAGGGATCGGCGTTGCCTAAGAGGGGAAAACGGTACCAGGAAGCGGTAAAGGCTTACGACCGTCAGGCCCTGTATACTCCGGAGGAGGCCATCGATCTGGTTAAGAAGCTGGCCTACGCCCGGTTCCCGGAGACGGTAGAGGTGGCAGTGCGGCTGGGTGTTGATCCCCGGCATGCGGATCAACAGGTGAGGGGCACGGTGGTCCTGCCCCACGGCACCGGCAAGACGCGCAAGGTTCTGGTGTTCGCCAAGGGCGAGAAGGCCAAGGAGGCCGAGGCCGCGGGCGCCGACTACGTGGGTGCCGAGGAACTGGTGGAGAAGATCCAGGGCGGGTGGCTGGATTTTGATGTAGCCATTGCTACCCCGGACATCATGGGCCTGGTGGGCAAGCTGGGACGGATTTTGGGGCCGCGAGGGCTGATGCCCAACCCCAAGACCGGTACGGTCACCTTCGACGTAGAGCGGGCGGTGAAGGAAGCCAAGGGCGGGAAGGTGGAGTACCGTACCGATCGCACCGGCATAGTGCACGTGCCCATCGGGCAGGTCACCTTTGACCGGGACCGACTGGTGGAGAACTTCCGCACCCTCATTGAAGCTTTGGTTAAGGCCAAGCCGCCCGCGGCCAAGGGCCAGTACCTGCGGAGCATCACCCTTTCCAGCACTATGGGGCCGGGAGTGAAGGTGCACCCGCAAAAGGCTCTACCGCGTTAACCACCAGAAGGGTAAACCTTGCTTGGGCCGGAGAAAGCAGGTGCCGAGAGGCTTAATATCCTGCCGAGGCCAGGAGCAGCCGGGCCGGGAACCACGAGGGCACTTCCGTGGAATGCGGTAGTCGCCCGGCGGCGGTCCCAGCCGGGCAGTTGGCAGTTACAAGCTCCTGCGTCGCGGGAGCTTAAACTTTTTTGGTGCGGAGGGGAAGCAGTTGGGCAAGCGCCGGGAAGAGAAGCAGGCGGTGGTAGCCCGGCTTGAGGAAAAGCTGGGCCGCAGCCAAGTGGTGTTGTTTGCCGATTATAGAGGCTTAAAGGTAAGCGAAATTACGGAACTACGGAACCGGCTTCGCCAGGCCGGCGCGGAGTTTCAGGTGGTTAAGAACACCCTAACCCGACTGGCCGCGCGGCGGGTGGGCTTGGAGGGGGCGGAAACCTACCTGGTAGGGCCTACGGCGTTGACGGTTTGCGAGCAAGAGTCGGCGGTTCCGGCCCGCATCCTACAGGATTTCGCCCGCGATCATAAGGCCCTGGAGATAAAGGGCGGCCTGCTGCGGGGCAGGGTTCTTAGCGGAGATCAGGTTAAGGTGCTGGCCGATCTGCCCAGTAGGGAGGAGCTGCTGGCCAGGGTGATGGGTTGCGCCCAGGCGCCGCTGGCCGGGGCCGTAGGGGTGCTGCAGGGATTGCTGCGCAACCTGGTTTATGTGTTGGATCAGGTGCGCCAGGCCAAGGAAAGTGCCTAGAAGACCTAAGGCTAAGGAGGTAGAAGCGGGTGAGCAAGGTTCAGGAGATCGTAGAGGCGGTTAAGGGGTTGACGGTGCTGGAGCTGGCGGAGCTGATCAAGGCCATGGAGGAAACCTTCGGGGTGAGCGCTGCCGCCCCGGTAGCCATGGCCGCCGCCCCGGTAGCCGCGGCACCGCAGGCCGCGCCCGTGGAAGAAGAGCAAACCGAATTCGACGTGATACTGGTATCCGCGGGAGACAAGAAGATCAACGTGATAAAGGTGGTGCGGGAGATTACCGGCCTGGGCCTCAAGGAGGCGAAGGATCTGGTAGACGGCGCTCCCAAGCCGGTCAAGGAAAAGGTCAGCAAGGAAGAGGCAGAGAGCATCAAGGCCAAGCTGGTGGAGGCCGGAGCTACGGTAGAGGTGAAATAAGCCGTTCCTCACACGTGCGGTGGAGGGGCCCGGGCGCGACCGCTTGGCGCGCCCTACGTGGGACAGGTTCTCTCCGGTTCGGTAGCGGGGCCCGGGCGCATCCAGGGCCCCGCAGCTGCTTTCTCGTTTCCGAGGCGATTGACCTGTCAGTGTTCGCAGCCCACCTATGAAATATTGACAACCCCGCCGCTTCTACAAAGCTATGTCAAGCATTCCACCATACTCCCTTAAGGCTTTGCCTGGGCTCGAGTATCCTGCCTCGAGATATCAAATAACAAAAAGGAGGATAGCGCGGGATGCATTGGGCAGTATGGCTACTCATGGGCTATCTCACGGCAATAGTCTTGGGGTTGCTGGTTTTCGTAGTTAATAGTTTCCAGGAAAGGGAACCTCGGGCCGTTAGAGTAGGACTATTCCTTCTTAGCAGCACCATGGTACTGGCTTTAGTTATTATTTTCCAGGGGAATGGAATTTCGGAGGGATTACTGCCCCTGGTCTACCTTGTTGATGTACTTGCAACGCTTCTCTTACTGCTTATGGTTCTCCCTTTTGGCCGCAATCCGGAAGCGAAAAAGGGAACTATGAGTTACATTGAGGGTGAGGTAAAAAGATTTGACGAAAGAGATACTATCTTTGCTCGTATTAGGTCCCTTAGGCCTGGGACGCGGGAGTATGAAGAATATTACGCAATTCACCCTGATATAAAAGAAGGTGATGACGAGCGGCGGTCATTGGGGGGGCTTC
Source organism: Neomoorellales bacterium (assembly GCA_049719955.1). Lineage (GTDB taxonomy): Bacteria > Bacillota > DSM-521 > Neomoorellales > SLTJ01 > JANLFO01. The sequence goes on along the minus strand of JBNARC010000041.1, from coordinate 8,485 downwards.
TGGGGGTACCGGGTTATATTGATCGGCACAACCAGGTGAACCTGGCAATGCTCCATGCCCTTAATTCGTTTCCTCAACTATTGGGGAAAGATGAAGTCGTCACGCCCCAGCCAAAGGGACAACCTCTGGAGATAGACCCGAAAGAACTTTCCAAGCGGGTTAAAGGCTTCGCCCGCCATTTGGGAGCGGATCTGGTAGGCATTGCGAAGTTAAACCCTCTCTGGATCTATTCCCACCAGGGCGAGATCTTTTACGGAAACTGGGAGGATTGGGGCAAGGAAAATCGTCTCGATCACTCATTTGCTGTGGTGATTGCGACCGAAATGGATCGTGGGATGGTCATGACCCGGCCCCATACCCCGGCAACCATTGAAAGCATGGCTAATTACTGTAAGGGGGCCGCGATCGCCGTTCAACTAGCGGCATTTCTCGCAAACCTTGGTTACCAGGCTACTGCGCACCATTTCAGGCACTACGATGTCATCTGCGTTCCCATAGCCGTGGATGCGGGGCTCGGGGAGTTGGGGCGCAACGGATACTTGATTACCAGAGAATTTGGTCCTAGGGTGCGGTTAGCGGTGGTAACAACAAACGCCAACCTGGTTCCCGACAAGCCGGTAGATCTGGGAGTACAACATTTCTGCAAATACTGTAAAAAATGTGCAGCCTCCTGTCCTAGCCGGAGTATTCCTACCGGCGAGAAGACAGTAGTTAACGGCATACGCCGGTGGAAACTAGAGGCGGAAACGTGTTCTGCTTACTGGGCCCGGGTGGGTACCGACTGTTGCATCTGCATGGCGGTGTGCCCATGGAGCCACCCCAGAACTCTAACCCACCGGTTAAGCACTTACTTCGCCACCAGGTCGGCTTTTGCCCGCCGAGTTCTGATCTGGCTGGATGATCTGTTTTATGGTACCTATAAAAGAAAATGGTATGGCCCCGAATGGTGTAGGTACAAATAAACAGGCGATTGGGCTCCCCAGAACGTGTTTTCGACGAATTATAGGGACTCACTTAAGGGGGCGATGGTAAAGTAAACACCGTAGCTGCCGGCGACGGACGTGAGCGGACCCAATCTGACCGACCGGTCGGTTAGTAAATCGCGCGGGTTTTCAGTGTCGGCCCAAAAAAGTTTGAGCCGCCTATTGACGCGCGTCTGGGCTGGCGTTATTATATATAAATGCCATAGTATCTGCTCGGTTAAGGGTGGAGGTTTTTGGATACAATAAAGAGATAAGGGGCCTAAACTGGAAGGGCAAAGCAAAACCCCGGGCGTGGCTTTGCTTTTGCATTTTTATTGTCGGGGGTGAAGTAATGGCCTATCCCTACCCGGTTCGACTGGGTAACAAGGAGCGCTGGAGCTACGGCCGTATCCAAGAAGTCCTGGAGGTACCCGATCTGATCGAAGTGCAGCGCCGGTCCTACGAGTGGTTTATCAAAGAGGGGCTGGCCGAGGTACTGCGGGACATCTCCCCCATCCAGGATTTCACCGGTAACCTGCTGCTGGAGTTCGTGGGTCATAGCTTGGGGGAACCCAAGTATAGCGTTGAGGCCTGCAAGGAGCGAGACATGACCTATGCCGCTCCCTTGCGGGTAAAGGTTCGCCTCATCAATAAAGAGACGGGTGAGGTTAAGGAACAAGAGGTTTTCATGGGCGATTTCCCCCTGATGACCGAAAAGGGTACGTTCGTCATCAACGGCGCCGAACGGGTGGTAGTAAGTCAGCTCGTGCGCTCGCCGGGAGTGTACTTCAGCGCCCAGACCGACACTGCGGGCTTGCGTCTCTACGGCGCTACGGTAATTCCCAACCGCGGGGCGTGGCTGGAGTTCGAGACCGACGGCTCCGGGCTGATCTACGTCCGGGTGGACCGCACCCGCAAGATCCCGGCTACGGTGCTGGTGCGGGCGCTGGGTCACGGTACCACTATGGCCGTGGCCGAGTTGTTCAACTACGATCCCCGTATTCAAACCACCCTGGAGCGGGACAACGCCGACTCCACCGAAGAAGCCCTGCTGGAGATTTACCGCCGGTTACGTCCCGGTGAGCCGCCGACGGTAGAGAGCGCCCGGAGCCTCTTGGACAGTTTATTCTTTGATCCCCGCCGCTATGACCTGGGAGCAGTAGGCCGCTACAAGCTAAACAAGAAGTTGGGGCTGGATCCCAGCATTAGCAGCCGGCAGTTGACCTCGGAAGACATTGTGGCCATCCTGCGCTACCTGCTGGAGGTAATGGACGGAAAGCGAGAGGTGGACGATATCGACCACCTGGGCAACCGCCGGTTGCGTTCCGTGGGCGAGTTGCTTCAAAACCAGTTTCGGGTGGGTCTGGCCAGGATGGAACGGGTGGTCCGCGAGCGGATGACCATCCAGGATGTGGACGCGGTCACCCCGCAGTTGCTCATCAATATTCGGCCGGTGGTAGCGGCCATCAAGGAGTTCTTCGGCTCCAGCCAGCTTTCTCAGTTTATGGATCAGACTAACCCTCTGTCGGAGCTAACCCACAAGCGGCGTCTGAGCGCCCTGGGGCCGGGGGGACTCAGTCGGGAGCGGGCCGGTTTTGAGGTGCGGGACGTACATCACTCCCACTACGGTCGCATTTGCCCCATAGAGACGCCCGAAGGCCCGAACATCGGGCTGATCGGCAGCCTTACCACTTACGCCCGGGTTAACGAGTACGGATTTATAGAGACGCCCTACCGCAAGGTAGACAAAGAGCGGGGGGTAGTAACTAACGAGATAGTGTACCTCACCGCCGACGAAGAAGAAAAGTACGTGATCGCCCAGGCCAACGCCCCTTTGGATGAAGAGGGCCGCTTCCTGAAAAAGCGGGTCAACGCCCGCTTCCGGGGAGATATTCTGGAAGTGCCGGCCGAACAGGTGGACTACATGGACGTGTCCCCCAAGCAGGTATGGAGTGTGGCCGCCTCTCTTATCCCCTTCCTGGAACACGACGACGCCAACCGGGCCCTAATGGGGGCCAACATGCAGAGGCAGGCCGTTCCCCTGGTGCGTACCGAGGCGCCTCTGGTGGGCACCGGACTGGAATGGAAGGCGGCCCGGGATTCCGGCGTGGTGGTTTTGGCCAAGCACAACGGGGTGGTAAGCCGGGTTACGGCTAACGAAATCGTCATTACCGACGACCTGGGGCAGCCGCACCCCTATAAGTTGCTTAAGTTCGTGCGCTCCAACCAGGGCACCTGCATTAACCAGAAGCCCATGGTTAGGAAAGGGCAGCGGGTGAAGATAGGAGACGTAATCGCGGACGGGCCCTCCACCGCTAACGGCGAGCTGGCCTTGGGCCGTAATGTGCTGGTGGCCTTCATGAGCTGGGAGGGCTACAACTACGAGGACGCTATTCTTATCAGCGAACGTCTAGTGCGGGAGGACGTCTTTACCTCCATCCACATCGAGGAGTACGAGTGCGAGGCCCGGGATACCAAGCTGGGCCCGGAGGAGATTACCAGAGACATCCCCAACGTGGGCGAAGAGGTGCTTAAAGATCTGGACGAACGGGGCATCATCCGCGTGGGCGCGGAGGTGCGGCCGGGCGACATTCTGGTGGGTAAGGTAACGCCTAAAGGTGAGACCGAGCTAACCGCCGAAGAGCGCTTGCTCCGCGCCATCTTCGGGGAAAAGGCGCGGGAGGTGCGTGATACCTCGCTGCGGGTGCCGCACGGCGAGTCCGGCAAGGTGGTGGACGTTAAGGTCTTCTCCCGGGAAAACGGCGATGAACTGGCCCCCGGGGTGAATCAACTGGTGCGGGTGTATGTGGCCCAGCGGCGCAAGATTTCCGAGGGCGACAAGATGGCCGGCCGCCACGGTAACAAGGGGGTAATTTCCCGGATTCTTCCTATTGAAGATATGCCCTTCCTGCCCGACGGCACTCCGGTGGACATCGTGCTCAACCCCTTGGGAGTACCCTCCCGGATGAACCTGGGTCAGATTCTGGAGTGCCACCTGGGCTGGGCGGCCAAGGCCCTGGGCATAGAGATAGCCTCGCCGGTTTTCGACGGGGCCACGGAGGAAGATATAACCCGGGCGCTGGAACAGGCGGGCTTGCCCAAGCACGGAAAGACCGTTCTCTACGACGGCCGTACCGGAGAGCCTTTCGATCACGAAGTTACCGTGGGCTACATCTACATGCTTAAGCTGGCCCACCTGGTGGACGACAAGATCCATGCCCGCTCCACCGGCCCGTACTCCCTGGTCACCCAGCAACCTCTGGGAGGAAAAGCGCAGTTCGGCGGGCAGCGTTTTGGGGAAATGGAGGTTTGGGCCCTGGAGGCCTACGGCGCCGCCTATACTTTGCAAGAAATCCTTACCGTGAAGTCGGACGATGTGGTGGGGCGGGTTCGCACCTACGAGGCAATTGTTAAGGGCGAGAACGTGCCCGAACCCGGGGTTCCGGAGTCCTTCAAAGTGCTGATTAAGGAACTGCAGAGCCTGGGTTTGGACGTGAAAGTGCTTTCGGAGGAGAACCAGGAGATAGAGATCCGGGACGAAGAGGACGAGTTCGCGGATACGGCCAAGGAGCTGGGGTTGGAGCTTAGGCCGGAGCACGCTCCTCGGATGCCGGTAACCGAAGAAGTGTCCGAGGAAGAGGAGGAAGAAGAGGAAGCCTATCTTCTGACCGAGCACGACCTGGAGGAAGCCGAGGCGCTCACCGGAGACCTGGAGGATCAAGATTTGGTGGGTGAGGAGACGGCCTGGGAAGACTTGGAGGAGAACGCTTCAGAGTTAGGCGAGGACCTGCCTCGGGTGAAGAGGCGCGAGGCGAAGTAGGGGCGGAAAGGAGAGAGTTCTTTGTTAGACGTGAGTAACTTCGAACGGATCCGTATTGCCCTGGCTTCTCCGGAACAGATTCGCGCCTGGTCCAGCGGGGAGGTTAAGAAGCCGGAAACCATAAACTACCGCACCCTGAAACCGGAACGCGACGGTCTGTTCTGCGAGCGCATTTTCGGCCCCACCCGCGACTGGGAATGCCATTGCGGCAAGTATAAAAGGGTGCGCTACAAGGGCATTGTCTGCGACCGTTGTGGGGTGGAGGTAACCCGGGCCAAGGTGCGTCGGGAAAGGCTGGGGCACATAGAGCTGGCGGCTCCGGTTTCCCATATATGGTACTTCAAGGGTATACCCAGTCGGATGGGGCTCATCCTGGATATGTCCCCGCGGGCCCTGGAGAAGGTGCTTTACTTCGTCTCCTACGTGGTGGTGGATCCGGGGGATACGCCCCTAATGAAGAAACAGTTGCTGAGCGAAAACGAGTACCGCGAGTACCGCGAACGCTACGGCAACCGCTTCGAGGCCATGATGGGGGCCGAAGCCATCAAGCGCCTTCTGGAGGAAATCGACCTGGATAAGCTGGCCGCCGAACTGCGACAGGAGCTTAAAGAGGCCAGCGGCCAGCGCCGGGTGCGGGCCATACGGCGTCTGGAGGTAGTGGAGGCCTTCCGAAAATCCGGCAACCGGCCGGAGTGGATGATCCTGGACGTCATCCCGGTCATTCCTCCGGAGCTGCGGCCCATGGTGCAGCTCGACGGCGGCCGGTTCGCCACTTCGGATCTGAACGACCTGTATCGCCGGGTGATCAACCGCAACAACCGCCTGAAGCGGTTGCTCGACCTGGGAGCGCCGGACATAATCGTGCGGAACGAGAAGCGCATGCTGCAGGAAGCGGTGGACGCCCTCATCGATAACGGCCGCCGCGGCCGGCCGGTAACCGGTCCGGGCAACCGGCCCCTGAAGTCCCTGAGCGACATGCTCAAAGGAAAACAGGGCCGCTTCCGGCAAAACCTCCTGGGCAAGCGGGTGGATTATTCCGGCCGCTCGGTAATCGTGGTGGGCCCGGAACTGAAGATGCACCAGTGCGGGTTGCCCAAGGAGATGGCCCTGGAGCTCTTCAAGCCCTTCGTAATGAAGCGGCTGGTAGACAAAGGGTTTGCCCACAACATCAAGAGCGCCAAGCGCATGGTGGAGCGGGTGCGTAACGAGGTCTGGGATGTGCTGGAGGAGGTCATCAAGGAGCACCCGGTGTTGTTGAACCGGGCTCCTACCTTGCATCGCTTAGGCATCCAGGCCTTCGAGCCGGTGCTGGTAGAAGGTCGGGCCCTGCAAATCCATCCCCTGGTTTGCACCGCCTACAACGCCGACTTCGACGGGGACCAGATGGCAGTACACGTCCCGCTTTCTGCCGAAGCCCAGGCCGAGGCCCGCATTCTTATGCTCTCGGTAAACAACATCCTCAACCCCAAGGACGGCCGGCCGGTGGTAACCCCCACCCAGGACATGGTAATCGGCTGTTACTATCTCACGGTGGAGCGTCCGGGGGCCAAGGGTGAGGGCAAGCGTTTTGCCAGCTACGAAGAAGCCTGTCTGGCCTACGAGAACGGGCTTCTCGACCTTCAGGCCCGCATAACCGTGCCCGTAGACGGCAAGCTCACCGAAACCACTTTGGGTAGGCTAATCTTCCATTACGAGGCCCCTATTCCAAAGGAGTTGGGGTTCTACAACGGCGAGATCGACAAAAAGCGGCTGGGGGAAATTGTAGCCAAGTGTTACCGGCTGAAGGGCAACGCGGCTACCGCCGAAATGCTGGACGGTATCAAGCGTCTGGGGTTCCACTACGCCACCCGGGCCGGTCTTACCATCGGTATCACCGACCTGGACGTTCCCACCGAGAAGGCCGAGGTTATTGCCCGGACCGAGGCGGAGGTAGAAAACATCGAGCAGCAGTTTAAGCGCGGCCTCATCACCGAGGAGGAGCGCTACCAGCGGGTCATCCAATTGTGGAACGAAGCTACCGAGGAGATCACCCGTAAGCTTACCGAGAACATGGACAAATTCAACCCGGTCTTCATGATGGCCAACTCCGGCGCCCGGGGTAACATCCAGCAGATCCGGCAGTTGGCGGGGATGCGGGGTTTGATGGCCGACCCCCAAGGCCGAATCATCGACCTGCCGATTAAGGCCAACTTCCGGGAAGGCCTCACCGTGTTGGAGTACTTCATTTCCACCCACGGCGCCCGAAAAGGTCTCGCCGACACCGCCCTGCGTACCGCGGACTCGGGCTACCTCACCCGCCGGCTGGTGGACGTGGCCCAGGACGTAATCGTCCGGGAGGAAGACTGCGGCAGCACCGAAGGCATAGTGGTGGGCGAGGTGCGCGAGGGCGATCGGGTGATCGAAACCCTGGAAGAAAGGATTACCGGCCGCTTTGCCGCCGAGGATATATTGGATCCCAGCACCGGTGAGATCATTGTGCGGGCCAACGAAGAGCTCCGGGAGGAAGTAGTGGAGCGCATCCTGGCGGCCGGTCTTAAGGAGGTTAAGGTGCGCTCGGTCCTAACCTGCCAGACCCGGCACGGCGTGTGTGCCAAGTGCTACGGACGGAACCTGGCCACCGGCTACCCGGTGGAGATCGGCGAGGCGGTGGGGATCATCGCCGCCCAGTCCATCGGCGAGCCCGGAACCCAGCTTACTATGCGCACCTTTCACACCGGCGGAGTGGCGGGCGAGGATATTACCCAGGGGTTGCCCCGGGTGGAGGAGCTTTTCGAAGCCCGCCGACCCAAGGGGCAGGCCATCATCGCCGAGGCGCCGGGGGTGGTGACCCGCATCGGCGAGGGCCGCGGCCGGAGGGAAATAGAAGTGGTGGGGCCGGACGGGGAATCCCGGGTTTACCAGGTGCCCTACGGGTCGCGGCTGAAAGTGGAAGTGGGAAGCCAACTCGTCCCCGGGGATGAGCTGACCGAGGGGCCGGTTAACCCGCACGACCTCCTTAAGGTGAAGGGCATTCGCGCCGCCCAGCTTTATCTGCTACGCGAGGTGCAGCGGGTGTACCGCATGCAGGGGGTAGAGATTAACGACAAGCATATCGAGATAATGATTCGGCAGATGTTCCGCAAGGTCAAGGTGGAGGACCCGGGCGACACTACTTTGCTGCCGGGCGGAGTGGTGGACCGGTTCGAGCTGGAGGAGGAGAACGCCCGGGTGGAGGCGCAGGGAGGCAAGCCGGCTACTCATCGGCCGATAATCCTGGGGATTACCAAGGCCTCGCTGGCCACCGACTCCTTCCTTTCCGCCGCCTCCTTCCAGGAAACCACCCGGGTGCTGACCGAGGCGGCCATTAAGGGACGGGTGGATCCCCTGCTGGGGCTAAAGGAGAACGTGATCATCGGCAAACTGGTTCCCGCCGGGACGGGCATGTCGCGCTACCGCAACCTCAAGATGATTATCCAGTCGGAGGCCGGTGCGGAAGAGGCGGACGCGAAAGTCGGCGAAACCGGGGAGGAAGTGGGAAGCGAGGCCGAAGCGGGTTGATAGCCGAAGGCGGTACCGGGTGCTCGCCTGAGTTACCGGGCACCGAACCCCGGGGTAACCGGGGAGGGGACGCCCGCTGAGTTATCCCCACTTTCGAGTTAACTTGGGCTTACTGGCGGTACCGGGTGCTCGCCTGAGTACATTGGCAACTCGCCGGGCACCGAAC
>JBNARC010000040.1:0-13359 GCA_049719955.1 Neomoorellales bacterium | reverse complement strand
CAAAAAAGCGCGGCCCGCGAGGGGCCGCCACACCGGCATCCAAGCGCCTTATGGGAGGTTGAAACCTTGACTATAGTGTAGATTCTTGCCAAACCAGGTGCCAATCGGTCCTTAGTACCAATTTTCTGGGACCCGGTCCTAGACGAGACGGGCCTTAACCGCCCACACCGCCGCCTGGGTGCGGTCCTCCAGCTCCAGCTTGCGCAGGATGTTGGTAATGTGGTTCTTTACGGTCTTCTGGCTTATGTAAAGCTCGGCGGCTATATCCTTATTGGAATAACCACGGGCCACCAGCCTCAACACCTCTATTTCCCGGGGAGTAAGCGGCACCGTCGGCCCCGCCTGTTCTCCGGACAGACGGTTGAACTCCCGCATGATCTTTCCCGTTACCCGGGGGTGCATTACCCCTTCTCCGCCGGCCACCGCCCGGATGGCCGTCGCCAGTTCATCGGGGCTTACGTCTTTCAGCAAGTATCCGGTCGCTCCGGCCCGCACCGCCGCGAATACGTGCTCTTCGTCGTCGTACACCGTAAGCGCTATTACCCGGCAACTCCCGTTGCCGGCGAGGAGCCGGCACACCTCCACCCCGTCCCGGCCGGGCAGGTTAAGATCTAACAGCACCACGTCCGGCTCCAATTCCTGGGCCTTATGTATGGCTTCATCTCCGGTAGCGGCTTCCCCCACCACCTGGATGTCGGGATGTAGGGAAAGCACTTTCAAAAGGCCCTCCCTAATGAGCTGATGATCGTCCACGATCAGTACCCGAATGCTCTTCATGTGGCCCGCGCCTCCACCCATACCGTTACCCGCGTCCCTTCCCCCGGCCGGGAGGCTATCTCCAGCCGGCCGTTGGCCAGCCGGGCCCATTCCTGCATGCTGGTGAGGCCATAGTTACGTCCCTCGCCCGTGGCCGCGGGATCAAACCCCCGCCCGTCGTCCTCCACCGTGGCCATCAGGCCCTGACCCTGACTGCTCACCACCACCCGCACCGAACGGGCCCCGGCGTGCTTGTAGGCGTTGTTAAGGGCTTCCTGCACTATGCGGAACACCGTAACCTCCGCCTGCGGCTGCACCGCCGGCCGGCCTCCGCGAACCTCGAACTGAACCGCCAGCCCGGTCCGCTCCCGGAAATCGGCCAGGTACTTCTCCAGCGCCCTTACCAGGCCACCGGACAGATCCACCGGCCGCAGGTCGAAAATAATCTTGCGTAACTCCTCCAGGCAGCTGCGGGCCTGCTCCTTCAACGCTCGAAGCTCTGCCGGCAGAGCTTCCGGTCGAACCTCCCCTAACTTTTGACAATACTCCGCCTGTATTACCACCCGGGTAAGGCTCTGGGCCGGCCCGTCGTGAATCCCCCTGGCCAGCCGGCGTCTCTCCTCCTCTTGGGCCTGAATAACCGCCAGAGCCGCCTGGGGGACGTCCCGGAGCTTCTCCACCGTCTCCCAAAGTTGCTGCAGATTGGAGCTAAGAAACTCCATTACCACCCCCACCCGAGAAACCAGTCGCTCCGCCCGGGCCTGAGTCTCCTCCAACTGCCGGTAGGCGGCCTCCAGTTCCCGTCGCCGGGCCAGGAGCTGGCGCTCCCTTTCCTGGAGCAAGGCCAGCCGCACCTGCACCTCGCGGGCCTGCTCGTAGGCCTGCCGGATGTCCTCCTCGCTGAAGACGTCAAACCGCCGGCTCACTTCGGCCAGCCGCCGCCGGGCCCGCTGATCCTCCTCCCGCCAGCGGTCTACCTCGTCCACTACCCGACGGGCCTCCTCCCTCGCCTTTTCCAACTCCCGCTCCACCCGCTGGCGCTCGTAGCGGGCGGACTCGGCAATGGCGAACATCTCCTCCTTGGACTGCTCGATGGCCTGTAGCGTGTGACGCAGGATGCGGTCCAGGGCCGTGGCGTCCAGGCTGCCGTTCACCGCTTCTCGTCCCCTTCTGCCGCCCGCGCCCCCCGCTCGGCCAGGGCGTCCGCCACCCGGTTTTCCTCCCGAGGGACGTGCACCACCCGGTAGCGCCGAAAGGCAGAAAGGGCCGATTGCGCCTGCCGGTAAAGAGGGGCCAGCCGGGGACTCTTAACCGCGTAGGTGCCGCCAATCTGACGGGCCAGGAGTTCGCTGTCGGTGTAGACCTCCACTTCCTCCGCTCCCAATTGCCTAGCCTGCTCCAGGGCTTTCAGCAGGGCGGTATACTCGGCCACGTTATTGGTGGCCACCCCCAGGCTGCCGGAAAGCTCGGCCAGCACCCGTCCCTCCCGGTCTTGGATAACTACCCCGTATCCAGCCGGTCCGGGGTTGCCGCGGGAGGCCCCGTCTATGTAAATGATTAGCTTGTCCGGTGGTTTTCGCGCCGCCACTTGAACCCTCCGCCTCAGTAATGCCGCCAGGGATCCCCGTCAGCGGCAAGCCACTGCACCTGGAGGTCCGGCAGAGCCTTCTGCAACCGCTCCGCTAAACGAGGCAAACCCACTCTCTCCGTAGCCGCATGCCCGGCCTCTATTACCGCCATGCCCGAGGCCAGTGCCGCCAGCGCCCGGTGGTACTTCACTTCCCCGGTCACCAGCACCTCGGCGCCGCGCCGCACCGCGGCGGGAATCAGGGAGCCGCCGCTCCCCCCGCAGACCGCCACCCGGCTCACCACGCGCTGGGGATCTCCCGCCAGCCCCACCATCGGTGCACCTAGGGCTTGCTTTACTTGGACGCAGAATTCCTGCAGGCGCCGGGCCGAAGGCAGTCGGCCCAATACCCCCAGGCCGCTTCCGGAAGGGGCATTGTCCAGCGGGTAGACGTCGTAGGCCACTTCTTCGTAAGGGTGGGCGGAAAGTAAGGCCCGTAAAGCCTCCCCCAGGCGCCGCCTGGGCACCAGCATCTCCAGCCGACGCTCCCGAGCCCGCTCCAGGTTGCCCGGCCGGCCCAAGAACGGATTGGCACCTTCCAGCGGCAAGAAAGTTCCCGTGCCTTCGGCCTCGAAGGAACAGTGGGAATAGGCGCCGATCCGGCCCGCTCCGGCCTGGGCCAAGGCCTCCCGCACCCGGTCCTCGTAGCCTTCGGGCACGAAAGTGACCAGCTTGTAGTAGAACCGGCCGCGGGCGGGCTCGAGCGGCTCCACTTCTTCCAGGCCCAGAACCTCGGCCAAACAGTAGCTCACTCCCCCGGGCGCCTTATCCCAATTGGTGTGCAACACGTAGACCGCCAGGTTTCGCCGTACCGCCTCGGCTACCAGCGCCGGTCCCGGGAGGTCCCAGCGCAGGGAGGTTAGGGGCTCGGGGATGAGCGGGTGGTGCACCACCAGCATCTGCGCCCCCACCCGCGAGGCCTCCTCTAGGGCGAAGGCGTTGGCCTCCAGAGCCACTACCACCCGGTCTACCGGCTGGTCCGGCCTACCGGTCGCCAGACCCACGTTATCCCCGGACTCCGCCAGTTCGGGCGGGGCCCATTCTTCCAAGACCTGAATGACGTCCCGGCAAGTATAGCCCAGAAGCTATTCCCTCCCTTCCTTCCCGCACCCCGCCAGCATTCATGCGGCTTGCCCCGCCACCAGGGCCGGGGGCGGTTCATTCGCCGTTGATGCTTAACGCCGCGGCCAACTCTTCCAGCTCCCCGAGCACCGCCAGTACCTTTTCCCGGATCGGTCCCGGTGCCCCCTGTAGTTGGGCGGCCAGCCGGCGATAGCGCCTCAGCCTTTCCCTCAGAAAAGGCAACAAAAGCGGGTGTCGCCGGGCGAAAAGCAAAGGCCCCACCTCGCCTTGAGCCAGAAGCAACGCCTTTTCTCCCCCCGCCTTACCACCCGTGGGCGCGGTGAGGATTATTTCGTAAAAGCGCCCGCGGTCCTCCACCAGTTCCTCATCCAGCAAACGCCAGCCCGCCCGGGCGAGCCACTGCCGGAGGTAGGCGGTGCGGGCCATGGGCTGGAGAACAAAGTACCGGGGATGTCGGCCCCGGGGGGAGGTTTCCAGAATGTCGGCAATGGTTATGCCGCCCATCCCGGCGACAATTACCACCTCGACCTCCCCCGGCCGCAAGGGTGCCAATCCCCTGCCCCACCGAACCTCTATCCGGTCGGCGTACGGTTCCAACCTCTGCCGCGCCAGTCCGAAACCCGCCAGGCTGGCTTCGGTAGCTATGACCCGACACTTTCGCACCACGGCCAGGTAGGCGGCCAACCGACCGTCGCCGCAGCCGATGTCCGCCACCCTTTCCCCCGGCGGGACGAAGCCAGCCACCGCCACCAACCGCGGAGGCAGGGCGGTAACCGGCGGCCGCCCGTGTTGCCTACCCGCGCTCACCTTCCCGCACAACCCGCACCGGCTGCCCGCTCCGGACGGCCTTAAGCACCTGCGGGTCGCCCAGCACCCGCCCCACCACCGTTACCGGACTGTAGGGACGGATCTCGCCGGGTCCAGAAATCGGGGTGGGCCCGAAGAAAAGGCACAGCGCCCGACCCGGCGGCCAATAAGCCACGTCGCCCGCCTCTACCAGCTCCTGCGGGGCTTCCGGCTCCGCCTCCACCGGGATGGTGAAGTACACCTCATCTCCCCAGGTATTGGCCTCGGCCTCCAGGGGCAACGCCCCCCAGATTTTGGCCGCAGTGGCAGTAGCGTTAAACTTTAGGCGCACTTCGATTTCGCCGGCCTTCAGCACCGCCTGCATGGCGCACCTCCGGCAGCACTTTTCTTTCATTTTACCCGGCTTTCGCCGCCGGGACAACACCGTGTTACCCTCTGGCTTGTCCGCGCTTTAGGCGCCGGCCGACGTTACCGGTTGCTCCCCTTCGTACTGTCACCTCGCCGACTATACTTGCGCTTGGGCCTTCGCGCTACGGCGGGCTCCCCTCGGAAGCGCCATCCATGGCGCTCCTCGGCTGCGGCCCTCCGTGGCCTCGTGGGCGCCTGGCGCGCTCGCCCTCGCCAAGTTCGGTGCCCGTCGAGTTGCCAATGGACTAAGACGAGGTGAAGGTATCGGCAGACCGCACTGCCGGTTACGGTAGGGGGATTTCCACGTAGATGCTCGTACCCTTGCCCGGCGCGCTGACTATCCTGGCTTCGCCCTTCAGAAACTGCACCCGCTCCCGCATGCTCAGCAGGCCGTATCCCTGACCGTTTCGTGAGTTCTGCACCAGGTTGACGTCGAACCCCTGGCCTTCGTCCCGAATGCTTAGCCTCACCTTGTGGGGTAGCATCTCCATCTTAACCACCGCATTGGCCACGCCGGCATGCTTCTGGATATTGTTAACGGCTTCCTGAATAATGCGAAAAACGGCCACCTCCACCGCGCGCTCTAGCCGCCTTTCTTCTCCCAGGAAAACGAAATCTACCTCCAACCCGTACTGCTCCCGATAGGTAGCAAAGTAACGCTGCAGGGCGGGAACTAACCCCAGGTCGTCCAGGGCCATGGGCCGCAGATCGAAGATGATCTTGCGGATATCGCGCAGACTGGTTCGTACTACGTTCTGCAGCTCCAGGAGCTCCTCCCGCAACCGTTCCGGGGCCTTATCCAGCAGCATGAGGCAGTACTCCGACCGGAAAACAATGTTGGCCAGCGACTGGGCCGGACCGTCGTGGATCTCCCGGGCTATCCGCTTGCGTTCCTCTTCTTGAGCCCGAATTACGCTCAGGGCCAGTTCTTGCGCCTGTTCAAGCTCGGCGATTTTCGTATTTAGATCGCGGATCTCGCCGGTAAGATAATTGAGCACTACCCCTACCTGCGAAATCAACTGCTCTGCCTTCTGCACCGTGGCCTGCAGGCGGCGCAAACTGGCCTCCAGATGATTGCGCCGGTACTGCAGGGTTTTCTCCTTCTCCCGCAGGCGGATCAGCTCCACCTGGAGGCGGTAGGCCTTTTCGTAGGCGGCCTTTATGTCCGCCTCACCGTAGCGCTTGAAATCCCGGCTCACCTCCGCCAGCCGAATCCTGGCCCTCTTCTCCTCCTTTTCCAGTCGGTCAACCCGCTCGATTAATTCTGCCAGCTCCGCTCTGACCTGGAGCAACTCGCCTTCTACCTGCTTGGCTTCCACCCGCGTATTTTCGGCTATCTCGAACATCTGGGCTTGGCCGCGTTCGATGGCCTCTACGGTTTCCCTAAGAATACGTTCCAGAACAGCGGTGTCCGCCAACGCCGCCTCCCCCCGCCTCGGCCGTACCTAGGTCTTGTACTGAACGGAAAGGGAATAAAGCCGCTCCGCCGAGCGCGTCAGCTTCCTGATGACCGCCCGCACTCCCTCCCAATCGGGAGTTACCAGCCTGGTTTCGCCCAACTCTTCCTCTAGGAACCGACCCAGGTCTTCTAACGGCCTTTCCACCTCCTGAGCCAATTCCCGTAGCGCCTGGACGAACTGACGCTCTTCCTTCTGCCCGACGCTCTCCAGTTCCTGCTTCTCCTCTAGAGCCTCCCTCAACCCCTGCCACGGCGCCCGGGCCCGGCCCAAGTAGGTTTCAAGCTCGCGTAGCACCTCCAGACCGTTCGCCAGCACCCGCTCGCCGACGGCACCGGCTTCCAGCATCCGAGACAACTCACCCTCCAGCGCCTTAAGGGCGGACTGCATCTCCCGCAGGTTTCGGTTCAAATCCTCGGCCGCCCGGGTCAGATCCTCCCTGCCGGTTCTGGCCGCCGCCAGCGCCACCTCTACCACGAACGAGGGTAGGGGTTCAGCCAGAGCCGCCAGTTCCCCTACGATCGCCGCCCAAGAACGGCCCCGGACCAGGAAATCCTCCTGCCGCTGCCGGGCCTCGGCCAGGTGGCTCCCGCACCCTTCCAGCCGGTCCAGGATTGCGCCTATCGCGGCCGCGTCCTCTTCCATTAACCGCAGGGCGTCTGCCGTGAGCCGGCGGCTACGGTTGACCGCCGCTTCCCGGGCCTCCAGGCCGGAAACCAACCCCTCGGCCCGCTCCCGGCAACGCGCCAGGGCCCCCACCCCGGCCGAGAACGCTTCCCTGGCCTTCAGTAAAGTGGAGGCAACGTGCTCCCCGCTCCGAACCGCCCCCTCCAGCTCGACGGTTAAACGATCCAAGCCTTCTCTAAGCTCCGCTGCCCCCGCCTTGACCGCCGCCAACAGGCTCACCAGGTGGGAGCACACGGCGTTCAGAGACCGGGAAAGCGCTCCCAATTCGTCCGATCGCTTAAGCGCCGGCCGGGTGGTAAAGTCGCCGGAGCTCATCTGTTCACAGGCGGCCGCGAGTTCCGTCAGGGGTTTCTGCAGAGTGCGCCGCGCCAGCTTTCCGGCCAAATAAATGCCCAACGCCAGGACCGGTGCGGCTCCCAGGGCCCACCCGGTGGCGGCGGTGGCCGGGTATTCCAGCGGTTCGCCGAGCCACAGGCGAACGTAGCCCAGGGTGCGACCCTCGGGGGAGGCAATAGCCGCCCTAAATTCCCTGCCCAGGGGGAGCTTTTCCGGCGGTGCGCCGGCAATCACCCGACCTTCCGTATCGGTAACGACCAGGTGCCCGGCCTGTACGTTTTCCGTTAGGGAAACCAGGGCCTCGGGCTTACCGTTAGAAAGGTATTCCGCGGCGGTCAGGGCCACAAAATCGGCCAGATCCTGACCGGCGCGGTCGTAATCCTGCCGCACCAGTTTACTAAGCGCCAACCCCGAATCAACCACGCCGACAATGCAAACAATCAGAACCAGAAGGCTCCAGGTCAAAGCCACTCTGGCCGAGATCGATCTGGGCATTACCGTTCCTCCTCGTTCCGGAAAACCAGCCTATCGCCGACCGCGGTACGGCTTTCTGCCAGGCGCCCGGAAGGGAGTTCCACCGCCATGGCCGCTCGGGGCACGTAAGGGCCGAAGCAAAAGGGCCGTATTTCGGGAAGGGTCAGCACCACCTCTCCGTCGGGGGCCAGGAACAGCACGTCGATGGGGAAGCGCATGAACCAGGTATGTACCGACCGGCAGGGCATCAGTACCAGGGCCTCGCCCCGGCCCACGCTCGCCCGACCCATCCATCCCCGCAGGCGCCGGCCGAAACTACCGGCAAAGGTCACTTGATCGGCCAGAACCGTACCCTTACTAGCGTTAAACAGGACCATGGCTGGGCTACCCTCCCGGATAACTTGGCCCTCAGCCTCAGCGGGTGCCGGTTCCGGCACCCTACCTCCTCCCTAGGTACTGCAGTATCTGGATCAGGGCCGGGCCCAACAAAACCACAAAAATGGAGGGGAAGATAAAGAATATCAGGGGGAGAAGCATCTTCACCGGCGCCTTCATGGCCAGTTCCTCCGCCCGCTGCCGCCGCTTCTGCCGCATCTGGCGGGCCTGAAGCCGCAGCACGTTGCCCAGGCTTAGCCCCAACTGATCCGCCAGAATGACCGCGCCCGTGAAGGATACCAGATCCTCCACCCCGGTGCGGCCGGCAAGGTCCCGCAAGGCCTCCGCCCTAGGCTTACCCATACGGATCTCCTGAAGCACCCGGGCAAACTCTTCCGCCAGCGGCCCCCGGCTTTTCTCCACGATTTTGGCCAAAGCGCCGTCAAAGCCCAAACCCGCCTCTACGCTTACGGTTAGGAGATCCAGCACATCCGGCAGGCTCTTCTCTATCCGGCGCTGCCTCTCCCGCGCCAGCAGGCGCAGGTATAAGTCCGGTCCGTACCAACCGGCCAGGACTCCGACCGGCCCGAGAACCGCCATACCCCGGCTGCCCGCCACGGCACCACCCAGCAGAACGGCTGCCGTACCGCCGGCCACCAAAGCCAGGTACTTCAATACCATCAGTTCCCCCGGCCCCAGCCGGTACTGGAGGTGGGCCTGATCCAACCGCCGCCGGAGTTCCTTTTCCTTCTCCACCGGCAGCACCTTTCCCAAACGCTTGCTCCAGCGGGCCAGCAAGGGCTTTAGGGCCCGCTGCCGGAAGGGTTTCTTAAGTTCCTGCTCCCGGGGCGTAAGCACCCCCGTTCCCAGCACTTCTACTAGCCGCCGGCCGGGTAACGACGGCAGGCAAAGAAAGACGCCCAACAAGAAGATTGCCCCGAAAACCTCCAGCGCAACGGCCAGGGGCATGTCCCCTACCCTCCCTAAACTTCGATGCGCACTATCTGCCGGATTATCAATACCCCCAGGACCTCTCCCAAGACGGCAGCCCCCAGCATGGCCAATCCCGGTCCGGTACGGAACAGTAGAAGCAGGTACTCGGGATTCACAACGTATATGAGCACGGCCAGCACCAGCGGGAGTACCCCGATTATGAGACCGGAAATCCTACCCTGGGCGGTCAGGGTTTTAACCTCTCCTTTTATACGCACCCGTTCCCGGATGGTTTGCGCGATGTTGTCCAGAATCTCGGCCAGACTGCCGCCCACCTGGTGCTGGATCAATACCGCGGTCACGGCCAGATCCAGATCCTCGCTCTTCACGCGCTCGCCCAAGGCCGCCAACGCCTCCTCGGTCGAACTCCCCCAGTTCATTTCCGTAAGGGCCACCGTAAACTCCCGGGCTATGGGGTCGGGCATTTCTTTTCGGACCATGTCCATGGCCTGCAAGAAGCTAAAGCCGGCGCGCAACCCGTTGGCCATTACCACCAGCGCGTCCGCCAACTGCCCGTCGAACCGGGCGCGGCGCCTGTGCTGCCGGGTTCTCACCGCCGCCAGCGGCAGGTAGGCCCCCAGGAAGGCCGAAACCACCGCCAGCAGCGGGTTGCGGGTTCCCAGGTAGGCCAGTCCCCCCAGCCCCAGGGCGGCGAGAAAGGTCAAGGCCAAGAACTCCTCCCCTTTCAGGGGGATATCCGCCCGGGCCAGCTCTTGATCGATCTTGATTTTGGGACCGCGCGCCCCCAGCACCTTTCCCAAGAGTTCCAGGAACCGGCGGGATCGCGAGATCCTCTCCCGGCCGGGCAGGTCCTCCTCCGGACCGCCGCCCAGCACCCGGGCCAGCCGCTCATCCGGCCGCACCGGGCCCAGCCCCTCGGGATTGACCAGGCACACGGCCACCAGAAGCGCGGCCAGAAAGACCAACAGGGTGATAAACACCTCCGGCGACATCTTCTCACCCCGCCCTACCGGGAAGAGGGAAAGAAGATTTCCGGCGGCAGGGTAAGGCCGTAGGCGGCCAGCTTCTCCAAAAACTTGGGCCTTATTCCCGTGGCCGTGAACCTCCCCTTAACCCGGCCCGCCGGATCGTATCCCTCCGGGCGGTAAACGAATAGGTCCTGCAGGGTAATGGTATCGCCCTCCATTCCCTGCACCTCGGTGATGTGGGTCACCTTGCGGGAGCCGTCCTTGAAGCGGCTCTGGTGGATGATCAGATCGATGGCCGAAGCAATCTGCTCCCGGATGGCCCTTACCGGCAGCTCCATTCCCGCCATAAGCACCATCGTCTCCAGACGGGAGAGCAGATCCCGGGGAGAGTTGGCGTGCGCGGTGGTAAGGGAGCCATCGTGGCCGGTATTCATGGCCTGCAGCATGTCCAGGGCCTCGCCGCTTCTGACCTCGCCCACCACAATGCGGTCCGGCCGCATGCGCAGGGCGTTCCGCACCAGGTCCCGGATGGTTACGGCCCCCCGGCCCTCTACGTTAGGGGGCCGGCTCTCCAGGGTTATGACGTGCTCCTGCTGCAACTGCAGCTCGGCCGCGTCCTCTATGGTGATAATGCGCTCCTCGGGCGGAATAAAAGAAGATAGCACGTTCAGCAAGGTAGTCTTACCGCTTCCGGTGCCGCCCGACACGATAATGTTCAGCCTTCCCTTTACGCAGGCCTCCAGCAGCCGCATCATTTCCGGAGTAAGGGTGCCCAGGCGCACCAAATCCTCGGCGGTAAGGCGGTCCCGGTAAAACTTACGAATGGTCACCGTGGGCCCCACCAGGGCAATGGGCGGAATTACCGCGTTTACCCGGGAACCGTCCGGCAACCGGGCGTCCACCATGGGCATGCTCTCGTCTATCCGGCGACCCAAAGGGGCCACGATTTTCTCCAGGATGTGCATCACGTGGGCGTTATCCCTGAAGCGGATCTCGGTTCGCTCGATGCGACCGTGGCGCTCCACATACACCCGTTCCGGGCCGTTAACCATGATCTCGGTTACCTCCGGGTCGTCCAGAAGTGGAGTGATGGGTCCAAAGGCCGCGGCGTCCTCGACGATTTCCCGCGCCAGGCGCAGCCGCTCCGCCTTGGGGATGGGCTCCTGCATCTCCGCCAGTATCTCCAACACCCGCTTCTCGATCCGGGCGGCCAGATTCGTCCCCTCCGCCGCCTCCTCCTCCAAAGGCGCATCTCGCAGCTCGTCGATTATTCGCTTGTGAATGGCGTTTTTCAGCTTCACCAGCGGGTCTCTGGCTCCAAGACTTGCCCTCTCCTGGGGCCGGGCCGCGGGGTTTAAGCCCTTGTTCTGTTCCAGCCTGGCCAAAAGAGACACGTCTTCATCCCCTCCTTACCGTCCGAACAGCTTCCGGCGCCGGTTCCCGTTCTCCCCGGCCTTCTCCCCCGGAATCCATTCCCGGATCAGGGCCTTCAACTGAAGAGTAAGGGCCGAGTGGCGCCACTGCAGCACGAAAGGCCGACCCCCGTTCAAGGACCCCAGCACCACCCTGTCGTCCTGCGGCAACACCGCCGCCGGCGCCACACCCAGCACTTTGGCTATCTCCGCCGGGGGCAGGCCGCTGGCGCCCACCCGATTCAGCACCGTCTTCACCTTTTCCGCCAGGTTCAGCCGGTCCAGGATTTCCAGGTCGGTTTTCGCGTGCTTGAGAGCGGGCAGGTCCGGGTTAACTACCAGGAAAATATCGCCGGCCGCCTCCAGCGCGGTAAGATTCACGTCGTTAAAGCCCGGGGCCATGTCCACCACTATAAAATCGTAGCCCGCCTTGAGCGCGGCCAGTACCGCCGCCGCGGCCTCGGCCGTTACCAGTTCCCCCTGTTCTGGCCGGGGAGGAGCGGCCAACACCTTCAGCCCCGTGAGGTGCGGATAGAGATAGCTCTCCACCACCGCCGGACTGCCGCGGTCTTCCTCCTGCACCAGCTCCACGATGGTATCCCGGGGGTTGAGATTGAGCACCAAAGAGACGTCGCCCCCCGCCAGGCTCAGGTCCACCAGGGCCACTTTTTGCCCGGTTTCCTCGGTCAGCAGCACCGCCAGATTGCAGGCCAGCACGGTCTTGCCCACCCCGCCCTTACTGGAAAACACCGCTATCAGCCGGCCCGGCGGCTTGGGCGGGGCCAATCCGGCCGGGACCCCGCCGCTCCCGGATTCGGCGGCCACGGAAGAACGAATTTGCTCTATCCTCTGCCGCTGCGCCCGGACCACCCGGCGTATGGTTTCGATCAGGTCGGTACTGCTGAAGGGCTTTACCAGGTAGTCGCGCACGCCGATGGTCATGGCCCGGCGCCAGTACTCCGGCTCGCCCTGGATGGAGATGATCACGATGGCCGTCTCGGGCAGGAGTGAGGCTATGGCCTCCGAAGCGGCTATACCGTCCATTCCCGGCATATTGATGTCCATCAGCACCACGTCCGGCCTCAGAGCCCGGGCCAGGCGGACGGCTTCTTCGCCGTCGCCCGCCTCTCCCACCACCCGAATGTCCTCCTCAAAGCTCAGGAGGCGCCGGATATCTTCCCGGGTGGCGGGAACGTCGTCCGCTATGAGCACCGTAGTGACTTCGGCCATCGACCTCACCTTCCCCGGCCTTGTCCCCGGTGTGCCCCGGGCGGTACCACCCGCACGCTCACCGAGAACCGCCTGTAGCCCCTCCTACCTCTAGGGAGCCAGTTGGTTCATACCCAGTACGGGAAGGGTAATAACTTCCTCATCCGAAGGCGAGCGCAACAACAGGCGAATAGAGCCCTTTTCCGAACCCAGGGTAAGGTACTGCGCCTGGGCCGGGGAAACCAAAAGCGTAACGTTGCGGTAGGGGATCTGCTTCTTGCCCTTAGCCGCTTCCTCGGAGGAGTCCAGCGCCTGATCTACCGAAAGCACCTTTACGTTCTGCACGATCAACGCGGTAACCGGCAAACCCTGTCCCCCGGCGGTGTCCCGTCTCTCGAAGGTGCTTAACACGTCTACCTTGTCGCCCGGCCGCAGGAGCCCCGCCAGACCGGAAACCTCGTTGACCGCCACTGTTACCGCCCTCAGGCCCGACGGCACCTGCAGGGCCAAACCCTCGGCGAGGTCCTCCTCGCCCGCCAACCTCTCGCGCCGCAGGATTTCCCCGGGCAGAATCTCCGTCCGGGAAACCTTCCCCACCACCGCCTCCAACTCGGTAACCGTGTTGGCGTCCAGGTACCGGGCCGGCAGGTCCTTGACCGCCACCATCTCGGCGGTAATCCGGGTCCGGGGCGGTATTCTCTGAGCGGCCACCACCACGGAGCGGAAGTGGCCGCTCTCTCGATAGGTTTGCTTAAGGCCCTGCAGGTACCAGTAAACCGAAATTGCCGCGGCGAAAGCTATGACCA
>JBNARC010000039.1:0-15055 GCA_049719955.1 Neomoorellales bacterium | reverse complement strand
CGTTAAGGCGGCGGCGCTCCGGCAGGCACCAGTCCGCGTCCAGATCCTCCAGAAAGTCCCCCCGGTAGAGCGAGGCCGCCCCCACCAGCGGCTCCACCTCCCGGACCTCCTTACGCAGGCCCGCCCAGGCCTTTTCCTCAAAAAGGCGCACGTCAACCACGCAGTCCGGCCTGACCGGAGCCCGAAGGGCATCCCGGCGGACCTCCAAAAGGTCCGGAGGTGCCCCGGCCCCGACCAACCCCCGGCGCAAGAAGTACAGGGCCGTGCGCAGGTTCCCGGACGCCCGCTCGGCGTCGAACTCACCCCACAGCATCCCGCGTAGCAGCTCACGCCGCACCCAGCGGCCCTGCTGCCAGAAGAGATAGGCCGCGAGAAGACGCACCTTGGTGGTGGGCAGAACAACCTCCCCGGCAGGAGCGGTAATTAAAAAACGGCCCAGCAGGGTAACCTGCACCATGCTTACCACTTCTTCGGAGGATTATGAACTCTCTACGCGTGATCTGGTGTCATTATCCCACCGCAGCGAATTCCTGGCAAGAGGATGTGGTGCTTGCCACAACACCTTGTATCCAACGGCCCGGCGTAATATAATGGGTGAAAGCAATGGGCCACAGCAGATGATCAAAGGGGGTGAGCCGGGGACCGGGGGACGACGCACGAAGCCCGACGTTCGCCGGCCCGCATTGAAGTCTAGCCGAATCGGTAGGGCGGAACTCTTAAGACCACCGGAAAGAAACCGGGCTAACTTTGAGCTCAGAAGGGGAGGTAGAACGGCAGATGAGAAAGATCAAGGCGCCAGTCGTTCTGGCACTGGTAGTCCTGTTGATAGCCGTGGCCGCGGGTTGCGGCTCCCAGCCGGCCCAGCAGAGTCAGACCCCGCCGGCCCAAGAGCCGGCTAAGCAGGAACCCATCAAGCTGGGGATCATCCAAATCGTAGAGCACCCTTCTCTGGACCAGGCCCGCCAGGGCTTCCTGGACGTTCTGGCAGAGCACGGTTATAAGGACGGCGAGAAACTGGCGGTAGACTACCAGAACGCCCAGGGAGACATGACCATCGCCAACACCATCGCCAAGAAGTTTGTCTCCGACGGAAAGGACTTGGTCCTGGCCATCGCCACTCCCACCGCTCAGGCCATGGCCAACGCCACCAAGGACATACCCATCTTGATAACCGCGGTAACCGACCCGGTGGCAGCGGGTCTGGTGCAAAGCCTGGAGAAGCCCAACACCAACGTGACCGGGACCACGGACATGAACCCGGTTAGAGAGCAACTGGCCCTCTTCAAGGATCTGGCACCCCAGGCCAAGAAAATAGGAATCCTGTATAACAGCAGCGAAGTAAATTCCCGCGTGCAGGTGGATATCGCCAAGAAGGCGGCGCCCGAACTGGGTTTTGAAATAGTCGAGGGTGTGGTCACCAATTCCAGTGAGGTATTGCAGGCGGCGCGAACCCTGGCCGATAAGGTTGACGGTCTGTACGTGCCCACGGACAATACCGTGGTATCGGCCCTGGAATCGGTCATTAAGGTGGCAGAGGAAAAGGACCTGCCCCTGGTGGTGGGTGAGGGCGACAGCGTAAAGCGCGGCGGCCTGGCCACCCTGGGCATTGATTATTACAAGCTGGGCCGGCAGACTGGAGAGATGGCGCTGCGCATCCTGGAGCAGGGAGCCAAACCCCAGGATATGCCCGTGGAGGCCCAGAAAGAATATCAACTTATCCTGAACAAGAAGGCGGCGGCCAACATGGGAGTTACTCTGCCGGAAAGTCTGTTAAGCCGCGCCGCCCAGGTGTACGAGTAAGGGTGCGAGGATCATGGGGCCGGAAATCCTTGGTTTCCTGGCCAGCCCCCTGGAGCAGGGTTTGCTCTACGGGGTCATGGCCCTGGGGGTGTACCTCAGCTTCCGGGCCCTCAATTACCCCGATCTGACGGTGGACGGCAGCCTCACCTTAGGGGCTGCCGTTGCCGCCACCTGGGTGGCCGCGGGGCACCACCCCTGGCTGGGTACCGCCCTGGCGCCGCTGGCCGGGGCTTTGGCCGGAGCGGTCACGGGGGTGCTGCACACCTACCTGCGCATCTCGGGGCTGTTGGCCGGCATACTTACCATGACCGCTTTGTACTCGGTGAACCTGCGAGTCATGGGCCGGGCCAACATCCCTCTGTTGCGGGTGGATACCGTTTTTGATCGTGCCGCCGGCCTCGGCCTGGGTTCGGCCGCCCCCCTCGTGCTTTCTTTGGCTTTGGTGGCGGTGCTGGTGGCCCTGCTTTACTGGTTCCTGGAAACGGAACTGGGCCTGGCCCTGCGGGCTACCGGCGACAACGAACAGATGATCCGCAGCCAGGGGGTCAACACCGATACCATAAAGATCCTGGGCCTGGCCCTGTCCAACGCCCTGGTGGCGCTTTCCGGCGCCTGCGTGGCCCAGTACCAGCACTTCGCGGACATCGGCATGGGTATCGGCACCATCATTGCCGGCCTGGCCTCGGTAATAATAGGCGAGGTGCTGTTCGGCTGCCCTAACATCTGGCGGGCCCTGATCGCCGTAGTGGGTGGTTCCTTTTTCTACCGGCTGGTGATTGCGGTGGTGCTGTGGTTGGGACTGCAGCCCACCGACTTAAAACTCATGACCGCGGCGCTGGTGGCCCTGGCTCTGGCCTCTCCCCAAATCCGGCAAAGGCTGCGAGCGCGCCAGGGCGTTTGATTCCGAGGTGAGCCCGGTGCTTCGGCTAGATCAGGTAACCAAAGTGTTCAATCCCGGCACGGTCAACGAGCGGCCGGCCCTGGTGGACATTGACCTCGAGGTGGCGGCCGGGGATTTCATCACCATCATCGGCAGCAACGGCGCCGGCAAGTCCACCCTTCTCAATGTCATTGCCGGCGTCTACCCGCCGGACACCGGCAGCATCCGCCTGGAGGGCCAGGACATCACCTCCTGGCCGGAGCACCGGCGGGCCCGCTACCTGGCCCGAGTGTTCCAGGACCCGCTACTGGGCACCGCCGCCAGCATGACCGTGGAGGAAAACCTGGCCCTGGCTTTGAGGCGCGGGGATAGGAAGCGGTTGGTCCGCGGGGTAACTCCGGCCGACCGGGCCCTTTTCCGGGAGCGGCTGGCCGAGCTGGGGTTGGGCCTGGAGAACCGGCTCCAGGACAGGGTGCGGCTGCTCTCCGGCGGTCAGCGTCAGGCCCTCACTCTGCTTATGGCCACCCTTAAGAAGCCCCAGTTGCTGCTCCTGGACGAGCACACCGCCGCCCTGGACCCCAAAACGGCGGAAAAGATTCTGGACCTCACCTTAAGGCTGGTGGCCGAGTACCGGCTCACTACCCTTATGGTCACCCACAATCTGGCCCAGGCGCTGCGGGCGGGAAACCGCACCCTAATGATGGACGGGGGCCGGATAGTGCTGGACCTGCAGGGAGAGGAGAAACAGCGGGCCACGGTTTCCGACCTGCGCGCCCTTTTCGAGCGCCGGGGCACGCTTTCCGACCGGGTACTCCTGGCCAACTAGGGGCGGGCCCGCTTCCGCCAGCCCGCCCGCCCTTTCTTCCCTCCCCAGTTTGCCTTAGGCGGTACCGGTTGCTTCCCGTTCGCACTGTCACCTCGCCGGCGAGGCTTGCCCTCGGGTTTCGCCCTCCGGGGGCTGGTGGCTCCGGCACGCGTGGCGCCCCGGAGCTAGCGGCCGTCCTGAGGCCTGGCGCCCTCCTTCGGACTTGCCCTCGCCAAGCTCGGTATCCGGGATGGCTCGTAAGCGAGAGGCCGGCTATGGTATAATCAGCCAAGAACCCGTTCGGCCACGTGTGGGGAGGGAGACTTTTGTGCCTAAGGTGCTGACCGCCGCCCAGATGGGCAAGTGCATCGGGTGTTACTCCTGCGTGCTGGCCTGCGCCCGCGAGGTGATGCGGGATTTCTCGCCCGCGGCCGCGGCCATCAGCATCAAGACCCGCGGCGGCTACCAGACCAAGTTCACCGCCGACCTTTGCCGGGCCTGCGCCGAGCCCCCCTGCGCCGCTGCCTGCCGCTACCAGGCCCTGGTCCCCCGCGAAGGAGGAGGCGCGCGCCTCCTACCCGAGAAGTGCGTGGGCTGCGGCGAGTGCGCCCAGGCCTGCCCGATAAATTACCTGCGTCTGCGGCCCGACACCCGCCGTCCCATCATGTGCCGGCACTGCGGCGTCTGCGTCCGGTTCTGCCCCCACGGGGTGCTGGAACTGAAGGAGGTGGGCTAGGGGTGCTGGGCGCCAACTTCATCCGGGTGCTGAAAGTGGACTTGGGCACCGGCAAGTGCAGCCTGGAGGATCGGGAGGACCTCTTCCCCTACCTGGGCGGAGTGGGAGTGGCGGCCAGGCTCCTGGACGAAAACCTCCACTACGATCTCGACCCCCTGGACCCGCAGCAACCCCTGGTCTTCGCCATCGGCCCTTTGAGTTACGTTTACCCGGCGGTTACCAAGACCTGCCTGATGTTCTACTCGCCCCTAACGGGCGAGCTGGGCGAATCCTACTCCGGGGGCCGGTCGGCCTTCGCCCTGCGCTTCGCCGGGCTGGACGCCTTAGTAATCACCGGCCGGGCAGATAAGCCGGTGTACCTCACGGTCAGCTCCCAGGGAGTGAAGATCAAGCCCGCCGCTCCCCTCTGGGGGGCCTCCATCGAGGAGTGCGGCCGCTACCTGCGGGAGTTGGAGCCCGGTCGGGGCATCCGCTCCACCATCCGTATCGGCCCGGCGGGAGAGAAGCGCATCCGCTTGGCCAACCTCAACGTGGACACCTTCCGCCACTTCGGCCGCCTGGGCGCCGGGGCGGTATTCGGCGCTAAGAACCTCAAGGCCGTGGTGATCCTGGGCGACCGGCAAATGCCCATCCCGGAGCCGGTGCACCGGAGCTACCGCCGGCTCTATCGGGAGCTGTACGCCAAGGTGCTGGAAACCGACGCCATGCACAAGTACCACGATCTGGGCACGGCGGCCAACGTGGTGCCGCTGAGCCGCATCGGCGGGCTGCCCACCCGTAACCTCCGGCAGGCCCGCTTCGAGTACGCCGAGGTCCTTTCCGGCGAGGCCTTCGCTGAGCAAAGCCTGGTGCGCCAGATTTCCTGCGTAGGCTGCCCCATCGGCTGCATCCACGTGGCCCTGCTGCGGCGCCGCTTCGGTCCCCTGCACGAGTGGGAGTCGGTCTTCCTGGCCTACGATCACGAGCCCATTTTCGCCTTAGGCTCCTTCCTGGGCCTGAACACGCGGGAAAAGTTCCTCACCCTGCTGGAGAAGATAGAGGCGGCGGGCCTGGATGTAATCAGCACCGGGGTGCTGCTGGGCTGGGCCACCGAGGCCTACCAGCAAGGGCTCATCAGCCGGGAGGAACTGGGCACGCCCCTGGAGTTCGGTTACCTGGAGGGCTACCTTGCCGCGGTGGAGGGGCTGCTGCAAGGCGGGAACGACCTGTACCGAACCCTGGCCCGGGGCACGGAACACGCCGCCTCGGTTTACGGGGGCCTCGACTTCGCCCTCTGCCTGGGCAAGCACGAGATGACCGGGTACCACACCGGCTACGGCGCCCTGGTGGGCCAGGCGGTGGGCTGCCGGCACTCCCACCTGGACAACGCCGGCTACGCCCTGGACCAGCAGCCGGTGGCCGAGGACCCCCAGGCCCTGGTGGAGGCCATGTACCGGGAGGAGAGGCTGCGCTGCGCCTTGAACTCCCTGGTGGTGTGCCTGTTCGCCCGCCGGGTCTACGACCTGGAAACCGCCGCCCGGGCCCTGGAGGCCTTGGGAATAGCCGCTTCCCCCGAGGCCCTGTGGGATTTGGCGGGCAGAATTCTGCGCCTTAAGCTGGAGATCAAGGCCAAAATGGGGTTCGACTTCCGCGGCCTGCGCTTCCCCAAGCGCTTCTTCGAGACCGAAACCCCGCGCGGCCGCCTGGACCCGGCCCAGGCCCGGGACCTGGTGGAGCGGTACCTGGAGTTGCTGGACCGGGAACTCGGTCTACCGCCGGCGCCTCTGAGGGCGGCCCCTCGGCAGGTGCCGATACGCTTTTCATAAAGATAGACCGGGGAGGGGGTGTTACGTATGACCAACCGGGCGCGCGACTGGTTTGAGCAAGCGCCGTTTGAGCCCTACGGGCCCCTGCAGAGCGGGGAGGCGATCAGCTTTGCCCGGGAATCGTCGAGTTCGTGCGTGCTAAGATGGCCTGACGCCGGCGAGGTAGATGCGGCGGTGGGCGGCCGAACTCGCCCGCAACCGGCAGGACGTACTGCGGGTAGGTTACTTCGGCTCCCACGCCCGCGGTGACTGGGGGCCGCCGCCCCCGGACCAACAGAATAAGCCCGGGCTACTCGTAGCGCAGGGCCTCGGCGGGCTGCAGTCCGGCCGCCCGCCGGGCGGGGTAAAGCCCGAAGAAAACGCCTACCGCCAGGGCGAAGGCCAGCCCCAGCAGAATAGAAGAGGGGGTTATCACCGCCGAGGTGCCGGCAAAACGCCCCAGGCCAAAGGCACCCACTATTCCCAGGCCCACTCCCGCTGCTCCCCCCACCAGCGAGAGCACCAGCGATTCCAGGAGGAACTGCAAGAGCACATCTCTGCGCCGGGCCCCCACCGCCAGCCGGATGCCGATCTCCCGGGTGCGCTCCGCCACGCCGATAAGCATCACGTTCATTATGCCGATACCGCCTACCAGGAGGGAAATGGCGGCAATGCCGGCCAGGAAGAGGGTAATCATCCCCATCATTTGGTTCAGGGAGGAGAGCACGGTGGCCTGGTTCATCACCTGAAAGTCGTCCTCTTCCGCGTCGGCCAGCCGGTGCGACTGGCGCATGAGGGCGGTTACCTGGTTCTGCAGGGCGTCCATTACCTCCCGGCTGCGGGCGGCGATGTAGATGCTGTTGAGCCCACCCCGCCCCAGCCGCGACTGAAAAGTGGTCAGGGGCACGAAGACCTGGTTGTCTATGGAGCCGAACCCTTCCTGCCCCTTGGCCTGCATGACCCCGATCACCGTGAAGCTCATGCCCTCGATTTTCACCCTCTGACCCACGGGGTTGGCCTCGCCGAACAGATCGCTGGCCACCTGGGCTCCCAACACCGCCACCTGCCGACGGCCCTGAAGGTGGCTCTCGTCGAAGAAGCTACCCTGACCGGGGAGGCTGTTGCGCACGCTCATGTAGGCCGGGGTGGTGCCCACGATGCGGGCGGTGGTGTTGGCGTTCTGGTATTTCACCTGGCCCATCCGGGAGGCTTCCGGGGCGATTCCCGCCACCAGGGCCGGGTCCAGGCGCCGGCTTAGAAGCTCGAAGTCGTCCTGAGTGAGCTGGCCCTGGCCGGTGCGCACCAACCCCCCGCTGGGCCGGAAGTAGCCGGGCATCACGGTGATGAGGTTGGCCCCCATCTCCGTGAACCGCTGGGTTACCTGGGCGGAAAGCCCCTTGCCCAACCCCACCAGGGCGATAATGGCCGCTACCCCTATAACCACCCCCAAGGCGGTGAGGAGGCTGCGGGTGCGGTTCACGCTGAGGCTCTTTATGGCGGTTGAAAGCGCGTCCCATAAGCTCATCGACGCTCATCTCCCACTAGCTTCCCGTCCCGCAGGCGGAGGACCCGCCGGGCGTAAGCGGCGATGTCCGCCTCGTGCGTGACCAGGATGATGGTCTTGCCCTCGGCGTTAAGTTGGGAAAAGATCTCCATTATCCGGGCGCTGGTGGCGGTGTCCAGGTTGCCGGTGGGCTCGTCGGCCAGAATCATTACCGGCTCGTTAACCAGGGCCCGGGCGATACTCACCAACTGCTGCTGGCCGCCGGAAAGCTCCGAAGGGCTGTGCTGGGCTCGGTGGGCCATGCCCACTCTTTCTAGCACCTCCATGGCCCGGCGCCGCCGCTCCCGGGCCGGCACGCCGGCGTAAACCAGCGGTAGCTCCACGTTTTCCACCGCGGTAAGCCGGGGAATAAGGTTAAAGGCCTGGAAGACGAAACCTACGAACTTCCCCCGCAGCCGCGCCAGCTCGGCCTCACCCAGCCCGGTTACCTCCACGCCGTTCAGACGGTAGGTGCCGGCGTCCGGCCGGTCCAGGCAGCCCAAGACGTGCATCAGGGTGGACTTGCCGCAGCCCGAGGGCCCCATAATGGCCAGGAACTCCCCGGCCTCCACCTCAAAAGAGATACCGTCCACCGCCCGCACCTCGCTTTCCCCCAGGCGGTAGGTACGGACTAGGTCCTTCACTTCGATCTGGGCCACGACTACCGGCTCCTTCCCGTCCCCACCGCACCCGGAGGCGGGCCGCCCGGACCCATGAAGAACACGCCCTGCCGCGGCCTAGAGGTGGAATTGGTGGTCGTGACCGAGCGGGTTCCGGTGCCGCCCCAGGAGACGACCACCGTGGCGCCTTCCTGTAGGCCCTGCTTCACCACCGCGTTTACCCCGTCGTCCGCCCCCAGTTCCACCCGGGCCGGCCGGGGCTGCCCGTTCTCCATTACCATTACCATAGCCGCCTCACCCCGGCGCTGCACCGCCGCCAGGGGCACCAAGAGAACGTTTTCCTCCCGGCTCACGATTATCTCCCCGTCCGCGGTCATGCCGGAGTGGATCTTGCCCTCAGGGTTGGGCACCTCTACCTCGATCTTGAAGATGGAAATGTTGTTCTGCTGCTCGGCCTGGGGCGAAACCCGCAGCACGCTGCCCTTGAAGGTCCGGTCCGGGTAGGCCTCAAGCGACACTTCCACCTCCTGGCCCGCCTTTACCTTGGGCACGTCGGTCTCGTCCACCTGCAGGGTGAGCAGCATGGTGGAGGTATCGGCCAGCACCAACAACTGCGCGTTCTTCTGAACCTCCTGGCCCGCCTCCACGGCCACATTCGTCACCACCCCGGCAAAGGGCGCCTTAATCACCGACTTCTCCAGTTCCGCCGCCAGCTCCTGAAGATTAGTCTGGGCCTGCCGCACCGCCAGCTCCGCCCGCCTTACCGCCAGCTCGCTTTGGGCGGCGGAGACCTTCTGGCTTTCGGACAAGGCCTCAAGATTGCGCTTGGCTTCGGCGTAGGCCAGCTCGGCCTTGTTTGCCGCCTCTTCTTTGGCCTCCAGTTCCGCGGCAGAGACCGCCTCGGCCTCGTACAGGCTACGGTAGCGCTCCAACTCCTTCCGGGCGGTAGTCAGGTTGAGTTCCGCCGTGCGCAGGGAGGATTCCGCCTGGGCCCGCTCCTGCTCGGCCTTCTGCTGCTGCGAGGCGGCGGAAAGCCGGGCCTCCTCAAGCTGCAAACGGGCGGTTTGTAAAGCCTGCTCCGCCTCTTCAATCTTCTGGCGCAGGTCGGTGTCGTCCATCCAGACCAGGGGCTGGCCTTCGGTTACCACCGTGCCCGCCTCCACCACCTTCTTCACGATGCCCTGCCAAGGTGCCAGCATCTCCTGCTTCCGGCCGGGGCTAAAAGTGCCGCTCCCCGGAACGGTAACCGCCAAGGTGCCCCGGGTAACGGTGGCGGTACGCACCTGATTGGCGGCGGAGGCCGCCTGCTGGTGGTGACGGTAGTACCACCACCCGCCGAGGGCCAGCGCCACCACCCCCGCGGCAATCAAGGCCCAGTGCCAGCGTCGCATTAGCACGCCTCACTCCTGTCTGATGGAAGGATTCCGGAGTGCACTTCCGGTAGGCAGGATTATACAGCCGGATTCTGAGAAGTAGCTGAAAACCGCGTTTCAAAGCCCAGCTCCGATTTTTAACCAATACCGGGGGCAACCTACCCCGCCGGGCGGCCTCCGCAAGCTGAACGGGCTTCCCGAAACCCGACCCGCTAGCCGTAGGAACCCCCGATCCAGACGAGATCTACTTCTTTGACCGACTTTAGATCCGGATCGCCCGTGACCAAAGCGCCGCCTTTACAGGCGGCGGTAGCCAAGGCGAACCCGTCGGCGTAAGCAATGGGATACCTCGCCTTAAACCAGGCGGCCTTAAAGACAATCTCCTCCGAGGCGGGAACAATGCGAATCGGGCAGGCCCTGATCTCCTCTACCGTTTTGCGCGCCTCCCGTTCCCCTTTTCTCCGCGCCAAAAGATAAAAAACTTCTCCTAAGTTGACAACATTGAGGAGGGGCTCGGGCTGCGCCAGGGTTCTAGGGAGATGCTGTCTCACCTGATCGCCCGCCTGTTCATCTCCCCCGGCCCAACGGAGCAATTCCCTTACCACTACCCCTGACGGTTCGCCCCTGAGCCAGGCTACCACCGCCCAGGTATCAAGCACTACCAGGTCAGACCCCACGGCCCCAATCCTTCTCCCGCTCCCGGCGCCGGGATTCCCCGAGGTCGCCCCAGAGGTCCAGGTCGGCGTACTTTCCGAAAAGGCGGTCAATCAGGTTCTCCCTGACCGGTCTTAGAACCACGGCGTCGCCTTCGGAACTGACCACGAACTTATCTCCCGGCCGCAGTCCCAGCGCTTCGCGCAAGGCTTTAGGAATTACCACTTGCCCCTTAACCGAAAGGGAGGTTATCTCCACGCCAGCCCGCCTCCTTCTTACCTTAGAGTAAGACATTACCTGAGCCTTTGTCAAGCTCTCGCGCGCCTCCGCGACCCCAGTCCCGCCTTGCCCTTCTTACAAGGCCCTACCCGCCCTCTTGAAGCGGGACTACGGCCTGGTGGTTCAGGGCCGGCTGAAACGCTCCCACATGGCGGTGAAGGACGGGGGCTACGTGGAGGTAAACGTTCCGGGCGACGGGGTGCTAAAGGGCCGGCCGGTAAAGATCGTGGGGGAGAGCAAAGCCCAGCTCTCCCAAAACGATGCGGACCGGTTCGTGAGAAGAAAGCTACGGTCACCTCCCCCGAGGTGGAGGAGTACGCCCGGTCCGAAGGCATAGGTCTGTACTAACTATTCCTACGATTTTTAACCAATACCGGGGGCAACCTACCCCGCCGGGCGGCCTCCGCAAGCGAAACGACGTTCACCGCAGCGTGAAGATTTCCCTCAGTTCCCGGTCGGAGAGTTCGGTAAGCCACCGCTCGCCGGCCGAAACCGCCAGTTCGGCCAGCTCCCTTTTGGCCGAGAGCATTTCCTCGATCTTCTCCTCGAAGGTGCCCAGGGTGATTAGCCGGTAGACCATCACCGTGCGCGTCTGCCCTATGCGGTAGGCGCGGTCGGTAGCCTGATCCTCCACCGCCGGGTTCCACCACAGGTCGTAATGCAGCACGTTGGTGGCGGCGGTAAGATTTAGCCCCGTTCCACCGGCCTTAAGCGATACCACCATTACCGGACAGTCTGCACTCTCCTGGAACCGCTCCACCAGCGCCGTGCGCGCGGCCGGAGAAAGCCCGCCGTGGAAGAACAGGATCTCCTCCTCCAGCTCCCGGGAGAGGAGCCGCACCAATAGTTCTCCCATTTCCCGGAACTGGGTGAAAACCAGAGCCTTCTCTCCCGAGCGCACTACGCCGTTGATGAGTTCCACCGCCTTTTCCGCCTTGCCGGAAAGTTCCTTGGCGGGCTCGCCCTTACGGGTGAAGTGCACCGGATGGTTACAGATCTGACGCAGAGCGGTGAGCAGCTTAAAGATCAACCCCCGCCGGGTTATACCCGCGCTGGCCTCGATTTGGCGCAGAGCCCCGTCCACCACCTCTTGGTAGAGCGCCGCCTGTTCGGGAGTGAGGTGACAGTACTCATTATTGATAACCTTATCCGGCAGGTCCCTGATAACCGCCCGGTCCGTCTTTAGCCGCCGCAGGATGAAGGGCGCGGCGGCCTGCCGCAGCTTCTCAATCCGGTCCCGGTCGCGGTACTTCTCGATAGGCACGATGAACCGGCGCCCGAACTCGGCCAGGCTCCCCAGGTACCCGGGGTTAAGAAAATCGAACAGGCTCCAGAGTTCACTCAGTCGGTTTTCCACCGGGGTGCCGCTGAGGGCCAGCCGGGCTCGAGCCGGCAGGGACTTCACCGCCCGCGTCTGCTCGCTCTCCGGGTTCTTGAGGTTCTGGGCTTCATCCACCACCAATAGGGCCCACTCCCGGCTGCAGAAGCGCTCCAGGTCCCGGCGCAACACCCCGTAAGTGGTGATCAGCACGTCCACCTCAGAGCCGGGAAGCTCCCGGTCCGCGCCGTGGTACACCGCCACCGCCAGGGAGGGAGCAAAGCGGCGGCACTCCTTCTCCCAGTTTCCCAGCAAGGTGGTGGGGCAGACGACCAGGGCTGAAGAAGAGAGCCGGCCTTCTTCCTTCCATTTGAGGATCAGGGCGATGGCCTGCACGGTTTTGCCCAGGCCCATGTCGTCCGCCAGGCAGCAACCGAAGCCGCGGGTCAGGTTGGTATACAGCCACTGATAGCCCCGTTTTTGATAGGGCCGCAGCTCGGCTGCCAGCCCTTTAGGAAGAGCGGGACGTTGGCTTTGGGATAACTCGGCTGCCAACTCCTCCAGCGCCCGGGGCGGACGAAAAGGCACTTCCCCCAACTCGCCGGTGAGGCAGGCGCGCAGCACCTCCAGGGAGGAGGGCCGGGGCACGGGGCGCTCCAACTTCTGCAGCAGGCGCTCGACGTCCTCCGGGCGCAGGAGGAGGTAGCCGTCTTTGATTCGCACCAGGCCCGAGGCCGAACGGGCTAGGCGCAGAAACTCCTCCCGGGTTAGGGTGGTATCGCCCACCGCCACTTCCCAGGAGAAGCTCAGCACCCGTTCCAGATTCAGGAAGGACACCCCGGACTCCTTCACCGTGGCCCTCAGGGTCACCCGGGGCTGGGCCAGCCGGCCTAGCTCTTTGGGAACCACCACCCTTACCCCCAAAAGGTTCAGGACGTCGCGGCCCCGTTCCAGAAACTCCGCCAGGCGTTCGACACAAAGGGTCAGGTGCGTCTTACCCCGCCCGTTTAGCGCCTCCAGGAGTTCGGGCAAGTGCTCGGCAGCCAGGGCGATCTGCCTGGCCACCTCGGAGCGCACCTCCTCTACGGGCCGGGCAAACACGGACCGGTTCTGGCCGAACAATTTGGCCAAAGGCACCGGCGAGGCCAGGGGATCCCGACGGTTTTCCACCTCTACCCGAAGCTCCAGTTCCCCAAGAGTATCTTCCCCGGCGGGAAGCTCGATCCGCAGCACCGGCCGCACCTCGCTGCTTTGCATGGTGAGCCGGGCCAGCCAGTCGGCCACCGCTTTGGCCGTGCGCTGCTCTTGGAAGCGGGAAGGCCGGTAAAGCTCTCCCCGGAAGAAGGCGGCCGTCACCGGGTCGGCGGCCGGGATCCCGGAGTGGCGCGCCACCAGCCGGGCGAGAAAAAGCGAAAGCACTTCTACAGCGACCTCTACTCCGGTCAGTACCGTACGGTCCTTGGCCCGGAACACCAGGCCCGGGGGCGCGGCTTCCGCCAGCCGCCTCACTACTTCGGTTACCCGCTCCGACGTTACCAGGGGCAGGTAGCGCAGGCGAAATTCCCCTTTGGGACCGGTCACCACCTCCGGGCGGTAGGCGCCCGCGCGGGCCAAGGCCTGGGCGGTAGCCGCGGCGAGATTCAAGAACCGGGCAGAAGGGGAACTTCTCTCCAGGGTGGGATCAAGGGCCAAGAAGAGGAAGAAGTCCAACCCCACCTCCAGCGGTATAATCTCTCCGGCGCGGGGCTTCAACTCCAAGGTTCCCTCTGCCGGCCAGGGCAGTTCCTTTCGCACCGTCCGGCCGGTGCGGTAGCCCGGAAACCGACCGTAAGGAGAAACAAAGAAGCGCACCTCGGCGGGAACATCCAGGGGCTTTGCCGGGTACAACAACCAGAAATCCGCCCCGGCCAAACGGGGCCGTTCCTCGACGGGCAAAAGTTCACTCACGGCGAGGGAAACGTTCTGATAGGCCTGCACCAGCAGCTTCTTGAAGTCCCCTGTCGGGTAGAAAAGGGGACTTTCGGGTAAGAGAGCAAAAAGGGCCCGGGTGGCGTCTTCCTCCAAGATGAGGTCAACCTCTACGGAGAAGGCCGCCTCCCAACCCGAAGTGGCCACCTCCTCCAGAGGCCGGAAAGGGTCAGACCGGATGGTGAGAGCGGGGGATAACCCGGCCGCCGCCAGCAGTTCCGGCGGGTCGATACCTCGCAGGGCAAAAAGAATAAACGGATCTTTGTCGATCTCGTTGGCCAAGACGTAGTATACCGCCGCCAGGTGCTTGCAGGGGTTAGCCCAGTCCGGGCAGGAGCAGGTGGCGTCGAATTCCTCCCAGGAAGAGGGGAGCGGGGAAAGCCCCCGGGCGGCAAGCAGGTCCAGCAGAGCCTCCGGAAGCCGGCCCAGGGAAAGTTCGGCCGCCAGCCCGGGATGCTCGGCCACAACCGCCTTAATGCCCTGCTTCTGCCGCTTAGTAAACTTCCGCAGGGCTATGCTTACCCTATAAGGAGACGGCCGCGACCCCTTTACCTTGGCCTGCACCTTTCCCTCTACGATCTCGATGTGCCGAACCAAGTCTTCACGGGCGTACCTTCTGCCCCGGGAAAGCCGGTTGGTGTAGTAGTCGATACGTTCCAGGGCCTCCACCCAGGCCCTACCCCAATGGGTCTTGCCGAAGAGCCTGCGAACTGCCATAACCTCGCCTGCCCGAATGCTTGGTGTGATAGGGCCGTGGATGGATTAAAACCCAGCCGTTCTTCTCGCAGTAAGCCTTTAGCTATCTGAACCTTTGAGGCACGGCATTTCCAGCAACGCTCTTACCTCGTCCTCACTGCGGCACAGGGCGATGCGCAGTACACAAGGCAGATGGGCCCGTCGGTTGGGCGCGTTTAGGAACAGCGGAGCCCGCTGCAGATAGTCCTGAGCATACCACCCACAGCCGTATTATACCCTAGTTGGTCAAAGTGTACAAGAAGCACAAGTCTGGTTTCGCCCGCGACGGCTCACTAACGGGGCTTCCCAAGATACCCCGCCCGCTACCGGGAACACCGCCGCTCTCTACAGGCGGCGGCAGCCAAAGCGAGCCCACCGGCGTCGCGCATGCCTACACTACCCCGGCCGATCCAACCTTGTGTTCTCCAACTAAAAAGACTAGAATTGTGGGTGAAAGGCGGGTGAGTGGTGGTGCCGGCCCTGGCAGAGGTTACTAAGAAGCTTAAGGTGCGTATTCCGGTGAATTCGTCCATCTAATCCGGCCCAAACCGTCCGGTTGT
>JBNARC010000038.1:0-15738 GCA_049719955.1 Neomoorellales bacterium | reverse complement strand
TCGCCTGCGGTGGACTTTCACCACCAGGTTAACGCCCATGCCGGGCGCACGAAAATCTTAGCCCGCCAAAGGCGGGCTACCCGCATAACCAAACCGGTCAAAGCGGGCCGGTTAGACCTGGACCCGGCCCAAAGCCTGACGCATCCGCTCCAGCGCCAGCTTGAGCCGATCGGTATTTACGGTGAGGGATAAGCGGAAATAGCCCTGGCCGGCCGGCCCGTATTCCTCGCCGGGCGTTAGAATGACCAGGGCCCGCTCGAAGACCGTTTCTACGAATTCCGCCGAAGTATAGCCGCGAGGCACCGGCGCCCAGATGTAGAAGCTGGCCTTGGGACCGGTGAGGTTCCAGCCCATGGAGTTGAGCGCCTCTATCACCAGATCGCGCCGCTCTTGGTAGAGCCGGCAGGCCTGGCGCACGCAGTCTTGAGGCCCGAGCAGGGCCGCCACGCCCGCCCTTTGCACCGCCTGAAAACATCCGGAATCCAGGTTACTCTTTAGCCGGCCCAGCACCGATACCGCCTGGCGGTTGCCGGCCGCCCAGCCCAAGCGCCAGCCGGTCATGTTGTAGGGTTTGGAAAGGGATCCGAACTCGATGGCCACCTCCTTGGCGCCCGGCACCTCCAGGAAGCTGGGCGCCCGGTAGCCGTCGTAGGTTATGTCGGCGTAGGCGGCGTCGTGACAGACCAAAATATCGTACTGCCGGGCAAACTCCACCGCTTCCCGGAAAAACTCAAGGCCGGCCACCGCACCGGTGGGATTGTTGGGATAGTTGAGGAACAGGAGCTTGGCCCTTCGAGCTACTTCCGAAGGTACCGCCGCCAAATCGGGGAGGAACCCCTTCTCCGGCCGCAAGGGCAAAAAATACGGTTCCCCGCCCGCCAGAAGGGTGCAGTTGCGGTAAACCGGATAGCCGGGGTCGGTTATCAAGGCCACATCGCCCGGATCCAGGTAGCAGAAGGGCAGGTGGGCCAACCCCTCCTTCGAGCCGATAAGGGTTACCACCTCGCCGGCCGGATCCACTTCTACCCCTCGGCGCCGGTACCACTCGGTTACGGCCGATCGAAACTCCATCAGTCCCACCGAGGTGGGGTAGCTGTGGTTGGCGGGATCCCGCACCTCCCGCACCATAGCCTCTACCACGTGGGCAGGGGTGGGCTGGTCGGGATCCCCGATGGCCAGGCTAATTACGTCTTTACCCTCCCGCGCCGCGCGCTCGATCTTCTCCTCGATACGACGAAAAAGGTACGGAGGCAGGTTTTGTAAACGCCTAGCTTCTCGCAAACCTATTTCCTCCTCTAGGGGGTTTGGAGCGCATTTGGGCTAGTCTTCGACACCCCGACCGCTTTTCCTCCCCGTCCGGCCGGGCAAAAGGTGCGCCCCGGAGAACCCCAAAATATCCTGATCCCCTAACGGAGAAACTAAACCCAGCCTTTCAACAGGAAAGGAAGACCGCCTTGCGGCCCCGACGCTTTAACCGGTCCATAGTGGCCATTGCTTACGCCCAACAGGCTACCGAGGCTTTGGACCAGGCCCTGGCCCTGTTACCGCTGCCGGAGTTGATCGGTCCTGAGGATACGGTGGTGGTCACCGTCAACTTGGTGCAGCCCCGTCCGGCCTCTACCGCCACCGTGGCCTCGCCCGAGGAGTTGCGCCACCTCCTGCGACGAATCAAGTCCTTTAGGCCCGCGCGCCTGGTGGTGGCCGCGGGTTCGGGCGGTGCTCCCACCCCTCAGGTGGTCCGGGAGACCGGCTTCGAGCCGGTCCTGGCAGACGAACAGGTGGAGTTCGTGGATCTAAACTGCGGCCCCTACCTGGAACTAAAACTGGACCAGGACCCGGAGGTGATTCCCGCCCGCACGCCGGTAAACCGTCTCTACGCGGAAATGACGGTACACGTCTCCCTAACCCCTCTTAAGATCCACGCCGAGGCCACCATGACCGCTACCTTGAAGAACGTGGCCCTCAGTTGGCCGCCGGCGGAGATCCACGGTTTCCCCAAGACCCAGCGCGGCATCCACGAGAGGCTTCACCCCTTCATCGCCGCCATGGCCCGGCAGCTTCCCGTGGATCTTAGCCTGGTAAGCGCCTCTCCGGCCATGGTGGGCACGGGACCGGCCGCGGGCAAGCCGGTATTTACCGGCCTTTTCCTGGCCGGAACCGACCCGGTAGCTACCGACGTGGTGGCGGCCCGCCTGCTGGGTTTCATGCCCCAGGCGGTGCAGTACCTCTACCGGGCCATAGCCATGGGGTTGGGGGAGGGCGACTTGAAGAAAGTAGAGCTGCGGGGCCTGCCGCTGGATCAGGCCGAACTCCTCTTCAGCCAGGCTGCCTACGGGCACGCCTTCGCCCTGGACCAGGACCGGCTGCAACCGCTGCAGGCCAAATAGGCCGTAACCTCTTCCGCGCTCCCGGCCGGCAGTGCCTGGTCCTCCGAGTACATTGGGAGCCTCGCCGGGAACCGCACTCGGCGAGGGCGAGTGCGAAGGCGGGCCGAAGGCCACGGACGGCCGAAGCCGAGAAGCGCCATGGATGGCGCTTCCGAGGGGAGCCCGCCGGAGCGCGATGCCCGAGCCGTAGTCCGGTAGGCGAGGCGAGCAGTACGAGGAGGACCCAGGCACTGCGTAAGGCCGGGACCCCACCTAGCAGCCGAGGTAGCGGAAAAGCCGGGGCAATAAGCCGAAGCCGGCAAAGCCCAAGGCCAGGTAACGGACCAGCGTCCACCCGTAGGCTTCCGGCAGCCACCGCCCCCCCACCACCTGAAAGCCCCCCAGCACCCCCAGACCCAAGAGGGCCCGAGCTAAGGCTCGCCAGCCGACTGGCGGCCGCAAGCCCGCGACCGAAGCCTCCAGGCGGTAGCCAACCAGCATACCCGCCAGGCCGCCGCCCACCTTGGCCGCCACCGGAGTACGGTAGGTCAGGCAAACCAATACTGCTACTCCCAGCAAGATCCCCAATACCGGCCCTTCCCGGCCCGGGTTTTCCAGGCGGGAATAAGCCCAGAGCAAGGCCACTCCTATGCCGGCGCCGCCCAGGACATCTACCGGCCAATGAAGACCCAGATAAAGGCGCGACAGCCCGATCATTCCCACTACCACGGCCACCAACACCCACCATCCCCCGCCCCGGTGGCGGGCCAGCGCCCCCCAGAAGACGGTGCCGTTCTGAGTATGACCGCTGGGAAACCCATATCCTTCACCGGAGGCGGCAAAGAGCACCCGCACCTCGGCGGGGGAGGGCCGGGGCTGGCGGAAGAGGTCTTTGAGCATTTGGTTACTCAGGGCGGAAAGGCAAAAAAGAGCGCCCAGGGTTAAACCCAGGCGCCGGTCACCCAGCCAGTACACCAACGAAACTATCACGAGGAAAAGTTCTTCGCTCCCCAGCATGGTGACGCCGACGAAGAAAAGGTCTAGGGCGGGGGTGCTCCAGCCCTGCACCGCCCGGATGATCTCCAGCCCCATGTCCCCTTGCTCCCTCAGCCCAAGTCGGCCTCCGGGTGGTCCCGGTTGAGGTAGAAGGTTTTGACCCGGGCCTGGAAGAGCTCCACCAATAGGTGGGCCAGTTCTTCCCGGGCGGCCAGCACCGCCTCGCGGTTGGCGTCCTCAAAACCGTCGATGGGAAAGAAAACCCGCGTGCTGGCAGGGGTAATCATGGCCTTGGCACCCTGGCGCCAAATCCAGCGCCGGGTCCGCACCTCTTCGGCGTCGGCGTACACCAGTTCGCCCGGCTCCACCTCTTCGGCCTCGATTTCCCCAAAGGGGGTGAATCGCTCCCCGGGGCGGCTGAACCGTACCTCTATGTCCCCCACCAACCGGTCCAGGTCGTGCGCCCCCATAGGAACCAGGTAACGCAGGGAAACGGCGTTGGCCAGGTTCACCACCGGATTGATGTCCGGAAGCTCGTTGCCTTTCACCACCCGGGTCACCAGGGCTTCGATGGAGTTCAGGAACTTGTTAGGGTTAAAGCCCAGTTGCCGAAAAGCCTCCCGGTAGGGGACGAGAGCCGGGTACTCCTTGGGCTTGACCACCGCCAACCGCTCCCGAACCCACCCGGTAGCCTGGCGCAGCAGGGTCAAAGGCTGCTCCCCGCGCCCGTCCTGTACGATGCCCTCTCCTACCACTACTCCGAAGCAGACCGTAGGCAGAACGGAGAATACCTCTCCGGCAATGCGGAAGTGCAAAGCCATCCCTCTCCCTTACTTCGATTCCTGCCGGTACTTCTCTACCAGGGCGATGAACTCCGGGTGCACGTCCACTACCGTAATCTCCAGATCCCGCACCGGTCCCAGAACGCGGGCAAAGGCCCGGGCCACCTCCTCCCGGGGAACTCCTCCCACGCCCGTGGCCAGGGCGGGCAGGGCCAGGCTCTTCACCCCGTACTGCCTGGCCCTCTCCAGGAGGCTGTGCAGGCATTTCTCCACTATCTCGATGCTGGAGCGCTCCGCCGGCCGCTTCATGGTCACGGCGTGGAAGATGTACCGCGCCCGCAGCCGACCGGCACCGGTAACGTACACCTCTCCCGGTTGAGGGTCCTCGCGCCGGCAGACGGCAATGGCCTCGTCCTCGATCTCCTGCCCTCCGGTCCGACGCAGGGCGGCCGCCACTCCTCCGCCCATGGGCCCCAGGCCGTTGGCCGCGTTCACCAAGACATCCGCCTCCACCTGGGTAAGGTCGCCTACCAGGCACTTCACTTACTGCTCCCTCCCTGCTAGAAAGGCCTACTCGGTCACAATGCCTCGGATCAGCTCGGCGGGAATGCGCTCAAACCCCTCCTCCAGCGGCACCTCGCCGGCGGCCCGCTTGAACCGGTCCGCCACCACCAAAAAGGGTACGCCCGCAGCCGCCGCCGCCCGGGCCAGGGACAGACTGGGACTCCCGTTTACCACCGAGCCGTCCGGCAGGATCGCGTCCGCCCCCACCAGGACCAAATCCGCCCCGGCCAACCTAGTCTCCAGCTCTTCCGGGGCGCCGAGAGCCGCCGACACTCCTTCCTTCCGTAGCCGGTCGGCCAGGCGTTGGCCGTGCCCGCCCGCTTCCACCACCAGCACGGCAAAATCCCGGCCTTCCGCCCGGGCCCGGCGGCCGGCCTCAATCAAAGCCTCGGCCACGGTAGCACTAAAGCTGGTGGTAACCACCCGGCGGCTACTGCCCACCAGTTCGACGGCGCGCCTCACGGACCCCAGCCGGCACTCCTCCATCTCCCGCCGTAGAGCCTCGGTTACTTCGGCCGCCGCCGCCCGCAGCTCTTCCGGCCCGGCCGCTTCCCCGGTCCGGTGCCAAAGCTCCTCCGCCCACCGGCCGGCCGCCGCTCCCACCGGAACCATGGAAGGGCGGATCCCCTCCAGGCTCTCCACCACAGCCTGTATTTCCGCCCGGAAGGCCAACCCGGAAGGAGCAGCGCTGGAGGCCGCCGCTAGGGCCAACACCGCCAGCGCCCGCTCCGCCAGGTAGGCGGCACCGTGTTCGCGATCGTCCCGGATGGCCCG
The DNA here is from genome assembly GCA_049719955.1 of Neomoorellales bacterium. Taxonomy (GTDB): domain Bacteria; phylum Bacillota; class DSM-521; order Neomoorellales; family SLTJ01; genus JANLFO01. The sequence continues at coordinate 10,256 of JBNARC010000038.1, read as the reverse complement.
CAGGCCCGACAGCACGTCCGCGCCGTGGGCCACCCGCTGCCAGGTAGCCCAGAGCTGGGGTACGGTTTGAAAAGCGGGTATCTCCTCTGGCCGCACCCAGCGCACCTCGGTGTGCTCCCAATCCAGCCGCACCCGCCCCGGCTCCCTCACCGCCAATAAAAAGGGGTGAACCAGCCAGCGCCGCCCCAGTCCGGGATCTTCCACCAGCAGCGGCCGGCCGTAAAAGTACGGCCCCACCTCGCTGCGGGAAAGTCCCGTTTCCTCATACAGTTCCTTCCATACCTGATCCGAGGGACTCAAACCGGCTTCCACCGAGCCGCTTATTCCCGCCCACCGGCCCCGGAAGCTGCCCACGGCCTGGCTGCGCCGGAAGAGTGCCACCCGGCCTTCGTGCTCCAGGAAAGCCGTAACCACTTCCTGCGGCCGCACCTTCCCCACCTCGTTGCCGCTTAGCTGCCGTGCGCGCGACCCTCGAGGTAGGCCACCAGCCAGGCCAATGCCGCCAGCGCCGCCGCCTGACGGTTCTGGTGGCGATCCCCTTCCAGCCGCAGCTCCTGCACCCAAGTGCCCTCCGGAGTGGCCAGCCCCAAGTAAAAGAGGCCTACCGGCTTGGTGGCCGTAGCCCCGGTAGGACCGGCAATACCCGTATCCGCCAGGCCGATGTCCGCCCCCACCAGCCGACGGGCTCCTTCGGCCATCTGCCTTCCCACTTCCGGGCTCACCGCCCCGAATTCGACCAACGCCGAGGGGCTAACTCCCAATACCCGCTCCTTCACCTCGTTGGCGTAGGCCACCACTCCCCCCCGGAAGTAGTCGGAACTGCCCGGGATCTCGGTAATTAGGGCGGCGATGAGGCCGCCGGTGGCGGACTCGGCCGTAGCCAGGGTTAGGCCTCGTTCCCTCAGCAAGCAGCCGGCGGTTTCGGCCAGAGCCAAGGGGTTAACCAAGGATTCGGTCACGCTCATGGGTTCTTACTCTCCTTAATCGCCAACCTTCGGTCCAAATACTTCGCCTCTTCCTCCCGATCTCCTGCCCCACCCGTCTTCCCCTGCGTTACTACCTTCGACAAATTGGGCGAACCTTTCGCCCTTCTTCGGCGTCTTTAGTTATAGGGAGGGGAGAAGGTGACCGGGAACAAGAAGGAACCGGGCCGGGAGATCACCCCAACCCGGCGCGGAGGTAATACGCGGATTCGGGCGCTGGCGGCCCTGCTCCTGGTTCTATTCGTGGCGCTACCCCTGCCCTTTCCCCTGTTGGCCCTGGAGCCAGGCGAAAGGGAAACCCGGCCCATCCTTCTACCCGCCACCCTACCTCCTACGCCACCCGCCTCTCTCCCCCGGCCGGCTCCTGCGCCCGTACCCGTAGAGGGAGAGGCCGAGTTTACGTTGGCCACCTTCTCCGCCGGTGAAGCGCCCGGCCCGCTGTTTTTCGGGCTGGCGCAGGCGGCCGAAAACCAAGTCGCGGCCGAACTCCCGGCTGCCGCCCTCCCGCCGGTGCGCGAGGTTATCACCGACGAGAAGCTGGTGGCCTTAACCTTCGACGACGGTCCTCATCCCTTGACCGAGGCCTACCTGGAGGCGCTGGCCCAGGCCGGGGCCCGCGCCACCTTCTTCCTGGTGGCCGCCCGCGCCCGCCGCTACCCGGAACTGGCCCGCCGCCTGGCCCTCGCCGGGCACGAGGTGGCCAACCATTCCCTGTACCACGGCCGGCTGGGCAACCAAACGGAGGAAAGCGTCCGGGCGGAGTTGGTGGAGGCCAATCAGTTGCTCAAGGAAATCACCGGGTGGGTTCCGGTGCTGTTCCGTCCGCCCTACGGCGAGAAAGGCGATAGCCTGTTGCGGGCGGCGCAAGCGGCGGGGCTGACGGTAGTGACCTGGAGCGTGGACCCGCGCGACTGGGAGGACCCGCCTCCGGAGGTCATCGTAAGCCGGGTACTGCAGCACCTCCGCCCGGGAGCCATCGTAATCCTGCACGAGGGCCATCCCCACACCCTCCAGGCCCTTCCCTTGTGCTTGAGCGCGCTCAAACAGAAGGGCTACGTGCCGGTAACCGTGTCCGAACTGCTGGCTCGCGCCGGATCACGGCCGGCCGCTTCCGGACCCTCGGGTTCCTAAAGGCCCAGGCATCGCACCGCCCGGCAGAGCCGGTACAGCCGCCAGGCGTCCGTGCCGGCGGCGGCCAGAAGCTCCCGCCGCAGATCCATGAGCCCCTGTTGGTCCACCTTGGGATCGGACAGATAGAGGGAGAGCAACCCCATTACCAGGGTGCGGTGGAACCGGGGATCCGGAAGTTTGGCCACCCGCTGCCCGGCCTGCCGGGCCAAAAACAGCAGCCGCTCTACCACTTCCCCCGGGTGCCGATAGTAGCTTACAAAATTAAGATCCCCGCCCAGTCGATCCTCGTGCTGGTCAATGAGGTAATCTAGAAGGATATGCAGGGCGCATACCCAAGGAAAATAAGCTTCCAGAAAAAGGGCCACTTCTTCCCGGCCGAGCGACCACCGGGTGGCCAGGGCCATAAGCCCGAAGATACCTAGGGTAGAGCCGGTAGCCGCTGCCAATTCCCACCAGGCCAGACCCGACCGAATCTGCCCTTCCACCCCGGCCAACCAACTCCTCACCCGGTCTTCTCGCTCCCCCACCCCCAGGTGCTTCGTAGCCTGAAGGTCCGCATACCAACCAGCCATCCGCAGCGCCTCCTCCCGGACCGTCGGCCAGCCGGGCAGGCGGGAAAGGCTCTGTTGGCAGCATCTCACCAGCATGAGCAGGTAACCTCCGTCCGCCCGGTAGGGGTAGGCGGAGTAATAGTCCTTGAGGCTTTCCCCGGGCAGAAGCGCGTCCACCAAGCTCCGGTGTAGCCTCCGGAACGCCCGCTCGTCTTCAACGCCCAGCCGGTCGCAAAGGTTGTCCAGGTAGTCGCTAATGGTCTGCAGGGCTACAACCGCCCTCACCACCCAAGGTCGGTAGGGAAGACTGACCCACAGGGCGAAAAAGCTACCGCCCTGGCAGTGAAAGCGTTTCTGGTCCAGGCTAGAAAGGGCCATAGCCCGCAGCCGGGCATCAGGGCACCCGCCCGCCTGCCGCCGCCAGTGGGCCAGCTCTCTGGCCACCTGGGGTAGAACCCCAAACAAATACCAACCCATAGCCGCAGCGGAAACGTGGCCGGTTTCCGGGTCGCCCGCCCGGTCCCGGCAGGTTGGGGGTGGTAGGCAGCGTGACACCGACACTCTTGCTCACCCAACACAGTTTTGTGCGGTACTATTCTACCCCACTCGCCGGGCAGGATTTACCGAAAGGATGTCGAAAGGCCACGCCGAACACCACAGCCGGGACTAAGAGTGCCCCCCGGCCCTCAGATCCCACGCTCGGCCTTACTTGTCTCACTACCGGTCTTGAGCAGCCGCCTGCTGCTGTCTAAACCATTTCTCCACCTCGTCGGCCAGCGCCTCCGCCAGAATGCGGTACAGTTCGGCCCCCGCCTCGGCACTGGCTTTCGCCGGGTCGCCCAGGTAGCACCTGGTTGCCCCGACCTCCCGAAAATCCTTCGCCCCCTCCGAAAACTTCTGGCGGATATTCACCCATACCGGCGGCAAGTCGAGGTAGTTGTTTCTGACCATTTCCGGGAACCGCCACAGATAAAGCGCCGTTTCCATCTCGCCGGCGTGAATGTCCAGTTCGGGGTGCTCACTTCTTAGGTGAGAAGCGATCTGGGGAAGCGAATCTATAATCGCTCTTGACACCAGCACGGAAATGCCAAATTGTCTCGCCGCTTCTGCCGCCGCGCGCAGGGCCGCCAGGTTGGGTACTTCTAGATGGTGGCAGTTGATCACCAGGTATTTGAAACCGTGGCGGGCGAAGGACTTGGCAATATCCAGAGCCAGGGAGGTTACCGTCTCCCGCGAAAGCGTAACCGTACCGGCAAAAGGCATGGCCACGTCCGCCAGAGCGTAAGGAAGGGCGGGGGCAATGAGCACGCTGATTCCTCGTTGGGCGAGAAGCTGCGCGGCCAAATCGGACAGTACCAGCGCCCCGTTAATGTCGACACTCAAGGGAAGATGCGGCCCGTGAGCCTCCAGCGGCCCCACGGGCAGGATAATGACCGTTTCCTCTCTGGGCAGGCGGTCGACTTCTTCGTAAGTAAGCCGGTCCAAGTAGTATACCGAGGCCATTTCACTCTCCTTCCTCCGGGTAGAAGAGTTTAGTTTCCTTGTCTCGTCGAGGCCACCGGGGTCCCAAGAAGAGCCGAGACGGCCTACCCCACAAACCACTGTTCGCGTCGGCTTCCAATATATTCCTCGGCCAGAAAATTGAGGGCCTTCACCAGCAAGGCAAAGTTCTTGGCCAATCCCTGCAGGCGCTCAGTCAGGCCCAGGCTTTCCGCCTGAGAATGCTCGGCGGCCAAGGAGTAGTACTGTGGACCCAGCCAGTGGTAGTCAGCCGAAGCTAAACGCGACCGCGCTCTGGAGGCGCGGTAGTCAGGGAATATGCCGACCAGGAAAAGGCACAAATCTCCCAGGCGGCGGTAAACCGGAAACCTCTCCTCCCGCGGGAGCAACCCCGCCAGAAAGATCAGGTCGTCGACCTCCAGGCTGTTAAACCTGAACTGCTTCCACTGCTCGCCCGCCCGATAGAAAACTACCCCGGTCTGTACCCGGGTAAACGAGGCCAGAGTTTCGGCCACATACTCAAGGTAAAACGAATCTGACAGCACTTCTGCCACTCGGCCGGCGTCGAAGACCGCCACCCGCTCACGGCCGCGGCGTTCCAGGGTATAGGGTCGGTCTTTCAGCCGGCGTCGCACCTGTCGAAGTAGGAGGTTGAACAGCAGGTAAGGCGAGATGACGAGCAGTTCCTCCTCGCGCTCGCGGATGCGGGTCAGGAGCTTGGGGTCGTTCAGCATGATCTCAATGAGGTCGTCCTTGTCGCGCACGATCTCCTTGACCCGCTCGGGGTCGGAGCGCCGATCGGCCACGGTGCGCACTATAAAGTCTAGATCCTTCTCCAGAAGGCGGTGAGTCGGACCACCCGAGCCCAGCATCTAATTGCCCTCACCCCTCTATCCCGGTCCTATTTCCAGGATAGCACCGGCTTCCCTCCCGCGCAATCGCCCGCCACTTTCTTGCCGCACCTCCATTATACCCTCGCTCACTAAACGGTACCAGCAGTATTACCCCGGGTACCCCAGAAGTAACCTCCGCCGTAACCCTTTTCGAAACCGAAAAATCAAAAGGTCCAACCGCGGGTTACGGGGCGGTTGGGCGCGACCATGCAGGCTGTAAGCCGAGTTCAGACGGGGAAGGTGTTCACCATCCAGGAACTGTTGGGCCATGCGGATCTTGCCTCGACCCGGATCTACGCCCACTGCAGTAACGAGCGGCTGCGACAGGCTGTGGAGCGTATCCGGCCGGCCGAAAAACAAGGGGGCGAGCTTAGCAAGTGATAGAGGCGCCTAGATGGGCCGAGGTAGTGGTGGCGCAAGCTCGGACCGAACCTTATCAGAAACACTCGCGTGCGCAGGAGCATCGTCTGGCCGGGTCGGTCATCCGTAGGGTTAGGAACGGCTATAGGGCTCGACTGTTTTTTAGCCCCTTAATCATATAATCCCTGCCACGGCGTTCGGCTTGCTGCCGCAGATACCGGGCATAGGCCACGCTATCGCCGATATCCTCCCGGTCCTTCCACATGCCCACCAGACCGGAGGCCACAAGCTGCCGTGCCGTAAGCGGCGGCTTCGCCTGGCTTGACGGGGCGTACCGTCATTTCCACTCTTTCCCCTTTCCTAAAGGGAAGGTCATGGAGATAAATCTCGCCGTCGCGCTCCACCACAGTCTCTAAACGCAGTTCGCGGACCACGATTCTCACCTCGCCGGCGGTTTGCACGATTCGTCGTTGTCGGACGCCGCCACCTCCATTATACCCTGCCCAACCTACCGGTACCAACAGCATTACCCTCACAGCATAAGACGATCGGCAACAGATTTCGGCCCTTGTCCTCCGCTATGTCAGGTCATCAAAAGAATCTTCGCCGGAGCTCATCGCGGGGCCGTCAATGGTTTTCTGCCTCGAGGCATTTGCGTTTTGTTGTAATAGTCCATGTACCGGGCGTCGAAGAATAACTACCAAAGCCCTATAACTTCTCGTATCCCTTGGGCGTAAACTCCGCTGTAACCTGCCTCAAATGCAGAGATTAGAAAGCCCAACCGCGGGTTACGCTGCGGTTGGGCGCGACCGAGCAGGCCTGTAAGCCGAGTTCTGTCGGGGGTGGTCATCTATCTGGGACGACAGTTGCCTGCCGCCTCAAGCGACCTAACCCGGGAACGGAGCGGGCCACTCCATGGTTCCCCTATTCGGTCTTGCTCCGGGTGGGGTTTACCTAGCCGGCGGATCGCTCTCGCCGCTGGTGAGCTCTTACCTCACCTTTCCACCCTTACCGGCGGCAAAAGCCGCCGGCGGTCTGTTTCTGTGGCACTTTCCTTGGGGTCGCCCCCACTGGGCGTTACCCAGCACCCTGCCCTGCGGAGCTCGGACTTTCCTCAGGCTCCGGTGGGAGCCCGCGACCACCCGGCCTACTCGGCTCACTTTCACTCATATTTCGGCGTCGGGCTGCCGCAGTGCTATTCTAGCACCACCGCAGCCGGGCGTCAACCGGCACCCGGCCTGGCGTATTCCCAGTCGTCCTCAGACGCTACCGGGTAACCTCCGGCACCGCCAGCCAGCTCATAGAGTAGCTAGGCGTCAGGGACCCCACGGCGGTCAGAAGAGGCGCAGTTGCCGGAAGCTACCGCTGGCGTCCGTCGGCGCGGCGGCGTCCAATCTTATTCTCTCCAGGCAGTCCGCGGGCAACTCGGAAAGAAAGGGCGACGGCGCCCTGTTCACCCGGCTGCCCTGCCGGGTACGGGTGCGGCAGGAGAGCAACACTACCGCCTCCTGGGCCCGGGTGAGACCCACGTAGAACAGGCGCCTTTCCTCCTCCGGATCCGCACCGCCCCGGCCCTCCTCACTCCGCTCGGACCAGGGAAGAAGCCCTTCCTCCACCCCTACTATAAATACCACCGGGAACTCCAGCCCCTTGGCGGCGTGCAGGGTCATAAGGCTTACCGCCTCCGCACCCGTCCCGGCTCCCGGTCGTTCCCAATCTCCTTCCTGGGCCAGGACCACACCCCTCAAAAAAGATCTGAGGTCGCCGAAGCGACCGGCGATGCGGGCCAACCGGGACAACTCCTCTCCTTCCCCGCCGACTTCTTGGGCCCACCTCCGCACCAGGCTCTCCGGGTCCTCCTGCTCGGCGCGCTGCCGAAAATCCGCCAGCGCCTGCATTAGGGCCACCACCTGCTCTCGATCCCTTTCGGCTAAAGGCACCGCCCCCGAAACCGCCGCCTCCAAGGCCGGCACCGGCCCGCCCAGGTCCCGGGCTGCCTGCTCCAGCTTCTCGCGCGCCTCGGTTCCCACCCGAAACCGCCCCTCGGCCAGGCACCGCCACAGGTGGTACTGATCGGACGGATCGGTCACGCAGCGCAGAAAGGCCATGGCCTGGCGCACTGGCGGCCGGTCTAGAAAGCTTTCCCTCCCCAGCAGCCGGTAGGGAAGGCCCTCTTTGAGAAAGCACTCCTCCAGTAACTCGGCCTGCCGGCCGGTGCGAAATAGCACTGCCACGTCGGAGAAACCCCACCTTCCTTCTCCCAGCCGGCCGGCCAATAGCCCCTGCGCGCCGGCGTGGGCGCTCAACTGGTCGGCCCCACCCACCAGCCCGGCGATCTCCCGGACCACGGCAATGCCTTCGGCCAGTTCCCCCGGCACCTCCAGGTGCAAAAGCTTGGGCCCGCCCGGACGCACCGCCACCAGCTCCCTGCCGGCCGCATCTCCCATCAGCGCCCGGGCGGCGCGCACGATCACCGCCCGGGAACGGAAGTTGGCGCGCAAGCGCAACACCCGGGCGCCGGGGTAGTCGGCCAGCAGCCGCTCGAACAGCCGGCGGTCGGCTCCTCGGAACCCGTAGATGGCCTGGTCGGGATCGCCGATCACGAAGAGATTCCGGCCGTCGCCGGCCCAGAGCCGCACCAGGCGGTACTGTACCGGGTTAACGTCCTGGAACTCGTCCACCAGAAGGTGGGTGAACCCCGGAACCTCGCCCCCGGAGTCTTGCTGCCCCTCTATGAGCTCTACGGTTCTCAAGAGCAGGTCGTCGTAATCCAGAGCCCGGTAAGCGGCCAGCCGTTCCTGGTAGGCCCGATATAGCGGCCGGAGCTCAGGGGGAACGGCGTCGGATTCTGGGCCCCAGCCCTGGCTCTTAAAGTAGGAGAGGCGCGCCGCCAGCCGATCCGCGGCGACCGTTTTCTGCCCTCTTTCCGCCATCACCTCGGCCAGTACCCGCCGCGCCTCGGGCTCGTCCAAAAGAGTAAAAGAGAAATGACGGCGCAATAGCTCCAGGCAGAGGCTGTGGAAGGTCCCCACCGTGAGTACCTCGATTTGAGCCGAACCGCCCAAAAGGGCCGCCACCCGCTCCCGGATCTCCCGGGCGGCCTTGTTGGTGAAGGTCAGGGCGGCTATCTGCCCGGCCGGTACTCCTTTTTCCCGGAGCAGGTAAACGATCCGGTACACCAGCGTCCGGGTCTTACCGGTCCCCGGTCCGGCCAGCACTACCACCGGCCCTTCGACCGCCGTAACCGCCTCCCGCTGTTCCGCGGTAAGTTCGTCTCCCGGACCGCCGGCGGGAACCGGCGACGCCGCCGGGGCGGACTCGCTTTCCGCGCCCGCGACCCCGGAGAACGTCTCTTCCTTCTCGGCCTCTTTCCCGGCGGGGCTGCGGGCTTCGGCCGCCGGAGCCCCGCTATAGAAAAAGAGCACCGCCTGCCCGGCCAGGGTCTGGCGCTCTTCGGGCCGGATGATCTCTATCTTCCCGTACTCGCCGTCGAAGCCCGGTTCTACCTTTACTTCCCCCGCCCGCACCCGCCGTATTGCCTCGGCCACCGGCCATCCGGCCACCCCGGCTATCTCAGCAACGGGTGCCTGCCGCAGCACCACCAGTTCCGGACCCAGCCGGCCGAGCAGGGCGGAATAGACCCGGGCCACCCGTTGGGAAGCGGTTCCCGCGCCCAGAGCCGAGGCTATAACCTCCGGCAGCGGTACCAGGCTCTGGTAGGGCCGGGCTCCGGCCGGTCGCGAGCCCTCCTGCCGGTCGGCCAACTCCTCTACCCGGTGTAGTACCCCCACCGTCACCGGTCGGCCGCAGACCGGGCACTTCCCGCCACCGGCGCGGGTCTCGGCGGGGTGCCAGCGCAGGCGGCAGGCCCGGTGGCCGTCGTAGTGGTACTTTCCTTCCTCGGGGAAGAACTCCAGCGTGCCCATCAGACCGGTGAAGTCGGGAGCGGTTAGGGCCCGGTAAAGCCCGGGGTAGGAAAGCTCGGCGTCCAAAAGGTTGGCCTCCCGGGCCAGGTTTTTAGGGGAGTGGGCGTCGGAATTGGAGACCAGGACGCAGCGGTCCAGCGCCGAAACCCGCCAGTTCATCGGCGGGTCGGAGGAGAGCCCGGTCTCCAGGGCGGATATGTAGCCGCTCAGATCCTCAAAGCATTCCTCTAAAGAGTCAAAGCCGGAATTGGCCCCTAACAGGGAGAAGTGTGGGGTCCAGATGTGGGCGGGTATGAAAACGGCCTTCGGGCAGACCTCCAGGACCATCTCCAGCAGGCGGAGGCTGTCCAGTCCCAAAATGGGACGGCCGTCAGACCCCAGGTTCCCTATCGCTTCCAGCCGCCGGCTCAACGCTTCGGCCGCTTCTAGGCCGGGAAGAAGGATGAGGTGGTGGATCTTTCTAACCCTCCCGTCCTTCTTATAAATGGTGCTGATTTCTCCCGAAACCACGAAGCGCACCGCCGGCCGCCCGTTCGTCTCTCGAGGACCGGCCCAAGGAAACCTCTCAGGATCCAGCTCCGACGGCCAGTGTTTTTCTTGTTCTTTTAGCCGGTAAAGTCCCTCTTCGGCCGGTTCCAAAGCCCGTTGCAGTTCCTCTCGCCAGGCCGGATGGGTAAAATCGCCCGTGCCTACCAAGGTAACTCCCTTGTATACCGCCCAACGGTAGTAGTTTTCCGGTGTAGCGTCGGGGCTGGTGGCGCGGGAGTATCGGGAATGAACGTGCAGGTCGGCCACGAACTCCATAGTTTCACCTCGGGCAAGCATTCGTCAACCTCAGTTTAACACGCCCCACCCAGAGGAAGCCATACTGACGTAGCCCCGTTTTCCTCAGGCGGTATCCACGACGCACCA
>JBNARC010000037.1:0-16100 GCA_049719955.1 Neomoorellales bacterium | reverse complement strand
CCGGAAACGGGAGGCTTATCTGTCTTCGGTTTTCCCATAGAGGTGAAGCCTGGTGGGAGCAGGGCGGCGGATCCGACAAGAGGAGTATCTGGTGGTAGAGGCCCTAGGGAATCGCTTCTGCGCTAGCTTGGCCCGCCGGCGTCGCCCTTCAGAACACCGTGATTACCGGCGGGGGGGGTCCTGCGGACCGGAAGGCAATTTCCGGGCATTGAAGAGGAGGAAGCGGGTGCCCGCGAGGCGTGGGTCCGGCGGCGACAGGCGGGCACGGAGAAGTGAAGAAGGAGGCGAAGGCCGCCACCAAGCGGGCCAATCCCTTCACCTATGCCCTGGCTTCCCGCATCTGCTGCTCCTTGGGCCGAGAAGAGGAGGGCCGGCGGTGGCTTAATCAGGCGGTGCGAAGCTTCGAAGCGGGTCTGGCGGAAATGCGGCGCACGCTGGGGCACCTGCCCCAGTTCTTTCGAGAATATACCGTGAGCATCATGCAGGCAGCGGCCGACTTGAAGGATCACCAGCAGGTATTTGAGTTATATCGCCGCTGGGAGCCTCACCACCTTTCCTGGGAAAACAAGTTCCTGGCCGGGGTGGCTTGTTTCAACCTGGGCCGGTACAAACGGGCGGAAATTCGGTTCTATGGAAGGCGACGGTTTCTACTGGGAAGAAGAGGTCCCTAAATCTGCCCTGGGTGTCCTTTGGTCCCGGGCCTTGGTTATGGTGGGCAAGGTGGCCGTCGACGGTAAGCGCGCGAAAATTGCTACCGTCCCGGTTGAACTGCGCCCACCCTTGAGGGAAATATTGGGCTAAATAAGGAATTGATTTGGGCTTTGGTCTTGGCTTTCTAGGTATTCTAGGATATAGCCGGCGAAGCGGGCGAAGTCTTCCAGACGGCTGGTGATTATTCGGTACATTTCCTGGCCGGTGACTTCGGCGTAGCCGTGGACCAGACGGTTGCGGTAGCCGGCCATGCCTACGATTTCCCTGGCAAAGGCCGGCGGCAGTACCTGGTTCTGCCCTAAGATCTCGATTATGGAGCGGTAGTCGCGAGGACGCCCCAAACCCTTCTTTACTACGATGTGCCGCCCTATGTCCAGAACGCACTCTAGGGCCCGACGCAAGTGGTGTTCCGCTATGGCGTAGTTGTCCGGATTGGCGGCAAACGCTTCCTCCGACAGTTCCCTGAACTTGTTGAGGCGGTTCACGGAGTTCCGCAGCATGTCCAGCCGTTCTAAGATGAGTTGGCGGTTAAGCAAAGAAGTGGCCCTCCCGTATGGCTTCGGCTAGCTCTTGCTCGCAGCGGGCGAGAATCGGGGCGAAATCGAGGTAGTCGCGGATTACCCCGTCCTCGAAGTCGGTCCGCGCTACGTGGTCGCGGCAGTAAACCACGGTTCCGGTGCTAACCACTTCGAAGCGAAAGGCAATGCCTTCCCTCTGGAGGAAAACCAAGTCTACTGCCCGGGGCGCAAGGGCTCGGGCCAACTCCGCTTCCATTTCCGTCAAGAGGTCAAGGTCGTGCCTGGTCGGTTCGTAGCCGGAGAAGACCACGGCTAGGTCCACGTCGCTAGCGGGTGTCGCCTGGCCGTGAGCGTAGGAGCCGAAAAGGTAACAGGTATGCACCCCGAACTTTTCCAGCACCGGAGCGATTTTTTCGCCTATTCTTGTGAGGCCCGGTTTCAGAGGCAATTCGCCTCCCCGCTTAGTTTCACCATGATAATAGCCGGGCGGCGGTGTCGGGTCAAGGATCTTGTTGAACTTGGGTTTTCGCGCTCCAGGGTGCGCCACTCTTGCGGTGCTTGAGCGCCCTGGCGAGGCGTACCGGGGTGATGGCCTTTATCATCGGACTTGTCAGTAGACCCGATCGGCCTTATAATGTTAATCAATGTTCGATATCGTATTTTTTGCTTTGGAAACAGGAGGTTGGAGGGCTCTTTGCGGTGGGTACCACTGGTCGGGGTTCTGGTTCGGTTAGCCGCCAGACTGCGCCGGCACATGCTGCCGGTGCTACAGGCCGAGAGCCTGTCGGGCTTAGAGGTGTTCACCCTCTGGGAGGTGCGGAGGAGGCGGGCAGGCCGGGCCAGTGAACTGGCCGAGTTTCTGGGCGTGCCCCCCAGCACCTTTACCGCCGTTCTGGACCGGCTGGAAGCCCGGGGGTTGCTGGAGCGGCTGCCGGACCCGGGCGATCGGCGGGCCGTACTGGTACGGGGTACGCCGCTTTTGGCCGGCCTGTTGGACCGGGTAGCGGAAAGAGCGGAGAGAGAGCTGGAGGGGTTGCTGGGCGGCCTGCTCGATAGCGAGTACCGTCTGGTGGTTCAGGCGCTTACTCTCCTGGATCGACAGCTTACGCGCGGGGAGGGCGAGGAGGGTGACACCCAACTCTAGTAGCCGCGGTCCCGGCTCCTGGGTGCTGCCGGTGCTGGTGGCCCTTATTGGGCCGTTCATGGCCATTCTGGATTCCACCATTGTGAATGTAGCCATACCAACGATGATGCGGGTGTTCAATGTGGACACCGTCACCATCGAGTGGGTAATCACCATCTACATGCTGGCCCTGGGAGTAGTAGTGCCCTTGAGCGGCTGGATGGGGGACCGGCTGGGGCTACGGCGCCTTTACGTCCTTTCTCTCGCCCTTTTCACCTTGGGCTCGGCGCTTTGTGCCCTGAGTTGGAACGTCAACTCTTTAATCGCCGCCCGGGTGATACAGGCTCTGGGTGGGGGCATGATTATGCCCACGGTCATGGCTATGGTCTTCCGCCTGGTGCCGGGGGGCCGGTTCGGAAGCGGCATGGGTATATTCGGTATTGCGCTTCTGGTGGCGCCGGCCATCGGGCCCACCCTGGGCGGCTACCTGGTGGAGTACGTGGGCTGGCGCTGGATATTCACCATCAACCTGCCTGTAGGGCTTTTGGGCATCCTGCTGGCGCTGGCCGTGCTTCCGGATTTTCCGCCCGCCGACGCCGGGCGGATCGACGTGGAGGGAGCCGTTACTGCCGGAGGCGGGCTTTTCTGCCTGCTGCTGGCGCTTACCAAGGGGAACGATTGGGGCTGGCGTTCGGAGAGCACGGTGCTGCTGCTCTACGCCAGTGCCGTGCTGCTGGTCCTTTTCGTGTACCTTGAGCTGACCGCCGAAAAGCCTCTGCTGGAACTCCGCGTCTTCCGCTACGGCACCTTTACCCTGGCCAACCTCATGCTGGTGGTGGTCACCATTTGCCTCAACGCCGGCGTGTTTTACGTGCCGCTTTTTCTGCAGCGCCTGCGGGGGCTTGGGGCCATGGAAACGGGGCTGCTCATGATGCCCGCCGCCCTGGTTTCCGGCCTCTTGATGCCTTTCATCGGCCGCCTATACGACCGGTTGGGGCCCAGGCCTCTCAGTCTGGCCGGGCTGGTGTTGCTGGCCTACACCACCTACCTGTTCCACCGGTTGGACGTGTCCACGCCTTTCCGGGTAATCCAGGTGTGGCTGGCGCTGCGCAGCGTGGGAATGGCCTTGGGCATGGGGCCGGTGCAGACCGCGGCCCTGGCGGTCATACCGCCGGAGCTGGTAGGGAGAGCCTCGGCCATCACCAACATCATTTCCCGCGTGTCCGGTTCCTTCGGAATCGCGGTTCTTACCTCGGTGCTCAACCGCCGGCAAGCTCTGCACGGCGTCTATCTGGCCCAAAGCCTCGGCTCGGCTAATCCGGCGGTGGAGCACTTTTTGCGGCAGGCCGAGACCTATATAGGAGGGACGGCGGCCGGCTCTCAAATGGGGCGGACGCTGGGACTGGCCTACCTCCAGGGCCTGGTGGCCCAGACGGCGTTCGTGCGGGCGCTAGAGGACATTTTCGTAATCATGGCCTGTCTGGTCCTGATCGCGATCTTGCCCTCGCTTTTTCTCAAGAAGGGCGGCGGACAGGCGGGCCTTGGCCTCGAGTAGGACAGTGAGGGGAGGAGTGATCGCGGGTGAGCAAGGTGAGCGGCAGACGCACCGTAGTGCTGACACTGGCGCTGGTGTTGGCGGTTCTGGGCGCGGTGGGCATAGCTGGCTACTATTACTACCAGGGCGTTAACTTTGTCACCACCGAAGATGCCCGGGTGGCCGCGGATACGGTGACCGTTACCCCCCAGATAGCCGGCCGCCTGGTGGAGTGGACGATTAAGGAGGGGGACCGGGTGAAAGCCGGCCAACTTCTGGGGCGGCTCGACCTGGAAGCGGTCCTTACGTCCGCCAGCACCGGTCCCCAGGCTCTTGGGGCCTCGGCGGGGGTGATGGCCGCCAAGGCGGAGATACGCTCGCCCATAGCCGGCGAGATCATACAGTCTAAAGCGGTAGTGGGGGCGCTGGTCGGCACCGGCACACCCCTGGCCGTGGTGGCCGACACCGACCACGCCTACATCAGCGCTAACATAAAGGAAACCCGAATTGAACGGATTGCCGAGGGGCAGAGGGTGGACGTGAGGCTCGACTCCTGCCCGGGAAGAGAGTTTAGCGGACGGGTGGCCGCTATCGGCAAGGCGACCACTTCGGTGTTCTCTCTCCTTCCCAGTCAGAACACGGGCGAGAATTACATTAAGGTTACCCAGGTGATTCCGGTGAGAATCGTACTGGTGGACGCTCCGGTGGGGAAGCTGATCCCCGGCGCGAGCGCCACGGTCAAGATACACGTTAAGTCCCAACCTGCCGGAACGGGGGGAGAGAAATGAGGGCCTGGTGGAGGATAACCGCAGCGGCCGTGGTGGCCGCGGCTTTAGCCCTGGGTGGAGCGGCGTGCGGCGTAAAGTCGGCGCAGGGCCCGGCTCCTGAGCTGCCGGTTAAGACCGTCACGGCCGCCTTGGGCCCGGTGGACGTGGTGGTGGAGCTAACCGGAACCCTGCTCCCGGCCCGCTCGGCCAACGTGTCCGGCAAACTGGCCGGCCGGGTGGCCGAGGTTCGCGCCGAGGTAGGAGACGCGGTGAAGGCGGGTCAGGTGCTGGTGAGGATCGACACGGCGGAGTTACAGGCCCAGTGGCAGCAAGCTGAGGCTGCGGTCAGTCTGGCCGAGGCGCAGGCCGACCAGGCCGGGATAGCCTTGGATACCGCCCGGCTCAAGGTGGAGGCCGCCCAGATAGACCTGGACAATGCCCGGAAGGCCTACGACCGGGTGAAGTCCCTGGCCGACGCGGGCGCGGCGCCGCAAAGCCAACTGGATGAAGTAGAGGCCAGGCTAAAGCAGGCGCAGACCCAGTACCGACTGGCCGTCATGCAGGAGGAAAGCGCCCGGAGGCAGTACGCCATAGCTACCGGTCCGGCTTTAGCCCAGGCCCGGGCGGCCCAGAACCTGATCCGGGTCCAGATGAAAAACGCCGAGGTTTGCAGTCCCCTGAGCGGGGTGGTCACCAATCGCTACGTAAACCCGGGGGAGGTGGTGGGGGCCGGTACGCCTCTTTTGACCGTAGCCGATACTTCTAGCCTCAAGCTCCAGGGCACGGTAAGCCAGGAAGTGGTGCCCCTTCTGGCGGTAGGGCAGAAGGTGTCCGTAACGGTCGACGCCCTGCCGGGCGCCGAATTTGAAGGCCGGGTGACCCAGGTGGGGCCGGTAGCCGCCGCTACGGGGCAGCGCTTCCCGGTGGAGGTTACGTTGTCCAACCCGGGCCGGCTTGCGCCCGGCATGAGCGCCCGGGCGGTGCTTAAGCTTGCCGGGCCGGAAGGCGTTCTGGTTCCGGTGTCGGCTCTGCGCTCTGAAGGCGGGGAAACCTTCGTTTTTGTGGTAGATAACGGCAACGTCGTCCGCCGCCGGGCGGTCACCCTGGGGCTCCGCGGCGAGGAGAAGGCCACCGTGGTGACGGGGCTCGCGGCCGGGGAGCGGGTGGCGGTGACCAACGTGGAAGGCCTGCAGGACGGCGCAGCGGTAACACCGCAGTGAACCATGGCGCAGGCGCAATCTGCCTTACGGCAGGGTTACCCCTTGATCACAGCCGGGCGGCGGTGCCGGGTCAAGGATCTATACGCCGATTTCGGAATTTCTTGGTTGCGGCGCCGCACCGGGCGTGGTAGAATCACTTTGGTATTTCTTAGACCAGCGGCGGAAAGGGGGTGAAACGAGATGCTAAAGCTGTTTAGCCGCGATCGCTACTTAGCGGGCAACCTGTGCCTGGTTCTGTTCGTGGCCTTCCTGGTGTCCCTGGCCGTGACCGTAGTACCGAATGGTGCTACCGCCGCTACCAGCGTCTCGGTGGAGCCGAAAAGCGGCGAGGTAACGGCGCCGCAGGGCGGTGGCACGGTGCCGGTAGACCTTAAGCCCACCACGAGACAGCAATTTAGCACGGTTGTTCAAGACCTGTTGAGCCACCTGGCGTCGATGGATCACCTTGTGACCAAGATCGTTTACGCGGAAGAAACGTACAAGCAAGTGTACGAGGTTGTTTACGGTACAGTATACCAGGTTTATCAATACGTGATCTGGCTCGTTTACGGCCCGCCTCCTGGCGGAAAGACCGTCGACACCATGGCCTACCGTATCTACTACGAGGGGCTGAAGGATAGTCAGTGGCAGCAGGTGTATGTGGATGTGCCGGTGCCAATCCCGAAGACCGCGGCTGCCGGTGGCCCGAGTGGTCCTGCTACTCCGCCGACTCCGCCTACTACCCCCACCTCTTTCGGCACCGTGGCCTGGGATGCGAAGGCCGGAACGGGAACGGTTGAGGTGAACGCCAACCAGTTCGCCGACCAGGTCCGGCAGGCCCAGCAGGCCGGGCAGGCTGCGGTGGACCTGCGCGTAACCCCGCCCGCTGAGGTAGCCCTCAAGACCCTAACCCTGGAGGCTCCGGCCCAGGCGGTGCTGGCTGCGGCCACCGCCGGTGTGGGCATGGCAATCGGTACGCCCGATCTCTACGTAACCTTCGACCCCGCCAAGTTGCCCCCCAACCTTAAGGCTCAGTTCGAGGCCAAGCCGAACGCGGTACTGAGCTTTACCTTTAACGTGCTGTCTGCCGAGGAGGCCAGGCAGGCGGCGGCCGTGCCGGCGGATTACCGGCTGGCGGGCTCGGTGGCGGTGGTGCAGTTGGCCTTCGACGGCCAGGCCCTGCCCGGCAGCCTCACTTTGAGCTACGGCGGGCCGGTGACGAGCGGCCGCACCGGGCTGTTTGCCGCCCTAGACCTGACCGGCCTGTTCCGGGGTCAGAAGCTGGCGGCGCTGACCGTGGATGAGGATAAGCTGGGGCTTTACCGGTACAACGAGGCCACGCGGAGCTGGGAGTACCTGGGCGGCCGGGTAGACAAGGCGACCAAGACCGTGACCGCCAAGGTGGCCGCGCTGACGCAGGCCAAGTACGCGGTGATGGCTTACGAGAAGACCTTCACCGATTTGCTTGGCCACTGGGCCAGGCGGGACGTGGAGATCATGGCCGCGCGGCATATTGCCGGCGGCGTGAGCGAAACCCTCTTTGCGCCTAACGGCAAGGTCACGCGGGCCCAGTTCGCCGCCCTGCTGATCCGCACCCTGGGCATTACCGAAGCCAAGCCGGCGGCGTCCAGCTTCACCGACGTGGCCGCTTCCGACTGGTACTTCGGCGCGGTGGAAACCGCTCGGGCCGCGGGACTGGTGGGCGGCTACCCGGACGGCACCTTCCGGCCGGAGGCGCCTATCACCCGGGAGGAGATGGCCGCTATGGTGTGCCGGGCCCTGGGCTACGCCGGCAAGAAGCCGGTACTGGCTCAGCCCGTGGAGGTGCTGCTGGCGCGGTTTAGCGACACCGCCCAAATCGGCACCTGGGCCAGGGAGGCGGTGGCCACAGCGGTGAGCGAGAACATCCTGCGCGGCCGCGACGGCCAGGCGGCTCCTAAGGCCAACGCCACCCGGGCCGAGGCTACGGTCATGCTGAAGCGGGCCCTGGTGAGCCTGGGTGAAATTAGCAGCGAGTAGGCCGGTCCGTTTTCGGGGGCCGTAGTGCCCACGCTCCGACAGGGCAAGGGGGAGCGGGCCGAGAACCCGTTCCCCCTTTATAGTTGGTGGCGGTGTATAATTTGGCCGGAGGCAATTATAGTAGGGGTGCGGAGGTGCCTCTGGAGCATGGGCGGGGTAAGAGTTAAGGCCCGCTTGGCCAATGCGGTAGACGAAGCGCTGGCCCGGCGCGGTCGGATACGTCCCGAAGAAGTCCGCCGTTACGAGGCCGATGCCCTGGTAGATACCGGGGCGGTTCGCTCGGTGCTACCCCCCCAGGTGGTGGAACGCTTGGGGCTGGCCCTACGGGGGACGAGGGTGGCGGAGTATGCGGACGGCCCCAAGGAGGCGGTGGGGGTTACCGAGCCGCTGGTCATAGAGCTTGAGGGCCGGGATGCTCTGGAGGAGGCGCTGGTACTGGGCGACGAGGTAATAATCGGCTTAACGGTGCTGGAAAAGCATGATTTGCTGGTGGACTGCGTAGGTAGCCGGTTGATGGCCCAATCCCGCCCACCCGGACCAGCCGGTGACCAAGGTGAAGTAGGGGAGAAGCCGTGAAGTGGTTCCGCGGCCGGGCGCGCTCAAATTCGGAATCGGCGCCGGTAAAGCCGGGACCGGTGTTCGACCTGCACACGCACCTGTTGCCGGGGCTGGACGACGGCGCTTCCTCGTGGGAAGAGGCGGTGGAGTTCCTGGTCCGGGCCTGGCGCTCCGGCACCCGGGCGGTGGTCCTTACCCCGCACTACCTGGCGGGGGTCTACCAGCCCTCGCCGGAAGAGATTAGGGCGGCCACCCGGAAGCTGGCGCGGCGTCTGGTGGGCCTGGTACCGGTGTGGTCCGGGGCGGAAGGCCCGGCGGTGGGAACCGCGGAGGCGGCGGCAGGGCTGGACGGCATCGCTGGAGACGGTCCCGGCAGGGAGGAGTTGCCGTCCGCCCGGCCGCACCGGGAGGAGCCGGTGGGGCAGGGCGGCCCTTTGCGGCTTCTGGTGGGGTGCGAGGCGCATTTGGATCCCGCTCTGCCGGAGCTGGTGGGCGCCGGCCGGGTGCTTACCCTTGGCGACCTGGGCACGCATCTTCTGGTGGAGCTGCCTATGGGCGAGATTCCCCGCTGGGCTGATGAGGTGCTGTTCTCCCTGGCCGTGGCCGGGGTCACGCCGGTTTTGGCCCACCCGGAGCGCTGCGTTGGGGTACAGCGCCGTCCGGAGTGGCTGGAGGCGGCGGTGGAGCGGGGGGCGCTGGTGCAGCTTAACGGCGCCAGCCTTGTCGGCGCCTACGGGGCGCAAGTGGCCCGGGTGGCGGCGCGCCTTGTGCGCCGGGGACGGGCGCATTTTTTGGGCTCGGACGCGCACGGCGCGGACCGGGGGGAGGTGCTGGCCCGGGCGGTGGCGGTAGCAGAAAGGCTGGCCGGAGTGGAGGTGGCAGGCCGCCTGGCCTGGGGGAACGCGGCGGAGCTACTCGTTCGAGCCGTTTCGTGGTAATTCGTGGAAGGATTTCCTAACTGCTAGGCGTAATCTAATAGTCAGGCAGGAGGCGATGAACCCGGCTCCGTGCATAGGTCGCCGTAGGGGCCGGCAGAGCCAATGGCGAAACCGGCCTGCCCTGGTAAGGCTTGTACGGGGGTGGTACGGTGGCGGGCCGGGAACGAATTAAAGACTTAGTGAAAGAGTTGCGGGCGCTAGGATATTACGAGTTCCAGATCCGGGAAATCATCCAGGAGGTGGCCGGTACTGCGGATGTAGATAGGCTTTCCTCCGAAGAAATAGCAAAGGTGGGCACTCGCTTGGCGGAGCAGGTGGCTTTCGCCCGGCGGTGTCTAAATGTGCGGGGTTAATGGCCGGGCGAGGCAGGAACCTTCCAGCGAATGTAGAAAGATCAACCACTATAGACAAGGAATCTGTCGATATGGCGTAGGAGGCTTGAGGGTGCCCGGTCCGGAAGGCGGCGGCAAGCGGCCGCCGGTGGCGTACATAAATCTTCGGCCTCTGGCCTGGGTCGGCGTAGGGGCGCTCCTGGCGGGGTCACCGTACCTGCGGGGGCTATTCTTTGCCCCGGATGCGTTGACCGTTCAGGTTTTTCTGGGTGTAGTGTTCCTTCTTTGGCTGGCCGACCGGCTCCTGCGGCGGGAAGGGCCGGTTACTTTGGATTTGCTGGACTGGGCGGTGCTGGCTTTCGCCGGCGCCTATTTTCTTTCCCTGGCGGCGGCGGTTTCGGTTCCCAATGCCGCCTCCGCATGCTTGAAGGCGCTAGGTTATGCTCTTCTATATTTGGTGGTTTCCCGCCTGGCTACGGGGCTTGGCGGCGCGGTCCGGGTGCTGGCCGTTCACTTTTGGGCGGCGGTGGGCGTGGCGGTGGTGGGCCTGGCCGCAGCTACCGGGTATTTCTACTACCCCGGCGCCTTCGACAGCCAGAGGATTATGTCCACTCTTCAGTATCCAAATGCCCTAGCCGTCTATCTGGCCGTTGCCAGCTTGCTGGGCCTAACCTTGCAGTCGCGGCGCTGGCGGCCGGTGCCGCTCGTCCTTTACGGCGCGGGGCAGTTCCTGCTAATGGTGGCCCTATTGGGCAGCCAATCGCGCGGGGGCTGGGTGCTTTACCCTCTGGCGGTGGTGGGTTACTGCCTCCTCCTCCCCCGCGTTCGCGTGTACCGGGTGCTCTTCGGTTTTTTGGTCCCCTTGGGGGCGGCGGTTTTCGCCACCCGCAGCTTCCTGCCGGCGGCCATGGCCGGCCAGGGGGCAACGGCCCTAACCGCCCTGGCCTTGGGGCTGGCGGCAGTGGTGGGATTGAACCTGGGGGTGTATTACGGCGAGCGGCTGCTGCGGCGCCATGCTTCCGAGCGGGTGCGCCGGGCCGTGGCGGCGGGCGCGGTGATATACGCGGCCCTGGTGGGCCTGCTTTACCTGGCGCTGGCGGGCCAGGCCGGACCTTCCGTGGCCGGGGCGCTATTACCCTCCCCCCTGGTGGCCCGGGCCCAGGCCATAAGCGGGTATGAGCCCAGTTTTCAAATGCGAATGATCTACGACCGCGACGCCTTACGCATTATGTCCGATCACCTCCTGGTGGGCGCGGGGGGCGGCGCCTGGAACGCCCTTTACCACCGCTACGCGGACAGCCAGTACTTCACCACCGAGGTGCACAATCACTTCCTGCAAGTGGCCGTTGAAGCCGGCGTTCTGGGTCTGGCGGCCTTTGGCCTTTGCTGGTACGCCTTCGTTCGGCTTCTGTGGCGGCTCAGGCGGCGGCTGGACCCGGAGGAGGACGAGGAGGAGTGGGCTCTGGTGTGGGCGGCCGGGGTGGCCGGGCTGGCCCTGGGAGTGCACAGCTTTTTTGACTTCGACCTTTCCCTTCCGGCCCTGGCCTACGTGCTGTGGTCCCTGTGGGCGGTGGTGCGGGGGCAGGAAGGGGCCGCGGGTTCGGGCCGGGTAAGGAAATTTCGGCCGGCAACGGCTTGGCGTGCTTTTTGGAAGCGGGCGGTTTGCCACCCGGTGGGGCAGCCGGTGGTGGCCGGGGCGCTGGCGTTGCTGCTGCTGTGGCCCTCCTGGAGTTGGTACCGTGCCGGTCGAATCGGGGCAGAAGCGGCCCGCGCCCTGGAGGCCAAAGAACTGCTGCGCGCCCGGGACCTCTACCAACAGGCCAGGCGCCTTGATCCTTACACCGCCTCCTACGCCGCCGACCTGGCCCAGGTGCTTACTGCCTTAGGCCTGGCAGAGAACCGGGAGGCGGACCAGGCGCTGGCGCGCGAACTCGCCCGGGAGGCGGCCCGGTTAGAGCCCTACAACCCTCAAGTGCGGGCGGCGCTTTCCCTGGTGTACCTGCTTCAGGGTTACGTGGAGGAGGCGGTGGCCGAGGCCGAGGCGGTGGTGCAGGCTAACCCCTGGGACGTGGGCGCCTGGGAGCAGTTGGGCCGCGCCTACGTGGGCGGCGCCCGCTACTATATGAGGTTCGGTTACGCCGAGCCCGCCGAGCGGTTGCTGCGCAAAGCCCTGGACCTGCCGGCCCGGGTGGCGGCACAGGCGGCGCGGCGCGACCCCAGGCAGGTCTGGCAGGGTCCGGCGCTTAAGGTTACGCCGGGACTGCAACTGGTGCGGGGCCAGGCCGCCTATCTGCTGGGGCGGCCGGGCGAGGCCGCTTCGGCGCTAGAGGTGGCCTACCGCGATAAGAACCTGGCGCGCGAGGTGGCGCCCTGGCTGGCGGCGGCGTTGGCCGGGAACGGCCGGGAGGATGAGGCCCAAAGGATTTTGCAGCTTTACCCCGGCGCCGGGGAGGAGTACCGGGCCTTGATTGCCGGTAGGCGAGGCGGCACCTAGAGGCAGGAAAAGAGTTCAAACCTGTCGAAGTAAGGAGTTGGGAAGGCGGGCACTTCTCCGCTGGCTTTAGAGGGGAGGCAGAGTCTGTGGATCCGTTGGCGGAGCCGGCGGCACCGGCGATGCAGACGAATGCCGTCCGGGTGGCGGAAGATCCGGAGCGGCGCCTGGGGCTGCCGGTTCTGGGCACAATTCCCGAGGCGGTTACGAGGAAGGGAGGGGGCTGAGGTGGCGGGCGAGGAAAAAGACCGGCGGCCGCTTATGGTTACCCGGCGCCACCCGCGCTCGCCGGTTTCGGAGGCCTTTCGCACCCTCCGCACTAACCTGGGTTACATATCTCCGGACCGGCCCCTGAAGAGCCTGCTGGTCACCAGTTCCGGGCCGGAAGAGGGTAAGTCCACGGTTACGGCCAATCTGGCGGTAGTGTTGGCCCAGGCCGGTAGCCGGGTGCTGGTGGTGGACGCGGACTTACGCAAGCCGGTCATGCATAAGGCTTTTGAGCTGGACAACCGGCGGGGCCTCACCAACGCCCTGGTGGAGGACCTGGACCCGGCGGAGCTTATCCGCCCCACCGGGCTGCCGGGGCTGTTCGTGCTTACCAGCGGACCCATTCCGCCCAACCCGGCGGAGCTTTTGGGCTCCGCCCGCATGCAGCGGCTGCTACCGGCCCTAACCTCCAACTACGACCTGGTGCTGGTGGACACGCCGCCGGTGCTGGCGGTAACCGATGCGGCGGTTCTGGCGCCCCTGGTGGACGGCGCCGTTCTGGTGGCCCGGGCGGGGATCACCCGCCTTGACCTGCTTCAGGAAGCCAAGGAGACCTTGGAGCGAACCGGGGTACGGCTCTTGGGGGCGGTGCTAAACGGCCTTAAGCCCGACACCGACGGCTATTACTACTACCACTACCGTTACTACTACGCCCACGGCGAGCGCCGCTCGGGCGCAGAGGCGAGCGAAGCGGAGCGGGAACAGTAAGCCTGAAGCGGGGTCATTTGCCGGGTGGGGAGGCGAACAGAAACGGGGACGTCGCACCGGCTAACGCCCCGCAGCGAGGGAGATTATCAGCCTTCCGAAAAATCGGGAGGCGGAGCTGTTTTGCCGGTCAGCGCTTCCCGTAGGTGGGAAGGTTTAAGGAGTATCTGCGGCAGAAGGCGTGACAAGGTGCCAAATTCGGCGAATTCGGGAGGGATGGTTTTTTGAAAAAGAAGGATGAGGCGGGGGTAGAGCACTGGCTGGGCGGTTTGGGGTTGAACCGGTTCCACTACGCGGTGATGCTCCTGGCGGGCCTGGTAGAACTTTTTTCCGGATATAATTCCCAGATAATTGCCTACACAATGCCCCAGATCATGCCCGAATGGAAGCTCAACCCGGTGCTGGGCGGCACCCTTTCGGCCTACACTTTTGTGGGCTTTATGGTAGGGTCTTTGGGCCTGGGGACCATAGCCGACCGCATCGGGCGAAAGCGCACCTTAATGCTGTCCGTAGCCCTTTTTGCCGGATTCGGCGGGCTGGCGGGCCTGGCCCCGAGCTTCTGGCCTTTCGTGCTGCTGCGTTTCCTATCCGGAATAGGCATGGGCGCGGCCTTACCGGTGGCCATTGCCCTGGTGTCGGAGTACGCCCCGGCGCGGGTGCGGGCGCGGGCGGTGACGGTGATGACCTGCGGGTTCAACCTGGGTTGGGCGGTGGCCGGGCTGGGCGGAATCCTGATAATCCCCGCCTGGGGCTGGCGGGCCGCTCTCCTGGCCGGGGCCCTGCCGCTGTTGATGGTGCCGGTACTGTGGTGGTGGCTGCCGGAATCGGTGCATTTCCTGGCCGCCCGGGGGCGCCACGGCGAGGCGGTTCGGGAGCTGCGGCGCCTGGAGAAGGCGGCGGGCCTGCCGGCGCGGGATTGGCGGGCAGAACATTTTTCCGGAGGGGAGAAGGGCGCGGGCCGCGTGCGGGAAATCCTTGGAGAGGGGCTGGCGGCCACTACCCTGCTGCTTTGGATCATGTATCTTCTGATCTTCCTGGTTATTTACGGCGTTACCATGTGGCTGCCCACCTTTCTCCTGCGCTCCGGGTTCTCCCTGGCGGGAGGCTACGGTCTGGGCATATTCCAGTCCCTTTGCACCGCGGCCGGTGGCATTGCTTCCGGCTATCTTATGGACCGGTGGGGCCGCAAGCCGGTGCTGGCGGGTTACTATCTGGTGGGCGCTGCCGCCCTATGCCTGTTGGCCGCGTCCTCCTCGTTTTGGACCCTGGCGGTAGCCACGGCGGCTACCGGCGTGTTCCTGGTGTCCGTGCCCATGTTGCAACACGTGGTGGCGGGCGAGACCTATCCCACCACGGTGCGCTCTACCGGGGTAGGGTGGGCGCTGACGGTGGGCCGATTGGGCTCCATCCTGGGGCCGGTGTTGGTGGGGGGGTTGCAGATGGCGGGATTGGGCCTCAGGGCGGACTTTCTGCTGCTGGCCCTACCCTGTTTCTTGTGCGGCGCGCTGACGTTACTGCCGGTCTTCCGGACGGTAGGTCGGCCGGAAAGAGTCTCCGTGTCGGCGTAAGTCGCGGCCGGCGTTTCCTCCTAACGAGAGGAAGCCTGACCCGGGCTATCGGCGGGTCAGGCCCTAAAGCGTTCCGGCCCTATTTCCGCCGCCGCCCGCGAAAGATAGATCACCAGGCCCAGTAGCACCATCCCGGCCGCGGCCAGATACATGGCCGAGAAACCGCACCATTGGGCCACCAGCCCCAAGCTCATCCCTCCGGAGCCCACCCCGAGGTCCAGGGCGGAAAAGTAGGTGGCGTTGGCCGCGCCCCGCCTTTCCGGAGGTAGGCCGGCCACCGCCAGGGCCTGAAAGGCGGGAAGCGCCGCCCCGGTGCCCACCCCGTACAGCGCGCCGGCCAGCAGGAACCATCCCAGGGAGGCGGAGCGCGAGAGCACCACCAGGGAGGCAACCACCAGGCAAAGCCCCGGGATTACTACCGGGTTCGGGCCCCGGCGGTCGAACAGGCGGCCGGAAATGGGGCGCATACCCATCACCGATAGCGCCTGTACGGTAAAGAAAGGGCCCACGTTGGCCACGCCCCGGGACTGGGCGTAGATCTGCAGGAAGGTGCCGATGCTGGCGTGGCCGAAGCTGAGCAGAAGGGTGAGCAGGGCCGGATATAAGGCCCGGGGCTCAAAGAGGGCGGAAAGGCCCCGGGCGAGGTTTTCGTTGGCGTTTGCTTCGTTCGGTTCTGGAGGGCGGCCCTGCCGCAGCCGAGAGGCCAACAGCAGGGCGGTCAGCGCCAGGGCGGTGGAGGCGTAAAACAGCGGGGGGTACCGGTAGTGGTAGATGACGTATAATCCGGCGGCCGGCGCTATGGCCATGGCCATATTCATAAACATGCCGTAGTAGCCCATACCCTCCCCCCGGCGCGCCGGGGGTACGAGGTCGCTCACGATGGTTCCGGCCGCGGTGGTGACCAGCCCCCAGGCGAAGCCGTGCACCAGTCGCACCGCCAGCACCAGACTGGGGGTGTCGGCCCAGCGGTAGGTCAGCACCGCCAGGGCGAATACCACCAGGCCCAGGCGGTAAATGCCCGTACGGCCCCGGCGGTCTAGCTCCCGGCCGATGAAGGGGCGCACCATGAGGGCGGAGGCGGCGAAGAGGCCGGTTACCAGGCCGATAATGCCTTCCGGGGCTCCTAAGGTCTGCACGTAGGCGGGCAGGGTGGGCATCAGCATCTGAAAGGAAAAGAACACGAAGAAGGTGGCCAGAGATATCAGCCAGAAATCCCTGGTCCAAAGGCGTTCAGAGGCAAGACTATCTCCCGCCCCTAGGTTCATGAAATCTCTACCTACCTTTCCGGATGTTTCTCTCGTACCTGGCCGCGAGGTGCGGATTGCTTGACCGGCGGCGGGCGGTGGCCGGAGGAGTGCGAACCGGGTTAG
>JBNARC010000036.1:0-17151 GCA_049719955.1 Neomoorellales bacterium | reverse complement strand
GCTAATCGGCTCCCGTTAAAGGGTAGTAGGGCTACCCGGGCCCCCAGCAGTTCCGACAATCGTTCCAGATCCCCGGACCTCACCTTGCGGGCAAAGGCGAACCATCCCCGGGAAGGGCCGGTTCCGTCGCTGCGCAGGATGGGCCGGCCGGCAACAATAACCGGGGTGTCGCCGAGCCGAAGTAAACCCCTAACTGCTGAGACCCCCGACCCGGAGGCCCTCCGGACGGCGCCTACCAATTCGGGAGGAACGGGTATGTTTTTCTTCTCTGTTAAGTCGTAACCTCCCGCCCAAACTATCTGCCCCTGTCGGTCGAGGATTAGCAGATAGTCCGCCTGGGCAGCCTCAAAGCTGGTAGGTACCAGATTGGCGGCGGCGTACTCCGAGCTGCGACTGCGAACGAACTCGTAGGTATCGTCCCAGGAGGCCCAATCCAAGGTAAAGCGGTCCAACGCGTCCATCTCCAAATGCCAGGCGGACATGGCCCGCCGAATTGCCGTCCGTACGGCTTCCCGTTCGTAACGGCGCGCCGTCTGCTCCGTTGCGAGGTGATAAACCCCCAATGCCCCTAAGGCTACGAAAGCGGCGAGCATAGCAACTGCCACTGCTACCCTCAGTCGCAGACGCCGCCGCCAGGCCTGAGGCAGATAACCCAAAGTCTTCAGCCATACAAACGGCCAGTTGGGCGATCTTGCCACGACGCCTTCTCCCGATTGAAATCTGTGAATTGGCAACGCCTACAAGGTTCGACGTTCCCTGGCAAACTCCTCCACTTCCGTCCCGAAATTGCGCCCTCCGTTCTATCCTATCAAGATAAGACCTGCCCTAGTGGCAGAGGGGATTTTCTGAGCGTAAAGTTGCGCCGCTGCTTACCGACCGGTATACTGGTAACGAAAGACAGGCCCCAAGTCCAGGGCCGGAGGAGGTTACGAAAACCGTGAAGTGTCCCCTGTGCGAAGTCAGCATGAAGGAAGTAGAGCGGCGCGGCGTGCTTATCGACGTATGCCCGGAATGCAAGGGAGTGTGGCTGGACCGCGGGGAGCTAGACAAGCTGCTTTCCGCTTCTCAATACGAGCGCGAAGAAACCCACTTTGAAGAGAGCTACCCCAAAGGTGGAAGGCACGAGGATCTTTTGCCGCCCAAGAAGAAGCATAAGCGGCGTTCCTTCCTGGAGGACCTGTTCGATTTCGATTAGGCGACGAGGCAGGATTATCGACTTGGGATGCGTGTCGGGCTGGCGGCTCTAACCTCGAGGAGGGACATTGGTAGTGGCGGCCGTAGGGCTCCTGGTGGCCCTGGTGCTGTTCCTGGCCGGGCTGGT
Source organism: Neomoorellales bacterium (assembly GCA_049719955.1). Taxonomy (GTDB): domain Bacteria; phylum Bacillota; class DSM-521; order Neomoorellales; family SLTJ01; genus JANLFO01. Next base: position 15,830 of record JBNARC010000036.1, on the reverse strand, counting down.
GGGTATTTTTCTGCCGGCGTTGCCCGGCCACCCGCTCATATGGGTGGGGATGCTTGTTTACGGTTTGCTCACCGGCTTCGAGCGTATAGACTGGTCCTTCCTGCTGGGGCAGGGGCTTCTGGCCCTGGCGGGGGTGATGGTCGACTACCTGGCTTCGGCCTGGGGAGTGCGGCGCTACGGTGGCTCCCGGGCGGCGGTATGGGGGGCGGTGGTAGGCGCGGTGGTGGGTGGGGTGATCATGGGGCCTGCGGGCGTTCTGGTGGGGCCTTTTCTGGGCGCGGTGGCGGCGGAGCTTCTTGCCGGTCGCTCCCCGGCCCGGGCCTTCCGGATCGGGGTCGGCACTTTGGTAGGTTTTCTCGGCGGGCTGGTACTGAAGTTCGGCCTGGCCGGGGCCATGATAATCTGGTTCCTGACTGTAATTTGGTAGTTCTCGCCGTCTTGCCGGGTGGAGGCGTTCAAGACCCCGGCAATGTGCTATCATATACTACGGTGAGAATGCATGCAGGATCGCATCATCGTCCGGGGCGCCCGGGTGCACAACCTCAAGAATATAGATGTAGAGATTCCCCGCGGCAAGCTGGTGGTCATCACCGGCTTAAGCGGCTCCGGCAAGTCCTCCCTGGCCTTTGACACCATCTACGCCGAGGGGCAGCGCCGCTACGTAGAATCGCTTTCCGCCTACGCCCGCCAGTTTCTGGGCCAGATGGACAAACCGGACGTGGACTACATCGAGGGCCTTTCCCCGGCCATATCCATAGATCAGAAAAGCACCAGCCACAATCCCCGCTCCACCGTGGCCACGGTGACGGAGATTTACGATTACCTGCGCCTCTTGTTTGCCCGCATCGGCCGGCCCTACTGCCCGGCCTGCGGTACGGCCATCGCCCCCAAGGCGGTGTCGCAGATGGTGGACCAGCTTCTGGCCTACCCGGAGGGGACCCGGTTGGTGGTCATGGCCCCGGTGGTGCGGGGACGCAAAGGCGAGCATCAGAAGCTACTGGAGGAACTCCGGCGCCAGGGCTATTCCCGGGTACGGGTCAACGGAGAGATGGTTCTACTGGACGAAGGGCTGCCGCGGCTAGATAAGAACAAGAAGCACCGGCTGGAGGTGGTGGTGGATCGGCTGGTGGTACGGCCGGGGATGCAAAAGCGCCTGGCGGACTCCCTGGAAACCGCCCTAAACCTGGCCGACGGTCTGGTTCTGGTCCAGGTTGACGAGGGCGAGGAGATAATCTTTAGCCAGAAATTCGCCTGTCCGGAGTGCGGCACCAGCTTTGCGGAGATATCGCCCCGGCTTTTTTCGTTCAACAGCCCTTACGGAGCCTGTCCGGCTTGCAGCGGCCTGGGCTTTACCCGGGTGTTTGATCCGGAGCTACTTATACCCAACCCCAACTTATCTTTACGCGAAGGGGCTATCGCGCCCTGGGTGACCCATGCCGGTCGCTACCACCAGGAAATGCTCGAGGCCTTCTGCCGGCACCACGGGATCAATCCGGATTGCCCGGCAGGGCAGCTTCCGAAAGAGCATTTGAACTTGGTACTTTACGGGAGCGGCGAAACGGTAGCTTTTCGCTATACCAACCGCTTTGGCGGCACCCATACCCACTACGTTAACTTCGAGGGGGTAATCCCTTACCTGGAGCGCAAGTATCGGGAAGCCGCTTCCGACTGGACCCGGGAGGACCTGGAGGCCTACATGGATACCCGGCCCTGCCCCAGGTGCCGGGGTACGCGGCTCAAACCCGAGGCCCTCTCGGTGCTGGTGGGGGGGCTAAACATCGCCCAGGTGGCGGCCATGAGCGTGCGCCAGGCGCGCGAGTTTCTGGCCAGATTAAGTCTTACGCCCCGTGAGGAAACAATTGCCCGAGAGATACTTAAAGAGCTGCAAAACCGCCTGGGCTTCCTGGTGGACGTAGGCCTGGATTACCTTACCCTGGATCGCACCGCGGCCACCCTTTCCGGGGGGGAGGCCCAGCGAATCCGGCTGGCCACCCAGATCGGCTCCAAGCTGACCGGGGTGCTATACGTGCTGGACGAGCCCAGCATCGGCCTGCACCAGCGGGACAACGTGCGCCTGCTCAACACCCTGAAGCAGCTTCGCGACCTGGGGAACACGGTGATCGTGGTGGAGCACGACGAGGAAACCATCCGCGCCGCCGACTATCTCATCGACATCGGCCCGGGAGCCGGCACCCAGGGCGGAGAGGTGGTGGCCTGCGGTCGGGTGGAGGATGTGATCCGCTGCCCCCGCTCCCTTACCGGCCAGTACCTGAGCGGGCGGCGCCGCATCCCCGTACCCGCCCGGCGCCGGCCGGGAAACGGCAAGTGGCTGGAAGTGGTGGGAGCCCGGGAGCACAACCTCAAAAACATCACCGTGCGCTTCCCCCTGGGCACCTTCATCTGCGTGACCGGGGTCTCCGGCTCGGGCAAAAGCACCCTGGTGAACGACATCCTCTACCGGCGGCTGGCCCAGGAGCTGCACCGGGCCCGGGAGAAGCCGGGAGCCCACGCCGAACTCAGAGGGATAGAGCACGTGGACAAGGTGATAAACATCGACCAGTCGCCCATCGGTCGCACGCCCCGCTCCAACCCGGCCACCTACACCGGGGTGTTCGACCTCATCCGGCAATTGTTCGCCGCCACCCCCGAGGCTCGGGTGCGGGGGTACAAGCCCGGTCGTTTCAGTTTTAACGTGCGCGGCGGGCGCTGCGAGGCCTGCCAGGGCGACGGCATTATCAAGATCGAGATGCACTTTCTGCCCGACGTGTACGTACCCTGCGAGGTGTGCAAGGGCAAGCGCTACAACCGCGAGACCCTGGAGGTCACCTATAAGGGGAAAAACATTGCCGAGGTGCTGGAGATGACCGTGGACGAGGCGGTGGAGTTCTTTAGCGCCCTTCCTTCCATTTACCGCAAGCTCAAGACCCTCCAGGACGTGGGCCTGGGCTACATCCGCCTGGGTCAGCCGGCCACCACCCTCTCCGGCGGGGAGGCCCAGCGGGTTAAACTGGCCACCGAACTCTCCCGGCGCGCCACCGGCCGTACGGTATACATTTTGGATGAACCTACTACTGGGTTGCACATGGCAGACATCCACAAGTTGCTGGAAGTACTCAACGAGCTCACCGATGCCGGTAACACGGTGATCGTGATCGAGCATAATCTGGACGTAATCAAGACCGCGGACTACGTGATCGACCTGGGGCCCGAGGGCGGCGAAGAAGGGGGAAGGGTAGTGGCGACCGGCACTCCGGAAGAGGTCAGCCGGGTGCCGGAATCCTACACCGGTCAGTTCCTGGCCCGGGTACTGGGCACGGCCGAGACCCGGGCCACGGCCCAGGCCTGAAGCTGAGTTAGGCATACTTTTGGGTTGGCGGGCGGTACCGCCCAAGGCACGCTGGGGAGGCGCCAGAGTCTAAAGGGGTGGGAACGGTGGCCCCCGTGTGGTAAACTGGGGAGGGGCGGAATGCTCTTGTTTACGGGGTGATTGCAGATGGACGGTCTCTCTCTTCAGATTCCTGGGGAAGTCCTTGCGGCGCTGAAGCTCCCACCTACCGAGGCCGAGGAGGAGCTATTGAAAGAGCTGGCCGTGGCCCTGTACCGGCGAGGCGTGCTCACGCTGGGGAAGGCCCGTCAGCTTGCGCGTATGAGCCGCTGGGACTTTGAGGAACTGCTGGGCCGCCGCGGCATCGCGCGCCGGTACGGCGAGAAGGATCTAGAGGACGACCTGGCGTATGCCCGTGGTCGCTGACTCCTCAACGCTTATTAGTCTTGCATCTATAGGGCGACTTTCCCTTCTGCGCGAATTCCACGGCAAGATATTGATACCTCCGGCTGTCTGGCGGGAGGTGGTTCTAGAGGGACGCGGCAGGCCTGGCGCTTCCGAGGTGAGGCAGGCCCAACAGGCCGGGTGGGTGGAGGTTGCGGAGCCTTCCGACCGTAGCTTCGTGGTGATGCTTCGCCGAGAGCTTGACGACGGGGAGGCCGAAGCCATCGCTTTGGCCCGGGAAAAGAAGGCGGAAGTCGTCCTCCTTGACGAAACAGACGCCAGGCGGATCGCCGAAGTCTTAGGTATTCCCAGGGCCGGAGTGGTAGGCGTGCTGTTGAGAGCCAGGTTGGAAGGTCGAATCCCGTCCTTGCAGGCCGAACTCGACAGGCTGCGCCGCGAACGCGGCTTCCGTCTTGCGGACACGATCTACCGAGCCGTGCTTGAGAGAGCTGGCGAGGTTCCGGAAGCTGAGGAGCGCTAGAGATCTGGCTGGCGCCTGCCTTAGGAAGGCGGTGAAGGGCCGGTGGGCTGGCAGGATAAGGTGAAGGATTTGCCCGAGGCGCCGGGGGTGTACCTGATGCGCGACGCCTCGGGCGAAGTGATATACGTGGGTAAGGCCAGTTCCCTGCGCCAGCGGGTCCGCTCCTACATCCACGACCCGGCCGGCCAGCCACCCAAGGTGCGGGCCCTGGTGCAGCACGTGGCGGACCTGGAGTACATTGTTACTGATACGCCGGTGGAGGCCCTGGTGCTGGAATGTAATCTCATCAAGAGCTACCGGCCGCGCTACAACGTTAACCTTAAGGACGACAAGGCCTATCCCTATCTTGAAGTTACCCTCAACGAAGAATTTCCCCGCCTGGTGGTGACCCGGCGCCGGCAGGAAGACGGCGCCCGCTACTTCGGCCCCTACACCAACGCCGGCGCCCTACGCCAGACCCTGCGGCTGGTGCGGCGGGTGTTCCCCCTACGCACCTGCAAGGCCCAGCGGTGGCCGGCGGGACAGCGTCCCTGCCTGGACGCCCACCTGGGGCTGTGTCTGGCTCCCTGCGCCAGCCGGGTGGATCCGGCGGCTTATCGCCGGGTGGCCGAAGATCTGGTGGCCTTCCTGGAAGGCCGGGGTGAGGCCCTTCTCAAGAACCTGCGGCGCCGCATGGAGGAGGCGGCGAGGGAGACGCGGTTCGAGGAGGCGGCGCGGTTACGCGATCGCTGGCAGGCCCTGGAGGAAGTGCTGGCCCACCGTCGGGTGGCCTTCGGCGGCGAGGGAGATCGGGACGTGGTAGGGCTGGCCGTGGCCGGGGGAGAGGCCGCGGTGCAGGTGTTTACCTTGCGCGGGGGCGCGGTTACCGGTCGGGAGAATTTCTTTCTGGAGGCGGGCGAAAGCGAACCGGGCGAGATCCTTCGCTCCTTTCTGCAGCAGTATTACAGTCGTCGCGATGAGGTGCCGGCCGAGATCCTACTTCCCCAGGAGCCGGAAGACCGGGAGCTTTTGGAGCAGTGGCTCGCCTTGCGCCGGGGGCGAAAGGTGAAAGTCCTGGTTCCCAAGCGCGGTATAAAGAAGGAGCAGGTGGCGCGGGCGGAGGCCAACGCCACCGCGGCCTTGGAGTTGCGCCAAAAAGGCGAGGAGCGGCGACGATTCCGGGTGGAGGCAGTGCAACAGGCTCTAAAGCTGCCGGTTCTACCCCGCCGTATCGAGGGGTACGACATCTCCCACCTGGGAGGCACGGCCGCAGTAGGGTCCCTGGTGGTGTTTGTGGACGGCCGGCCGCACAAGGCGGGCTACCGCCGCTTCCGGGTGAAGGAGGCGGGCCGGGCCGATGACTACGCCGCCCTGCGGGAGGTGCTGCGGCGCCGGCTGGAGCGGCTGGCCGCAGGCGATCCCGGTTTTGCTTCTCCTCCCGATTTGATCCTGGTGGACGGGGGCCGGGGGCAGGTGGAAGCGGCCCGGGAGGTGCTGGTGGAGGCGGGCTGGCCGGAGCTCCCGGTTTACGGCCTGGCCAAGGCCGAGGAACTCCTCTATTTTCCCGGAGGGGGGCCGCTCGATCTGGGGCAGGATTCGCCGGCCCTGCAGCTTCTGCAGGAGGTGCGGGACGAGGCCCACCGCTTTGCCCAGAGCTACCATCACCGGTTGCGGCAGCGGGAAACCCGCCGGTCGCTGCTGGAGGAGATTCCGGGAGTGGGGCCCGCTCGGCGCCGGGCACTGCTGGCGGCCTTCGGATCGGTGGAAGGATTGCGGCGGGCGAGTGTCGAAGAGATAGCGGCGGTAAAGGGGATGAACCGGGCCCTGGCCGCCCGCATTAAGGCCTACCTGGAAGCAGAGGCGGGCGGGGCTGGCAATGGAGGCTGAGTCTGGGTTATCCCCACTTTTAGGTTGGCGGGCGGTACCGCCTAAGGCAAACCGGGGATAACTGAGAGGCTGAGGGCAGGGGCACCACGCCGGGAACGCCGGGATCTCGTGGGGGGTGAGGGGTTGGCAGGCTTTCGGCTGGTGGCCATAGATCTTGACGGTACGCTGCTAGATCGTAATTGGGAAATCTCGCCGCGGGCCAGGCAGGCCATACGAACCGCGCGAGAGCGGGGGATTTTTGTCACTCTGGCTACTGGGCGGATGTTCGCCTCAGCCGTGCGCTATGCGCGGGAACTGGAATTAGATCTACCCCTGATTACCTATAACGGCGCCCTGGTTAAAACCTCTTCCGGCGGGCGAGCCATCTACCAGCGCCTGCTGCCGCGGCACTACGCCCGGGAAATCATTGCTCTGGTTAAGCAAAAGAACTATCCCATTAACCTCTACTTCAACCACGGTGAAGACCGGCTGTACGTAGACCGGGTTAGCGCCGCCGCCCGGCGTTACGCCTTTCAGTCCAGCGTGCCCTTCCACGAGGTGCCGGACTTTCTCCCCCTCCTGAATCAGGACCCCATTAAGTTGGTGGTTCTGGGCGAGGAGGAATTACTGGACGCTCTGGCCGAGGAGAGCCGTTCCCGTTGGGGGGAGGTCTTATACATTACCAAGTCCGAACCCACCTACCTGGAATATCTGCATCCCGAGGCCACCAAGGGGCGGGCCCTGGCGGCTTTGGCGCAGTCTCTGGGCGTGCCGCGGGAAGAGGTAATGGCCATAGGCGACAGCTTCAACGATGTGGAGATGTTCAGGTACGCCGGTTTCGCCGTGGCCATGGGCAACGCCCGAGAGGAAATCAAGGCAGCGGCCCATTACGTAGCGCCGACCAATCAGGAGGATGGTGTGGCCGTAGTGCTGGAAGAATTGGTGATAGAAGCCTAGGGTGCTGGGGTAGAGCTTAGGCGGGGGTGGGGGTATGCTGAACCGGCGGCACTTGGTAATTGTTACCGGCCTTTCCGGAGCTGGCAAGACCCAGGCTGTACGTTGCCTGGAGGATCTGGGTTACTTCTGCGTGGATAACCTCCCGCCGGAGCTGGTTCCCAGGTTCTTAGAGTTGGTGGGTCAGGCGGACGAGCCGGTTGAACGGGTGGCCCTGGTAATCGACGTGCGGGGGGGACATTTCTTTCCGGCCGTTTTCGAGACTTTGGCCTTTCTGGATCGGGAAGGAATCAACTACGAGATTCTTTTTCTTGAGGCTACGGATGAGACCCTGGTGCGACGCTACAAAGAGACCCGGCGGCGTCACCCTCTTTCCGAGGAGGGCTCAATTCTGGAAGGCATCCGGGAGGAAAGACGGCGCCTGGAGGAACTGCGGGGCCGGGCCAGCAAAATAATCGATACCACCGAGCTCTCCCCAGCGGAACTGCGCGACCAGATTCGGGAGCTTTTCGGCGGACCGGAGGATACCTCTCTGCGGGTTACGGTCATGTCCTTCGGGTACAAGTACGGCGTGCCTCTGGATGCCGACTTGGTTATGGACGTGCGTTTCCTTCCTAACCCCTTCTACGTGGAGGAATTGCGGACCTGTAGCGGCCGGGATCGGCGGGTGGTGGATTTCATTTTCCGGCATCCGGCGGCCGGTCAGTTTCTGCAACAGTTTGTCTCTCTTCTGCGCTTCTTGCTTCCCCATTACGTTCAGGAGGGTAAGACCCACCTGGTGGTGGCCATCGGTTGTACCGGTGGGATGCACCGCTCGGTAACCTTCGCGGAGAAAGTAGCCGAGGCCCTGCAGGGAGAAGGTTGCCGGGTAACGGTTTCCCACCGGGACCTGCGCCGGGAGCAAACTCCGGAGTAAGGAGTTACCGGTTCCGCCCGGACCGGAAAACGCCCACCCGGTAGGCCCTTCGGTGCGGGCCGCTTCCCCCTGCTGCATGTATACTTGTCGGCGGCAGCCACCAGGCCTTGTTTGGCCTCCGGTGGCGGATTATATTATTGGCTAAACGCAAGCTAAACTTTGGGAGGAAATCACTCCTATGGGGGTAAGAATCACCGATACCACCTTGCGCGACGGCCAACAGTCTTTGTTAGCCACCCGGATGAAGACCGAGGATATGCTGCCGGCGGCAGAGCGCATGGACCGCGTAGGCTTTCACTCCCTGGAGGTGTGGGGTGGAGCCACCTTTGACAGTTGCCTGCGCTACCTTAAAGAAGACCCGTGGGAGCGGCTGCGTCGACTGCGCGAAGCCTTCACCCGCACGCCTTTGCAGATGCTTTTACGGGGGCAAAACCTGGTGGGCTACGAGCACTACCCGGATGACGTGGTCGAATCCTTCGTGCGTCGGGCCCACGCCAACGGCATTCAGATCTTCCGCATTTTCGACGCCCTGAACGACCCCCGTAACCTGCAAAAAGCTATGGAAGTGGCCAGGAGTGTGGGCGCCCACGTGCAGGCCACCATCTCCTACACCATTAGCCCGGTTCACGACCTGGATTATTACCTGGGCGTGGCCCGTACTCTGAAGGAAATGGGAGCCGACTCCCTGTGCATCAAGGACATGGCGGGCATAATTACTCCGGTGGCGGCAAGAGAATTGATAGGTGCCCTCAAGCGGGAGGTGCGGCTGCCGGTACAGTTGCACTGCCATTACTCCAGCGGCCTGGCCTCCATGGCCTATTGGGAGGCGGTACACGCCGGGGTGGACGTAGTGGATACGGCCATCTCCTCCATGGCCATGGGATCTTCCCAGCCGCCCTGCGAGTCCCTGGTGGTGGCCCTGCAGGGCACGCCCTACGACACCGGGCTGGAGGTGGGTCTATTGGCCGATCTGGCCGCCTACTTTAGGGAGGTTCGGGGCCGCTACCGGGAGTTTGACGTAGGCTCGGGGAATGTAGATATAAACGTGTTGAATTACCAGATACCGGGCGGTATGATTTCCAATTTCGTCGCCCAACTTACCCAGCTCAATGCTCTGGATAAGCTGCCCCAGGTTTTGGCCGAGGTGCCGCGGGTACGGGCCGATCTGGGCTATCCGCCCCTGGTCACGCCTACCAGCCAGATCGTGGGCACCCAGGCGGTGTTCAACGTTTTGGGGGGCGAGCGTTACAAGATCTGCGCCAACGAGACCAGAGCCTACCTGCGCGGGCTTTACGGCCGTCCGCCCGGACCGGTGAACGAAGAGGTGCGGGCCAAGGTAGTGGGTAATCAGGAGATAATTACCTGCCGGCCGGCCGATCTTTTGGAGCCGCGCCTGGAGAAGGCTCGGGAGGAGATAAAGGACTGGGCGCGGAGCGAGGAGGATGTGATCTCTTATTGCCTGTTTCCCAACGTGGCCAAGGAGTACTTCGAGTACCGGGCCGGCGCTTAAGCGAGAAGAGGACCGGCTTCGCCGCCGCCGTCAGGGCGGAGTTGGCGCACCTGTGGCCGGAGAAACCTTGCTGCTTACAGGCGGAGCTGGCGGGAATTTTGGCTTTTGGAGGCCATTGGGAGCAGGCAGGCGGTGAACTGCGGTTTGCCACTTCACAGGCGGCGGTGGCCCGGCTGGTGTACCGGCTGCTAAAGGCGGCGATTAGAGTCAGTTCCCAGGTAGTGGCCCGGCGGCGCACCTTCCAGTTGGTGGTGGGCTTCAGCCCGGGTCTGTGGCGCTGGATGCATGCCCGACCCGGGCTGGTGGATCGCCACCGACGCCTGGTTCGGCGGCAGTGGTCGCGTTACGGCCTGGCGGCTACCTGTTGCCGACGGGCCTTTCTTCGGGGGGCTTTCTTGGCTGCCGGCTCGGTCAATAATCCCCGTTTGGGCTATCACCTGGAGATCCTATTGCCTTCGGAAGAATGGGGCAGCACTCTCGGCGAGATGCTGGCCGGGTTCGGGCTAAAGCCGGGGCTTTGCCATCGCCGGGGGCTTCCGCTGCTATATTTTAAGGAAGGCGAGCAGATAGCTCAGTTTCTTAACATAATCGGTGCCCACGCCGCCTACCTGGAATTCGAGAGCGCCCGGGTGATGAAAGAGGTGCGAGGCCGGGTTAACCGGCTGGTGAATTGCGATACTGCTAACCTCAACCGCACGGTGGAGGCGGGTTTGCGGCAGGCCGCCCTGATTGCCCGCTTGAAGGAGGAGGGAAGCTTCGGGCACTTACCGGCCAACCTGCGCGAGTTAGCCGAGCTGCGCCTGGCTCATCCTGAGGCCAGCCTGCGAGAGTTGGGGCAAATGCTCACCCCACGCCTGGGTAAGACGGCGGTGCGCTACCGGCTAAAGAGGTTGGAGGAATTGGCCGGGGAGGGCGCGAAGAATAAGCCCGGGGATACCGACTGCGGCCCTAAGTAACGGGCGGGTGGGAAAGCGGGTGCGTCGCTGCCAGAGCTTTCCGGTAGAAGGACCTAATTCTATGTGGTATTGGACTCGCCTTTCCCCTTTCTGGCGGGTCTGCTTCAATTTCCTGGTCATCCAGACTTGTCGCTTTATCCCCTTCCTGGAGTTCAAGAACTTCTGCTATCGTCACCTCCTGGGAATGAAGGTGGGGCCGCGGGTAGCGGTGGGGCTTATGGCCATGTTCGACGTCCTGCGGCCGGAATATATCTCCATCGGCGCCAATACGGTAATCGGATATAACGTTACCGTGCTGGCCCACGAGTTTCTTCCCCGGGAGTACCGCCTGGGAAGGGTGGAGATCGGCCGGGACGTGCTCATAGGCGCCAACGCTACCGTTCTGCCCGGGGTTCGGATCGGGGACGGGGCGGTGGTGGCGGCGGGCTCGGTGGTGACCCGGGACGTTCCTCCGGGAGCCATGGTGGCCGGCGTGCCGGCGCGGGTGGTCCGGCGGGCGGTCGCCGAGCGGGAGGAACGGCGGGAGTGAGGTCGGTGCGGGCAAAAGTCGTATCGAGAGTATTACCTGGCGCGTCTCGAGTAGTGCGTCCGCAAGCGGTACCGGGTGCTTCCCTGAGTACATTGGCACCCCGCCGGTTACCGACCTTGGCGAGGGCAAGCCCGGAGGCGGGCCGTAGGCCACGGATGGCCGAAGCGGCGGGGCGCCACGGACGGCGCCTCCGCCGGCAGCCCGCCGGAGGGCGAAGCCCGAGCCATAGCTCGGTCGGCGGGGTGACAGTACGAACGGGAAGCACCCGGTACCGCTCAAGGCAACTTGGGGATAACTCGGGACTACCGGACTGGTTACGGCGACTGCTTTTCGACCGCCGCTTTCTCTGGCTGCTGCTGGCCATTAACGCCTCGGGAGCGGCTTCGGGCTACCTTTGGTATAAGGAGCAACTGGCGGTTACACCCCTCTACTACTGGCCCTTCGTGCCCGATAGCCCCCTTTCGGCTACACTCTTTACCTTGATGCTGGCCTTGTGGCTGGCCGGCCGCCGGGGCGCGTTCACCCGTTTGGCTTCCGTAGTGGCCACGGTATGGATCATTAAGTACGGCCTGTGGGCGGTGGGGATTATCAGCGACTACTGGCGCGTTTGCGGCCGGACTTCGCCAGTGGAGTGGGCTTTGTGGCTTTCCCACTGGGGAATGGCCCTGGAAGGCCTGCTTTACCTTCCTTACTTGCCGATTTCCTTTCGGACGGCGATGGCGGTGTCGGGTTGGCTGGCGGTCAATGACGCCGTCGATTACGGGCTGGGTCAGCATCCCTACTTATTCTTGCCGACCCAATACCGGCTGGCCCTGATCATGGCCTTGGGCCTGAGCCTGGTGCTGGCGGCGGTGGTGCTGGGGCGGAGCCGGGGGATCTCCCGTGATACCGGGTTCGGGGGCAGGAAAATGCCGTGGGAACCGCGAATATGAATCTTGCGTAATAAGAGGCAGAGCAGGGGTGGAGAGAGTGCGCCTAGGCATCGGGGTGGAAATGGAAACCGCCCAGCGACTGGTACTTACCCCGGAGCTTCGGCAGGCCATCGCGGTTCTGGAGCTCCCCAGTCTGGAGTTGGCGCGCTATGTGGAGGAAGCCCTGCTGGAGAACCCGTTGCTGGAGCTGCGGGAAGAAGAGCCCGGGGAAACAGAAACGGCGGAGACGAGGGAAACCGAGGAAGAGTGGCTAGAATATTTTGCCGACACCAGCGATCTGGGCCTGACCAACCTTGCCCACTCGCGTGAGGTTGAACCCCGAGCGGACTTTCCGTCCGCCGATAGCCCTTCCCTGGCCGAACACCTGCGTTCCCAGTTGAGTCTTCAGCCGGTGAGCCCCCGGCAGCGGGCTATAGCGGAGTTTCTAATCGGAAATCTCGACCATAGGGGATACCTCGGCATCGAGATAAACGAGGCGGCGCGTTGCTTGAGCGCCGATCCAGGAGAAGTGGAGGCGGCGTTGCGCCTCGTGCAGAGCCTGGACCCGGCGGGAGTGGGGGCGCGCGATCTAAAGGAGTGCTTGCGGCTACAGTTGGCCCAACGGCCGGAAAGAAACCCCCTGGCGGAAGCTATTGTAGAAGAGTACCTGGAGGAGGTGGCGGCGGGAAGGCTGGGTAAGATCGCCCGTCGGTTGGGCGAGAGCGTGGTCGAGGTGCAGGCGGCAGTAGACCTCATTCGGAGCTTGGATCCCAAGCCCGGTCGGCGTTTCGGTTCGACCCAGGAGACCCGCTACCTCCACCCGGACGTAGTGGTGGAAAAGGTGGGCGGGGAGTACGTAGTAATGGTGAACGATGCCGTATCTCCCCGCCTTGGGCTGAATTCCGCCTACTATTCCATGCTCAAGGAAGGCCAGCCCTGCGATCCGGAACTACGGCGTTTTCTAGAGGGGCGGCTGACCGCCGCCATTTGGCTCATCCGAAGCCTGGAGCAGCGGCGGCTGACTCTGTATCGGGTTTCTAGCTTCATAGTGGAGTATCAGCGGGAATTCTTAGACAAAGGGCTGGAGTATCTGCGGCCGCTTACCTTGCGCCAGGTAGCCGAGGGGTTGGGTATTCACGAATCTACGGTGAGCCGGGCTACCGCCAATAAGTACCTGCAAACTCCCCGGGGTCTGTACGAGTTTCGTTTCTTCTTTGCGGGTCGGATTAATACCAGTCATGGGCCCACGGCCGCTCCGGCGGTAAAGAAGCTCCTAGCCGAGTACGTGGCCGCCGAAGACCCCCGGCGTCCCCTGACCGACCGCCAACTGGCGGAGTTGCTGCGCCGACAGGGTATCTGTTTGGCCCGACGGACGGTGGCGAAGTATCGGGAGGAGCTGGGGATTGGAGCGGTAAACCAGCGCCGGCGTTACTAATACTTTTTTCGGCAGTTCCGCGCCGGCGGAAGGAATCGGCCGCCAGGCGTGGAATTTTTTCTGTCTGGGCAACCCATACTAGTGCCAGCACGCGAACCACATTCTTATCCGTGGAGGCAAGACCAGTGCCGGTAAGGGTTGCCATCAACGGCTTCGGCCGCATCGGCCGGTTGGTTTTCCGGGCCGCCATGTACCGGGAGGACCTCGTGGTGGTAGCGGTCAACGACTTGGCAGACGCCCAAACCAACGCTCACCTGCTGAAGTATGATTCTACCCACGGCCGCCTCAACGCCGAGGTTCAGGCCCGGGAAGGGGCCATGATAGTAGAGGGTAGAGAGGTAAAGACGTTTCTGGAACGCAATCCTCAAAACCTGCCCTGGCGCGACCTGGGAGTAGAGGTGGTGGTGGAGGCCACCGGTTACTTCACCGAGGCCGGCCGGGCGCAGGCCCACCTGCAAGCGGGGGCCAAGAGGGTGGTAATTACCGCTCCGGCCAAGAACGAGGACGCAACTCTGGTTGTGGGCGTAAACCACCACGCTTACGACCCCGCCCGTCACCGTATTATTTCCAGCGCCTCCTGCACGACCAACTGCTTGGCCCCGGTGGCCAAGGTGCTGTACCAGCGTTTTGGGCTGCGGCGCGGGCTAATGGCCACGGTTCATGCCTTTACCAACGACCAGCGCCTGTTGGACATGGAACACCGAGACCTGCGGCGGGCCCGGAGCGCTACCGTCTCCATAGTTCCTACCACTACCGGCGCCGCCCGGGCCATAGGGACGGTGCTGCCGGAGTTGGCCGGTAAGCTGAACGGTTTTGCCGTGCGGGTGCCGGTGACCGACGTGTCGTTGCTGGACTTGGTGGCAGAAGTGGACCGGCCTGCCACGGCGGAAGAACTAAACTCCGCCTTTCGCGAGGCGGCAGAGGGTGAACTGGCCGGAGTGCTGGCTTATACCGAGGAGCCTTTGGTTTCAATAGACCTTAAGGGAGATCCTCATTCGGCGGTAGTCGATGGTCTTTCTACCATGGTTATGGAGGACACTCTGGTAAAGGTGGTGGCCTGGTACGACAACGAATGGGGATACTCCTGCCGGGTGGTGGATCTGATCGGCTTCATGGCCTCTCGGGGCATTTAGTCGGCAGGCGCCCCCCTTCGGAGGCTGTAGCCGGGAACATTCGGGCCTGCGGAGGGCAGAAGGAGGTTAGGCTTATGCGGAAGAAGACCGTGCGGGACGTAGAGGTGCGCGACCGGCGGGTCCTGGTCCGGGTAGATTTTAACGTACCCTTGGATCGGGAGGGCCGGGTGGTTGATGATACCCGCATCCGCGCCGCCCTGCCCACCATTAGCTACTTGCGGGAGCAGAAGGCCAAGATTATTTTGGTGTCCCATCTGGGTCGACCAAAGGGTAAGGCAAAGGACGAGCTGCGGCTGGATCCGGTGGCGCGTCGCCTGTCGGAACTACTGGGCGACGAGGTACGCAAAGTGAACGACTGTGTGGGCCCGGAGGTAGAGGCGGCGGTGGCGGCCCTCGCCCCCGGGCAGGTACTATTACTGGAAAACATTCGCTTTTATCCTGAGGAAGAGAAGAACGATCCCGAGTTCGCCCGGCGGCTGGCGGCCCTGGCGGACGTATACGTGAACGACGCCTTCGGCACCGCCCACCGGGCACACGCTTCTACCGCCGGGGTGGCCGCCTACCTGCCGGCGGTAGCCGGTTTCTTGATGGAAAAGGAGGTAGATTTTCTGGGTCGGCTCCTGGAAAGTCCGGAGCGACCCTACGTGGCGGTGCTGGGCGGGGCCAAAGTGTCGGATAAGATCGGGGTTATTCAAAACTTGCTGGCCCGGGTGGATACCCTGCTCCTGGGCGGGGGCATGGCCAACACTTTCCTGGCGGCGCGGGGTTTTAATGTGGGGCGGTCCCTGGTAGAGGGAGATAAAGCCAACCTGGCCGCCGAGCTTCTGGAGGTCGCCCGCCAAAAAGGGGTGGAGGTGCTGCTGCCCGAGGACGTGGTAGTAGCCCCGGAAGCCACGGACGAGGCCCCACGCCGGATCGTGCCGGCCGAGGGCATACCGGCCGAAGAAATGGCCTGCGATATCGGCCCGGCAACCGCGGAGAAGTACGCTAAAAAGATCTCCGGTGCCCGGACCGTGGTGTGGAACGGCCCCATGGGAATCTTTGAGGTAGAACCGTTTGCCGCCGGTACTAAACGCATTGCCGAGGCGGTAGCCTCCTGCCCGGGCTTGACGGTGGTGGGAGGAGGCGACTCGGTGGCGGCGCTGGAGAAGGCCGGGCTGGCCGAGCGCGTGACTCACGTCTCCACCGGCGGCGGGGCTTCGTTGGAATTCCTGGAGGGCAGGACCCTGCCCGGAGTGGCAGCTCTCTTGGACGCCTGACCGGCTGCGAACCGGTAGCACCAGTGAGTGCCGGCGCCAACTAGGGAGGTTCCTGAGTTGGCCCCGCTTTTGGGTTGGCGGCCGCTACCGCCCAGGGCAGGCCGGGGATAACTCAGGGGAGGCACCGGACGG
>JBNARC010000035.1:0-17165 GCA_049719955.1 Neomoorellales bacterium | reverse complement strand
TTACGTGCGGCTTGGTCCGCTCAAACTTCTGCTTCGCCATTAAGCCTTACCTCCTGAATGGAAAAAGGAATGACCGAATTACCGGACCTTATTGTAACTTATTCCCGGCAGCCTGTCAAACCGGCCCTTCCGCTTGACTTGCCGGGGCGAAAATGCTATAATGCCTTTCGGCAAGTGGAGGGGTTCCCGAGCGGCCAAAGGGGGCAGACTGTAAATCTGTTGGCGCAGCCTACGCTGGTTCGAATCCAGCCCCCTCCACCAGAAAATCGTTGCGGGGTGGAGCAGCTGGTAGCTCGTCGGGCTCATAACCCGAAGGACGGTGGTTCAAATCCATCCCCCGCAACCATGCCCACATAGCTCAGTCGGCAGAGCGTCGCCTTGGTAAGGCGGAGGTCACCGGTTCAATCCCGGTTGTGGGCTCCAGCGGTGGTTTCAAGCTTCGGCCGGACGGCAAGGAGCGTCCGGCCGCTTGCTTTTCTTGATTCTCTCCCGAGCCGCTACCGTCCCGCCCGGCCGGATACCGGGGCCTCGGTGGCTCTGGCTCTCGCGGCCCGCCGCCGCGCCTGCGCCCGCTGCTTGAGCCGCGGCACCACCGTCACCACGTAAAGTCCGCAGCCCGCCGCCGCCAGCAGCAAGTACACCAGGGCCGAACGGTCCTGGCTCAGTACCGCGGCCGCCAGGATCCCAAAGACCGCAACCGTCAACCACGGAACCAGCCCCCCTCCCGGCAGCCGGTAGGGCCTGGGAGTCTGGGGCTCCCGCCGTCGTAGGGACCACACCGCCAGTCCCGCCAATACGTATACCAGGGCTTCGGTGGCCGCCCCTACGTTAACCAGCACCAGATAGCTTCGGGTCAGGTAGACCGCCAGAGAAACCGGAAGGGCAAAGGCGAATACCGCCAGTATGGCCGCCCAGGGGGTGAAGTAGCGCCGGCTGATACGCGCCAATGCCGAAGGCAGCACGTGCTCTCTCGCCGTGGAGTACACAAACCGAGAAAGGCTCAACAGCCCGGCATTAAAGGTAGTCACGCTGGCGGCCACGCTGAGCCCCACCATCCAGGCCATTCCCGCCGGGCCCAAAAGCTTTCTGGCGAAGAGCAGTTGCGGTACGGGGCTGGCGGCCAGGCTGGCGATATCCGCGGTGCTGCTCATGGCCACGGTAAAGATGGCGTAGGTTACGCTTAGCACGCCGATGGCTAAAAACATCCCCCGGGAGATCAGCCGGATCTCCGTAACTTCCTCCGCCAGCGGGGTTACCCATTCGAACCCAATAAACAAAAAAACTCCCACGGCTATAGCCTGCACCAGTTGGTCCGGGCCGCCGGTGGTAAAGGGATGGGGGGGCGAAAACCCCTGCCGCCCCAAGGCCAAGAGTCCGAAAAACAGCAAGGACAAGACCAGGCTGTAGGTTACGATATCCTGGAACCGACCCGCCAGCCTCACTCCGCGCAGATTAAGGCCGGTAACCAGGGCTTGAAGTACCACTATCCAGCCCAGGGCCGGGAACCAGGGAAAGGCGGTCACCAACACCTGGGACAATACATAACTTTCCGCTCCGATTACGCTGGCCACCACCCCCATATATACCAGGGAGGTGGTGATGGCCACCCGTTCGCTAAACGCGCGGGCGAAGTATAGCCGGATACCGGCTGCCGAGGGCAACATTCCGTTGAGCTCCGAAAAGCAGCCGGCAGCCAAAAGGCATAAGACTCCCGCCACCAGTATCGCCAGCCAGGCGGCGTTTCCCGCCAGATGGTAGGCCACCTGGGTGGCGGCGATAAAACAGGAGGTGGCAAAAGTGAGCCCCGCGCTGGTGGAGACTATGGTGGGGAGGGTCAGCACCCGTTTAAGGGCCAATTCATTCACCCCAGATCATCAAGGATATGAAGTCCAGTCGCATAACGTCTTCCTCGCGTCCCAATACCCGAAGGGTACCGTTCAGATACGGCTCGGTAGGGGTTATGCGGCCGGAGAAAAGATCTACCAGCAGATCCAGCTTGGCACTTACGGTCAGATCCGCCTGACCGGCTTGTCCGTGGTCCAGGAACACCGTACCGTCCTTAACTATCAGTACGTAAGAGGAGTCGGCATCGGTGGCCTGTATGAGAATGGTGCGGTCCCAATCGGCCAGCATGCGGCGTAATTGGGGGTCGGCATTACATCGGTCCCGAAAATCGGCCAGGCATTCCCCTAGCTCCTCGTGGCCGCTCAACGTACCACCGCCTCGCCTAGTTTAACCTTTCCAGCCGCGGTTCTAATCGCAGCCGCTCCAGGAGATCCAGGTAGTCCTGAGTAGTAACCTCTTCCCAACGCTTGCCCAACAGGGCCACCAGTACGGCTTCCAGCACGTTGGTCCCAAAGGAGCGACCGCCCAGCTCGGGAGTAGTGGTCACCAACCAGGCCACCCCCTGTCGGCGCAGGGTTTCCACGTCCTTTTGGGTGACGGTGTTGGTAAGGACCGTCTTCCCCTCCAGTTGGTCCGGGGAGTAACGCTTTATGAAGTGAAAGTCACCGGCAATAACCGCGGCCTCGGCAAAGTAATGGGCGAACTTGGCCGCGTTCTCCGCCTTTTCTTCTTGCTTCTTGCCGGTGGGATAAAGCATGTGGAAGGGAAGCTTAACCATTTCCGGCAGAAGCTTCTTGGCCATCTTGGCCAATTCCTCCAGGCCGTTGATGGGATACGGTATACCGGCGGCAAACATCAGATCCCCGCACACCAGCTCGCACCCCACCTCGGCCAGGGCCTCGGCCATGCCGAAGCGATCCACGGCGCTGACCATTAACACCTTGGTGCCGGGAGGCAAAAGGCCCCTATCTCTAAGGAAGTAAACCGCCTGCCGCTCCAGGGTATTCTTTAGCCCGCTGCCGTCCACCACCGGAGTTAGGCGGGCGCACTCCAAAAGGCGCAGGCCGTCCCGGACCGCGTACCGCTCACCGGCGGCGTACAGGTACACGTCGATGCCGCCCAGTCCGATGGCATCCACTTGACCGTCAAGCCGGCGAATCAGGTCCTGGGCCCGCTCCAGGTCGCCATCCGTCCCTACCCGGCTAATACTGAACCGCTGACCCAGAAAATCCGCCTCTACCTCGTGATCCCGGGTAGAAGAACCCAAGCTTACGCTAACCACTTTGCGCATGTATGTATCCCCCCACGCATAAGGAGAAGCTAGTGGCGCCTCCCCGGCTGCACTAGCTTCTCCCCCCGCCTAACCCTTTGCCCACCTAAATGCCTTAACCATCCCTTTTCTCCAGATACCTTTCCAGCTTCCTCTTCACCCGCTGTAAGGCGTTGTCTATGGACTTAACATGCCTCTTGAGAGACACCGCAATTTCCTGATAAGACTTCCCCTCCAGGTAAGAAACCAGAACCTGCCACTCCAGGGCACTCAAGATCTCCCCCATCTTCTCCTCGATATCGTCGAATTCCTCGCGGCTGATGACCAGCTCCTCCGGATCGCTCACCCGGGTGCCGGAAATAACGTCCATGAGGGTGCGGTCGGAATCCTCGTCGTAGATGGGTTTGTTGAGCGATACGTAGGAATTCAGGGGGATGTGCTTTTGCCTGGTGGCCGTTTTGATGGCGGTAATAATCTGGCGGGTGATGCACAACTCGGCAAAAGCCCGGAAGGAAGACAGCTTTTCGCCCCTAAAATCCCGGATAGCCTTATAGAGCCCGATCATACCTTCCTGAATTATGTCTTCCCGGTCCGCTCCGATAAGAAAGTACGACCTAGCTTTGGCCCGCACGAAGTTCTTGTACTTGTTTATCAGGTACTCTTGGGCTTCGCCGCTGCCGGCTTGGGCCAGTTCAACGATTTCTTCGTCCTCCATCATGTCGTAGGGCTCGTAGGCTTGCCTTTGGACGGTGGCGCTCATAACCTCGCCTCCACTACCGGGATTTGCCGTCGGAGATGCGGCCGCCAGCCTCAGCTTATGCAAGGTTACGGTCGAAATAGGCCTCAAAAAAGGGCAAAATGGAGGCGCTAGCTTGTCTTGCCGCACCTATTATAGCGAATGGGTCCCGTAAAATCAAGGAAAAATATTCATGAAACAGCGCTGGCGCAAAACCTCGTAAAGGGCTACGGCGGTGGCCGCCGAAGCGTTAAGCGAGGTCACCCGGCCCCGCATGGGCAGCCGGGCCAGATACTGGCACTTCTCCTTTACCAGTCGGCGCAAGCCCCTCGCTTCTCCCCCCGCCACCAGAGCCAGGGGACCCCGCAGGTCAAGAGAGAAAAGGTTCCGCTCCGCTTCGGCTTCCAAGCCCACTACCGTAATTCCTTGATCTCCCAGCCGCTCCAACGCTCGGGCCAGGTTGGGCACCCGAATCAATTGCAGGTAGGCTACTGCTCCCGCGCTAGCCCGGGCCACGGCGGCGGTAACCGGCGCCGCCCGTCTTTGGGGCAGGATTACGGCGTCCACGCCGGTGGCCTCGGCGCTACGCAGGATGGCCCCCAGGTTTTGCGGATCCTCGACCTGGTCCAAAGCCAACAACAAGGGCGGTTCCGGGCGGGCACCAAGCCCCTCCATAACCTCCTCCAGGTCCAGGTAGGGAACCGGCGCTGCTTGAGCGGCCACTCCTTGAGCGGGCAGGGATCCGGCCAGGTTCTTGAGGAAGCCGCGCTCCACCTTCTGTACCGGCACCCGGCGTTCCCGGGCCAGGGCCAGGATCTCCCGCATTTCCGGCCGCCGGGGGCCGGTGGCCACCCAAATCTTGTTTAGGGGGCGACCCGCCCGCAAGGCTTCCAGCACCGAATGAACACCCACCAGCAGTTCCTCTTCCAAACTCTAGCCCACCCCTCTTCCGGTGGCACCCACGGTCGGGAAGTAGGGGGCCAGCCAGGGCTCCCTTTCCACGATTAGGGCGGCAAAGCGCTCTAGAAGCTGGCGAATCTCCCACTGGGCGCCGGGGGTCAACACTCGCTTCTGGTAGACGTCCATCAACGAGCGCAGGTTGAGGGTGGTCACGAAGTTGGTGGCTGCCCCTCCGGGAAGTACAAAACGGGCGTCCTCTTTCTTAATGCCTAGGGCCAGCAGGCGTTCGTAGGCCTCCTGGGCGGCCTGAAGGTGACGGTAAAAGACTTCCCGCGCCTCCGGCCGGGCGGCCACCTCCGGAGGCACCACGTGGGCGAACGGCCCTTCCTCGCGCCCTTGCGCCCGCACGTGCCGTTGGGACTGCACGGAAATGCTAACCCCGATTCGGTGCCGGGTATACTGCGCCAAGAGGGTACGGGAAACCCCCGCCACGGCAAAAGTCATGGTGCAGTGCTCGGTAACGCTCAGGTGGCCGGACCGGATCACCCGGTCTACCAGCCGGAGCATGTCCTCCCGGGAAACCTCCTGCTCCCAAAGCTCTAAGGGAGAGGAGGGGCTGTAACAGGTCCGCGCCGCGCACCAGATCAGGCGCAAAAAATCGGGAGTGCAGTACAAAAGCCTAACTTCCACCCTATCTCTCCCCTTGCTCCAGCCGCCAGCGCGGCCCGGCAGGCGTATCCTCTACCGCTATTCCCAACTCCTGCAGCCGCTGGCGCAGCCGGTCGGCGGTGGCCCAATCGCGCTGCTCTCTGGCCCGGCTTCGCACCTCCAGCACCAAGTCCACCAATTCCGGCACCAGGTGGGACCCGGCGCTGGCGGTGGTGGTCCCGTCCGCGGGCAGAATGCCCAGCACTCCGCCGGCCGTTTCCTCCAGGACTTCCCGAATTCGTTCCCTCTCGGCCGCTGAAACCGCGGACGGCGCCTGAAGCCAGCGGTTAGCCCGGTGGGTGAAGTCGAACAAGGCGGCAATGGCGTTGGCGGTATTGCAATCGTCGTCCAGCGCCTGCCGAAACCGAGCCCGGTAATCCCGAACCAGCTCTACCAGCCCCGGCTCTTCCTCCCGACGCCCCACTTCCGGGCCCGCGCTTAGATCCGTTAGCGTCTCCGCCAGCCTAACCAGCCGCTCCCAGGCCCTACGGGCCTCCTCCACCTTTTCCGGGTCGAAATCCAGCGGGGAGCGATAGTGCGTAGAAAGCAGGTAAAACCGGATAAGCGGACCCGGGAATTCCCTCAGCAACTCTCTTACCAGGAAAAAGTTGCCCCGGGACTTGGACATCTTCTCTTCCCGTACGGTAATAAATCCGTTATGCACCCAGAAGCGGGCGAAGGGCCGACCGGTGAAGCATTCCGCCTGGGCGATCTCGTTCTCGTGGTGGGGGAAGATCAGATCGGCTCCCCCGCCGTGGATGTCGAATTCCGATCCCAGGTAATGAAGGGCCATGGCCGCACACTCGCTGTGCCAGCCGGGACGGCCCCGACCCCACGGGCTTTCCCAGCCCGGCTCCTCCGTACCGGCCTCTTTCCACAGGGCGAAGTCCAGGGGATCCGCTTTTCGCGGGTCTACCTCCAGGCGGGCGCCGACCAACATTTCCTCCGGCGACCGTCCGGACAACTTGCCGTACCCGGCAAATCGCCGTACGGAGAAATATACGCTTCCCCCTACTTGATAGGCAAAGCCGTGGGCCACCAGGGCCTCGATCATACCTATGATTAGGTCTATATGCTGGCTCACCTGGGGATGGATGGTCGCCGGCCGTACTCCCAGCCGGTAGGCATCCTCAAAGTACTCGGTGATGTAGCGGCGGGCTATGGCTTCGGGAGGCTTCCCCTCCTCCCGCGCCCGGTTGATAATCTTATCGTCAATGTCGGTGAAGTTCTGCACCAGCACTACCGGGTACCCCCGGTACTCCAGGTACCGGCGCAGAGTATCGAAGAAGACCAGGGGACGGGCGTTGCCCAGGTGAATGTAGTTGTAGGTGGTGGGTCCGCAAACGTACATGCGTACTACCGGAGGTCTAGCCGGACTGAACCTTTCTTTCCTCCGAGTGAGGGTGTTGTAAAGATAGATTTCCACCCAAGCGCACCTCCAGCTCTAGGAGCCGACGCTCCAGCCGTTCGATTTGCCACTGCAGACTCACCAGCATTTCTCCTACCGGATCCGGCAACTGATCGTGACGCAAATCTATGGGCGTCGGCGAGGCGTCGGCCACGTGCCGGCCCTCCCGGACCACAATCTTTCCCGGCACCCCTACTACGGTACAGTTCGGCGGCACGTCCCGCAACACTACCGAGCCGGCCCCAATCTTCACGTTATCACCTATGGTTATGTTGCCCAACACCTTGGCGCCGGTACTGATAACCACGTTGTTCCCAATGGTGGGGTGACGCTTGCCCTTCTCCTTACCCGTGCCCCCCAGGGTGACGCCCTGATAAATGGTAACGTTGTCCCCGATCTCCGCCGTTTCCCCAATGACCACGCCCATGCCGTGATCGATGAACAAGCCCCGGCCGATCTTGGCGCCGGGGTGTATCTCAATGCCGGTCAGGAAACGGTTAACCTGGGAGACTATTCGGGCCAGCAACACCAGGCCGTGATTATACAGCCAGTGGGCCAGCCGGTGGAGAAGAAGGGCGTGAAAACCCGGATAGCAGAGAATTACCTCTAGCGTGCTCCGGGCGGCCGGATCCCGCTCGAAAACCGCCTGGATGTCCTCTCGCAGACGCTGAAGCCACCCGGCCACCGCTTCTCCCCCTTCCCATTAACAAAAAACCCGGTTTCGGCCGCGGGCCAAGAAGCCTCTTTCGGCCGTCCGGCGGATTAGAGGTTCGGCGCCATTATATCTGCCGGCCTGCCGCCCTGTCAAGGGCTAAGAGCGCGCACCGCGTGCTCTTCCGTCCGTATGGTCACGTCGGCGGCGATACTTGCGCTTAGCCTTCGCCCTACGGCGGGTTAGTCCGGGCCCTCTATTACCGCCAGCACCAGCGCCGCCAACCCCTCTTCCCGACCGATGAATCCCAGCTTCTCGGTGGTGGTGGCCTTTACACTAACCCGATCCGGAGATAAACCCAGGGCTCCGGCCAGTTTCTCCCTGATTTTCTGGTAGTAGGGCGCCAGCGCCGGCCGCTCCGCCAGCAGGGTGCAGTCAACCTGTCGGGGGAAGAAACCCCGGTCGGCCAAAAGTCCCAGGATTCTTTCCAGCAACTCCAGGGAATCCGCGCCGGCGTAGGCAGGATCACTGCTGGGAAAGTGCTGGCCGATGTCCCCCAAACCCGCCGCGCCCAAGAGAGCGTCCATAAGGGCGTGCACCAGAACGTCGGCATCCGAATGTCCGGCCAGACCCTGGGAAGAGGGGATCTTTACCCCTCCCAAAACAAGCGGCCGCTTCAAGGCGAACGGATGCACGTCTACTCCCAGGCCGAAGCGCAGCACCTGCCGTTCCCCCTTAGCATGCGTCCCGGTTCCCCTGTAACCGAAGGCAGAAAGGTCCTAACCCGTCCCCGAGAAAGGTAGAACTCGGCCAACTCCAGATCCTCCGGGGTGGTGATCTTTAGATTGCGGTAATCGCCCGGCACCACCCATACCGGGTGCCCCAGGCTTTCTACCAACGCCGCGTCGTCGGTGGCTATCAGCCCTTTCGCCTCCGCTTGCCGGTGCGCCTCCTCCAGTAGCGACCTTGAAAACACCTGAGGAGTCTGGACCGCCACCAGCCTTTCCCGAGGCAGGGTTTCGGCCACCCGATCCGCCGCCCCTTCCAGTCGCTTAACGGTATCCCGCAACGCCAGGCCGGGAACCGCTGCTCCCCGGGCGCGGGCAGCATCTGCCAACTCCCTTACTAGCTCCGGGGAAACAAAGGGCCGGGCTCCGTCGTGTACGGCCACCCAGCGATAGCGTGGGTCTACCGCCCTTAGAGCCCGGGCCACGCTTTCCTGGCGGGTGGCTCCCCCCGCCACTACCTCTACCACTTTACTCAGGCGATAAGGTCGCAAGAGGCGCCGGCAGGCGTCTTCTTCGCCCGAACCCACCGCCACCACTACGGCGGCAATTTCCGGACTGGCCTCTAGTCCCGCCAGACAATAGGCCAACAGCGGGTGGCCGCCCAGGTCCACAAAAGCCTTGTTACGGCCCGCTCCCAGCCGTTCGCCCCGTCCGGCGGCCACCACCACCGCCGCTAGCTCAGACACTGGTATTCGCCCCGTTCGGCGGCCGCCGGGCTGCCGGAAGAGGGAACCCGCTTGGCCAACCCCTTGGGCCGGGCGAAGATCATCCTGCCGGCGGCCGTTTGCAGCACGCTGGTAACCAGCACCGCCACCGTCTGGCCGATGAAGCGCTTGCCGTTTTCCACCACAATCATGGTACCGTCGTCCAGGTAACCTACTCCTTGACCGCTCTCCTTGCCGTCCTTGATTAACTGTACCACCATTTCCTCTCCGGGCAGCACCACCGGCTTGACTGCATTGGCCAACTCGTTAATATTAAGAACTTTAATGCCCTGAAGCGAAGCCACTTTGTTCAGATTGAAGTCGTTGGTGACGATGCTGGCACCAAGTTGTTGGGCCAACTGCACCAGACGAGTATCCACCTCCGCTCCCGGATCGCCGCGTCCGGCCCGCCACAACTGCACCTCTACTCTCGGCTGCTCCCGCATCTTATTCAGAATGTCTAGTCCCCTTCGACCCCGATTACGCTTGAGGACATCGGAGGAGTCGGCAATGCGGCGCAGTTCCTCTAACACAAAATCGGGTACCACCAATACTCCTTCCAAGAATCCGGTCTGGCAGATGTCCAGGATGCGGCCGTCGATTATCACGCTGGTATCCAGAATCTTATAGCCGGTCCGGGCTCCTTCCGGCCGGGTTTGGGCCCGGTCTCTAGTACTCTGCCGACCCAGCCAGCCCGACAGCGGCGGAATCTCTTCCCGTTTCTTGGTCGCCACGCTCCAACCCAGGTAGCCGAACAACAGATTGGCGGCCAAAGGAAGGTAAGGACCGGCCCACGGAAGACGACTAAGAGAAGGAGCCAACAGGTTGGCAATAATAAGACCGACAATAAGCCCGGCCACCCCGGCCAGGATGTCCTGCGTTGGTAGTTTCTGCACCTTAGTCTCTAGCCAACGCCCCGTAGCCTGTACCCCGGTGACCACCCAAGGCGCCACCGCGTATCCCGTGCCGGCCGCCGCCAAGCCCACCCCTAGAAACAAGGCCAGCCTAATATTGGAGACGTAATCGGCGACCAAGGGGCGAACAAGTGCCGTTACCCCGAAATACATACCGGCGGCCAGAGCTACGGCTACTGCCCACCGCAATAGCGCAACCATATGCTTTCACCCCCTCCCTATTTTAACACTGGCGGGGGTTGGCTATACAAATATTGGGATCGGCTTTAGGCCAATATCCCGTCCAAAAGACTGGCTACTTCCTCCTCCTCTTTCCCCTGGGCCAACACCAACTCGCTTATCAGGATCTGACGGGCGCTGTCCAGCATACGCCGCTCACCGCTGGATAACCCCTTCTCCTTTTCCCGCAAGACCAGGTTCCTAACTACTTCTGCCACCTCGTAGATGTTCCCGCTCTTTATTTTCTCCAGGTTGGCGCGGTAACGACGATTCCAATTGGCGCACATCGTTACCTTGCGCTCCCGCAGCACTTTCAAGACCTTGGGAACCTCTTCCTGGGAAATAACCTCGCGCAGCCCGGTTTCCTCTACGTTGTCCGTAGGTATCATCAACTTGATGTCCCCCATGGGCAGGCGCAACACGTAGTACTGTCGTCTCTGGCCGAGAATTTCCTTTTCCTCTATAGCCTCAATAATTCCGGCGCCGTGCATGGGGTAAACTACCCGGTCACCTACCTTGAACAACGTATCTAATCCCCCTATCTTAACCATAACTATCACTAAGATTGTAACAAAATGTAACCAGCACTGTCAAACCGCGCCGCGTCTGACGCATCCCCGCTCTTGCTAAGTCGGTACCGGGTGTTCCCCGTTCGTACTGTCACCTCGCCGACCGAACTTAGGGCTGGGGGCTTCGCCCTCCGGCGGGCTCCCCTCGGACGCGCCGTCCGTGGCGCTCCTCGGCTTCGGCCGTCCTGAGGCCTGGCGCCCGCCTCCGGACTCGCCCTGCTCGAGTTCGGTACCCGGCGCGAGTTGCCAATGTACTCAGGGGAGCATCCGGTACCGCCTCACACCTGCAAGCGGGTCTTGTGGGGCCCCGCGTCTAGCGCAGCTTCAGCTCCTCAAAAGCCTCTTCCAAGTCCCTTACCCCCACCAACTCCAGGGAACAGGGACCCAGGTCTTCGAGGTTAGCCGCGGGGAGGAGGAACTTGCGCAGGCCCAGGCGCGCTGCTTCCGCCACCCGCTTATCGATATGGGCTACCCGTCTTACTTCCCCGGTGAGACCCACCTCCCCCGCCACCACCACTCCCGCCCCCAGGCTCTGGTCCAAGAGGCCCGAGGCCACGGCCAGACACACCCCCAGGTCGGCCGCCGGTTCCTCCAGGCGCATGCCGCCCGCCAGATTGAGGTATACGTCCTGAGTGGCCAGGGCCAGACCGCAGCGCTTCTCCAGGACCGCCAGCAGCAACAGAACCCGTTGCAGATCTAGGCCGGTAGTGAGCCTTCGGGGATTACCGAATACGGTCGGCGTTACCAGGGCCTGAAGCTCCAGCAGAAGCGCCCGGCTTCCCTCTACGCCGGCCACTACCACCGAACCGCTTGCCTGCCCCGGACGTCCGGCCAGGAACATGGCCGAGGGGTTAGGTACCTCCACCAGCCCGCGCTCGCCCATCTGAAACACGCCCACTTCGTTGGTGGAGCCGAACCGGTTCTTTACCGCCCTGAGAAGACGCAGGCTGGAGTAACGCTCCCCTTCCAGGTAGAGCACCGCGTCTACCAGGTGTTCCAAGGCCTTGGGACCGGCCAAATAGCCCTCCTTGGTGACGTGGCCCACCAAGAGGCAGGGCAGGTTACTTTCCTTGGCCAAACGCAGGCATTCCGCCGCGCACTCCCGCACCTGCACCAGGCTGCCGGGGGCAGAGGGAATGTCCGGGGAGTAGACGGTCTGAACGGAATCCAAAATCAAGAGGTCGGGCCGCAGGGATTGCACCTGCTCGCGGATGCTCACCAGATTGGACTCGGACAGGACGTACAAAGAGGAAGTCTTAATCCCCAAACGGGAGGCCCGCAACCGGATCTGGCCGAGGGACTCTTCCGCCGACACGTATAGCACCTTACCGTGGCGGGCCCAGGCCTCGGCGGCCTGAAGCAATAGCGTGGACTTGCCCACCCCGGGCTCGCCGCCGAAGAGCACCAGCGAGCCTACCACCAAACCCCCGCCCAACACCCGGTCCAGTTCTCCCATGCCGGTGGGCAGCCGTTCTTCCACCGCCTCGCCCATCTCGCCGAGAGGCTGGGGGGCGCTGCCGGAAGCTGCCTGGGGCATCCCGCCGCGAGGCCGACCCGCGGCGGGCTCTTCCGCCAGGCTACCCCATTGACCGCACGCCGGGCACCGACCCAGCCACTTGGGCGTGGCGTAACCGCACTCCCGACAGACGTACCCCCCCTTGAGCGAAGGCAAGTTCTCCTCCCCCCGATCCTTCCCCGACGGCCCGATACCTTACTTCTTCTCCAGCACTATCCTACCCTCTTCCGCCCGGGCCAGCACCGTGTCGCCCGAGGTAAAGCGGCCCTCCAACAAAGCCTCGGACAGCGGATCCTCCAGCATCTGCTGGATGGTGCGCCGCAGGGGCCGGGCGCCGTAAATCTCGTCGAACCCCTTTTCCGCCAGCACCGCTTTGGCCTCCGGCGTAACCTCCAGGGTCAGGCCGTGCTCTGCCAGCCGGCGATTGAACTCCGCCAGCATCAAGTCCACGATTTGGGCCAGCTCCTGGCGCCCCAGCGGGTGGAACACGATTATTTCGTCCAGGCGGTTCAGGAACTCGGGCCGGAAGGTGCGCTTGAGCTCCTCCAGAATGCGCTCCTTCATGGCCTCGTAGGTATCTTCCGGCCGGTCTTGCCGGAAGCCCAGCTTGCTTTCGCGCCGGAGCGTGGCCACGCCTACGTTGGAGGTGAGGATGATGACCGTGTTGCGGAAATCCACCGTCCGGCCCTTACCGTCGGTAAGCCGACCGTCCTCCAGCACCTGGAGCAGCACGTTAAAGACCTCGGGGTGGGCCTTCTCGATCTCGTCGAACAGCACCACCGAATAGGGTCGGCGCCGGATGGCCTCGGTGAGCTGGCCGGCTTCTTCGTAACCCACGTAGCCCGGCGGGGCACCGATCAATCGGGAAACCGTGTGCTTCTCCATGTACTCCGACATATCCAGCCGCACCATGGCTTCCTCGTTGCCGAACAGGGCTTCCGCCAAAGCCCGGGCCAACTCGGTCTTACCCACTCCGGTGGGCCCCAGGAACAGGAAGGAACCGATGGGCCGCTTGGGGTCTTTTAAGCCCGCCCGCGCCCGCCGGATGGCCCGGGCCACCGCCCGAACCGCCTCATCCTGACCGATGACCCGGCGGTGCAGGATCTCCTCCAGGTGCAGCAGTCGCTCGGTTTCCTCCTGGGCCAACTGGCTCACCGGAATTCCGGTCCAACTGGCCACCACCTGGGCCACATCTTCTACATTCACCACTTGGCTTTCCAGACCCTGTTGTTGCTGCCACTCGCGCTGCCGGGCCGCCAGTTCCTCCCGGAGGCGGTGCTCTTCGTCTCGCAGACGGGCGGCTTTCTCGAATTCCTGGTTGTGCACCGCTTCTTCCTTCTCTTTGGCCAACTCCTCAATTCGCCGTTCCAGGTCCTTCAAATTGGGCGGGGCGGTAAAGGCCCTTAGCCTCACCCGAGAAGCCGCCTCGTCAATAAGGTCGATGGCCTTGTCCGGCAGGAAGCGGTCGGTAATATAGCGGGCCGACAGCTTGGCCGCGGCCTCCAAGGCGGCGTCGGTGATTTTTACCCCGTGGTGAGCCTCGTACTTATCCCTCAGCCCCCGTAGGATTTCGATAGTCTCTTCCACCGTGGGCTCGCCCACCAGAATGGGCTGGAAGCGCCGTTCCAGCGCCGCATCCTTCTCGATATGCTTACGGTATTCATCCAGGGTAGTGGCGCCGATGCACTGCAGCTCACCCCGGGCCAGGGCGGGCTTGATAATGTTAGCGGCGTCGATGGCCCCTTCCGCCGCTCCGGCCCCCACCAGGGTATGCAGCTCGTCGATGAACACGATTACGTTGCCCGCCTGCCGGATCTCGTTTAATACCCGCTTGAACCGCTCCTCAAACTCGCCCCGGTACTTGGTGCCGGCGACAATGCCGGAGAGGTCCAGGGCAATCACCCGCTTGTTGCGCAGGGGCTCCGGCACCTTGCCCGCCACTATGCGCTGGGCCAGCCCTTCGGCGATGGCGGTCTTGCCCACCCCGGGCTCGCCGATGAGTACGGGGTTGTTCTTGGTGCGGCGGCTTAAGACCTGGATTACCCGCTCAATCTCCTTTTCCCGTCCCACCACCGGGTCAAGCTTATCTTCCCGGGCCAACTGGGTGAGGTCGGTGCCGAACTCGTCCAGAGCCGTAGTCTCCCGGCCCGCAGCCGCAGCGCGGGGTCCGCCCCCCATGGCCGGACCGAACAGCGGGTGCCCGCCCAATCCGCCTAACACCCAGGTGAAGGGGGTGGCTCCGCCCGGACCCAGAAGCGCCGCCACTTGCTGGCGCACCTTGTCCGCGCTCACGCCCAAATTGGCCAGAACGTGCGCGGCAATGCCTTCCCCCTCTCGAATAAGACCCAGTAAGAGGTGCTCGGTGCCCACGTAGTTTACCCCCTGACGCCGGGCCTCATCGTTGGCCAGCTCCAGCACCTTCTTGGCCCGGGGAGTAAGCCCTACCTGCACCGGCGGCGGGCCCGGAGCCTTGCCCACCAGCTTGGTTACCTCTTTACGCACCCGTTCCAAATCCACTCCCAGATTTTTCAGGGCCCGCGCCGCCACACCTTCGCCTTCCCGAACCAAGCCCAGTAGCAGGTGCTCGGTGCCCACGGCGGCATGGCCCAGATTTCGCGCCTCTTCTTCTGCCAAACGTAAGACCCTTTGGGCTCTTTCGGTAAAACGGCTGGGCATAATCTTCACCTCTCCTTTCCCTTAGATACCCTTTAGGCGTTGCCGGATCAGGGCCGCCCTTTCCCGGTCCCGCTCCTGGGGGTCCATTTCCCGACCGGCCAGTCCCTGCAGGTAGGCGGGCTGGATGGCCACCATTAACTCCGTGACCACCCGCGGGTCAACGCCTTTGATCAACCGCAGGTCCAGGCCCAGGCGTACATCCGAAAGGAGTTGCAGCGCCTCTGCCGAGCTGATAACCCGGGCGTGGCTGAGCACCCCGAAGGACCTGCCCACCCGATCTTCGAGCTGCGAACCGGCCTCCCGCAGGAGCATTTCCCGGGCCGACTTCTCTTCCTCTATTAATTGTTTGGTGACCGAAACCAGATTAGATATAATTTCCTCTTCGCTTCTTCCCAGGGTAACCTGGTTGGATATCTGGAACAGGTTTCCTGCGGCTTCGGTTCCCTCGCCGTACAGGCCCCTTACCGCCAGGCTAACGTGGGAGAGAGCGCTCAAGACCCGCCGGGCCTGTCTGGCTATTACCAGTCCGGGCAGGTGCAGCATCACCGAAGCCCTAAGCCCGGTGCCCACGTTGGTGGGGCAGGCGGTTAGGTAGCCCCGCTCCTCGTCGAAGGCGAAGTCCAGGTGGGCCTCCAGGGCGTCGTCCACCGCCGTAGCCAGCCGCCAGCTTTCGTGCAACTGTAGCGCCGGCAGCAGGACCTGGAGCCGGAGGTGGTCTTCCTCGTTGACCATGAGGCTGACCGATTCCTCCGGGTTAAGCACCACCGCCCGGTAGCCGTCGCCCTGAGCGTGCTGGGGACTGATCAGGTGTTTCTCCACTAAGATCTGGCGCTCCAGTACCGTGAGTTCCTCCAGCCGAACCACTTCCATCTTGCCGGCCGCCGCCTGCACCGCCCCGGTCTTGCAGGCTGCCGCCACCCGGTCTACCACTTCCTGGGCCTCCCGCCGGCCCATCACCGTGGGGAAGGGTAGACCGGCCAGATTCCGGGCCAGGCGAATGCGGCTGGCAATCACTATATCGGAATAGGGACCGGAACCTTCCATCCATTTACTGGGAGTAGCGGCCAGATTCCGCATGCTCATCCCACCCTTCGCCGGTCATTGGCTCCCGGCGGCCTGCCTCTCCAGCTCCCGGATGCGGTCCCGAACCTGGGCCGCCTTCTCGAACTCTTCCTTGGCCACCAGCTCCTGCAACTCCAGCCGCAACCGCTCGATTTCCCGCACCAGCCCCAGCCTTCCCGCGGTGCGCTTGGGGGCCTTGCCCACGTGCTGGGCCGAACCGTGCAGGCGGCGCAAGAGCGGCACCAACTGCTCCCCAAAGGAGCGGTAACACTCGTCGCACCCCAGCCGCCCCATCTCCCGGAACTGCTCGTAGGACAACCCGCAGCGCCGACACCGGAGCGCCCCGCCTACCCCCACCCCCGGACCCGGGCTCCAGCCCGGCTCCTGAGCCAATAGCCCGGCCAGGAACTTCTCCAGGGAAAATCCCGGATCGCCGAAACCCAAAAACTCCCAGCCCTCGTTGCGGCGGCGGGCGCACTCTTCGCAGAGGTGGTACTCGCTCTTTTGGTTGTTGACCAGTTTGGTGATGTGTACCGTGGCCGGCCGCTGACCGCAATCCTCGCAAAGCATGGGCCTCACCCCCACCTAAAAGTCTTCCCGAAGCACGGTGAGCAGCATAACCCGGAGCAGTCGCCCGCGAAGGAAATCCCGCAGTGGCAGCTCCAGGCCCAAGGCTTCCCGGTCCAGCACCGCCCGGGTCAACATGGCCTCACGCCGGGTAAGCAACCCCTCTTCTTCCAGGCGGGCCACTATGCCCTCCGCCGCTTGCTGAGACAGGGGACGGTCCCGAAGCGCCTCTACGAGCCGGCGCAGATCCAAAGGCAGCCGGACGATGCGCACGTAGCCTCCCCCGCCACGGCGACTTTCCACCCAGTACCCCTGTTCTAGGGTGAAGCGGGTACTGAGCACGTAATTGATCTGGGAGGGTACGCAGGCGAACAGTAACGCCAGCTCTTGCCGCCGAATTTCGATCACGCCCTGAGGGCTTTCGGACAAACGCTGCTTGATGTAGCTCTCGATTTTGTCCGCCAGGGTACGCATGGCTCCTTTGACCTACCCTTATCTTTTGACTTAATTTGACCTTCCAGCCCTAATATAAGCCCGTTTCCATCTCGGAGGCAAACCCGATCCGGCGGCTTCAGCACCGATATAGCCTCGCCGTCGGCGCAACCTCCCGGTTTAGGCCGTTTTTTCTTGT
>JBNARC010000034.1:0-17646 GCA_049719955.1 Neomoorellales bacterium | reverse complement strand
CCCGCATGTCCGGTGGTGTGAGAGGACGGGGGTTAGTCGCCCCCTCCTACTCGATAGCAATTGATTTGCTCTAGTAATATAGTTTATCTGTTTTAGATCATATGAACTATGGACAGAAGCAACGACTCTAAGTTATCCTAAAGTTACAGCACAGACGAACTATTTAGAAGGAAGACTTGAAAAGGAAGGGAGTGACAGGCATGGAACAGGAAGGTTATATCTTTTGGTTGGAAGAGCTTACCAAAGATCACAACGATCTGGTGGGCAAGAAGTGCGCCAACCTGGGTGAGCTTAGGCGCGCCGGCTTCCCCGTACCCCAGGGCTACGCCCTAAGCCTCAGGGCCTACGACCGGTTTCTGAAGGAGACCGGCCTGATCGAGGAACTGCGAAGCTACTTCACCGCCGAGGGCTGCCATCCGGAGGACTTGGAGCGGCTGGAGAGAATATCCGCCCGCGCGCGGGAGATGGTGGAACGGACCGCAGTTCCGGACGAAATCGAGGGGGCCATAAGAGCTTACTACGAAGAACTATGTCGGCGGGAAAACCGGCCACAGGTTCCGGTGGCTACCCGTTCCGCCGGGCCGGTCAGCCACCCCGGCCAGTATGAGAGCTATCTATACGTTAGCGGACCGGAAGAGGTAGTGAAACACGTAAAGAAAGTTTGGTCCAGTACCTTTAACACCCGCTCCTTGGCAGCGCGAGCGCGGTTGGGCCTGCCTCTGGAGTACGATCCCATCGGTGTGGCCATCCTCACCATGGTAAAGGCCCGGGCCGCCGGCGTAATGTTTACCCTGGACCCTACCAACGGTGACGTATCCAAGGTAGTGATTGAAGGAAGCTGGGGGTTGGGTGAGGCGGTCGTATCGGGCTCGGTAACGCCCGACCGCTTCAAAGTAAACAAGGTTACTTTGGAGATCGAGGACCAGCACATTTCCTACAAAGAGCGAGAATTCAACTTTGACCCCGCCAGCGGTCGGTCTTGTTACCTCGACGTACCGGCCGATAAGGCCAACCAGCCTTGTCTGGAAGAGCGGGAAGTAATCGAGTTGGCCAAGGTGGCCCGGCAAGTAGAAAAGCATTACGGGTGCCCGCAGGACATAGAATGGTGCGTTTGCGAGGATCGCGTGTTCCCCCACAACGTATTCCTAGTGCAATGTCGGCCTGAAACGGTATGGAGCAAGAAAGCCCAGGGTCCAATTCTTGGAAGAAAGACCGGCTTTGACATGCTGACCGAGAAAGCCATGTCCGGCGTTAGGCTGAGAGTATCCTGACCGGAGGGGGAAAGAACGATGGCAGCCATTGCCGACCTGCGAAGCTTCATTGCCGCCTGCGAAGAGATTGGGGAGCTCAAGAGAATTACCGTCGAGGTGGACTGGAATCTAGAGCTCTCACATATTTCTAAGCTTAATGAAGAACGTAGCGGACCCGCCCTACTTTTTACCAATATCAAAGGCTACCAGACGCCGGTGTTTACGGGGGCTCTCGCCACCACCAGGCGGCTGGCACTGGCTTTGGGCATGCCGATTGACCTAAGTCTGTGCGAGCTGGCCAAGCAATGGGGCAAGCGCGCCGTAAAGGAAGTAATTCGGGCTCAGGAAGTGGACGGCGGACCGGTTACCGAAAACGTAAAGACCGGGGACGAGGTAAACCTGGAAGAGTTTCCGGTTCCGTTCTATTATCCCTTAGACGGGGGTCGGTACATCGGTACCGCCGTCTTCGCCGTGGTTAAGGATCCCGAAACCGGGGACATCAACCTGGGAACCTACCGCATGCAGATGTTCGACCGCAACACCATCGGGGTGCAAATGCTTCCGGGCAAGCGAGGGGAAAGAATCCTGAGAAAGTATAAGAAGCTCGGAAAACCCTGCCCGGCGGCAGTGATTATCGGCGCCGATCCGGTCCTCTTAATGGCCGGCGCCGGGATGCACGAGGGGGCCAGCGAGTACGACGTGGCCAGCACCATCCGCGGCGAGCCGGTAGAAGTGTTTACCAGCGATCTGACCG
Organism: Neomoorellales bacterium; assembly: GCA_049719955.1. Lineage (GTDB taxonomy): Bacteria > Bacillota > DSM-521 > Neomoorellales > SLTJ01 > JANLFO01. Next base: position 15,642 of record JBNARC010000034.1, on the reverse strand, counting down.
GTCTGCCGCTGCCGGCCAGGGCGGAGATTATTCTGGAGGGCGAGATCGAACCCGATCCGGAAAAATGGCGCACGGAAGGACCTTTCGGCGAGTATACGGGCTATTACACCGACGAACTGAAAAAGCCGATTAAGAAGCCCTGGATGCTGGTCAAGCGGGTGATGCACCGCCACAACCCCATTCTTTGGGCTACCTCGGTAGGCCGACCGGTTGGAGACCAGCAGATGTTGCTGGCTTTCACCCGCACCGCCACCCTTTGGACCGAACTGGAGAAAATGAAGATACCCGGCCTCAAGGGAGTCTTTATTCCGCCCCAGGCTGCCGGTCGCTTCTGGGTGATTGCCTCGGTCAAACAGGCCTACCCGGGGCATTCGGCGCACGTAGCCGATGCCATATTGGCCACCCATACCTGCAACTACGGCACTAAGGGCATTATCGTAGTAGATGACGACATAGAACCGGACGACCTGGACCGGGTATGGTGGGCTCTCGCCGTACGTTACGATCCTCTAAGGGGAACGGAGATCATCAAACGGGGTCGTTCCACCCCCTTGGATCCCGCCTTAGATCCCAATAGCGACAAGCTCATCACCTCGCGCATCATCATCGACGCCACTATCCCCTTTGAATGGGGGGACAAGAGACCGGTAGAGGTGCGGCTGGACGAGGCCACGGTGGCCAAGGTCAAGGCGCGCTGGTCGGAGTACGGCCTCTGAGACTAGAACTCAATCGGCCTATCGCCGGCAGGCTAGACTTTCAAACCAAGGAGGCATAGGTGATGACTAAAGACCGAGAAGAGGCAGTAAAGCGGGCGGCAAAAATAAGGTTGGTACTCTTGGACGTTCACGGAGTGATGACGTCTAACGCCGTAATTTACGACGACGACGGCCGCCGGTACCGTCCGTTTTCCCATCAGGACGGGTTTGGCGTAAACGCCCTCCTGGTAAACGGCATTGAGGTAGCAATAATCACCCGGATGTCCAAGCTGGTGGCCGCTCGGGCCAAGGATATCGGGATCAAGCGCTATTACGAAAGCAAGGAGAAGGAGAAAAAGTACCAAGAACTACTGGAGGAACTCCAACTGACCGATGAACAGGTGTGTTATGTGGGAGACGAAATCATTGACCTGGCGGCCATGAAACGGGCCGGTTTTGCCGTAGCTCCTGCCGACGCCTGCGCCGAAGCTCGAGAGGTGGCCCACTACGTTACCAACGCCGCCGGGGGCAAGGGTGTGGTTCGGGAGTTGGCCGAGTTCATCCTGAGGGCGCAGGGCAAGTGGGACCAATTCGTGGAGCTGGTGCAAAGAAAGGGGTGGGGATAATGCCGGCCATTAAGGACAACCGCGACTTCATTGAAGCCCTAGCCGCCAAAGGCGAGTTGCTGCGAATAGCGGAAGAGGTGGATTGGGACCTGGAAGCCGGGGCCATTGTCCGCAAGACCTGCGAGGACGGCGGCCCGGCGGTCCTCATGGAAAACATCAAGGACTATCCCGGTCATCGCTTCCTGGGAGCGCCGCTGGCCAGCTATCGGCGCCTGGCGATCTGCCTGGGTTTGGAGCCCGACAGCAGCATTCCGGCCATCGCTACCGAGTATCAGCGGCGTACCAGCGCCCGCCCGGTGCCGCCGGTACTGGTAGATCGTTCCCAGGCGCCTTGCAAGCAAAACATACTGATGGGCAAGGATGCCGATCTGTGCGTGCTTCCGGCCCCCATGGTGCACGACGGCGACGGTGGCCGGTACCTCGGAACCTGGCACTTCGTGGTGACCAAGGACCCGGATACCGGCGAGGTTAATTGGGGTATGTACCGGCAGATGGTGTTTGACTCGCAACTTATGACTGGCCAGGTCCTCCCCATCTCCGACGCCGGAAAGGTGTTCTTCGGCAAGTACGTACCCCGGGGAGAACCCATGCCCTTTGCTACGGTTATTGCTCCGGGTCCTCTGGAGGCCATTGCCGCCTCCGCTCCGGCCGCGGTACCGGAGCCGGATTTCACCGGCATGCTGATGCAACAACCAATAGAACTGGTCAAGTGCGAGACCTGCGACCTAGAGGTTCCGGCTCACGCGGAAGCGGTTATTGAGGGCGTGATCCTACCGGACGTTAGGCTGGAGGAAGGGCCCTTCGGAGAATACACCGGGTATCGTACCGCCCCCAGGGATAAACGGGTAACCTTCCTGGTCAAATGCATTACCTTCCGGAACGATCCCATTACCACCATCTCCTGCATGGGAGTACCTACCGACGAGGGACAGTTGCTGCGGTCCTTCTCGCTGGGATTGGAACTGGAAAAGTTGCTGCGCAGTCAGGGGCTACCCATCACCGGTGTCTACATGCCGGCCATTTCCGCGCACCACATGATGATTGTGGGGGTGAAGCCAGCTTATACCGGAATCGCCACCCAAATCGCCCAACTAGCTTTCGGCAGCAAGTTGGGGCCCTGGTTCCACATGTTGGTGGTGGTAGACGACACCGTGGATATATACAACCTGAACGAAGTCCTTCACACCTTGTGCACTCGTTGTCACCCCCGTAAGGGCATTCATCTCTGGGACGGGGCCGGAACTCAGCTCTATCCCTTCCTGTATCCCGAAGAACGAGTTCGGGCGTCCGGCTATAAGGTGGTATTTGACTGCCTGTTCCCCAACGACTGGGACGAGCGGACGGTAAGGCCCCGACTGGTATCCTTCCGATCGGCCTATCCCCAGGAAATCCAGGACCGGGTTCTGGCTCTGTGGCAGAAGTACGGGCTTTAGATGAAGGAGGTGCGCGGCGCGATGGCCAGTTACGATACCTTCGTCAACGACCTCAGCGAATTGGCGGAGCAGAAGGAGGTCACGTTGTTGGTGAGAGACTTAGCGCCGGGGCGGCACAAGTACTGCTATAAGCTGGCAAGGGCGTTGGTCTCCTCAAACCCTAACCAGTATCCGGATACCCTTCAGGTAAGGTATCCCAAGGGCCAGTTGGCCTCGCAGCAGTATTCCCTTCAGGTGCTGGAGTTTGTGCCCGTATTGCCCGAAAAGTACCGCTCTTAGGCCTGGAACACTTACCTGAAGACTTACTGGTATGAGCTATATTCTAGCACGTCCTGGGGGCAGAAGCGGTTCCGCTTCCTGCCCCCCATCCCCTTAGAAGTCTGGGTGGTAGCGGATGCCGGAGGCCGGGTGGGACCGAATTCGGGATACTGTGTGTCTATTCACCGACACCCTGGACCGCGCCAAGCTGGCGGCCCAGTTGCTAGAGTGCGTCTGTTTCCTGGCCGGAGCGGCGCAGGGAGTTTTGGCGGTACGCGACGGGGGAGGACGAGGCTACCGAGTGTATCACCACCCCGCTCAAGGGAACGGCGGCAACCTGGTCCTAAGCCTGACAGAAGTAGTCGGCCCCCAACCCCCTGGCAGCGGTAACGAGGAGGCCGGCCTGGCGCTACTGGAAGAAACCCTGTTGCTGGAGGAAGGCCCCCGGTGGGTTGATTCTAGCCTCCTGGTGCCGCTGCGGGCCGCAGGCAGCCTAGTAGGAGTAATAGTACTGCCTGCACCTGCCGCTGCCAACTGGCAGCCCGACCGCCAATGTCTGCTTTCCATGGTGTGCTGTTGTGGAGCCCTGGCCCTGGAGGTCGCGTCGGTGGCGGAGAGAACGGAGCAGAGGCTGCAGGAAAAACTGGCGGAAATTCACATCGCCAACCTCATGCTGCGTGAACAGCACCGTGTCTGGAAGAGCTACTTAGATACCTACCGGCGTCTAAACCAAATGGTGCTGGAGAACCAGGGTATCGGCGCCATTGGTCAGGCTCTCTACGATATGCTGAAGCGACCGCTTTGGGTAGAAGGAGAACTGGGGCAGGAAATCATTCTGGTGGGCTGGCCGACGGACCGACCGCTCTTCCGTGCCGGTGATCCTGCCCAGCAAGGTACCGCCGGCTCTTCAGACGGTTGCCGAGAGTTCGTGGCCCCCCTGGTAGCCGGCCAGGAATTGCTGGGGCACTTGCACGTATTGCTCGAGGGGCGCCTGTTGGGTGCTTTCGAGCAGATGGTCTTGGAAAGCGCGGCTACAGTGCTGGGCTTGGAGTTAGCAAAGCAACGCATCGCCCGCGAAACCGAATTGCGTTTGCGGGCGGACTTCTTGAAGCGTCTGCTCAACGGGGTTGAATTGCCGGTCCATTACGTGGAAGCCGAGGCCCGGCGATTGGGCCTGCGGTTAGATCCCGGCTACCGCGTGCTCTTGCTCAAACCCATCGGCGGGGAAACCGACCGTGCCGAGGAAGCCTGCGCGGCCTTAATGAGGGCGCTGAAGGAACGGCGTAACCGTCTCAACGAATGGGAATACGAAGGATTTGTCGTAGAACGTTCCGGCGAAACCCTGCTGATAGTATTGGGACCAGAAGAGGAAGAGCGTAGCGGGCGGGAGCGCATGCGCACGGTTGCCGAGGAATTGATGGCTTCCGTCAAGACCCGGGGCCTGACCGTTCGGGGTGGGGTAAGCAGCCCGGGGAGGAAGGCCTCGGAACTTCCCCGCCTACTCAAGGAGGCAGTAAAGGCCCTGGACATGGCCATAGCCGGCATGGGGCCGCCGGTGGCTTGGTATCAGGACTTGGGGGTTTTCGCTTGGGTAGAATTGGACCCGCAAGGCTTGAGGGATGCGACTTATCGTTTGCTGGGGCCGGTGCTGGAATACGAAAAGACCCACAATCTTAACCTGCTGGAGACCTTGTCGCTCTACTACCGGCATAACTGTAACCTGCGGAAAACGGCCGCTGCCGGTTTTTTGAGCCTCAGTACGGTTCGGTATCGCCTCCAGCGAATTCGCCAGCTCTGCGGACTGGACCTTGAAGACCCGGAAACCCGACTGCAGGTTCAGCTTGCTTTGAGGTTCCTAAGGCAATACGGATAGCGAGGGGGAGTGAGGGTGGCCTTTGCCGATCTACGTGCCTTCTTAGAGTTTCTGAAGAGCCAGGAGGAAGAGTTGCTGGAGATCAGTGAGGCGGTTGATCCCGACTACGAGGCCGCGGCGGTACTCGGCTTTCGGCGGCATAATGCCCCGGCCATAATTCTGGAGAACCTAGACCGATACCCCGACTGGAAGATGGCCGCTAACGTTCTGGGTACTCGCCGTCGAGTGGCTCTGGCCTTAGGCGTTCCGGAGGAGGAGGCTAATGCCGAGTATTTCCGGCGTAAGTCCCAGGCCATTCCTCCCCGGGAGGTATCGACCGGACCGGCCAAGGAAGTGGTCATCGTCGCACCAGTAGAGGTCAGAGACTACTTGCCGGTTCCTATTTTCCACCAGGACGACGCCGGACCCTACATCACCGCCGGCGTCTGCATCGCCCAAGACCGGACCACCGGTCGCTACCACCTCGGCATCCACCGGGTGCAGGTGAAGGGGGGAAACCGCCTGGGCATATTTCTGGCCAACCCGCCTCTGGCCAACTGGTTGGAGGAAGCTGAGGATCGGGGCGAGCGCCTGGAAATAGCCATAGCCATAGGGGTGGATCCGGCGTTATTGCTGGCGGCCGTGGCGCGGATTCCCACTCGGCCGGGCCTGCCCGACAAGATGGCTGTCGCCGGCGGGTTGCGCGGGGAACCGATAGAGGTAACGCCGTGCGAAACCATAGGGGTTAAGGTTCCGACCGCCGCCGAGGTAATTATCGAGGGCAAGATAATTCCTAAGGTTAGGGAGAAAGAGGGGCCGTTCGGTGAAACCAGCGGTTACTATTTTGCGTTTGACAATCCGGTATTGGAGGTTACCGCCATCTGTCACCGAAGATCGCCCATCTATCAGGCAATTGTGCCCGGCGCCGGGGAAGCGGAGACGGTGGTGGGACTTTGTTCCGCCTCGGAAATTGAACACCACCTGTCGGAAATGGTATCCGGGTTCCGGGGGTTCGCCTTCTTACCCGGCACCTGTTGCTTCCAGGGGGTGGTGGCACTCCGGAAGAAGACTTCGGCCGAAGCGCGAAGGGCGGCGTTGCTGGCCATGGCCCTGGATTCCCGCCTAAAGCAGGTCGTAGTGGTGGACGAAGACGTTGACATCCATTCGCCCGAAGACGTGACCTGGGCGGTGGCTACCCGGTGCCGGCCGGATCAGGATATCCTGATTCTTTCCGGTTTGCCCGGCTATCCCATCGACCCGGCGGTCGAAGGAACCTCCACCGCCAAAGTTATCATCGACGCCACCAAACCGGAGAACCGAGCGGCAGACTTCAAGCGGGCCATGCCTCTTCCCTCGGCGCAGGCGAAGGCGGCACGCATTTGGCAACGTTATCTTGAGGGGGGCAGGCAAACATGAGACTCGTTCTTGGCATCTCAGGAGCTACCGGTAGCATTTACGGCATCCGAACCCTGCAGGTGTTATCCGCCCTGGGAGTGGAGACACACTTGGTAATGACGTCGCACGCGGAGCGAAATATTCTTATTGAAACCAGTTATACCCCTGACCAAGTAAGGAGCATCGCCTCCTACGTTCACGATGTGCGCGATGTCGGAGCCCCTCCCGCCAGCGGTTCTTTCCTGGCGGATGGCATGATAGTGGCTCCTTGTTCTATCAAGACCCTTTCGGCAATTGCCAACTCCTATAACGATAATCTCTTGGTCAGAGCGGCCGACGTCACTCTGAAGGAGAGGCGCAAGCTGGTTCTGGTAGTACGGGAAACCCCGCTGCACCTCGGTCACTTGGAGTTGATGAGTAGGGTGGTTCAGGCAGGAGCCGTACTCCTCCCGCCTGTGCCCGCCTTCTATCACCACCCGCGTACCATAGAGGATCTGGTAGACCAAACGGTAGGTAAGATACTTGACCAATTCGGCCTTCAGCACTGCCTCTTCAAACGCTGGGATGGGGCTTGCGGGCTTACCGAGGCAGTTCCGGTTTTTCAGCCGGCAGGAAGAAGATAGGAAGGCCCTATTTACAAGACGCCCTGAGGAGGTAGGTATCGTATGTATTCCGACCAGCTTTATTGGAACCCGGTATTGGAAACCTTGCCGCGGGAGAAGCTGCGGCAGCTTCAGTTTGAGAAGTTCAAGGAGATCTTCACTTGGGCTTACGAACATTCGGGAATGTACCGAGCCTTATATGACGAAGCCGGGATTACTCCTGACGACCTGCGTACCTGGGAGGATATCCAGCGGGTTCCCCTAGCGGAGAAGGCTCACTACCGCGACGCGCAATGCCAGGACCCCTGGCCCTATGGGAAGAGCCTTTGCGTACCCATTGAAGAGGTGGTGGAGTTTCACCAAACCAGCGGTACTACCGGCCAACCTATTTACCAACCGGACACCTGGGCGGACTGGGAATGGTGCCTGGAGTGCTGGTGCTATATCTTGTGGGCTATGGGTTTCCGGCCTTCCGACCGGGTCTTCATTCCTTTCGTGTACAACGTAAACACCGCCTACTGGCAGGGTCACTATGCGGCGGAGAAACTGGGTTGCGAGGTTATCCCCGGAGGGGGCATGGGCACGGAAGAGCGGCTGCTAAAAATGAAAGAGCTGCGTCCCAACGCTTTCATGGCCACGCCCACCTACGTCCTCAACCTGGCCACCGCCTGCAAAGAGAAGCTGGGAATGGATCCGCGCGAGTTGGGCATTAAGAAGATCCTTTGCGCCGGCGAACCGGGGGCCAGTATACCCAACACCAAACGACGCATGGAGGAACTGTGGGGTGCTAAGGTGTTCGATCACGCCGGAGGGACGGAGATAGGGGCCTGGGGTTACGAGTGCACCTTCCAACCGGGAGGAATGCACGTTAACGAGGCCTTCTACCTGGTTGAGCTTCTGGATCTGGAAACCGGTCAACCCATTGAGGAACCGGATAAGCTAGGTCGACTGGTTATTACCGCTTTTGGTCGCCTGGCCCAGCCGTGTATTCGGTATGATACCAAGGACGTGACCATGTGGGGCGAGCCTTGCGCCTGTGGCCGCACCTTCCGGGTAGCGAAAGGCGGGGTGCAGGGTCGTACCGACCACATCACCAAGGTAAAGGGCGTGCTCTTTAGCCCGGCGTCGGTAGAAGAAGTGGTGCGGGGCTTCCCGGAACTAGGCGATGAGTACGAGCTGATTGTCACCAAGAAGGGTGACATAGACGACATCCTGCTACGCATCGAACCCAAGCCCGGAGTAGCCGACTTGGAACCGGTGTTGGAAAGGCTGCGCGGTGAATTGTGGCTGAGGACCAACCTGCACATAAAGACCGAAGTCTGTCCTTACGGCAGCCTACCCCGGTACGAAGCCAAGGCCAAGCGCTTCAAGGATCTGAGGGGCGGTCACTAAGGTTACTGAAGGCACGAATCCGATAAAATCCTTGATCCGGCTTCTTCAAAAGGTGGCCGATCTGTGCTATAATGCATTCGCATCCTTCGGGGTTAGGTGGAATTCCTTACCGGCGGTGAAAGCCCGCGAGCCGCCCCCGAGCGGTTGACCCAGTGGAATTCTGGGGCCGACAGTGAAAGTCTGGATGGGAGAGGGATGCCCAGCCGGTTACGTTTTCGGCTATTGACCCCGAGGAAAGGGGTTTTTCTTTTTGTGCGATCTTAAGTTTATGCGGCGGGCTCTGGAACTGGCCGAGCGCGGGGCGGGCTGGACCAGCCCTAATCCCGCAGTGGGCGCGGTGGTGGTAAGGGACCACCGCATCGTGGGAGAAGGATACCACCACCGCGCCGGTGAAGCGCACGCCGAGGTCAATGCCCTAAGACAGGCGGGAGAATTGGCCCGGGGGTCTACCCTTTACGTGACCCTGGAGCCGTGCAACCACTACGGCCGCACCCCGCCTTGTACCGAGGCAATCCTGGCCGCGGGCGTACGACGGGTGGTTGCTGCTACCGCCGACGCCAATCCCCGGGTACGAGGCCGGGGGCTGCTGCGTTTGGCCGCAAAGGGGTTACAGGTTGAAGTGGGGCTGGAGCGCCGGTCGGCCCGTAGACTGAACGAGGCTTTCGCCAAGTATGTGGTGACCGGTATACCGTGGGTCAGCCTGAAGATGGCCATGAGTCTTGACGGCAAGGCGGCTACTCGCACCGGCGACTCCCGGTGGATAACCGGGCCGACGGCTCGGCAACTGGTTCACGAACTGAGACATCGTCACGACGCCGTACTGGTAGGAGTGGGCACGATACTAAGGGACAACCCTCAGTTGACGGTGCGCTGGCGGGCCGGCCGGGATCCGATTCGCATAGTGCTGGATAGTTCCCTGCGGTTACCACTGACGTCCAGGGTGCTGACGGTACGCTCGTCCGCGCCCACCTGGGTAGCGACGACTGCTTATTGCAATCCGAACCGTCGCCGGGCGTTAGAAGAAGCCGGGGTAGAAGTGCTGGCAGTGGAGGGAACCGGATCTAGAGTTGATTTGCACCAGCTTTTGGTAACCCTCGGTCAACGAGGGGTTACCAGCGTGCTGGTTGAGGGGGGACCTACCGTTGCCGCCGCCTTCCTGGAGGCGGACCTGGTAGACCGCCTTTACCTTTTTGTAGCTCCCAAGGTGGTGGGGGGGCGGGAGGCTCCCGGGCCGGTAGGCGGCTCAGGGGTGGGAAGGATGACCGAGGCGCTAAGATTGCACCAGATGGAAATCCGGCCGGTAGGGGCGGACTGGCTGGTTACCGGGTACCCCGTTACCAAGGATCCCGAAGCCTACTGGACGGCATAGATAGTTCAAGGGAGGAAGCGGTTTGTTTACCGGGCTGGTAGAGGAAATCGGCAGAGTGCAGAAGCTAGAAAAATACCACCGGGGAGCCCTCCTGGCCATAAATGCCCGAAAGATATTGGGTGATTTGGCCGTAGGCGACAGCGTGGCCGTGAACGGAGCGTGTCTGACGGTCACCGAGGTGGGAGAGGAGGGCTTCGCCGTCGAGGTAATGGGCGAGACCCTTTCCCGTACCAATTTGGGAGCCTTGCAGAGCGGGGCCAGGGTCAACTTGGAGCGGGCCCTACCTCTAGGGGGACGGTTAGGCGGACACCTGGTAACCGGTCACGTGGACGCCATGGGTACTATAGTAGAGAAACTGCCGGAAGGGCATGCATTTTGGTTATGGGTAGAGGCGCCGTCCGAACTTCTACCCTATCTGGTGCGCAAGGGATCGGTGGCCGTAGACGGCGTCAGTCTCACCGTGGTAGAACGCCGGGGTTCGGTCTTTAGTGTTTCCCTGGTCAGCCACACCTTGACTCATACTACGCTGGGTGAGAAGGGGACGGGAGAGAAAGTGAATCTGGAAATAGATTTGGTAGCGCGGTATCTGGCCGGTCTTATCGGATTGCCTACCGCGGGGGAGGGCACTCGACCTGGTGTAAGTCGGCTAAGTCTAGATTTCCTGGCCCAACATGGCTTCTTATAAGGGAGGGGGGAAGTATGTCCCACAGTTTCAATACTATTGAAGAGGCGCTGGAGGACATCAAGGCGGGAAAGATGATTGTAGTAGTGGATGACCCGGACCGGGAAAACGAGGGCGACCTGGTGATGGCCGCGCAGATGGTGACGCCACAGGCCATAAATTTTATGGCCACCTACGGGCGGGGCCTGATCTGTCTACCCATCGTGGGAGAACGGTTAGAGGAACTGGACATTCACCCTATGGTGGCCCACAATACCGACGCGCATGAGACCGCCTTTACGGTTTCCATCGATCACAAGGACACCACTACCGGCATATCCGCCTTCGAGAGAGCCCTGACCATCCAGAAGGTGCTGGACCCCTCCTCCAGACCGAGCGATTTCCGCCGGCCGGGGCACGTTTTCCCGCTGCGGGCAAAGGAGGGAGGGGTACTGCGGCGGGCCGGTCACACCGAAGCCGCCGTCGATCTGGCGCGCCTGGCCGGACTGTACCCGGCAGGGGTCATTTGCGAGATTATGGGCGCAGACGGCCATATGGCGAGGTTGCCGGAACTGATGGAGTTCGCACGCCGTCACAATTTGAAAATAATTACCATTGCCGATCTCATCCAGTACCGGCGCCGGACGGAAAAGCTGGTACAGCGCATGGTAAGCACCAGGCTTCCCACCAAGTACGGAGAGTTTACGGCTGTAGCCTACCAGGACCTGGTCGAGCACGCCTGCCACGTGGCCTTGGTCAAGGGCGTAGTGGATACCGAGGAGCCGGTGCTGGTGCGGGTGCATTCCCAATGCCTAACCGGGGACGTGTTCGGGTCCACCCGGTGTGACTGCGGGGAGCAACTGGCCGCGGCCATGCGCCAGATTGAAGCCGAGGGGCGGGGAGTCCTCCTTTACATGCGTCAGGAGGGTCGGGGCATTGGGCTCCTGAACAAGCTCTTTGCCTACCGGCTGCAGGACGAAGGTAAAGACACGGTGGAGGCCAACGAGGCGCTGGGCTTTCCGGCCGACTTGCGTGACTACGGCATCGGTGCCCAAATACTGGCTGACCTGGGCATAAAAAAGTTGAGACTCTTGACCAACAATCCGCGGAAGATAGCCGGTCTGGAAGGTTACGGCTTGCAGGTGGTCGAACGTGTACCTATTGAGATTAAGCCGAACCAACACAACCAGTACTACCTCAGTACCAAGAAGCAGAAGTTAGGTCACCTACTAAATCTCGGTTAGAAGGGAGAGGGTTTGCCTTGGGCCGCACTTTTCAAGGTCAGCTCCTGGGTGAGGGCTTGAGGGTGGGCATAGTAGTCAGCCGGTTCAACGAGTTTATTACCCAGCGACTGCTGAGCGGGGCCCTGGATGCTCTGCACCGACACGGGGTACGGGCGGAAGATATAGACGTGGCTTGGGTGCCCGGCGCCTTCGAAATCCCTGCCACCGCCAAGAAACTGGTCGGGCTGGGGTACGATGCTATAATCTGCCTGGGAGCAGTCATTCGTGGGGGTACTCCCCATTTTGAGTACGTGGCCACCGAGGTAACCAAGGGCATAGCCCAGGTGGGCCTGGAAGCTCCGGTGCCGGTAGTATACGGAATAATTACCGCTGATACTCTGGAGCAGGCTATCGAGCGGGCGGGCACCAAAGCCGGTAACAAGGGATGGGATGCCGCCCAGGCCGCCCTAGAAATGGCCAATCTTTGGCGAGAACTCCGGGTAGAAGAGGGGGGCGAAGAATGAGTTCCACCCGCATCGGAATAATAAGCGACACTCATGGTGATGCCGCCGCCTGGCGTAGGGCAACCGACTGCCTGGGGCCCGTGGACCTCATGATACACGCCGGCGATGTGCTTTACCACGGGCCCCGTAACCCTCTTCCTGCCGGCTACGATCCGGCAGAGCTCATTAACCTCCTAACGGCATGCCCCTACCCGGTCCTGATTGCGCAGGGCAACTGCGATGCCGCGGTAGATGCGTTTGTGCTCCCGGTCCCATTGCAGTCGCCGGTGGTCTTCCTGCAATGGGAGGGCATACGGATCCTGGCCCACCACGGACACCAGTATCCACCGGACCAACTCTTGTCCCTGGCCGAGCGGTGGGGCGCAAGGCTTTGCATCAGCGGTCATACCCACGTCGCAGGCTTGGAAAGGCGAAACGGGATAATATGCCTCAATCCGGGCAGTCCCAGCCTGCCTATGGGCACGGCCGCACGTCCCACCGTCGCCCGCTTGGCGGACCACCGGGTAGAATTGCTGGACGTTGCTACCGGTGAGGTACTGGTCGTCGAAACGCTTTAGACCGCCCGCTGTACCCGGTTGCTACGTAGGCAACGGGTGCATACCAGCACCCGCCGGGCGCGGCCGTTAATTATTACCTTCGCGGGCTGAAGGTTGGGTAACCAACTCCTCTTGGTGTGAATATTGGAGTGGCTAACCTGGTGTCCGCGTGCCGGGCCCCGACCGCAGATCGAGCATCGTCTGGACAATGGGTTTCCCTCCTCGTCCCAACCTGAAAGCAGCGTCCTCATTTTATCACTGCCCGGCCTTAAGAACAAGAGGAGGACGGAGGCGTGGATTTTAGGGACCTGGACCGACCAGTCCAGTACCTCAAGACCGTGGGGCCCAAAAGGGCCAAACTGTTAGCCCGGCTGGGGATATACACCGTGAGGGATCTCCTGCTTTGCTTCCCCCGCCGGTATGCTGATCGCCGGTTGGAGCGCCCGCTGGCCGAGCTGCTTCCGGGACAGACCGGTACCGTGGTGGTCTCCATAGTTGGCCTAGAGGAGAGGCGACCCAACGACAGGCTCTTAATAACCCGGGCTTTGGTTACCGACGGTACCGATCAGGCCTGGGCGATCTGGTTTAATCAAAACCATATTGGTCAACAGCTTCGGCCGGGCCAGTCGTTGGTGCTGGTGGGAAAAATAGAAGAATTCTTGGGGCAGAAGGAGATCCTCGTCCAGGAATATGAGGCTTATGAGGGCAAGGAGGGCCTGAGCTACGGTCGAATAGTGCCTTTCTATCCTCTGGCCTCGGGGCTCTCGCAGCGAACCATGCGCCAATTGGTATACCGAGCCCTAAACGAATACGCGAACCACTTTCCCGAGATGCTGCCACTTGAGCTGCGGCGGCGCTACCGCTTCCCTGACATCCAAGAGGCGCTTTGGGACGTGCATTTTCCGCGCTCTCCGGAGTCGTTACGTAGAGCCAGAACTCGCCTGGCCTACGAGGAACTTTTCGTTTTTCAACTCGCCCTTTTGGCCCGCAGCCGAGGTGAAGCCCTTCAGTCAGGTATAGCGCACCCGCCCGACGGCGAACTGATGCAGCGCTTCTACTCGTCCTTGCCTTTCTCCTTCACTCCGGGTCAGGAGAGGGCCTGGAAAGAGATTAAGGCGGACATGGAAAGCCACCGGCGCATGGCCCGTCTGCTTCAGGGGGACGTGGGATCGGGCAAGACGGTGGTGGCGGCCGCAGCCATGGTAAAGGCCGTAGAAGGCGGTCATCAAGCGGCTCTAATGGCCCCTACAGAGCTCTTGGCCGAGCAACATGCTGCCACTTTTCTACGCTGGCTGGCACCTTTGGGTATTCGAACGGCTCTCCTAACCGGAAGCCTCTCTCGAAAGGAGAGAGAAGAAACTCTGGACCGGATTGCTCGGGGAGAGGTGGAGATCATAATCGGCACCCACGCCCTGATTCAAGAGGGTATCGCCTTCCACCGCCTGGGCCTAATAGTAATCGACGAACAGCACCGGTTTGGAGTAGGCCAAAGGGCTCGATTGTTGCAGAAAGGAGAGACTGCCGATCTACTGGTAATGACGGCCACGCCTATCCCCCGTACCTTAGCCCTAACGCTCTACGGCGATTTGGAGGTATCGGTAATAGACGCACTGCCACCGGGAAGAAGGCCGGTAAAGACCGTGTATCTGCCGGAATCTCGACGCCACGAGGCCTACGCCGCCTTACGCCGGGAAGTGGCCCGGGGTGGTCAGGCCTACGTAGTTTGCCCTTTGGTGGAGGATTCGGAAGCAATACAGGCTCAGGCCGCCGAGGAAATGGCCGAGTGGCTCCGACGAGAGGTATTTCCCGATCTCCGGATAGGACTGGTACACGGACGACTAAGACGAGAAGAACGGGAAAAGGTTATGGAGTCCTTCCGGCAGGGAGAGTTTCAAGTCCTGGTGGCTACCACGGTAATCGAGGTAGGGGTGGATGTTCCACGGGCGAACGTAATTGTAATAGAGGGCGCAGAACGTTTTGGCTTGGCCCAGCTTCACCAGTTAAGGGGACGGGTGGGTAGAAGCGAACAGCAGGCTTATTGCTTTCTGGTGGGACGCCCCGCCAACCAGGTGGCCCGAGAGCGGCTTAAGGTTCTTACCACCTGTCACGACGGGTTCGCGGTGGCGGACGCGGACCTGCGCCTTCGGGGACCAGGCGAGTTCTTTGGTACGAAGCAACACGGTTGGCCGGAGTTTCGGGTGGCTGATCTGATACGCCATGCGCGACTGATTAATCTGGCCCGGCAGGACGCGGCTCGTTGGCTTGGCCGGGTTCAGGACGTACCCCACCTTGAGGAAACCATAGGTAAATTGCAAAAGCAATTGAAAATTTAAATTAAGAGCTTGTTCCCTCCTCTGCGTTATTTTACAGGGTATTGGCCGGCAGAGGGGAGACAGAATATATACTGCCGGTCAAAAAACCAAGCTAGGAGGTGAACAGCAGTGGGTCAAGGTCAGAGAAGCAACCGTATAATCATCCCCGAGGCCCGGGCGGCCATGGATCGGTTCAAGTATGAAATGGCGGCCGAGGTCGGGCTCAACGTAAACGAAGGCTCCTATTGGGGCGATATTCCCTCCCGGCAGTGCGGCGCGGTAGGAGGGCACATGGTGCGCCGGATGATCCAGGCTTACGAGCAGAACCTGGCCGGCCAGGCGGCTGCTCCCCAACTCTACGGCGCGCCCGCCACTCCCACCGGCGGCCGCTAGCCAGGGCAAAGATCGGGAGCAAGGAGCAGCCCTCCTTGCTCCCCTTACTTTGCAAGATTAGTTTTTACCGGTAGGAGAGGTAATATGCACCCTTGCCAAGGGAGCAAACACCAAATCTACACCAAGTAATCAATTTCTTCCTCGCTAAGGTTAGGGAATAGCGCTCGGTTTATCCCGGCGGCGATGGTGGGGGCTACCTGCTCGATCAGGGTATCTATTTCTTTAGGAGTTACCGTAAGCTCCCCGCCGAAGGGAGAAAGCAGGTCGCCCAACGCCCTGCGCAGGTCCGAGCCCGATACCCGGCTGTCGGAAGGAGCCAAACGCACAAACAGGTCATAGGCTAGTACCGGCGCGCGAACCACGGTGGGCAC
>JBNARC010000033.1:12724-17687 GCA_049719955.1 Neomoorellales bacterium | reverse complement strand
GGAGTGACAGGCCCTTGCCCCGGCTCAGTTGGGCAGCACGCGGATCAGGTGACCGTCGCAGTATACCAGGGTGCGCACGATGCGCCCCGCGAAATCCCGCTGGCGCTCGAAAGTAACCCGGCAGCAGTCTACCGGAAGCCTTACCTCTTTGCCCCCGGCATTGATAACGTCGCCCCGCTTGAAGCCGCCGGCCAGGGCCGGGAACCGGGCTACCTCGTTATCGTCGGTGATGGCATCGAACACGTCCGCACCCCGGGTCACCGTGACCACTATTCCCGGCACCGCCGTCTTGGCGCTTTCCTCCTGGGTGTCCGCCTCCCGGACTTTCTGTCCCAGGGGCTCGAAAGTATCCACTACCACTACGTCCGGCACCTCGCACTGCTGGGGCGGGAACAGGTTCTGCGGTGGACAGGGGAACTCCTCCTGCGGGGTGGCCACGCAGGGCTCGGCCTGGCAGAAACCGTAGCTGGGCACCAGGAGCTTTACCAAAGCCTTAACCTGGATCTCCTTGCAGAGTTTGATCTTGCAGAAGAAGACGGGACATCCGTTCACGGTGATAACCGAACACTCGCAGCGGGTGCTGACAATGCGGCACTGGCCGAAAGTTCCCTCAGGCGCGTACAGAAATACGTCCTGGAACTGCTGGAAGGGCCCTTCGGTAACGCAGCACTTTTCCCGGCCCTCGCAATCGAGTACCCTGATCTTAATGGCCACCGTCTGCTTGACCACGATGGATCGGAAATTATTAGCGTCCGGCTCGCCGAAGCTGAATATGGAGCAGCAAGTCTGTTCCGGATCTACCTCACAGAGGATGGTGTCCGTGGGATCTATACTGCAGTGCTTCGGTACCCGAACCTCTCGGAAGATTATTTCTTCTTTGGTGCATTGGTCGTAAACCTTCAACACTTCTATGCAGTCGATTTCCGTGGGCGGCGGACACTGCGCCACGCCGTCCACTATGGGACACTTACCGGGCTGAATTTGACCCATCGGATTTCCCTCCTTAAGAGTGTTAGCGCCGGCCAGGGCTGGTCCTGCCGGCTAGCCTTTTCCGTAGACCATCATATGGGGTGAACCTCGAGGAGGTTCCTGGAGGGTACCTACCGCAAATAGTGCTTGCTCCGGTAACCTTACCCAAGCTCGCCGCATAAGTTTAGAGAGGATTAAGACCGCCGGCACCCTGATTAGCTTCCCGAGCCAGGAAAGGAGGAAGAGCGCTTGAGCGGCATCCCCAAGCCCGTGCTAGAGTACTTCGCCGCCTACGGTCTGGACGAGGCGAAAGTGAAGGAACTGTACGCCCCCTCCCGACCCTGCGGATGCGGAGCGGCACCTCCGCCGGCAAAGCCCGGGGCCGAAATGTCCACTCCGGCAGCACCCGGCCGCGAGCCGCCACATCGGCCCGAAACCGCGCCCAAAGAGGTAACCCCTCTGGCAGGACCGGCGGAAGAGGGCTCCTCGGAGGGCTTCTGGGCGGAGGAAACCTCTCCAGGGGAGGAAGAGCCGAAAGAGGAAATAGGGGCAGAGTAGCCCCGAGCCCGAGGCCCGGGTTCCGCGTTGCCCCGTTGCTTTCGTGTGCCTACTCTTGCGGCCCGCAGCCTGCGGGCCGATTCATTTTCAAGGCGCCGAAGCCAGCCGGGCCCGCAGGGTTTCGGCATGCTGCTGGTGCTGCTCGGCCAACTGCAAGAAGAGCCGGCTGAATTCGGGCCGGGTGGCCTGCTGGGCCCAGCGGCGGTAGGCTTGAGATAGGTTTTGCTCGGCGGTAATGGCCTCCCAGAGAAGAGTGCGCACCGCGCTCCTCCTTTCCCCCTGTCTTCCCGGCAGAAGCTCACGCCCCGGTTGCGGCGCGACTGGTGCCGGAAGCGGCTGCTTTATCCTATGCGGGTTCCGCGAAGGGAGCCACTCGGACGCCCGAACTACCGGCAATCTTGGTTTGGCGGGCGGTACCGGGTCTCCTCTGAGTACATTGGAACCTCGCCGGGTAACCGATCTTGGCGAGGGCGAGCGCGAAGGCGGGCCGAAGGCCACGGACGGCCGCAGCCGAGGAGCGCCACGGACGGCTCGTCCGAGGGGAGCCCGCCGGAGGGCGATGCCCGAGCCCTAGTTCGGTCGGCGAGGTTACAGTACGAACGGGGAGACCCGGTGCCGCCCACCGCCAACGGGGAACCGCCCGGCCTGGACCTATCTCGGCGCCTCCCAAAAGGGTTACCAGCCTCGGCGGCGAACACTAAAGCAGGGAAGTTCTGAGGCCTTGGGGCCCGGCCGGTGGCCACCGGCCGCAGGAGGAAGGAGCGCGGGCATGGCGGTTAAACTTCTCCGTCCCCCTCTTAGCGACGAGGTGGTAGCGCAGTTGCGGGCGGGCGATCCGGTGCTCATAACCGGGGAGCTCTATGCCGCCCGGGACGCGGTGCACAAGCTATGGGCGGAACTCCTGAAACAGGGCCGGCCCCTGCCGGTGAGCCTGGAGGGGCAGATCATCTACTACGTGGGCCCCTCTCCCGCCCGGCCGGGCCGGCCGGTGGGCGCCGCGGGCCCCACTACCAGCGGCCGGATGGATCCCTTTACGCCCCAGCTTCTGGCCCGCACCGGCCTTAAGGCCATGATCGGCAAGGGATCGCGCTCGGAGGCGGTGAAACAGGCGCTGATCGAGCACCGGGCGGTTTACCTGGCCGCCCTCGGAGGGGCAGGTGCCCTGTTAAGCCAGAGGATCAAGAGTTGCCGGGTGGTGGCCTATCCGGAGCTGGGGCCGGAGGCCCTGCAGGTGTTGGCGGTGGAGGATTTTCCCGCCGTGGTGGTAAACGATTGTTACGGCGGGGATCTCTACCGGGAGGGGCGGCAGAAGTACGCCCGGCGCTAAGGGAAAGGAGATCGAGCGGTGGCGAGCAAGGAGGAACTGGTTCAGCAGGCCGAAAGACCGGGCCGGCTGGCCCTTAAGCTTCACCCCTATTACCGGGGCAAGATGCAGACCCTGCCCCGGTGCGCGGTCCGGAGCCTGGCGGATTTCGCCCTCTGGTACACTCCGGGGGTGGCCGAGCCCTGCCGGGCCATTCATCGTGACCCGGACCTGGTTTACGAGTACACCAGCAAGTGGAATACCGTGGCCGTGGTATCCGACGGCACCCGGGTGCTGGGCCTGGGTGACATCGGCCCGGCGGCCGCCCTGCCGGTCATGGAAGGCAAGGCCCTGCTCTTCAAGTACCTGGGCGGAGTGGACGCCGTGCCCATCTGCCTGGCCACCCGCGACCCGGAGGAAATCATCCGCACCGTGAAGTACCTGGCCCCTTCCTTCGGGGGCATCAACCTGGAGGACATCGCCCAGCCTAAGTGCTTTACCGTCCTGGATACCCTGCGGCGGGAAATGGACATCCCGGTGTGGCACGACGACCAGCAGGGCACGGCCGCGGTCACCCTGGCGGGATTGCTCAACGCCTTGAAACTGGTGGGCAAGCGGTTGGAAGAGGTGAGGATAGCTTTGATCGGAGCCGGCGCGGCCAACGTGTGCATCGCCCGGTTGCTGGTGGCCGCCGGCGCCCGGCCGGGTAACCTTTTGGTGGCGGACAGCCGGGGACTGCTGCACCCCGGCCGGGAGGAGCTTAAAGAGTCCCACCCGGAGAAGTGGGAGCTCTGTCTTAATACTAATGCCGAAGGCCGGGTGGGCGGGATTCCCGAAGCCCTGCGGGGCGCCGACGTGGTGATCGCCCTCTCCCAGCCCGGCCCGGACCGGATTAAGAAAGAATGGATCCGGGCCATGGCCGAGGACCCCATTGTCTTCGCCTGCGCCAATCCGGTGCCGGAGATCTGGCCCTGGGAGGCCCGGGAGGCGGGCGCCCGGGTGGTGGCCACCGGCCGCTCCGACTTCCCCAACCAGATCAACAATTCCCTGGGTTTTCCCGCCATCTTCCGCGGCGCCCTGGACGTTCGCGCCCGCACCATCACCGACGAGATGTGCCTGGCCGCGGCCGCGGCCCTGGCGGGCTACGCCGAGGAAACGGGCCGGCTCTGCGAAGATTATCTGCTGCCCACCATGGAGGAGTGGGAGGTCTATCCCCGGGTGGCGGCGGCGGTGGGGGCCAAGGCCGGGGAGCAGGGCGTGGCCCGCCGCCCGCAGAGCTACGAAGAGCTTTATACCCACGCGCGGGAGATCATCCGCCAGGCGCGGGAGATGACCCAACTGCTGATGGAGCGGGGCTACATACCGGCGCCGCCGGAGGAAACCGAGCCATGACCCGGTTCTTGGTTTCAACGGGTTCCACCACTGAGTTATCCTCACTTCTGGGTCACCGGGCGGTTCCGGGTGTCCCCTGAGTATATTGGCACCTCGCCGGGTGCTGAGCTTGGCGAGGGCAAGTCCGGAGGCGGGCCGAAGGCCATGGACGGCCGAAGCGGCGGGGCGCCATGGACGGCGCCTCCGCCGGGAGCCCGCCGGAGGACGAAGCCCGAGCCCTAGCTCGGCCGGCGAGGTGACAGTACGAACGGGGAGCACCCGGAACCGGCCGAGGTAAACCGGGGATCCACCAGCTTCCGGCCCTGGCCATAGGGTCAGGGCGAGGGCTCCACCGGCGCGTAGGAGAGTTGGTTCGGCGGCGCTGCCGGACAAGTTTCAGCGCTCCGGGTGGTTGCCGTTGCCGTGGGGCCGGAAAGGCTTGCGCGCCGGCCGCAAGACCGGCCGGGTGCCGGGAAAGAGGCGGGGTACGCGCAGGGCCCCGGGCGGTCGCAGATACACGAACCAGTAGGTGAGCCCCACCAGCACCGCGCCCCCCACCACGTTACCGAGCGTGACCGGTACCAGGTTGCGAAGCAGGCCGGCCAGGGAAAGCAGGGTCGGGTCCAGGGGGCCGCCGGCGGCCCGCGCCGCCAGCACCATTAAGTCGGCGTGGCCCTTAAGCAGTAGCCCCACGGGAAGGAAGTACATATTGGCCACGCTGTGCTCGAACCCGGAGGCCACGAAGGCGGTAATGGGCAGGAG
>JBNARC010000033.1:6844-12624 GCA_049719955.1 Neomoorellales bacterium | reverse complement strand
TCCGGGGTCAGCCGGCCGAAGGTCTCCTGGTTGATCATGGCCACCGGCGCCAGGCCGCAGGCGCCCAGGCAGGCCACCCGCTCCAGGCTAAACTTGCGGTCCGGGGTGGTGCTGCCGGCCGGAACGCCCAGGGCGCGGCTGAAAGCCTCCAGAATGGCCTGTCCCCCCCGCACGTGGCAGGCCGTGCCCAGGCAGACCCGGATAGTGGTTTCCCCACGGGGCGCCAGGGAAAACTGCGCGTAAAAGCTGGCCACCCCGAACACTTCGGCCATGGGCCGGCGCAGTTCCCGGGCCACGGCGGCCATGTGCTCCGGCGAGATATAGCCGAACCGGCGCTGGATTTCCTGCAACACCGGAATGAGGGAGCCTTCCTCCTCCCGGTGTCGGTCCAGGATCTTGGCCAGGGCCTCGGGAAGCGGCGCCAGGTGGGTCGCCTCCGGTCCTTCCGGCCGTATTCCCTGCTGCTGAGTGGCGGACATTTTATGGCTACCTCCGATCAGACGTCCTCTTAGACTATCACCCGCGCGCCTGCGACTAAAGGACCCAAGCCGAGCCGCCCCGAACCGAAGCGAGCGCTTAGGGTACCGGGTGCGCGCAGACCCCGAGCATCACGGTGCCCTGGGATCCCTGCCGGCAGCCCGCCGCCCGATTAAGTGGGCTCGCCCGGGCTACCGGAGCCCTGTCGCTCTACCTGTGCCTCGGCCCGCACCGCACTCGCCCGGCGGCCGGAGGCGGCCACCCGACCGATTGGCCTTCCGACCCGGCCTTCCTCCCGCGCTTCCTTCGCTTCTACCGCCCGGGCCGGCTCCTCCCGGGCCAGGGCCACCCCCCCGCCTTTTAGTTCCGGTATCCGGGCCTCGGGGTCCAGCCCGGCGTGGGTCAGCCGGTTGGCCGCGGCCTCCGGGTAGTGGAAGGGCACGAAGACCTCCTTGGGCTTAACCCGGTCGGTGATGAAGGCCCGGCAGCGGATGCTCCCCCGGGGTGAAGTCAGGGCGATCATATCGCCCTGCCTCAGCCCCAGGCGCTCGGCGGTCTGGGGGTTAACCTCCGCGTAGGGGTCGGGCCGGAAGCGGGCCAGTCCGTAGGAGCGGCGGCTCATAGTGTTGGTGTGGTAGTGGTAAAGGTGGCGGCCGGTCAGCAAGAGGTAAGGGTAGTGGTTGTCCGGCCATTCTGCCGGCGGCACGAAATCCACCGGCGCGAAGCGCCCCCTGCCAGCGGCGAACTGACCGTGGTGCAGGAACCGGGTTCCGGGGTGGCTCCGGTCCGGGCAGGGCCACTGTAGGCCTTCTTCTCCCAACCGCTCGTAACTGATACCGCCGTAAATAGGCGTGAGGCGGGCTATTTCTTCCATTATCTCCGCCGGAGAATCGTACTCCATGGGGTAGTCCAAGTGCCGGGCCAGGTCTACGATGATCTCCCAGTCCGGCCGGCTCTCACCCACCGGGTCGATGGCCCGGCGGAGGCGCTGCACCCGGCGCTCGGTGTTGGTGAAGGTGCCGTCCTTCTCGGCGAAGGAGGCGGCCGGGAGCACCACCTGCGCCAAGCGGGCGGTCTCGGTGAGGAACAGGTCCTGCACCACCAGAAACTCCAGCCTCCGCAGCGCCTCCTCCATGCGGTTGAGGTCGGGGTTGCTCACCAGGGGGTTCTCGCCCACCACGTACAGGGCTTTCAAGCGCCCTTCCCGCGCCGCCTGGAACATCTCCACCACCGTGAGCCCGATCCTGTCCGGCACCGGCCGGCCCCAGGCGGCGGCGAAACGTTGCCGCGCCTCGGCGTTGTCCACCCGCCGGTAGCCGGGTAGATAGTTGGGCAGGGCTCCCAGGTCGCAGGCGCCCTGGACGTTGTTCTGGCCCCGCAAGGGGTAAATGCCGGTGCTGGGCCGGCCCACGTTACCGGTAAGCATTACCAGGTTGGCCAGGGCCCGGACGTTGGCCGTACCGGATACGTGCTGGGTAACGCCCATGGCGTAAAGCACCGTGGCCCGGCGGGAGGAGCCGTAGAGCCGGGCGGCAGCCACGATTTTTTCCGCCGGCACCCCGGTCAGGGCGCCGGCCCGCTCGGGCGGGTAGCGCTCCAGCACCGGCAGCAGTTCCTCAAAGCCGGTGGTGCGGGCGGCGATGAACTCCGGGTCGTGCAGGCCTTCTTTGAGGATCACGTGCATCATTCCGTTGATCAGGGCTATGTCCGTGCCGGGCACCAGGGCCAGGTGGAGGTCGGCTATTTCCGCCACCGGAGTGCGGCGCGGGTCGATGACAATCACCTTCGCGCCCCGGCGGTGGGCCCGCTGCAGCCAGAAGTACACCACCGGATGGGCTTCAAAGGTGTTGGAGCCCACCACCAGGATGACCTCCGCCCCTTCCAGCTCGGCAATGGGGTTGGTGGCCGCGCCGCTGCCGAAGGCCTCGGCCAGGCCGGTAATGGTGGAGGCGTGGCAGAGCCGGGCGGAGTTATCCACATTATTGGTGCCGATGACCGCCCGGGCGAACTTTTGCAGCAGGTAGTTCTCCTCGTTGGTGGCCTTGGCGGAGCTGATGATGCCGATGGCGTCGGGGCCGTAGCGGTCCCGGATCGCGCTCAGGTGCCGCGCTACCAGGTCCAGGGCCTCCTCCCAGGAGGCGGCGCGCCACCCCTCGCCCTGGCGAATGAGGGGCTGCCGTAACCGGTCCGGGTGGTGCACGAAGTCCCAGCCGAAGCGGCCCTTCACGCAGAGAAGGTTGCGGTTGGCCGGCCCGTTGGCCGGCACCGCTCCCACGATCGAGCCTTGGTTGACCAGCAAGGTGAGGGCGCAGCCCACGCCGCAGTAAGGGCAGACGGTGGGCACGCGATCGACGTCGAACACCCGGCCCTTGCCCTTGATCAACTTGGGCTGCAGGGCGCCGGTGGGGCACACGTCTATACAGTTGCCGCAGAAGATGCAGGGTGAGTTCTCCAGCGGCCGGTCCAGCCCCGCCACGATCTTGGCCTCAAAGCCCCGGTAGCCGAAGTCGTAGACGTTCACCCCCACGTTCTCCGCGCAGTGGTACACGCAGCGGCCGCAGAGGATGCATTTGGTGTGGTCGCGCTCGAAGAAGGGGTTGGTGTCGTCCCGGGGGTAGTCCCGCCGGGCCCCCTGGTATTTGGGCAGCTTTACCCCGTACCGGTAGGCGTAGGCCTGCAGGCGGCAGTCGCCGGTCTTCTCGCAGGTGAGGCAGTCTAGAGGATGATTGGCCAGCAGGAGGTGCAGGATCACCTGCCGGGCCTTTATCACCCGCTCGGATTCGGTATAAACTACCATGCCTTCGGCTACCGGCGTGGAGCAGGAGGCGGGCAGGTTCTTAGCCCCCTCTACCTCTACCACGCACAGGCGGCAGGAGCCGATTACCGAGAGTTTGGGGTGATAGCAAAGGTGGGGGATGGCGATGCCCGCCGCCCGGGCGGCCTGGAAGATGGTTTGTCCCCTGGCGGCCGTCACCCGGCGGCCGTTAATGGTCAGCTCGACCAGATCCTCGGCCGGCGGCGGCGCCCCTTGGTTTATGTCTCGCTTCGGCGGGGTATCACCTGCTGGCGGCTGCCGCACGGAGCCCTTCCTCCTCCCGGCGGGAACCGGCCGGGATAAAGTTGCACACCCCGGCGGAGCACACCCGGTTTTCAATGTGGGCCAGGTATTCGGAACGGAAATACCGCAAGGTGCTGAGCACCGGGTTGGGCGCGGTCTGGCCCAGCCCGCAGAGGGAGGTATCCTTCATGACCTGGGCCAGTTCCTCCAGCCTTTCCAGGTCCTCGTGGCTGCCTTGGCCGCCGGTTAGGCGCTCCAGAATTTCCAGCATCCGCTGGGTCCCTTCCCGGCAGGGGGTGCACTTGCCGCAGGACTCCCGGCGGTTGAAGGCGGTAAAGAAGCGGGCCAGGTCCACCATGCAGGTGGTATCGTCCAAAACCACCAATCCCCCGGAGCCCATCATGGCCCCGGCCTGGGTGAGGGAATCGTAATCTACCGGCGTGTCCAGGGCCGAGGCCGGCAGGCACCCGCCCGAGGGCCCGCCGATCTGCACCGCCTTGAATCGGCGGCCGGGTGCCATTCCGCCGCCCAGCCCGAACACTATTTCCCTTAAGGTTATGCCCATGGGCACCTCTATCAGCCCGCTGCGCACCGCCTTGCCGGTGAGGGCGAAGATCTTGGTGCCCGGGCTTCCCGGGGTCCCCAGGGCGGCGAACCATTCCGGACCGCGCTCTATAACCAGGGGCACGTTGGCCCAGGTCTCCACGTTGTTAATGTTGGTGGGGTAGCCCCAAAGCCCCCGCTGGGCCGGGAAAGGCGGCCGGGGCCGGGGCATGCCCCTCTTGCCCTCCACCGAACTCATGAGGGCGGTTTCCTCTCCGCAGACGAACGCCCCCGCTCCCTCCCGCAGCCTCAGGTCCAGGCTGAAGCCCGTGCCCAGGATGTTTTCCCCTACCAGGCCGTACTGCCGGGCCTGGGCCAGGGCGATCTTGAGCCGCCTCACCGCCAGGGGGTACTCGGCCCGGACGTAAATGTAGCCGTGGGTGGCCCCGATGGCGTACGCGCCGATCAGCATCCCTTCCAGCACCGCGTGGGGGTCGCCTTCCAGCAGGCTGCGGTCCATAAAGGCGCCCGGGTCGCCCTCGTCGGCGTTGCAGACCACGAACTTCTTTTCCCCCGGCGCCCGGCGGGCCAACTCCCACTTGGTCCCGGTGGGGAACCCGGCTCCGCCCCGACCGCGCAGGCCGGAGCGTTTGACCGCTTCGATGACCTGCTCCGGGCTCATCTGCGTCAGGACCTTTAGCAAGGCCCCGTAGCCGCCCCAGGCCAAATACTCGTCTAGGCTTTCCGGGTTGATGAAGCCGCAGCGCCGCAGCACCCGCCGCTCCTGGCGGCGGTAGAAGTCCAGCTCCGGAAAGGGCCGGCCTTCCTCGTAGATCCGGCCCACCACCCATTCTTCTACCGGCCGGCGTTGCCGCAGGTGCTCCTCCAGGATGCGGGGCACCAGGTCGGGCCGGACCCGGCCGTAGCTCACCCGGGGCTCGCCCGGCAGGAGCACGTCCAGAAGGGGCTCGGCGTCGTCCAGGCCGATGCACCCCACCGGTTTTACCGTGGCCGCCAGACCCTGCTCCCGAAGGTACTTTCGCACCGCCTGCCAGACCTCGCCCGCGCCCGCCGCCAGGCCGCAGGTGCCCATACCCACGGTGATTACGGGCGCCTCCCGGGGCTTGGCTTCCATTAAGCGGCGCCGTTGCTCGGCAAACTCGTCCAGGCGCAAGTTCTACCCCCCGTTTCATCCTTAGGCTGATCACCGGTGCGGGCGGGCATGCGTGCCAATTTTTCGGGTGATCACCGTAAAGGCGCCGGGGAGTTCCTTAAGGTGCCGGTCAATGGCCCTACTGCGAGATAGTGCCGCCGACCTCAACCTCCGCGCTTACGGGTGGAGGCAAGCCCGGTGGAGAGGGTTGGCCCGGTAGGCTCCGGCCGGTGTCCGGCGCCGCCAGGCGGGCCACCAGTTCTCCGAAACCCGCCTCTGGGAACCGCGCCGCATAGGCCGCGAGCTGGCTACAGCGCTGCCACCGCTGCGGGTCCCGGGCCGCCAGTTCCGCGGCCAGTTCTTCCGCCTCGGTGCGGCCCTGTCTGGCGGCCAGGAGGTAGCGCCAGGTGAGGGCGGGAAGATAGTAGGGACTTTGGGGCGGCAATAGCCGCCACCAGGACTCCGCTTCCGCATACCTTTCCAGGTGCGCCAGGCACCACCCCCGCAGGTAAGCGGCGCGTGCGCCCTCGGGCCCGGAGGGGGGAAGGG
>JBNARC010000033.1:0-6744 GCA_049719955.1 Neomoorellales bacterium | reverse complement strand
CACCACCCCCGCAGGTAAGCGGCGCGTGCGCCCTCGGGCCCGGAGGGGGGAAGGGGCTCCAGGTACTCCAGGGCCAGGGGGTAGTCGCCGACCGCCAGCAACAGGTCGGCCAAGAGGAGGCGGTGGTTCGGTTGCGAGAGGTCAAAGAAGGATTCGAGCTGGCGGGCTGCCGGGCGGGAGCCAAGGCGGCGGTGCAGCAGCCGGGCCAGGGGGTAAAGCGGGGGATGAAAAGCGGGGTTGGATTGCAGGGCGCGGCGGTAAGCAGCCTCGGCTTCCTCCAACCGGTCCAGGCCCTCTAGGGCCCGACCCAGGCCGAACCAGGCCCGGAAGCTGCCCGCACCGGCGGTGGAACAGTAACCCGGCGGGGCGTCGCCCAGGTCCAGGCAGCGTCTGAAGGCCTCTACCGCCCGTTGGTATTCCTTCCGCTCCAGAGCGATCTCTCCCGTGAGGTAGTAAAGATCGGTAAATCCCGGCCAGCACCGGACGGCCTCTTCTAGCAACCCTAAGGCCTGGTCGGTGCATTTTAGGGCCTGCAAGCACACGGCCGTTTTCAGTACCAGGTCGGAGGTGTAGGGGGCGGAGGGTCGGTAGGCGCGCCTGAATTCTTTCAGCGCCTCCCGGTAGGCGCCGCGGTTCAGAAGCTCCACTCCCAGGCTGTAGCGCAGATAACAGTTTTCCGGGTCGGAGGCCAGCTCCCGCTTGAGGATGGCCAGGTTGCGCTCCGCCTTGCCCTTAGCGGTGGCCACCGGCGCCAGGTACCCGTAGTGAAGAATGCGGATTGGTGCTATCTTTACTGCCCGGGGGCCGGCCTGGGCCAGGATCTGGTCGATCACCTGCTCGTGCAGGGCCCGCCGGAAGCGGTAGCCGGGCCGGTTCCGGAAGAGGCGGCATACTAGGTCGGTTTGGTAGTCGGGGCCCGGGGCGGTGCCGAGGTAGTTTATCACCGGCAGGCAGTAGGCTTCGGCCTCGGCCACGCGTAGCAGGGAGCGGAGGCGGGCCGCCTCGCCGGGGGCCAGTTCCTCGTCCGCGTCCAGCACCAGCACCCAGTCGCCCCTGGACTGGGCCAGGGCGAAGTTGCGGGCGGCGGCAAAATCCCCGGACCAGGGGTAGGAGAATACCCGGGCGCCGTACCATTGGGCCACCCGCGCCGTGCGGTCGCGGGAGCCCGTATCCACCACCACGATCTCGTCCACCGCCTCCGCCACGCTGTTCAGGCACCGGGGGAGGCTGGCTTCCTCGTCCCGGACGATCATACAAAGGCTTAGGCGCGGCCGCGGTGCCGTTAGGGCGGCCAGCGCCGGGTCCATTTCGGGTGGGTGGTCCAGCAGGGAGGCGGCCAGCTCCCGGTAGAAGGCAACGGCCTCGGCGTAGACCTTCGGCCAGTTGGGTTCCCACTCCAGGGCCCGGGCGTAGGCGGAGGAGGCCGCCCCGTAGTTCCCCTCCCCGCGGGCGATCCGGGCCAGAAGGAGGGCGGCCTCGGCATCTTGCTCCCCGGCGGCCAATCCTTCTTCCAGCAGGGGGCGGGCCCGCCCGGCATGGCCGGCGCGGTAGAAGGCCTTTCCTGCCGCAAGACACCCAGCCGGGTCCCGGTTGGCCCCGAGCAACCTCTCGGCGAGGGAAAGGTTCCCCAGGGCCAGGGACTTTTCCAAGAGATCCAGCCAGAGTTCTTTGCTCTCCGGGTCCGGGGCTGGCGGTTCGCGCTGCAAAAGACCCAGTAGAAGGGCGCGGCCGGGCCCGTCAATCTCGCCGGCCACCGCCTCCGCTCGGCACCGGTCCCCGGCGGCAAGGTAGAGGAGGAAGCGGTCAATGGTTGCCCGCGGGCTAAGGGGGCTCGAGCGGGGTACGGCTTCCAAGAGCCGGCCGGCCTCCTCCAGATCGCCGGTCAGCAGGTAGGCTTCGCCCGCAAGACACCGGTAGCGCTCGTCGTCGGCGCCCAGACGCTTGGCGGCGGCCAAGAATTTTAGGGGCGCCTGGGGGCGGCGGAAGGAAAGGAATAGCTCGGCCACCTCCAGGTTGGCCAGCGGGGTAGCCAGATCGAAGTGGGCGTCCAGGTAGGCTACCGCCTCTTCTTCCGAGTGGCCGGCAAGCAACAGGCGAGTGATGGCCGCCAAGGGCCGCAGGTCTCTCGGATTGGCGGCCAGTGCCTGGCAGTAAAACGACAGGGCCTCTTCTTCCTGCAGCCGCTCCTCGTAAACTTGGGCCAGAGCGGTAAGGGCCAGGCTCCCGCCAACCCCCTCCTGGCTGGGATAGTGGCTCGGCGGCTCTCCCAGGAGCAGGCAGCGACGGAAGGCCTCAGCAGCGCCGGAAAAATCGCCCTGCTCCAGGCGGAGCAGGCCCACCTGGTAGTAGAGGTCGGTGAAGTCGGGGTAGGTGCGGTAGCAGCGCTGGAGGTAGGTCACGGCTTCCTCTACGTGGCCCAGGGCCCTCAGGCAGTCGGCCTTTTTCAGTACCAGGGAGGGGGCGAACGCCGAGCGCCAGTCCAGCCCGGCCTCGGCCCGGTCAAAGCAGTCCAGCGCCGTCTGGTACTCTCCCAGGCGCAGGTACTCCACTCCCAGGTTGTAGTAGAGGAAGGAATCGGCGGGCCGCTCTTCTTTTTCCCTAAGCAGGAGGCTGAGGTTGCGGCGGGCCTTGTCTTTTTCCTGCACTGCCCGCTTGAGGTAGCCATAGTGGCGGATCCGTACCGGAGCCACCCGGATGGCTTCCCTTCCGGCCCGGGCCAAGATTGCGGGCAGCACGGTTTCATGAATGCGACCCCGGTAGCGGTACTCCGGCCGGTTGCGGAAGAGCCTTAAGACCGGGTGGCGGAACACGGCTTCCGCGGACCGCTCCCCGGCCAGGTTAAGGGTCTGCAGGAAATAGGCCTCCACCCCCTCCTGATCAATACACTCCAGCAGGCGCGGGCCGTCCCCGGCCAGCAATTCTTCGTCCGCGTCCAGCACCAGCACCCACTCGCCCCGGGCCAGCTCCAGCGAGCGGTTGCGGGCCTCGGCAAAGCTTTCGGTCCAAGGGAAAAAATCGACTTGGGCTCCCAGCCGGCGGGCCAACTCCGGCGTCCCGTCTGCCGAGCCGGTGTCCACCACCACGATCTGGTCGGCTACTTCTTTCACCGAAGAGAGGCAGCGGGCCAGGTTGGCGGCTTCGTCCCGGACGATAAGGCACACGCTCAGGCGAGGGTGGCGCAAGCACTTTCACCTCCGGCGTATCCTTTGGTCTTAGGTTGGGCGGGCGGTCCTGGGTCTCCCCTGAGTACCTTGGAACCTCGCCGGGAACCGAACTCGGCGAGGACAAGTCCGGAGGCGGGCGCCAGGCCTCAGGACGGCCGAAGCCGAGGAGCGCCACGGACGGCGCGTCCGAGGGGAGCCCGCCGGAGGGCGAAGGCCGAGCCCTAGTTCGGTCGGCGAGGTGACAGTACGAACGGGGAGACCCGGGACCGCCCTGGGCAAACTTGGGGGAGTATAACTCAACTTTCCGCCCCGGCCAGGGCCGCTTCTATGCGCTCCCTTTCTTCCTCCAAACGGGGTACGCCCCGCAGGTGCCGGGCCCGGTCCAGGATTTCCTTGGCCCGCAGCAGATAGGCCCGGGCCAACTCTCGCCGGAAGGCGGGCTCCTCCGGCGCCCCGGCCAGGGCCTTCTGGGCCAGGCGGATTCCCACCTCGGTCGTTCCCGCCGCGGCCGCGGCGCCCACTACCGCCGCCACCGCCCGGGGGGTGGTGAAGTCGAAGTAGCGGTCCAGATAGGCTACGCACCAGGCCGGGTCGCCCAGGCGGGAAAGAACGCGCATTAGTCCGTAGAGGGCGGGCAGGTAGTTGGGTGCCCGCTGCAGGGCCACGGTATAGGCCTTGGCCGCCTCGGAGAAGAGCTCCATTTCCTCCAGGATCTCACCGGCCAGCAGGCAGGCCTTGTGCCCTCCTGTCCCGAGGGTGGTAACGTATCCCGGTCCGGCCTCTCCCAGCGCCAGGCAGCGGTTGAGGCTTTCTACCGCTTCCTCCCTTTGGCCCAGAGCGCGCTGGGCGTGCGCCAAGAGGTAGAGGAGGTCGGGGTAGTCCGGGTACCAGGCCAGGCCGCGCTCCACTATCTGCCGGGCCTGGGGGTAGCGTTCGAGCGCCAGGAGGCATACGGCGTAGTCCCGCACCAGCCGGGCCGGTAGGGGTTGCTCCCATCCCCAGTTATCCCAGGCTTCGGCGAAACATTCCGCCGCCTTTTGCGGCCGGCCCAACTGCCAGTATTCCAGCCCTTGGTAGTACTTAAGCTCGGGGTTGGCGGGGTCGGCGGCGAGGGCCCGCTCCACGATCCGGAGGTTACGCTCCGCCTTGTTCCGGACTTTTTTGGCCGCGGCGGTGTAGCCGTAGTGCACGATGCGTAACGGCGCCACTGCCAGTCGGGCCTCGGGCCGAGCCTCCCGGATGGAACTGAAAATCTCTTCGTGGATCGGGCCCCGGAAGCGGTAATGCGGCCGGTGGCGCCACAGGCGCAAACTGTAGTGGCGCAAGCAGTCCCGCACGCCTTCGGGGGTGTCCACCAGGTTGAGAATCTCCACCCAGTAGCCCTCCACCCCCTCGGCGGCCAGGAGTTCGCCGAGGCGCTCCCGGCCGCCGACCAGTTCCTCGTCGGCATCCAGGCAGAAGATCCACTGGCCGGAGGCCTGCTCCAGGGAGTAGTTGCGGGCCCGGGCGAAGTCGTCTTCCCAGGGTAGATGGAAGACCCGGGCTCCGAAGGTGCGGGCCAGCTCCGGGGTGCGGTCGCTCGATCCGGTATCCACCACTATGACCTCGTCCACCAGGCCGGCCACGCTGGCCAGACACCGGGGGAGATTGGCCTCCTCGTCCTTGGCGATCAGACAGAGGCTGACTCTTGGCCGCAGCAACTCTAGTGCGCACCTCCGGCAAGGGTGAGCCCCGCTTACACCGCGGCCTGGAACCAGGCATCGAAGGTAATAGCCGAATCCGCGGTAAGCGAGGCGTAGGCCAGGCGGGCGTACTTCAGGAAGTACTTAGGCACAAACACCGTAGCCGAGTTGGCCGCCACGGTCATAGCTTCGGTATCGGTGATCCACAAGCTGGCGTCGGGGCTGACCTCGATCTTAATGCTGACCACGCCGCTACCCCGGTTGTGAACGGCAAAGGATACGTGGGTGAGTTCGGAAACGTCCTGTGCCAAGAGGCCGGTGTAGGTGGTGGAAGTAGTGGTGACGGTGGTGGCGGTGTCGGAAACAAAGTAGCGGCTGCGGTGCCGGATGTTCAGACGCCCCAGGGTGGTTTCTAGGGCGTAGGTTTCAGAGCCGTAGATCCGCACCGTGTCCTGGGTGTAGGTGAGATCCCGGATGTCCAAGTCCGTAACCGTTACCGTGACCGGGGCGGAGATGCTCTCGATGTTGAGCCGTCCGTCGGTGGTAGAGATGGGGGTGTCTTCCGAGCCGTATATCCGGATGGTGTCCTGGCTGTAGAGCAGGTTGCGGATGTCCAAGTCGGTGGAGGTAACCGTAACCGGGGCGGAAATGCTCTCGATGTTTAGTCTGCCGTCGGTGGTAGAAATGGGCGTGTCCTCCGAGCCGTAGATGCGGAGCGTGTCCTGGGTGTAAACCAGGTTCCGGATGTCCAGATCGGTCGCGGTTACGGTGACCGGGGCGGATATGCTCTCAATGTTCAACCGGCCGTCGGTGGTGGAAATTGGACTGGCGGTCTCGCTTCCGAAAATCTGGACTTTTAACTGTTCCGGCAAGGGATTAAAGACCGCGTAATTGGGCATGCGCGTTGCCTCCCTTAAGATTATTGCCAATGCATGGTATGCCTGCCAGAGAGTGGAGGTTCGTGCTTCCCGCGTGGAATCGGGGCCTCTTTGGCCATAACCTTTTATTAGGGAAGTGGAAGCCGGGGGAGAAAAAGGTGAACTGCATTTTCAACCACAACTTTCAGCAGCCGCCCAATTCCGTGGGGCGCTGGCCGCCCGGGTGGACTAAAGTGGGCGGAAACACGGATACGAGTTGGCGCCGGGTAACCGAATACGCCCAAGACGGTCGTTACTGCCTGCGGATCGATAATCCTACCTACGAGGGCTTTTGCGGGGTGCGGGAGGCCCCTCCGCAGCCGGTGCCGGTGCGCCCCGGAGAGAAATGGTACCTTTCCGCTGCGGTTCGGCTGGAGAACCCCGGCTGGGTGCAGCTGGCCGTGACCTTTCTAGACGCGAGGGA
This sequence comes from Neomoorellales bacterium, assembly GCA_049719955.1. GTDB lineage: Bacteria > Bacillota > DSM-521 > Neomoorellales > SLTJ01 > JANLFO01. The sequence goes on along the minus strand of JBNARC010000033.1, from coordinate 557 downwards.
CCAGGGAGTGGGCAGAGCGGAGCAGCAGTTTGCGGTTTCCGGGGAGATGCAAGAGGTGCGGCTGGAGTACCTTATCCCTCCGGGAGCGGTGCGCAGCGTGGCCGAAGTGGGGCTGGTAGGGCCGAACCGACTGTGGATCGACCGGGTGGAAAGAGAGCGGTTGGAGGCGGCGCCGGCCGAGCGCAGAGGTCAGGCCGTCCCGCATACAGGCGAAACGCAAGAGACGACCGCGCTGACGGGTCCGCCAGAAGGCCGGGCGGTGCCCGGCCGGGCGGCCGACGCCCACTTCGTCGCCCTGATCGGAGCCGATGGGCCCCTACCCAGGCTGCGTTTCGGCCGCCAGCTTACGGTGTTGCCGGCCGGCAAGCGGGAGGCCATTACCCTCCTGCCCCTACCCCAACGCCGGGTGCGGTTCTTCGAACTATACTTAAAGTGCACCCGGCCGGTGAGGGTGGAGATCTGCCCGCCCCAAGGCCGGGAGGAGCATCTGGACCTGGGGCTTCCCTCGGGAGAGTTTCTCCTGTATCTCTCGGAACCGCTGACGGTAGGGCCGGGTG
>JBNARC010000032.1:0-17725 GCA_049719955.1 Neomoorellales bacterium | reverse complement strand
GCTGGGAGGGCTCGCGGGGATCTTCCTGGGCGGTACGGACGCCTTCTAGGCCACGGCGCCGCACTGGGCGGCGCTGGCCAGGCGGTGCCGCGAGCGGTTCCACTACGGGCGGGCGGGCACGAGGAGAAAGCTCCTGCACGCCCGCGCCAGCGGCGCCGACTCCGTGGACTCCGTGATGCCCATCTGGATGCCGGAGCGGCTGCTCCAGCACGCCGGCTGGTTGGCGGAAGTGCAGACCGCCCCCGAGCAAAGGCGCCTGTGGCCCCCGGCGGTCGGGGCGCCCAGGCCGGAGGAATTGGAGGTGAGACCGTGAAGGCGAGCGGTGTCGTGAGGAAGGTGAGTTTGACCGCCTCCCAGAGATACGAGATCCGGCGGGGGCTTTTGCACGCCGGGGCCAGGGCCAAGGCCAGGGAGTTCGAGAAATTCGCCTTAGCGAGCACGATCTGGCCGTTCGACCGGGCAACGGCGAGGCTGGCTGCAGATCTCTGTGCCGCCCTCTGGCGGCAAGGTCTCCTCCTGGACGATGCCGACATCCTGATCGCCGCTACGGCTATGACCAACGGCTTGGTCCTCGTGACCAATGATCGGCGGCACTTCGAGCGGATCGCCGGGCTGGAGATCGTACCCGGGACAGGAAGCAGGGGAGAGGGGAGAGAATGTCAATGCGCAAGGCCGACTTCGAGGCCAGGATAAGGAAGATCGAGATCGTGAACCGGGCGCTTGCCGACCGCTTCGTGCAGACCCTGCGGGTGGTGCTGGACGAGGTGGAGCTTTCCAACGGGAACCTGCTGGAGATCCGGCAGTTCCGGCCGAACGAGGTGGTGCACGTCGAGATCACGCCCGCCCAATTGGGCCTTTGGCGGACATCCCCCTGGACAGTTTTGAGCAGGTGAAGGCCCCCAGCGATTTCCGGAAAATCGTCTATGACGATGCCACCGTCCGCAAGATCGGCGAGGCCTATAGCCTTCCCCAGGACTTGCACCCATTTCTACAAGACGTATACGGAGCAGTTGGAGAAGGAGATAGAGTACGCCCGGGAGGTGAACAAGGTCCTCGAGGAATACTCCCACTTACGACAAGTATTCGCCGAGTTGTCTCATCTTCGGTCGGACCCAACAAGGTCGGCCCCTGCACGTGCAGGTTTCCCTGCCACCCAAGGAGGTAGTTATCACGGTATGCGAGCCGGATCCGGCAGAAGGGCTAGACTATAGACGCAGGCTCAGGAGGTGAGCACCGGTGCCGTGCGTGTTCTGCGGAAGCGAGCTTGAAGCGCGGCGGGTGACTTTTACCCACGAACAGGAAGGGAAGTACCTAGTAGTAGAAAACGTGCCGGCCGAGGTCTGCACCAAGTGTGGCGAGAGAACCTATGCGCCCGAGGTCACCGACGAACTGCTCAAGTTTGCCCGGCTGGAGTTCAAACCGGTGCGGAAGGTAACGGTGCCTATCTTCGATTTTACCCGGCGGGTCAGGGTATAGGTAAGGGGTGCAGGTACGAATCTTGTCAACTTGGCGGCGGGTAGATAGGCTGCTTGCGTAGGCAGGAGTTTCCTTTTTCGGGGCCAATACTATCAGAATAGGAAGAGCACGCTTGAAACCGAGCGCGGGAAAGACCGGGATGGCCCCATAGCGGCGGCGCAGCGCGACTGGGGAACGGGGGGGAGGGAGCCCAAGTGGCAAAGCGTGCTCGTCGGCAGAAGCAGGTAGCGGTAGTCCCGCAGGCGGAGCCATACCGTCACCCGGAGGCCGAACTGCCCCTGCGCCCGGATGCGGGTACGCAGGCCCAGTTCAGGAAGCACAAGCCTCCGGCCCGGTACCGTTACGATTCTTCGCTCTCACCCGCGTTAGACTGGGACGGTCAAAACCACGCCCGGGAGCTGGGCGAGTGGCTGCTGGCGATGATCGAGGAGGCCAGCCGTCTGGACCCGCCCCACCTCTTCCCCCAGCCCCGGGAGTTTAACGGCGGCGAGTACCGGGTGTACGGCCTTCATGACGCCGTGCAGTTGCTTAAGAGTATAAGCAAACCCTTTCTTAACTGGGCGGGCAAGGCCGAACGCCTTTCTTTTGAGGTGCCCACCCTGCCGCTTTTCGTGCACGAGCGCCTCTCGACCAAGGCCATTATCGAGACCCTCCGGGGGCACCGGAAGAGAGGCCTGCAGCAGACCACCATATTCGACCTCTTCGGCGATCCCCAGCGCCCGGTAACCGACCAGATCCTCAAGGCCTACGAGCACAAGGACCAGTGGGTAAACCGCATGATCCTGGGCGACTCCCTGGTGGTCATGAACTCCCTCCTGCATTACGAGGGGTTGGGCGGGCAGGTGCAGATGGTCTACATGGACCCGCCCTACGGGGTGAAGTTCGGGTCCAACTTCCAGCCCTTCGTGCGCAAGCGGGACGTGAAGCACAACGAAGACGAAGACCTCACCCGGGAGCCGGAAATGGTCAAGGCCTACCGGGACACCTGGGAGTTGGGCCTGCACTCCTACCTCACCTACCTGCGCGACCGGTTACTGCTGTGCCGGGAACTGCTGGCCCCCAGCGGCAGCATCTTCGTGCAGATCAACGACGAGAACCTGCACCACGTCCGAGAGGTCATGGACGAGGTGTTCGGCCCGGAAAACTTCTGCAAAATGATCTCCTTCCGAAAGACCGGTGGGCTGCGGAGTAAGTTGTTAGACTCGGTTCTTGACTACCTACTTTGGTATGCAAAGGACAAACAGAGCGTTAAGTATAGGCAGCTATACGAGAAAAAGGTTCCCGGTGAAAGTGGCGCCACCGCCTACAAGTATGTGGTGGTCGACGGCGAATTAAGGGAGTATAAGGGAGATTTGGCCAAAGCAGACCCGAACCAGTTGTGCACGCACGGCGACCTGACTTCCCAGGGTAACCCCGTGAGCGAGTATGTGTTCAAAGGCCGGGTTTTTCGGGGCGGCTGGAAAACCACCAATCCCGAGGGACTGGATCGTCTGGCCGAAGCAGGGCGGATCGCTGTATTTGGGAACACCATTCGCTACGTACGGTACCTCTCTGACTTCCCCTACTTTCCTTTAGTGGAACTCTGGGACGACACAGGGATCAGCGGCTTCGTAAGCAACAAGCTCTACGTGGTACAGACCAACACCACCGTAGTCGAGCGCTGTATCCTCATGACTACCGATCCGGGCGATCTGGTACTTGACCCAACCTGCGGCAGCGGGACCACCGCCTACGTGGCCGAGCAGTGGGGCCGGCGCTGGATCACCATTGACGTTAGTCGCGTGCCCCTGGCCCTGGCCCGGCAGCGCCTGCTCACCGCCACCTTCCCCTACTACCAACTCAAAGACGAATCCCGCGGTCCGGCCGGCGGCTTTGTGTACCTGCGCAAGCAGAACCGCAAAGGCGAAGAGGTCGCCGGCATCGTGCCCCATATCACCCTGGAGAGCATCGCCAACAACGAGCCGCCCAAAGAGGAGATCCTGGTGGACCGGCCGGAAGTGGTGCCGAACATCGTGCGCGTCACCGGCCCTTTCTGCGTGGAGGCCACCATCCCCACGCCGATAGACTGGGAGCAAGTGGATCAGGAACCGGCGGTAGCCGAGGAGCCCGAGGGCTACGGATCCTTTATGGCCCGGATGCTGGAAGTCTTGCGCAAATCCCCGGTGCTGCACTTGGGGGGCGGCAAGACCGTCACCCTGAAGAACGTCCGCCGGCCGGCCAAGACCCTGGCCCTTTCCGCCGAGGCAGTGGTGGCCAACGGCGAGGAGCGGCCGGTGGCGGTGGTTTTCGGCCCGGAGAACGGCGCCGTGAGCGAACGGCTGGTCTTCGAGGCCGCCCGCGAGGCCTATGCCAAGGGCTACAGCCACCTCTACGTGATCGGCTTCGCCATCCAGCCCAACGCCCGGGTGCTAGTAGAGAACTGCGAGGCCACCGTGGGCCTGCCCGCCACCTACGTGCAGGCCACCCCGGACCTTTTGATGGGCGATCTCCTCAAGAACCTGCGCAGCAGCCAAATTTTTAGCGTCTGCGGGCTGCCGGAAGTGCGCCTGAGAAAGCGCAAAGGTTCGCAGAGGCAAGGCGGCCACCTACCAGGTGGAGCTCTTGGGGCTAGACGTGTTCGACCCGGTGACCATGCAGACCCACCACCTTTCCGGCGGCGACGTGCCGGCCTGGTTCCTGGATACTGACTACAACGGCCTGTGCTTTCACGTAGACCAGGCCTTCTTCCCCCGCACCGGCGCCTGGGACAACCTCAAGCGCGCCCTCAGGGGAATTTACGAGGACAGCGTCTGGGACCACCTGGCCGGGACGGTAAGTGCTCCCTTTGAAGCCGGCGAGCACGGTCAGGTAGCGGTAAAGGTGATTGACGACCGCGGGAACGAGTTGCTGGTGGTTAAGCGCCTGGAGGAGGCCGAGGAAGGCGAATGAGCGGCTACGAGGTTCCCAACCCAATTATCAACTCCCCCTACGAGGAGCCCACCGCCTACTGGCACCTGGAAGAGGGAAAGGTGCCGGAACTCAGGCCCGGCCGCCGGCCCGCCGGCTACTTCTACCGCGACCCGAAAGCGCCGCTAAGCGATAACGAGCACGAGGCCCGCGGCCAGTGGGTGGAACTGGAGCTGGTAAACCTCATCCGCAAGCGGCTTAAGGAATGGCGCGAGCAGGGCTTTCCCGGAGTCACCCGAACTACCTTGGAGCTACTCAACTACTGGCGCCGCGAAGGCCGCCAGCACCGGCTCTTCTTCGCCCAACTGGAGGCCGCGGAAACCATCATCTTCCTTACCGAAGCCCGGCCCGACTTCCTCCAGGGCATAGAGGTGCCTTTCGACGAACCCAGCGAGGAGCGCCAGGCCGAGGGCTACCGCCCCTTCCGGCGGTACGCCTGCAAGATGGCCACGGGCACGGGGAAAACCACCGTAATGGCCATGCTGGCCGCCTGGAGCATCCTCAACAAGGTCAACGACCGCAGCGACGCCCGGTTCTCCGACGTGGTGCTGGTGGTCTGCCCCAACGTGACCATCCGCAACCGCCTGCAGGAGTTGGACCCGGCCCGCGGGGAGGCCAGCCTTTACCGCACCCGCGACCTGGTGCCCCGCCACCTCATGGCCGACCTTACCCGGGGGAGGGTGCTGGTGACCAACTGGCACGTCTTCGAGCCCCAGGCGGTCCAGGCCGGCGGGGAGAGCGCCCGGGTGGTCAAGGCCGGCGTACCGGTGAAGACCCGGGAAACCATCACCATCGGCGAGCGGAGCACTACCGCCCGGGGTAGGCGCTACCTCACCCTGGAGGATCTTAACCGGCAGGTAGCCGCGGGCCTCATCACCGTGATCGGCGAGGAGCGGGACCGGCAGGGCAACCTCAAGCGGGTGCAGGTGGAGGCGGTCAAATACGTGGAGAGCGAAACTGCCTGGATCAACCGGGTGCTGGGCCGGGACGTGGGCGGCAAGCAAAACCTTTTGGTATTTAACGACGAGGCCCACCACGCCTACCGCATCCGCCGGCCGGAGCCGGAAGAAGGCGAGGAGGAGCTCTTCGGCGAGGAGGAAGAGAGCGAGGCCTTCTTCAAGGAAGCCACGGTTTGGGTAGAGGGGCTGGACCGCATACACAAGCTGCGGGGAATCAACTTCTGCGTGGATTTCTCCGCCACCCCCTACTTTCTGGGCCGGGTGGGCCAGGAAACCAACCGGGTCTTCCCCTGGGTGGTCAGCGACTTCGGGCTCACCGACGCCATCGAGTCCGGTCTGGTGAAGATACCCCAGTTGGCCGTGCGCGACACCACCGGCGCGGAAATACCCGGGTACTTCAACATCTGGCGCTGGATACTGCCCAAGCTCACCCCGGCCGAGCGCGGGGGGCGCAAGGCCGATCCCAAGCCCGAAGCCGTACTCAAGTGGGCCCACACGCCGATCATGATGCTGGCCGGGTTGTGGGAGGAGCTGAGGCGAGAATGGGAAAGGGAACGGGAGGACCCCCGGCCGCCGGTGTTCATCATCGTCTGTAAGAACACCAAACTGGCCAAGGTGGTCTACGAGTGGCTGGCCGAGGATAAGGCTCCGGCCGGCATCCCCCCGGCCAACATCGAGGGGTTCCGTAACCGCCCCGACCGCATCAACACCATCCGGGTGGATTCCAAGGTGGTGTACGAGACGGACAGCGAAGAGGCCAAGAGCGATGAGGCCAGGTGGATGCGCTTCACCCTGGACACGGTGGGCAAGACCGACTGGCCCCGGGACCCTCAGGGGCGGCCGATCTACCCCGAGGGGTTCGAGGAGCTGGCCCAAAAGCTTAGACGCCCCCTGCATCCGCCGGGCCGGGACGTGCGCTGCATCGTCAGCGTGGGCATGCTCACCGAGGGCTGGGACTGCAATACCGTGACCCACATCGTGGGTTTGCGGCCCTTCACGTCCCAGCTTCTGTGCGAGCAGGTGGTGGGCCGGGGTCTGCGCCGCTCCACCTACGAGCTGGGCGAGGACGGCAAGCTCACCGAAGAGGTGGCCAAGATCTTCGGGGTTCCCTTCGAGGTGATACCCTTCAAGGCCAGCCGGGGCACCACCCGGCCCAGCGAGAAGCGCTACCACATCCACGCCGTGCCGGCCAAGGCCCGCTACGAGATCAGGTTCCCCCGGGTGGAGGGCTACCGGCAGGCCATCCGCAACCGCGTGACGGTAGACTGGCAGGCTCTGGCCGAACTGGTGGTGGATCCGGCCAAGATCCCCCCGGAGGTGGAGATGAAGGCCGGACTGATCACCAACCGGGGCCGGCCCGGCCTGACCGGCCCGGGAAGAATAGAGAGCGTGGACCTTAACCCCTATCGCTCCGGCCACCGGTTCCAGGAACTGGTCTTCGAGCTGGCCCGGGACCTTACCCGCACCTACGTGGCCCAGCCCGGCTGCCAGGCGCCGGCGCACGTGCTGTTCCCGCAACTGGTCAGGATCGCCGAGCGCTACCTGCGGGAAAAGGTGCGGCCCGTTCCCCCGGCGCACCTTTTGGACGTGTTTCTCTCCCCTTATTACGGCTGGGTAATCGAGCGGCTGGTGGAGGCCATCAGGCCGGATACCTCCCAGGGCGAGGCGCCTGAGTTCCCCCGCTACGAAACCAGCCGGGGGCCGGGCTCCACGGCGGAGGTGGACTTTTGGACCGGCCGGGACGTGCGCGAGGTGGTGAAAAGCCACGTGAACTACGTGGTGGCGGACACCAAACAGTGGGAGCAGTCCGCGGCCTACTACCTCGACACCAGCGAGTTCGTGGACGCCTTCGTGAAGAACGCCGGGTTGGGCTTTGCCATTCCCTATATCCATAACGGTCAGGTGCACGACTATCTGCCGGACTTTATCGTCCGCCTGAAAGGTGAGGTCGGCCACCTCATCCTGGAGACCAAGGGGTACGATGAGCTGGCCGAGGTCAAGGCCCAAGCCGCCAGGCGCTGGGTGGCGGCGGTGAACGCCGACGGCACCTACGGCCGGTGGCACTACGCCGTGGTGAAGAGGCCGGAGGAGATACCTCGGGTGCTGGAAAACCTGGTCATGGCCGGTGATCGGCAGAGTTTGCGGCAGGCGGAGTGAGACCCTACAAGGAGGAACTTTATGGCGGGAAGGCTGCCCGCTAAGCTATTTATCGATACCGGAGCCTTTATTGCCTTGTGTGACCGGAACGATGTCTACCACCGGGAAGCCATCGCTTTCTACACCTCACTTACGAAGGAAACCAGGCTTTTTACCACCCTGCTAGTGGTCTCGGAAACGTACACCTGGCTTCGCTACCGGGTGGGCTATTCCGCCGCCAGCCTCTTTCTAGAGGTGATCAAGGACGCTGTTCTTGGCGAATGGCTCTCCGCAGAAACCCTTCTGCACCGCTTCCGCGACCAGGACCTGTCCTATAGTGATGCCGTCAGTTTCGCCGTTTTGAAGGCCAGAAATATCGCCGATGTGGTCAAGAAAAACCTATGGCCGGACGGCGCAGGTGACTTTGGCCGGCCGCGAGGTGCCGGGTCTGAGAGGTGACCATTGGTGCCGTGCGTGCTTTGTGGAGGCGAGCTTGAAACCCGGCGAGTGACCTTTACCCACGAACAAGAGGTGAAGGTCGTGCTGACTAGACAGCATGTGGCACAAAAGCTGATCGACTACCTCGGCCACCGCATCAGCCTGGGCGAACTGGTAGATTGGGCCGAAAGGGCCATTATGGAGGAAGACCTAGACGAGAGAGACCTCCCGCTCCTGCGGGACATACTGGCCCGCCTGGGGCTGGGAGATGTCGCCGCCTTCGGCTTGACCTGGGAGGATTGCCGGGACTTCCTCCGCTCCCTTGGCTATCGGGTAGAGGTAACGGTCACCAAGGAAGCCATTAATCAGTAAACCGTACGCGCAAAGAAAAGACAAGGGCTTCAGGGTTCGGGCACCGCGTCCGAACCCGTTTTTTGTGCCTAATTGGTGCCCGAGCGGAGACGGTCAGGGCAACCTGCCATCCGGTCCGGTGCCCGCGGCTTTAGATCCATGCCTCCATGGGTATAGCTATCAGCGACGCGCACCCCAGCCTGCTTCGGTGGGCGCAAAACCCCAGGCCGCCCGTAATAGTTCCCCTTTGGCACCGGCGCCTGAGGCCCGCTGCCGACGGTTAGGCGGCCACCCCTTTGGCCTCCGGCCGGACCCTGGACGAAGAACCGGGACGCGGTCGAGATAGTTCTCCCGGGCCTCAACAGGCGGCACCAGGAACCTGGCGCCGATGCCGTTGTGGGCGGCAGGAAATTTTGGGTTTTCAGCGAACGTAACTTATGACCGCACGAAAGAAACCCCGGTTGTGAGGCCCGTGGACACGAGCCCGGGGCGGGTCTGAACCAAAACATTCCGAGCTCGACGGTCTACCGCTGTGTGCGCACGCACGAGCTTCACCCCTCGTCCCGCCTCCTTCAGGCCTTTAGTTCCCGCCGGTCTTTCAAAGGTGCGGCATTACCCCGTCTACGGGGACGACATGCAGGTGGTGGAAGTGGAGCTGGACCCAGGGAAGTAAGTTGACATTTGCGCCGATTGATTGGCAAAAACTCGGGTGAAAATGAGGAGGTGTTCGCCGTGCGGAGGAAAAGGAAAAGCGGGCGGTGGCTCTCTATTCTCTTATCCGTGCTTGCGGTGTGGTGCCTGCCGCTTTCGGCCGGTCCGGCGTTAGCTCAGGTTCACGAATGGGATATCACCTCGCGCAGCCAGGGCGAAGGGGGCACCTGCTGGCAACCGATCGGCCCGGACGTCCCCGGCGATTGCGGCGTATGGCAGGTGGTGGCTTCGCCGAATTTCGTTCAGGATCAGACGCTCTTTGCGGTCGCATACCGGGCGAACGCGAGCGACATGAACCCCCGTGTCTTTGCCTCCTACGATGGAGGTTCCAGCTGGCATCCCGCATTGAACCAGCTTGTCACTGTGGTGGGGGTTTCGCCTGACTTTGCGCAAGACGGCACGCTGATTGCGGCCAATACTTCGGGCAAGGTCTTTATCTCGCGGGACCGGGGCCAGACATGGGAAGGAACCACAGACATAGCTTCCAACACCGCGTGGGCCCTTGCCTTTTCGCCGTCTTTCGTCCAGGATAAAACCATTTTCTTGGGGGGTGCCAAGGGGCTGCTGGCTTCAACTGACGGCGGTTACCACTGGCAGACCCTGGCGGGAGCGCCGCTGAACATTAAGTGCCTTGCGGTTTCCCCAGATTTTGCCCGGGACCGCACCCTTTTTGCCGGTGTCACCGGCTCCTATGAGAAGAACGGCCTTTACCGATCTGCGGATGGCGGCAAAACCTGGGAGCAGGTGGCAGCGCTCAAGGGCATCCCGGTCACGGACGTGGCCTTTTCTCCCAATTACCTGCAAGACCGCGTAGTCTACGCCGTGGGCGGAGGGCACCTTTTCAAGTCAACGGACGGTGGCGGGACCTGGGGAAAGATCAGCATAACCGGCGCGAACGGTTACTGCCTCGCTATTTCTCCCCAATTTGCCGCGGATAAGACCATTTTTATAGGTGCGGAGGGCACGGGAGTAAAAGACTATGACGGCGTGGTCAAGTGCAAAGACGGTCTCCAGGAGCGCCTTGTCTGCGGGCTGATAGGGAAGACCGTGCGGGACCTGGCGGCCGCGGACACCGGCACGGGGATAAAGCTTTACGCTGCGGTTATGTCCCGGGACTACCGGGACGGCAAAGTTTACGCGCTCTCCCTCCCCTCGGAAGGAGGTACCCCGCCCGCCCCGGTTACCAAGGAGGGGCTGGTCCAGCGGGGCATTGAGTACCCCTTCTGGCTTGAGGTTGCCGCTGAAAACGCCCGCTACGCGCTTCTCAAGGACCCCGCTCACCCGGAGGAGTACGATAAGCTCTCCAAGCTCCTGGGGGAGAGAGCGCGGGTGACGGGCTACCTGGACACCGGTCCCGGTTTTCCCGACCCGGTCCAGGGGCATATCCGGGTGATAAGAGTAGAGCCGGTACAGGGACCGGTGGCCGGTCAAGTGATCATTAACGACCCCTCTTTCGTGACCCTTACGGCGGTACCAAATGGCGCGCCGGGGGCGGACACTGCCTTTAACCTGGAGGTGAAGGCGAACAACCCGGCGCTCCCCGTCGAGCTTTCTTACCTAGTGCTCGATCCCAACGCCACTCCGGCAAATCCGGCCTCAGGTGTCGAGGTGCACCCGGACGGGGAGTGCGAGACCGGCTGGGCAAGCGGGCAGCACTTCTACCACACCGAAATCGGCGGCTGGTCTAGACCTCAGTTCGCCACCAACCCGCAGTCCTTCCCGCTTCCCCACTACCGCACCTGCATCCTGATGCTGGCCCGCTACGAGAAGCTCTACGTGGTCTTCTTAAGGGAGAACGATGGTCAACTGACGTACAGGGTGCTGCAGGGCGGCCCCTTCACCGGCCTGGACGTGCCGGGGTTGGCGAAAGTGACGCGGCAGGGCAACCGCTTCGAGGTGCGCTCCTACGGCGGCCCGGTGGAGGTGAGCCTCTGGGCGAAAGGGCAGTACTTCCACGACGAGGTGGCCGGCTGGACGCAGCCGGAGTTCAAGGAGAACCCGAAGTACTACGAAATCCCCCACTACGGGATGTTCATGCTGATGATCGCCCGCTACGACAAGGTGGGGCTGGTTCTCGGTAACGAGAACGACGGGCAACTTGGAGCCGTGGTGCTGACCGGTTCGCACGGCTGGACGACACCGGAGGTTGTTCAGGATCTGTGCGCGGTGCGGGGCACGGGCGGCCCCCAGGTGGAGGTTAGGGCCACCGGTGGCGACCCGGTGGAGGTTTCCCACTTCGCCTTCGACAATACCTGCTGGCAGTGGGAGGTGAACGGCTGGGGCAAGGCCGAGTTTGCGCCCAACCCCCAGACCTTCGCCCTCAAGCATTACACCCCCGGCTTCCTGATGGTGAGCCGTTACGGGAAGGCGGGCATCTTCTTCTACAACGAGAACGACGGTCAACTCGGGGTGCTGCCGGTGGAGGCCGCCGCGCCTCCCGGGTATCCTTCGGAGCCCCAGGCCGCAGCCGTCTTCCGCGTAGGCCAGAAGTACTACCGGGCCGGCGGCCAGGACTTTCCTATGGATGTGGCCCCCTTCGTCAAGAACGGCCGGACTTACCTCTCCATCCGCTACCTGGCCAACGCGCTGGGCGTGCGCGACCAGGACATCACCTGGGACCCGCGCACGCGGAAGGCAGCCTTGAGGAAGGGCGACGTAACCCTCTACTTCATGGTCGGGAGCCGGGAGATGCTGCGCGCGGACTCCAGCACCAGCAGCAAGAATTTCGTCCAGATGGACGTAACGCCCGAGATCGCCAACGGCCGAATCTGCCTGCCCGCCCGCTACGTAGCCGAGGGGTTCGGGTACCGGGTCCAGTGGGACCCGAGCACGCAGGCCATCCTGGTACTCCTGCTCTGAAGCGGGCCTGACACGGGCCCCGCGACGGTCAGGATTATACAAGGGAGGACGGGGAAGTTGAAGCCCAAGGTTTTGTCGAAAGGCCGCGCCCCGGTATTGGCTCGCAAGTTGGCAGTGGCCGCCTGCGTTCTTTTCCTGGGTGTGGCCGCCTTGCTTGCCGGCGCTGCCCGGTCTTCGGCGGCGGAGGATCAGGCCCGGTTCTGGATCGGTAAAGCCTATTATGAGGCGGGCGGTCGGCGCTACTCCATGGACGCGGCGCCGTACGTTTCCGGCGGCCGCACCTACGTGCCGGTCCGCTACCTGGCCTACGCCCTGGGAGTTCCGGAAGAGGGGGTAAAGTGGGACGGCGCTTCCCGCACCGCCACGCTTCGCAAGGGAGACGTCACCGTGCGGCTCCGGCTGGAAAGCCGCCTGATGGAGCTGCAGCAGGGAAATGCCTCGCCCGTGGCCGTAGTGATGGACGTGGCTCCGGAAACGCGGTCCGGGCGCGTGTGCCTTCCGGCCCGCTTCGTGGCCGCCGCCTTCGGTTGCGCCGCGGGGTGGGACCCGGCCGCCCAGGCGGTGGCGTTAAAGCCGCAGGAGATCCCGCTGGTAAAGGGCCTGGCGCTTGACCCGAACCCGGTGGAGCCCGGCAAGGGGCTGAGCATCAAAGTGTTCACCGCCGGGCCCGCGCCGGCGCCGGTGGTGAGGCTGGCGGGAGCGGGCGGCTCGGGCGAGCCGGACGAGTACTGGCGCGGCACGGACAGCGTGACCTTGCGGCCCGGCGGACCGGGAGAGTGGGCGGCGGGGGTTCTTGCCCCCGGGCAGCCCGGCGTCTACCCGGCCGAGGTTGCCCTGGGCGGGTTCACCTTTACGGCCGACGCCTGGCTTTTGAAGGTCTACCCGGAAGGGTTCCTGCTACAGCCAGGCTATCCCACCGCGGAGGGGGCGGTGCGCGCCCGGTTCGCCCTGGATTTCAAAGGGTGCGAGCTCCGCGGGATCCAGGCGCGGCCGCTTTTGCCGGACGACAAACGCGACCCGCGCTACCACAAGCTTTTCCTCATCACCTACTACCAGCCCTACGCCGGCCCCGTCCTGCCGCCGGGAACCCATACCTATTTCTACTACGTGGTCAAAGACGGGCCGGCAGGCGCCTGGCGGGTCATCCAGGGAGGCACCGGGCCCTGACAGGGCCCGGGTTTGGGGGAAAGGGGTGAAGCGATGCGGCAAGCCTTTACCCTGGGCGTGTTGGTCCTGTTTTTAGGGTTACTGGCGGGCTGCGGCGAAACCGGCCAGGCGCTAACCGCCAATCAGTCTGGCGTCGGTGGCGCGGCCGAGGCCGGCACGGAGAAAGCAGTCTCGGTCCGCGAGATAAAAGAGAACCCGGAGCGCTTCAGGGACCGGCCGGTGCGGATCCGGGGGTACGGGACGATCGTGGCTACCGTCCCCCTGTGTCCCGGCTATGTAGGCCTCGACACCCGCTGCCGGTTTGTGGACGAGGCTAAAGATATGATCGTGGCCCGGGTGAGCGATGAGCTGGACCAATCCGGCGGCGCGATCTTCAAGGAAGGGGATCTGCGCCTTTTCCGGGGGTACGTGCGGATCTTTGACGGAGAAATCGGCTGCCCCGGAAACCTGAGGCGGGAGAGCTTCCCCTGGCTGGAGATCGTGGCGGTGGAGTAGAGAAGCGTTGTCGAGAAAGGGGCGAACAAGCGTGCGGCCATTTTCGGTGGTTCTATTGCTCCTGCTCTTACTTTTCCTTGCTGGCTGCGGCAAGGGTGGCCGGGCGCCCGCCGGCGAGGGCCAGGCGCCGACCGCCAGTCAGCCTGCCGTCGCCAGCGCGAGGCCGGGCGAGCCGCAGGTGGTGGTGGAACAGTACCTTAAGGCGATAGGGCGCAGCGACTACAAGGCTGCGGCCGGGTATCTGGAGGACCCCAGGGCGATGGTCTGGCCGGGCGTGGGGCTTCTGGAGGAAACCTTCAGCGCCAAGGTCCCGGCGGACGTGGTGCGCCTAACCAACATTGGTGCGGGCCCGACCTTTTCGGTCAGCGCCCGCGGGGACGAGGTGGGGTGCCTGGCGCGAGCCCACGTTGCTCCCGGCAAGGAAGCGCAGCGCTGGGGCATCGGTCAGGAGGGGGACTGGCGGTTCGCCTTCTACCTGATCAGGCGCGAGGGAGGCTGGCGGCTGGCCCGCGGCGTGCCGCTTTCGCAGGAGCTGGCGGACTACCTCGAGGGTGACCGCAGTCCCTTCCGGAACGTGGCCAGCGAGTTGCCGGAGGCAGCGGAACGCAACCGGGGCTATCGGGTGGCGTTCGACCTCGAACTGCCGAAGGCCCTGGCCTCGGTCGAGGAGGTGAGCGTGGCCTTCCTTCCCGAGCCAGGTTCAGAGAACTACCCTCAGGGCTACGAAACTGCTTACTCCGTTTACTGGTCCGGTCCCGGCGGGCAGAGAATGCGGGTGGAGCGCTTCGAGCTCAGCGATCAGCCCGGCCCGGACGGGTTTATCCTCGGCCCCGTTGTCCTGGACGAAGAAATGCCTCCGGGCAAGTACCGGGTTTACCTGGGGCTTGGCACCAGCCCTCCCCTTTACTGGGCCATTCCGCCCTACGTGGTGACGGTGAAGTGAGGGAAGGGGAAGGGGGCGTTCGGGTGAAACTCCGGGCCAAAGCAAACCGTACCGCGCTTTGCCTTGCCGTCCTTCTCTTTCTGGTGCTCGCGGGTGCCCCGGAAGCCCGGGCCGACAGGGGGGTCATCTACACCGAGCCCGTGGGCCTGGCCGAGCCGGGGCAGAAGGCCTTCATCGCCTTCAACGGCGAGGAAGAGCTCTTGGTTCTGGCCACGGATCTTTGGGCGGCGCGGCAGACCGCGGTGCTGGAGTTCATCCCCCTCCCGGCGGAGCCGGCGGTGACGCTGGCGCCGGACGGTGCCTTTGAGAAGCTGCAGGAGATTTTGAAGGCCCACCGCGTCGTTTACTTCCGGACCGAGAAGTCGGGCCCTACCCAGGAGGTGGGCGGCGGGGAGGCGGTGGAGCTCCTCCTGCACCGACGCCTCGGGGTGCACGACGTGACCGTGGTGCGGGTGAAGGACCCGGCGGCCTTCGCCGCATGGGCGGGGGCCTATTCCCGCAAGAACGGTTTTCCCGTGCGGGGGCTGACGCCGCAGGAAGAAGCGGTGGTGGCCGACTACTGCCGCCGAGGTTTTAATAACTTCGTCTTCGACCTGGTCCGCGTCGGGGAAAAGGTGCAGTCGGTTCCCCCGCTGGCCTACCGGTTCAAAACCCCGGCCCTCTACTACCCGCTCAAAACGGCCGCGCTTTACGGCGGAAGCGGCCGGGCGGACCTCGTCATTTGCGGGGACGGGAGGCTGCTCGACCGGGTTTACCCCGGGCTTTCCGGGACGATTCCCGACGGTGCGCCGTCTTGGCGGGCCTCGAACCGGGTCAGCCTCGACGCCGCGGAACTCGCCGGGGTAACTCCGGAGGTGGCCAGGGTGGTAACCGGAGAGCAAGAGCTCCAGGCCTTCCGTTACGAGGGACCCCTTTCTTTTCGCGCCGACGTCTGGGTGGACCCGCGGGAGATACTGGTGGAGGTGAACGGCCGCCCCCTGGAGCTGGACGTGCCGCCTGTGCTCGCCGGCGGCGCCTGTTTCGTTCCGGCCAAGGCGGTCTGGGAGGCCCTGGGCGCCCGGGTCGTCTGGGACGCGGCCCGCCGGGAAGTGGTGGCGACCGCGGAGGGGCTTACCCTGCGGGTGCCCATTGAGCCTGAGGTGGTTGACTCCCGCTCGGCGGCCGGCCAGAAGACGCTTCCGCGCCGCTACGTGGCCTACCTGAACGGCGAGCGGCGCGACCTTGCCGCCCTGGCCGCGGCGTGCGCCCCGGGCGCGTCTTTTCCCGAGCCGGCGCTGCGCGTGGTTCAAGGCAGGCTCCTGCTCCCGGTGAGGCTTGCGGCCGGCTTGTTGGGAGCGAGGGCGGAGTGGGAGGCCGTAGGTCTGAAAGTAAAGGTGTGGGCGGGGCCCGGCTCCGGCAGCCGGGGCAGGCAGGCCTTGGGACGATGAACGGCTGCCCGGCGCCGCATGTCCTTCCGAACCGGCGATGCCGCAACTCCAGGAGGGATTCTCGCCGCAGCGTCCAAGTTATATGAGGGGATTTGGGGTGAGGAGCGCGGGCCGAAGAACGATCGCGAAGCTGATACTGACGCCGCTGGTGGTCAGGATGGCCTTTTCGCTGGCGGGCTGCGCCTGGAGGGCCGGTCCGAGGGCGTCATGCCGGGTGCTATCCGTTAGGGTAGTGGCGCGCGCACATGAGCCGGGGAAGAAAAGAGCTTCATAAGCTTGTGGATCTCCTTCCAGAGGAACACCTCGAAGCGGCCAGAGAGCTTCTGGAGTCTCTCCTGCGGGCCGGCACAGTCTCCCCTTTAGGCGAATTGGCGCAAAGGGCAACCCTTTTGGAGCAGATCCTGGACCATCTCCCGGACGCGACCCTGGCCGTGGATCGCGAAGGAAAGGTGCTGGTGTGGAACCGGGCCGCAGAAGAGATGACGGGGGTCAGGAAAGAGGAAATACTGGGGAAGGGCGACTACATCTATGCCGTTCCCTTCTACGGGAAGCCGAGACCTCTCCTTGTCGACCTTGTGCTCGGCGACGGCAAGGAGTGGGAGAAGGAATACGAGAAAGTTGAAAGAAGAGGCGACGTCGTTGCCGGTGAGGGTGTTGCCCCCCTGGCCTTTGGCGGCAGGGGGCTATATTTCTGGTCCCTGGCGGCGCCAATTTACGGCCCTGATGGGGCTCTTATGGGTGCCGTCCAGTGCATCCGGGACATAGGCGAGCGCAAAAAAATGGAGGAGGAGCTGAAGCACCTCAGCACCCACGATGTCCTTACCGGGCTTTATAATCGTGCCTATTTCGAGGAAGAGCTGCGGCGTCTGGAAAAAGGTCGCTCCTTCCCGGTAAGTTTCGTCGTTTGCGATCTGGACGGGCTGAAGATGGTCAACGATGCGCTGGGGCACGAACGGGGGGACGAGATCCTGCGCCGCGCGGCCAGGGTGATCGCCGCCTGCGTACGGGGGTCGGATGTGGTGGCCAGGGTGGGTGGGGACGAGTTTGTGGTAGTGCTTCCGGGGGCCGACCGCAGAGCGGCAGAGACGGTGGCCGATCGTATACTCGAGGAGGTAGAAAGGGACAACCTCGACCACCCCGATCTCCCCCTAAGCCTCTCGGTAGGAACGGCTACGGCGGAAGACGCTTCGCAGCCGTTACGTGAGTTCTACAAAGAAGCAGACGATGCCATGTATCGGGACAAGCTGGCCAGAGGGCGGGAGCCGCGGTACGCCCTGCTCCGGGTGCTCAAGACGGCGCTGGCGCAGAAAGATTTTCACACCGAGCGCATGAGAGAGCTGACCTGCGCCCTAGGCGAAGCGGTGGGCTTATCGCGCGAAGAGATCGATCTGCTTCGTCTGCTGGTGGACGTGCACGACATCGGCAAGCTCGGCGTGCCAGAGCAGATTCTTTTCAAACCCGGCCCGCTTTCGGCGGAAGAGCGGAAAGAGGTCGAGCGCCACCCCGAGATCGGATACCGCATAGCCCTGTCCTCGCCCGAGTTGGCTCCGGTGGCCGAGCTCATCCTCCAGCACCACGAGCGCTGGGACGGGAGCGGCTACCCGCGGGGCCTGCGCGGGAAAGAGATCCACCTTCTGAGCCGGATCCTGGCCGTAGTCGATGCCTACGAGGCGATGACGGCGGACCGCCCCTACCGCAGGGCTCTGCCCCACGCGGGAGCCGTCGCCGAGCTGGAGAGATGCGCGGGAAAACAGTTTGACCCGGACCTGGTGAGGATCTTCGTCAGGCTGGTGGCGGGCAAGGCGGGCGAGCGGCCC
>JBNARC010000031.1:0-21165 GCA_049719955.1 Neomoorellales bacterium | reverse complement strand
CCAAGCTCCTGGCCGAAATTCTGGCCGAACTGCCGGATGAAGCCCTGGTGACGGAAACAATAGAAGAAGGGACGACCGTAAGCGTAAAGGCGGGAGAACTGAAGGAACACCTTACTACCCTCCAGGCCGCCGCCGGGCTGGGCGAAAAGCTAAAGGACCTCGGCGTGGAGGGGACCGCCGCTCTGGGCGTAGCCGCACTTAATGTGCCCGTGCCGCCCGAAGCCGCGGGAACGCCCCGGGTGAGCGTGCTACTACCCGCAGAGGCCGCCCAGGCAATCTCAAAGGCCGACCTAACCCTGGTCTTGAAGCACCCGGACCTCACCCTGACCATCCCCTCCCGTTCGCTCAAAGTCCTGACCGACGGGCGAGCCGAAGCGACCACAGTGGAAATTGCGCTAGAAAGGGTACCAGTAGAGGGGCTGGCTCTCTTTGCCGGCGCCCGCCCGCTCACTTCCCGGGCCGTAGCGGTAAACGCCCGGGCGCTTGCTGCCGACGGCGGTCAAGAAGAACCGGAAAGCTTTCCCGAAAACCTGACGGTGGCCCTAACCTGGGAGGAAGACCAACCGAACCGGGAGAGTCCCGACCCCTCCAAGTTGGCCCTGTACCGCCGGGACGAGAAAGGCAGATGGGAATACGTGGAAGGCCAGCCTGAACCGCAGGCCCGGATCTTCCGCGGCCGGACCTCTCGGCTGGGGCTCTTTCTCCTGACCGAGTACCAACTTCCCTTCCGGGATTTGGAGGGCCACTGGGCCAAAGAGGAAGTGGAGCGGCTGGCCCGGCGCCTGGTGGTGCGGGGAATGACGGCCGACCGCTTCGACCCGCAGGGAACGCTCACCCGGGCCCAGTTTGTCGCCCTAATGGTAAGGGCTCTGGGCCTGCCGGAGGAAGCCGCCCCGGCCCCGGTCTTCGGCGACCTGCCGGAAGGCCACTGGGCCCGGGCGGCGGTAGAGGCCGCCTACCGGTTCGGGCTGGTGCGGGGCGACGACCGGCGAAACTTTGCGCCCGACCGCCCCTTAAGCCGGGAAGAGATGGCGGTTTTGCTGGCCCGAGCCCTGGAGCGATACGGCCGGGCGGAACCGGCTAACGTCTCGCCGGAAGCGGCACTGGCACCCTACCGGGACCAGGAAGCGGTTTCCGCCTGGGCGCGGGAAGCGGTAGCCACGGCGGTGGCCGGCGGGCTACTCCAGGGCCGCACCGCCGGCGAGCTGGCGCCTCACGAATCCAGCACCCGGGCGGAGGCGGCCAAAGTCATCACTGACTTGCTCCGGCTCCTGGGCCGAATCTAGAGCAGAGCCCGGCGGCGGTGGTGAGGGCAAAGGGGCTTTCCTAAGCACCTTGGCACCTCGCCGCCGGCCGCACCGGCCGAGGGCGGCAGGTCCGAAGGCGGGCAGCAAGAACTGGAAGCAACCGAGGTGATAGACCCGTGACCCCTTTGAGGAGCCCGCGCCGGGTTCTATTCCGGGCGGTGGCGTTGGCGCTAGTGGTGGCCGGCTCCGGGTGGCTAGTGCAGGCTTCGCTGCCGGGAAGCCCTCCCGCCGAGCAATCGCACGCTCCCGCGCCGGTAAACGCAATCGACCAATCCTCTTCGACCGGTAGTACCGAGGCTACCCCCAACCCAGGACCGGCCGAACCGGAAGCGGTCACAAGCCGCCCGGCCCCGGGGGCCCGGGAGCGGCCACCGGCGGCCGCGCCCTCCGGCCGGGGCAAGGTAACCGTACCTTCCCACCCTTCTGATACGACCGCCGCCGAGGCCGACGGAGGAGGCACAACCGGGCCGGCGCCGGTCCCAACTTCCGCCCACGGCCCGGTGGTGGCAGTAGCGGTAGTGGGCCGGGAGGGCGAGTTGCTGTACGGGCCAACGGAGGTGAGCCTTGCTTCTGATAATCCCTGGGGCGCTACCGCTCTGGGGGCGCTGGAGGCCACCGGCCTGCCCTACGAGCTTTCCTCCCGCTTCCCGGAGCTGGTGGAGGCCATCGCCGGTCAGCGCAACCAGGGGACCTCGGGCTGGATGTACCAGGTAAACGGCGAGGTGCCCATGGTGGCGGCGAGAAGAAAAACCGTGGCTTCGGGCGACCGGATAATCTGGTGGTACAGCCGGGATCTGGGTCATGCGCCGCCCACCTGGGAAGAATTGGTCGCCAATAAGAACTGACGGGGAGGGGCTAGCGTGCGGAAGGTTCTAGCCAGCATTTTGCTTCTAATGCTTGTGCTTATAGCGGCGTGGCCCGTGCCGGCCCGGGCCGCCACCGAACTTAATCGGGCCTTAGAAGGGGCCAAGACCTACCTGTTGAACTTGGAGAAGACCAAAGGCAGCCTGTCTTCCTGGAGCTATGTAGCCCTGGCCGTTTCCGGTGCGCCCCTCAACGCCGCCGGAGTAGAGTCGGCATTGGCCACCCTGGACGGAAAGGAAACTACCACCCGGGCGCTGCTGATCCTCACCCTGCTGGCCGCGGGACAGGATCCTTACCACTACCGAGGCGCCAACCCGGTGGCAGAGCTGGCCGCCGCCCAGCTTGACTCGGGCAAGTTCGCCGATCACCTGGAGGAGGGCGGGGAAAAACTGGTGAACGCCCACCTCTGGGCGGTGCTGGCCCTACGGGCCGCCGGCACCACCCCGAACCGGCCCGAAGCCGCCAGGCAGTGGCTGCTCAGACACCAGCACGCAGACGGCGCCTTTCACTGGGACGCTTTGGCGACCGCTCCGGACGTAGACACCACCGGCATGGCGATGATGACCCTGGCCGCTTTGGGAGAGACGCCGGAAAGCCCGGCGGTACAAAAGGCGGTGGCGTACTTGAGGCAGGCGCAGCTTCCCGACGGCGGCTTCGCCTCCTGGGGGGCGGAAAACGCGGAATCCTGTAGCGCCGTGATTCTGGGCCTGGTGGCCCTGGGACTGGACCCCCGGGGCCCGGACTTTACCCGGCCCGGAGGCGACCCGGTAAGCGCTCTTTTGCGCTTTCAATTGCCTGACGGCGCCTTTGAGCACATAAAAGGCGGCGGCGCCGACGAGATGGCCACCCAGCAAGCCCTCCTGGCCCTGGCTGCCCTGCGCCAGCCCCAGGTCTTGCGCAGTTGGCTGCAAGGAGCCTCGGCCTCCGTCCCGGCGGGCACCTCCCATCCGGCCCTTTTCCAAGTCCGTTTCCGGCCGGGACAAAACGAGTACTTTTCGGTCCGGGGGAGCCAGACCGAACGCCACCGGTTCGACCCGGAAGCCGCGCCCTTCACCTACCAGGGCCGTCTCTTCGTGCCGGTGCGCTATCTGGCCCTGGCCCTGGGGGTACCGGAGGCGGGAATACGGTTTGAGGCGGGCGGAAAGGTTATACTGGTCAAGGGCCAAACCCGCCTGACCCTCACCCTGGGCCAGCCGCTTCTGCTGGTTAACGGTCAACCCCGGAGCCTGGACGTGGCCCCCCTTTTGCGTAACGGTCGCAGCTTCCTTCCCGCCCGCTACGTGGCCGAAGC
This sequence comes from Neomoorellales bacterium, assembly GCA_049719955.1. GTDB lineage: Bacteria > Bacillota > DSM-521 > Neomoorellales > SLTJ01 > JANLFO01. The sequence continues at coordinate 17,703 of JBNARC010000031.1, read as the reverse complement.
CTTAGGGTACCGGGTAACCTGGGACGCGGCGCGGGGAGAAGTCTTGATAACCGCCGGGCAGGCCGAGTTATGAGCGGGCTTGAGCGCCTGTTCTACGAACCCAGCGAGGGGCTGCTGCCGCGCCTGCACACCCTCACCCTCCTCACCTACTGCGGAGGGCTGGCGGTGCTGGCTCTGGTCTTTTCGCACCCCCTGTACCTCCTGGCGGTCCTGGCTGCCGGTGTCCTGGGGATAGCGGCGGCGCAGGCCGGAGTTAAGTGGGCCTTCTACCTCCGCTTGGGGCTATGGACCGGCGGCCTCATGCTCCTGATTAACGCCCTGGTTTCCCGGGCCGGGGCCACGGTTATCCTGGAGGCGGGACCGGTCAGGGTGTGCCTGGAGGCTCTGGTTTACGGAGCGGCTATGGGCCTCCGGCTTTTGGCCGCCCTCACCGCCTTTTGCCTGGCCAGCGCCACCCTGCACCCGGACCGACTCCTGACGCTGTTTTCCCGGCTGGCCTTCCGGTCCTCGCTGGTGGTGGCCCTGGCCACCCGCTCCCTACCCAATGCGGTGCGGGACCTGGTGCGCGCCCGGGAGGCCCTCCTGGTACGGGGGGTAGATTTAAGCGGGGGCCGGCTACGCGACCGGGCGGAGAAGGCGGCCTGGCTTTTGGAGGTGGTGCTGGTTTCCTCCCTGGAAGGCGCTCTTCAGACCGCCGAGGCCCTCCAGGCCCGGGGTCTGGGATGCGGTCCCCGAACCCTCTTCCGGCGAGAGGTTTTCCGGCCCCGCGACCTCGTGGTATTGGCCGGCGTGGGCCTTAGCCTGGCCCTTTCCCTCCACGCCGGGCTAACGGGTACTGCCCACTATACCTACTACCCCCGGCTGGCGCCGGTGGTTCCGGCCACCCTCCGGCCGCTGTTGGGTATCTTGGCCGGACTTTCCCTGCCCGCAATTCTGAGTTGGGGGTGGCAGCGTTGCCCCTATTTGAAATCGAGAATCTGACCTACTGGTACCCCGAGGCCGAGCGACCGGCTCTGGCGGGGGTCAACCTGACCGTCGAAGAAGGGGAACTGGTACTGGTGGTCGGCAGCTCGGGCTCCGGCAAGTCTACCCTGGCCCGATTCCTGGCCGGACTGGCGCCCTGGTTCTACGGCGGACGGCAGGAGGGAAGGGTGCTCTTCCGGGGAAGGGATCTTAGGGAAATCGGCCCCCGTTCCCTGGCCGGCCGGGTAGGCCTGGTATTTCAGGACCCGGAGAAGCAGTTGGTCATGACTTCGGTGGAGGCGGAAATCGTCTTCGGGCTGGAAAACCTGGGACTGCCCCCAGAGGAGATCGGGCGCCGCCTGGCTGAGGTCACCGCCTTCCTGGGGCTTACCCCTCTAAGGGGAGAATTCACCGCTCACCTCTCCGGCGGCCAGAAGCAGAAGCTGGCCCTGGCGGCAGTGCTGGCCATGCAACCGGAGGTGCTGATTCTGGACGAGCCTACCTCCCAGCTCGACCCGGTGGCGGCGGAAGAGTTCCTGCACCTGGTGGAGCGGCTGAATCAGGAGATGGGTTATACGGTGGTGCTGGTGGAGCACCGCCTGGAAAGATGCCTGCACCTAGCGGACCGGCTGGTGGTTCTAGAGGGAGGAAGAGTGGTGGCTTCCGGACCGCCACAAGACCTGGCCCGCCAGCAGCAAAACCGCCTTTGGCCTTTCCTGCCGCCGGTGGCCCGGCTCTTCACCGCCTTGGGTGCGACCCAGGTGCCGCTTACGGTTAAGGAAGCCCGGCGCCGGCTCGCGGCCTTAACTACCCCCCGGCAACCCTCTTCGGCCGAGCCCGACGGCACGAGCGGGGAGCCGGTAGCCGGCCCCACCAACTCCGGCCGCTTTTTTTTGGCACCTTCCGTCCATCACCCGCCCTCCCCGGCTCCTGCGCGACCAGAGAGCCCGGGCGAGACCCTGGCCGAGCTGCGGGGCGTATGGTTCACCTACCCCAACGGCCGCGAGGCCCTAAAAGGGGTGGACCTGGCCATCCGCGCCGGGGAGCTAGCGGTAATCATGGGCGAGAACGCCGCGGGTAAAACCACCCTGCTCAGGCTGCTCGCCGGCCTCTTGTCGCCCGGAAGGGGAAAGGTGCAGCTGACCGGAACCGGTGGCTCAGCGGTCACTCGGCCGGGGCTGGCCGCCGGAGTGGGTTATCTCTCCCAGGACCCCAACGATTATCTCTTCCGGGATACGGTGGAAGAGGAACTGGCCTTCACCCTGTCCGCTCTGGGACGACCGGACGACGGAGCCACGGCCGCTACTCTGCAAAAGCTGGGTCTTTTTGAACTGCGCCACCGTTACCCTCGGGACCTAAGCGCCGGCGAGCGCCAGCGCGTGGCCCTGGCCCTTCTGCTGGTAGCCCAACCCCGATTACTGCTGCTGGACGAGCCCACCCGGGGCCTGGACCCCCACCTAAAGGAAGAACTCGGGGCTTTTCTCCTGAAACTGGCCCGAGAAGGGGCGGGCGTAGTAGTGGTTACTCACGACATCGAGTTTGCCGCCCGCTACGCCCGGCGGGTGGTGCTTATGAGTGAGGGAGCGGTGGTGGCCGAGGGCTCGCCCCGCGAAATACTGGGCCGCTCCCTCTTTTACTGCCCCCAGATAGGCCGGCTATTCCGCGGCCGGGGGGAGCCGGTGCTCACGGTGGACGAAGCTTTGAACACTCTAGGCGCGGGGAGGAGTGACGGACCGTGCCCGGCCGCCGGCGCGAGATCCTAGGCCGGCTGGGGCTGGTAGCCGCAGCCGCCGCCTGTCTTCTCCTGGCTATGCTAGGCCGAAACTGGGGGTTGGCGGGGCTTTTACTGGCGGCCGCAGTTCTGGCCCTGGCCTGGTGGCTCTTTGAGACCCGGACGGTTTCCCCCCGGGAACTCAGCCTGGTGGCCACCCTGGGAACGGTGGCCGCCCTGGTCCGGGTCCCCTTTGCCGCCCTGCCCGGCGTGCAGCCCACCACTTTCCTGGTTATAACCTGCGGCCTGGTCTTCGGGCCGGCGGCCGGCTTCATGGTGGGCTCTACCGCCGCTCTGGTTTCCAACTTCTTCTTGGGCCAGGGCCCCTGGACCCCCTTTCAAATGCTGGCCTGGGGGCTGGCCGGCGCCACCGCCGGGTGGTTAACCCAACTATGGCCGAACCCAAGCCGGGTGGGCCTGGCCGCCTTCGGCCTGGCCTGGGGCTACCTGTTCGGCTGGCTAATGAATCTCTGGTTTTGGGCCGCCTTCCTGCCCGCGGCCGGAATAAGGGGGTTGGCGGCCGCCTGCGTGGCCAGCCTGCCCTTCGATACCGCCCACGCCCTGACCAACCTGGGCCTGTTCTGGATCGCCGGTCCTCGGATGCTTCGGCTCCTCGGCCGGTTCCGCAACCGGCTGCGGATCCGGTACCTCGGCAGCTATTCAGGCGGGCCCCCCGTCGCGCCTTAAGAACCAAAACGGGAGCCTCTTCGGCTTCCGTAACCTTCATCCTTGGAACTTGGTAACCCACCCAGGGCAGGTCTCTGGGGCGCTGTCGAAAGGCCTTTCTGCGGCGCCCACCCACCCCGTCGCCAGCCCGGCTAGCCCACCAACTCCTTCCCCAGGCGGAAGGCCTCCTCCAGCAGGTCCGGACGGCTCTTCACCGCGTTAGGATCGTTCATATTGTTGCTGCCCACCACTCCCTTTAGTTCCATGTTTAGGGCCCGCGCCACCCGCTGGGCCACCTCGGCGATCATCTGCCGGTTCTCCCCCATACCCTGGGAGTAAACCATGAGCATTTTCTTTCCCCTGGGGAAGGTGCTGCCCACACCCGGCCGGAGGAAGACGAAAAGCCGGTCCATAAACAGTTTGGTTTGCGCGGTCACGTAGTCGATGTAGACCGGTGTACCCAAGACCAGGGCATCGCAAGCCAGGAGCGCTTCCAGGATCCGCTGCATGTCGTCCTCCTGCCGGCAGCGGTCGTGCTCCTTGCAATGGTTGCAGGCCTGACAGCCGCGGATGTTCATCTCGTTCAAGATAAAGCACTCGGTTTCGGCGCCGGCGGCGGCCGCTCCTTCCAGGGCTTTTCTGACCAAGGTCTCGCAGTTGGCGCCCCGCCGCGGGCTGCCGACGATACCCACTACCTTCACTCCCCACCTCTCCTTTCTCCGCCTGTGATTTTCCACCCAAGAATATAACTTCTTTGTCCAACAAATGGAAGCCCCCGGCCGAACCGAAACACCGGAAGACAAAGCGGGAATATGGGGTATAATCGAAGGGGACCGGAACCGCTTCAGAGCGGGAAGGATTTGCCGGGCCGCAAGGAGAATTCTTGTCGAATTAAGGACCAAAATCAGGAAGGAGGCCTGATCGCATGGCAAACGCCGGCCAAGCGGCACCAATAACCACGGGCGGCCTGTGGGAGCGTTGGTTCCGCCTGTCGGAAAACGGTACCGATGTGCGCACCGAGGTTCTGGCCGGACTCACCACCTTTGTAACCATGGCCTACATCATTCTGGTCAACCCGCTAATTCTGAAGGACGCGGGCATGGACCAGGCCGCAGTCTTTGTGGCCACCATTCTGGCCACGGCCATCTCTACCGCTTTCATGGGCCTATATGCCAACTACCCCTTCGCCCTGGCCCCGGGAATGGGGCTGAACAGCTTTTTTGCCTACGTGATGTGCGGCAGCATGGGGCTGCCGTGGACCGTGGCTCTGGGAGCCGTGTTCCTCTCCGGCGTGGTGGCGGTAATCGTCACTCTAACCGGCCTGCGGGAACTTCTCATTAAGGCCATTCCCGCTCCCCTCAAGCACGCGGTGGGAGCCGGAATAGGTATGTTCATCGCCTTCATCGGTTTTAAGAACGCGGGCATCATCGTGGATAACCCCAATACCCTGGTGGACTTGGGCAACTTCCGCGACCCGGGCGTGCTGCTGGCCACCGTAGGTCTGGTGATTACCGCGGTGCTGGTAGCCCGCCAGATCAAGGGCGGCATTATCCTGGGCATAATCATTACCACCCTGATCGGGGTGCCCATGGGAGTGACCAAGCTGCCGGAGTCGGCGCTCAGCCTGCCGCCCAGCCTGGCACCCACCCTGCTCAAGCTGGACGTTTTGGGCGCGCTTAAGATCGCCCTGCTACCCACCATCTTCTCCCTTTTCTTCGCCGACCTGTTCGATACCATCGGCACCTTTGTGGGCGTGGCCGGCCGGACGGGCATGATAGACGAGCAGGGCCGCCTCAAGCGGGGCAACCGGGCGCTGTTTGCCGACTCCCTGGGTACGGTTTTCGGCTCCCTGCTGGGCACCAGCAACACCACCACCTACGTGGAGAGCGCGGCCGGGGTCAGCGCCGGAGGCCGCACCGGTCTTACCTCACTGGTGGTAGCGGTGCTTTTCCTGTTGGCCCTGGTATTCTCGCCCCTGGCTTTGGCGGTACCCGGCCAGGCCACTGCTCCGGCTCTGATCATCGTGGGCGTGCTAATGGCTGCGAGCCTCGTCGAAATCGACTTCCGCAACTTCCGCGAGGCCTTCCCGGCGTTCATTACCGCCCTGCTCATGCCCCTAACCTTCAGCATCTCCCTGGGCCTGGCGGTGGGCTTCATCGCCTACGCTCTCATCAACCTCCTGGCCGGCCGGGCGCGGGAAGTGCACTGGCTGATGTACGTGCTGGCGGTGCTCTTCGCCCTCTACTTTGCCTTCGTGCACTAGGGGAGAGGAGGAAAACGTTTGGGACGTTTGCGCGGCTGGCTCGTCGTCCTGATACTGGTGCTCCTGGTAGGCGGCGCGGCCTACTCCAGCTATAACGGCCTGGTCACGGCCGAGGAAAGGGTGAACGCCGCCTGGAGCCAGATCGACAACCAGCTCCAGCGCCGGGCCGACCTGATCCCCAACCTGGTGGCCACGGTGAAAGGCTACGCCGCCCACGAGGAGGAGATCTTCACCCGGGTGGCCGAAGCCCGAGCGCGTCTGGCCGGTGCCACCGGAATACCGGAGAAGGAAGCGGCGGCCAACGAACTGGAAGGCGCCCTGGCCCGCCTGCTGGCCCTGGTGGAGAACTACCCTAATCTAAAAGCGGACGCCAACTTCCGCCAGCTTAGCGACGAACTGGCAGGCACGGAGAACCGTCTGGCCGTGGCCCGCATGGACTATAACCAGGCGGTGCGGGACTACAACAGCCGCCTCAGGCGCTTTCCCACCCTGATCTTTGCCCGGCTGTTCGGCTTCAACACCCGGCCCTATTTCCAGGCGGCCGAGGGGACGCAAACGGCGCCGAAGGTGGAGTTCGGGCGCTAAAAGCCCGGCCTACGGGGCCAAGTTATCCTCAGTAGTACATTGGCACCTCGCCGGCCGCAATCGGTCAACGGAGGAGGTCATCCGCTTGCCCATGCGGTTACACCCTTGCCCGCGCCGCCGGCGACCTGAGCCGGCGCTGCTGGCCCTAATTGCGTTGCTGGCCGTGGTCGGGTTCGCGGCGGTGGGGTTCGGCCTGGGAGCCCCGGCCCTGCCGCCGGCCCCTACCGGCCCCAATATCTACGTGAACGATTTTGCCCGCGTATTGGAACCGGAGCAGGCGCAGGCCATGTACCGGGTGGCCGCGGCGCTAGACCGGGCCACCGGCGCCCAGTTGGTAGTGGTTACGGTGGAAACCCTGGGCGGGGTTCTCATAGAGCAATACGCTTTGGAGCTCTTCCGCCACTGGGGCATCGGGCAGCGGGAAAAGAACAACGGGGTTCTCCTGCTGGTGAACCGGGAAAACATGCTGGCCGGCAGAAGCGGGCGGGTACGTATTGAAGTTGGCTACGGGCTGGAGGGCGCCATACCCGACGGTCGTGCCGGCCGCATCCTGGACGAGTACGTGCTTCCGCCCTGGGAGGAAGGCCGTTACGGCGAAGGGATCTACCAAGGCTTTATGGCCCTGGCCGGAGCCATCGCCGCCGAGTACGGACTGGACCTCAGCCGGGATACGGAGCTGGCCGGACTGGCCCCCTACGCCGAGGATAGCAACGAGGCCGCCCGGGCCAAGGTATTTCCCGTCCTGTTCCTGCTAGTGCTTTTCTTCATCCTGGCCTTTGGGTTACGGAGTTCCCGCCGCTTCCGGGGGCCGGGCGGCCCCTTCTGGGGCGGCGGTTTCGGCGGAGGTTTTGGCGGCTTTGGCGGTGGACTGGGCGGAGGTGGTTTCGGCGGGGGCGGCTTTGGCGGCGGTTCTTCGGGCGGCGGCGGAGCCAGCCGTTAGGCGGGACCCAACCAGGCGTCCGGATACCCCACCCAACCACAACTCTTAGCACTCATCCAAGGAGGGATCACGCCATGATAACCCTCGATCTTCCGGAAAGGTATAATGCCGTCACTACTTTCGTAGACAGCCACGTACAGGCCGGCCGGGCCGATCGGGTGGCCATACGCTACGCAGAAGAGGAAATCACTTACGGCAAGGTATACGAAATGGTCAACCGCTGCGGCAACGCCCTCCTCTCATTGGGAGTGGAAATGGAAAACCGGGTAATGCTGCTGCTTCCCGACTCCCCGGAGCTGGCCTACGCCTTCTTCGGGGCCATGAAGATCGGGGCGGTGCCGGTTCCGGTCAACAACCGCCTCAACCCCCAGGATTATCTTTACATGCTCAACGATAGCCGGGCCAAGGTGCTGGTGGTTTCCGAGGCTTTACTGCCCGCCATCGAGCCTATTCGCGGGCAGCTTCGCTACCTGCGGCACGTGGTGGTAGTGGGGTCCGCTCCCCCGGGGTACCTCGCCATGGCCGAGCTGTTGGCCGCGGCCTCGCCGGAACTGACCCCCGCCGAGACCCACCGGGACGACGTAGCTTTCTGGCTTTACAGCTCCGGCAGCACCGGCCTTCCCAAAGGCGTGGTACACCTGCACCACGACTGGATCCATTGCTGCGAGCTCTACGCCAAGAACATCCTGGGCATTACCCCGGAAGACGTCTCTCTGTCGGTATCCAAGTGCTTTCACGCCTACGGGCTGGGTAACGTACTGATTTTCCCCTTCTACGTGGGCGGTTGCACCGTGCTCTATCCCGATGTGCCCCGGCCCGAACCGTTCCTGGCCGCGGCCGACCGCCACCGGGTAACCCTGTTCTACGGCGTACCCACCTTCTTCGCCAATGCCTTGGCCATACCGGACCTAGAGAAGAAGTATCCCCTGCGCAGCCTACGGCTCTGCGTTTCCGCAGGCGAACCGCTGCCGGCGGCGGTTTTCCACCGCTGGAAGGAGCGCTTCGGGGTAGAGATCCTGGACGGAGTGGGAAGCACCGAGGTCCTGCACATCTATATTTCCTCCCGACCGGGGGAGGTAAAGCCCGGAAGCTGCGGCCGGCCGGTAGAAGGGTACGACGTGCGCATCCTGGACGACGACGGCCGGGAACTGGGTCCGGGGGAAACCGGTACCTTGTGGGTACGCGGAGAGAGCGTCACCCCCTGCTTCTGGAACAAGCACCAGAAGACCAAGGCCCAAGTAGTGGGCGAGTGGTACAACACCGGCGATCGCTGGTACCGGGACGAAGAGGGCTATTTCTGGTACGCCGGCCGCGCCGACGACGCCTTCAAGTGCCGGGGAGAATGGGTGGAACCGGTAGAGATTGAGAATGTCTTAATTGAGCACGAGGCGGTACTGGAAACCGGCGTAGTGGGAGTAGAGGACCGGGACGGGCTGCTCAAGCCTATGGCCTTCGTGGTTCTCAAACCCGGATTTGAAGCCTCGGAAGCGCTGACCCAGGAACTGAAGACCTTCGTGCGCTCCCGTCTGGCCGGCTACAAGGTTCCGAGCTGGATCCGCTTCGTACCCGAGCTTCCTAAGACCGCCACCGGTAAGATCCAACGCTTCCGCCTGCGCCAGGAGGCGGGAGTTGAAACCCGGAGTTAGTCAGAGCTCGGGGCCGCGGCCAGACGTGAGGGGCGTGGCGACAGCTAATCCGGTGCGCCCTTAGGCGAGAAGACCCACCCGCTCGTACTCTCGCATGGCGCTCACGAATACCGGCACCAACTCCGGGTCGTAAAGAATGCCGGCGTTGCGCACCAACTCCTGTAGCGCCTCGGCGAAGGTGAAAGAACGGCGGTAGGGACGGCTACTGGTCATGGCGTCGAAGCTGTCGGCGAGGCGGATAACGCGGGCCAGGAAGGGGATGGCCTCTCCTTTGAGTCCGTCCGGGTACCCGGAGCCGTCGTAGTTTTCGTGGTGGGAGCGGACTGCTTCGGCCGCTCGCCGGAAAGCCCGCAGGGCGGCCAGCATTTCGCTCCCCCATACGGGGTGTTGCTTCATGACCTCCCATTCCTCGTCGCTCAGACGGGTGGGTTTGTTCAGGATTTCCTGCGGCACCTCAATCTTCCCGATGTCGTGCAGGTAGGCGGCGAAGCGGAGGTGGGTCTTGTCCTCCTCGGAAAGGTCCAGCTTCTCCGCCAGGGCCAGAGAATAGGCCAATACCCGCTCCGAGTGGCCGAAGGTGTAGCGATCGCGGGCGTTCACCAGGGCCACGAAAGTCTGCAGGGCGTGGAAGGCTTCCTGCACCTTCAGGCTGTCCAGGTGACCCATCACGGACTTATAGAGATAGCTCTTGCCCTGGCTGTACTTGATGCGGAAAAGATCGTCTTCCGCCGCCTGGTAAAGCGCTCCCGCCTCGGTAGCGTTAACGGGATATAAGGCCAGCCCATAATTGATGACCGGCGAAAGTGCCGGATCCTTGACCGGCAGGCGGGCCAAGTAGTCTTGAAGTCGCTCCCGCATTGCCAGGCAGAGGTCTTCCCCCAGTTCCACCGCCTCCATTCGGCCTTTTCCCGGCAGCACCAAGGCGAACCTGGCGCCGCCCGACCGGGCGGCATAGGCGCCCGCAGGCAATTTCTCTTTCACCGCCTCGCCCATCAGCGCCAGAATTTCGTCCCCTTTGGCGTAGCCCAGGCGGGAGTTGTAGTGGCGGAACTGGTCCAAATCCAGCAGCACCAGGGCCACGGCGCGGCCGGCGGCGCGGGCCTCTTCCACCGAGCGGGCCAAATCTTCCAGCAGGCGGCGGTGACTGAGCAGGCCGGTGAGGGGATCGCGATCGGCCAGACCGGCCAGCTCCGCCTGGGCCCGGCGCTCCACCCCGATTAGCCCGGCCACCAGCCAGGCCAGCAGCACGATTACGGCAAAGACGATAACATCAAGACGGAACAAGTCCGGCGATAGCCCGGCGTGCACCCGATAGTCTATAAAGAACACCAGCCCGCCCACCACCACGGCCAATAACGTACCCCGGACCGTCCCCAGTACTGCCGCGGCCACCACCGCGGGTATGATCAGCACCACCTTGGCCCCTACAAAGCCTGCTGTATACCACAGCAAGGCCGATGCTCCCGGCAGCAGCACTACCAACAGCAATACCTCATCCACCCGGGGAGGACCAAGAAAACGGAACTGCGTCAGGAAGCTTCGCGCGACGTAGAGGGCGGCTGCTCCCATTAGGACCAGTGTGAAAGCATAGGTAGGATAACTAAGTGCGACGCCCAGGGGGGCGCTAAAGAGGCTAGCAAAAACCAGGGCAAACATTAGTACGCACAGAATGTAAAAGGTCACTAGAAGTTCGGACAACTCTTGGGCCCTTTTCCTCACCCAGTTACTCATGGCAGCCTCCCCCTAGACCCTACGGGGCGCCCGGGCCCGGCCGGCCAGCCGGGCCTGGGCGCAACAAGCAGGATTAGTGGGCTAATCCTCCCTTAACCTAGCCGGAACCTCTGGTTGATATAGCGCGCCGAAACAGGTAGGCTTTACTCCGATCACGGCCACCAGCGCCAGCGCGGAACCCAGCCACGGAAGCAGACGCACCAGAACCTTCTTCATGCCCCTTTCACCCCTTTCCCCAGGTAAGATTGTCCACTGCGGCGACCAGCCGGTGGCCGGCTTCGGTAAGGGTGAAGCCCTGCCACCAGAGGCCGCCGCCGAGGGCCAAAGCCAGATCCGGTCGGGCGGGCACCAGGGCGAAGGATATGCCGCCCAGCAAGCCCAAAACCACCAGCGACAGCCGCCGCAACCGGCGCCGCCGCTCCGCCGACCTAATAGGGTGGGCGGCACAATCTACCGGCGCCAGACGTAATACCGCGGCCGTGACCAGCAGCCCGCCCGCAATAAGCAGGGCGACCGACGCCAAAGGAGAAAGCCGCGCCGCCAATTCCAGCGCTCCCCTTCCCAAGCCCGCGGCCACCGCCGCCCCCACCAGGCCGCACACCAACGGGGAACGGCTGTGGGCGCCGCCGCTAAACAGGCGCAGGAAGCTTGTCCCGGCGGTGAGCATCACGGCCTGCGATAGGGCGCCGGCCAGCCACCCGGCCGCCGCCACCGCCGCCCAGTCCGCCGCGGTATAGACCACCACTTGCAGACCGTACCGGACAACCTCTTCCTCCGCCGGAGCCAGCCCCAGTCGCCGCGCCAGACCGGAAGCGGCCGGCCGTACCAACTCCAACGTCACGGCCGTACCCACCCCCGTCGATGGTTAAACCAGTTCTTGCCCAACGCTACCGCCAGAAGTAGCACCTCGTACGGCACCGAAAAAAGGGCCCGGTAAAAGGGGTTGGCGTATACTTGCTGATATGTCATACCGGTAAAGCGCAGTAGGGGGGCGACGTACAACATCTCTGCTGCCAGAGCGACAGCCCCGCAAATCAGTACTGCCAGCAGAACCCGTGTGAGGCGGGCGCGGGTAAAGATCGAAGTATAGACAGTTAGGGAAATCAAGAGCACCACCGTGTGCATGCCGAAAACGACGGGCAGAAGCCGCACCAGATTGGTGACGGTCTGCAGCAGGGCGATGATGATCGTCCTGGGCCGCAGCAGCCGGTAGTTTAAGAGGCTAAGCACTACCAGGGTCATAACCAGACTTTCCGGAAAATCCTGCAAGACCAAGGCGTAAAGAAGATCCGGCAACCGCTCCTCCAACGATTCTTGCACCTCCGCCGTGCCCGGCCGTCAAAGGCCAGCCTGGTTGGTCTCTCACCAAGCTCTACCCTTCGACAGCCGGGACGGCGATTCCTGCCCGGTCGCCGAGATTTTCCAGGTTGCGCCCGCCGCTTCCCTAGAAACCCACCAGCCGCGCCACGTCCTCCAAAGGTCGGCGCGTGCTGCGGAACCGATTGATTACCGCCTCCGGGTCGGCATACCCCAGGGCCACTCCGATTACCACCGCCAGTTCCTCCGGGATGCCCAGCTCCGCCCGGATCAGGTCCGGGTAGGCCACGAGGTTCACCGCCACCGCCGAGTCCAGGCCGTACTCGCGCGCCGCCAGCATAAGGGTCTGAGCGAAGGAGCCCAGATCGAACAGCGACCAGCGGTCGAGATTGCGATCCATGCAGAGGTACACCACCACCGGCGCTCCGAAGAAGGAGTAATTGTACCGTGCCGTGGCCTGCTTGGCCTCTGGAGCCTGGGGGTCTATACCCAGAAGCCTTAACCGCGTGCCCAACAGCTCCTCGATGCGCTGCCGGTGGGGTGGCGGCCACTGCTGCACCGGCGCCAGGTCGAATTGAGGCGCCACGCCCTGCTCCAGCCGCGCCAGGTAGGCCGATCGCAGCCGCTCCAGCACCTCTCCAGCGGCCACGAACGCCTCCCAGGGCTGGGTGTTGGCCCAGGAAGGGGCGTGCAAGGCGGCCTCCAAAACTCTTTTCACGGTATCCTTGTCCACCGGGTCGGGCCGAAAAGCCCGCACCGTGCGCCGGGAGAGTATGGCTTCGATTACGTTCACCCGCGCCCTCCTTTCTAAGTCGAAGCGTGCCACTTCCTTTCAGCTTTAGGATAACCTTTCCAAAAAAGTCTGTCAAGCAGTTGTCATGGCTCCCCTCGTAAGGGCCGTCCATGGCGCTCCTCGGCTTCGGCCATCCGTAGCCTCGTGAGCGCCTGGCACGCTCGCCCTCGCCAAGTCCCGTCCCCGGCGAGGTGCCAATGTACTCAGGGGAGCACCCGATACCGCCCCAGATCATCTCTTCGGGGAGGGACCGAGCGGAGGATGCCGGGGGGCGTGCACGATGGTGAGGCTGTTCACCACCACTTCCTCTTCCGCCACCAGTTTGCCGTCAACGTAGCGGCGGCGGCGAATTTCCGCCCGGGGGACGTAGGCAGAAACCTCATGAGGCAGGTCGCGAACCAGGCGGCGGCGCAGGAAAAGGCAAACCTCTCCTACCCGAATGGCCACCTCGTCGCAGTTGGTTTCACCGGCGCATTCGGGGACCGAGGCCGCGCCCGGCTGCGGCGGCCCGGACCCCTGACGGCGACCCTTTCTCCTCCACCAGCCCACGCCCGCACCTCCCCGCTGGATTAATATGCCAGGCAACTGGGATCGGTGCCGGCGAGGCCCGGGCTAAGGAACCTGCGTCCGAGCCCAAACCGCGTCTTGATTTCGAAACGCCGCGGCCGGCCAAAAACGCTAGCGCGGGCGCAGGTAGGCGGGCCGGATCTCCGTGCGACGCAGGCGATTGGCGTTGGTCACCACGGTGACCGAAGATACGGCCATGGCCGCTTCGGCCAGCAAGGGGTGCATCCAGCCGATGACCGCCAGGGGGATCATTATCAGGTTGTAGAAGAAGGCCCAGAATAGATTCTGCTTGATCTTGCGAAAGGCCGCCCGGCTGAGGTTCACCGCCTCCACCACTCCGGAAAGCTCGCCTCGGACCAGGGTAACGTCCCCGGCCTCGATGGCGATATCCGTGCCGGTACCGAGGGCAATGCCCACCTCGGCCCGGGCCAGCGCCGGAGCGTCGTTAATGCCGTCTCCCACAAAGGCCACCGGGCCGAACTCTTCCCGCAGCTTCTTCACCTCGGCCACCTTGCCCTCGGGCAGCACCTCGGCCACCACCCGCTCGATTCCCAGACGGCGGGCCACGGCCTCGGCGGCACGCCGGTTGTCGCCGGTGACCAGGGCTACGGTTACTCCCAAACGCCGCAGTTCGGCCACCGCCGCGGCGGCGTCTTCTTTCAAGTTATCGGCCAGCGCCAGCAGGCCCAACCACCGGGGCTGGGGCTCCAGGGCCGCGGCGTATAGCACCGTCTTCCCTTCTTCCTCTAGTATCCGGGCCCGCTCCGCCAGCTCCGCCGGGTCCACTCCCAGCTCCTGAAGGAAGGCTTTCGACCCCACCGCCACCCGTTGGTCTTCTACCCCGGCCACTACCCCCTTGCCGGGATAGGCCCGGAACTCCGCCACCAGGGGCGGCGCTATCCCCTCCGCCTCGGCCCGCCTCACCACCGCCCGGCCCAGGGGGTGCTCGCTGCCGGCCTCGACCGCGGCCACCAGGCGAAGCAGCGCGGTTTCTTCCCCGCCTCCCAAGGCAACAAGGTCGGTAACCTCGGGCTCGCCCCGAGTGAGGGTGCCGGTCTTATCGAAGACCACGGCCTTAACCTCCTTTAGGGCCTGCAAGGCCGCCCCGGAGCGGAAGAGTATGCCGTGCTGCGCCCCCAGCCCCGTAGCCACCAGGAGCGCCGTGGGAGTGGCCAGCCCCAGGGCGCAGGGGCAGGCAATGACCAGCACCGCCACCGCCGCTACCACCGCCAGGGTAACCGGACCCAGACCCGGGTTAACCCAGGGGAGAAAGGCGCCCGCCCGGGCCAGCCGGGACATGCCTTCCGGAAAGGCCAGCCACAGAACCAGCGTAGCCGCCGCCAGCACCAGCACCACGGGCACGAAAACCGCGGTGACGCGGTCGGCCAGCTCCTGCACCGGCACCTTGGAGCCCTGGGCCTCCTCTACCAGGCGGATCACCTGGGCCACGAAGGTATCCCGACCCACGCGCGTGGCCCGCACTTTGAGCCGCCCCTCCCGGTTGATGGTGGCGCCGATGACTTCATCCCCGGGCTTCTTGTGCACCGGCAGGGGCTCGCCGGTGGCCATGGATTCGTCCACCGCGCCCTCGCCCTCCACCACCACCCCGTCGGTAGGGATCTTCTCCCCCGGCCGCACTACCATAATATCCCCCGCCGCGACCGCTTCCACCGGCACTTCTACCTCCGCCCCGTCGCGCAGGACCCGGGCGGTCTTGGCACCCAGCTCCAACAGCCGCCGGATGGCCTGCGAGGAACGGCCTTTGGCCACCGCTTCCACATAGCGGCCGGTGAGGTGGAAGGCCATGATCATGGCCGCCACCCCGGCGTAGCTGGCCACGGGGAAGAAGAACGAGGCCGGACCGGTCAGCCAGGATACCAACGTGCCCAGCGCGATCAGAGTGTCCATGTTGGCGTATCCCCGCCGCAGGGCCCCGAACCCGCGCCGGTAGGTATCCCGGCCCACCCAGACCAGCACCGGCAGGGCGAGCAGGATCATGCCCAGGCGAAAAACGGTTTGGGTAGGCCACATCACCCCCCAGAACATCTCCGGAAGCATCCAGACTATTAGCGGCAGAGTGAAGGCCCAGGCGGCCACCAGGCGCCGGCGGGCCTCCCGCACCTGCCTCTGGGCCTCATCCTCCCCCGCTTTTCCCTCCCTACCCCCTTCCACCGAAGCCCTCGAAGGAGCCTCTAACACCTGGTAGCCGGCTTCGGTCACCGCCCTTCGCAGGTCCTCATCTGCCACCGCTCCGGGAACAAAGCTCACCGCCGCCTTACCCGTCGCGAGATTGACCCCCGCCCGTACCACTCCCGGCACCCCGGCCAGGGCCTTTTCCACCCGGGCGGCGCAGGCGGCGCAGTGCATCCCGGCGATGTTAAGCACCACCGTCTCTTCGGGCACCCGGTAGCCGGCGTCTTCCACCGCCATTACCAGTCGGCCGGTTTCGAGCCGGCGGAGATCGACGGTCAGGGCCGCCTTACCGGTGGCCAGGTTCACGCTGACCCCCTCCACGCCCTCCACCCCGGCCAGGGCCTTCTCCACCCGGGCGGCGCAGGCGACGCAGTGCATTCCTTCCACGGGAATAATCATCTTACGGGGCTCGGCCATCTAGCTCACCTGCCTTTAGTGTTCGCCCTCTTCACTTTCCAGACGTTCCAGCAGCCGCTCGATCTCTTCTAGTTTCTGCCGGACCTGGCGCACCAACTCCTGCCGGGTCTGGTCGCCCGCCCCCGCCGGACGGGAGGACAGCACCGGCCTTCCGGCCAGGAAGGCGGCCACCTCGGCATCGGTTTCTAGCTCCACCACCCGGTTGTTGCGACTGTCCACAAAGGCCTGATAGGCCACGCCCGCGTAGTCCTGGGGGATGACCGCCGTTTTCCAATAGAGCACGCCCTCCTTGACCACGGGCAGCGGCTCCACCATGTGGAAGAGGCTCCAGTCCACCACGGGGTTGGCCCGGCGCACGTAGTCCAGGGCCCGAATAGGGCCGGTGAGCACCTGATCCTCCGGCAGCTCGAAAAGCTCGATCCGGCCGGTGCGGGCGTCCACCAGGAAGATCTTGAAAATGCCGTGGCTCTGGCCGTAGGGCTCGGTGCTTATGAACCACTTCAGGCCGTCCGCGGTATCCAGGAGGAAGGGCTGCTTGTTCTCCCCCACGTCCTGGATCTCAATCTGGTCCCGGTGCAGGAAGAAGCGGTTGATAACGCCGTTTTTGTACTGGTAGGCATCCACGTAGGTGCGGGCCAGATGCTCGGGGAAGATCAGGTTATCCTGGAGAACCGGGTGGGACAGCGCCTCCGCCGGAGGCACCAGGGCAATGTTGCCCTCGGTATCCACCACAAAAGAGCCGGCGAAAACCGGCACCGCATAAACCAGCCCCCAGCGGAAACCGTAGTCGTAGGCTATGGCCGGGACCACGGTGTAGATCTCGCCGTCTTTAGGGATATAGTAGGTTTCCTCAGTATTGACCCAGTAGCGCACCCGGAAGAGGTTCCACCAGAGGCTGTCGGTGACCTTCATTCCCTCGCCAATCCGCATTTGCTTCCAAACCATCTGAGAGTTGCGCTCCTGGGTGGTAGCGTCCACGTAGGCCATGCCGGCATTCTTGGCGGTGAACACCAGCACCAGGCCGTCCGGCACCAGCGGAAAGGTATAGCAAAGCCTCCCGTCAATCCGGGCTATGTGCTCGGTTCCCAGCTTGTACTGGCTTAACTGCAGGGCGTCGCGGGCGTAACGCCGGGCCACCACCTCGGGCATGAGCCGCAGGTTGGCGGTGGCGTCGGGCAACCGCTCGAGGCGGTGATACTCCAGCCGGGAAACGATGTCCACCTGCCGGGCCACCTGGGCCAACAGGGGCAGGAAAATCAATAATGCCGGCAGCACTACCCAGTGGGAAAGCCAGAGGGTGCGGAAGCGCACCTGGCCCCGTTCCCCGGTTTTTTGCCCTTTGCTATCGGTCTTCTCGTACTCCCAGACCTTGACGCCGGTCCAGCGCCGGCGAAACCAAAGAAAATGCAGCGCCAGCCAAATGCCCAAAGCCTCCAGGATGGCCGGGTGCATATAGAAGAACATCAGCGGCGCGTGCCACCAGGTACGCAGGTACCAGAGCAGCAGCGCCAAAACCGCGAGCTCCAAAACCGCTAGCCAGGTTCGCCGCCGAGAGCGCCAATCTCGCCGGCCTATCCGGCTCCCACCCGCCGTGGGCCCCAAAGTACCGTTGGTATCCTCGGTCATGAAAAGCCCCCCACCCGGTTCTTCTGATACCTGCCGCCACTTCCAGGCCTCCCCGGCCTAGCCCCTCCGGATCAGCCATATACCCAGAACGATCAGCGCCGCTCCCAAGCCCCGGCCTAAGGTTATCTTCTCGCCCAGCAACAGCACTGCCAATGACATGGCCACCAGGGGGTAGGCGGCCACCACCGGAGCCACGTTGGCCACCTGCCCCACCTTTAGGGCTTG
>JBNARC010000030.1:0-22149 GCA_049719955.1 Neomoorellales bacterium | reverse complement strand
CCCCCCGCAGGGGGATCGCCGCGGGGCAACACCCCCGATCCTGACCTGTGCCCGCGCCGGGGGCCCGCTTGTCCCGCCTTCCCTTCGGGCGCCCTCGCCCGCCCCGCCTAGCCCCGGCCGCGCCGCGGCGGCAACGCGCCCCAGGCCGGCAGCGCCCGGGTGACGGCCGCGCCCGGCGCCGGCACCGCCTGCGGCCGCCCCCGGTCCTCCTGCGGGGACGCGGCCCTGGTCAGCCACTCCTCCAGGCCCCGGCGGGGTATTATCACCCTCCGGCCCACCCGCACGTGCGGGATCTCCTTTCGCCGCACCAGCTCGTACACCGCGTCCCGGCTCACGCCCAGGGCGCGCGCCGCCTCGGCCACGCTCATGGCCAGCTCCGCCACTTCACTCCCCCCCTTCCTCCGCCGCGGCCGCCCCGGGCTCGCCGCCTCCGCCCAGGCCGAATATCTCGTCCAGGGACAGGTTCAGCACCCGCGCCAGCGCCACCATCGCGTGCGGGGTCCCGGCCGAGCGGCCCCGCTCGATGTCGTTCAGGTACTGGTGCGAAAGGCCCGCCGCCCGCGCCAGCTCCGCCTGGCTCATGCCCCGCACCCGCCGGGCCAGCCGCACCGCCTCGCCGAAGGTCATCTGCATCCCTCCTTATGTCCGCTCTGGCCAGATGCTATCCGTTACCCGTGGGCGGCGCAAGCGCGGTTCTGGTCCTCTGCGGGCGGGCTGGCCCTCCGGGCTCCGCCGTCCGGCCTCAGGCTCCGCCTGCAATACAATTTCGGCCCTTGCTATCTGCCCACAACGGAGTTATCATAGGTTACGAGACGGGCGGCAGGAGGTGGAAGGCTTGAAGATCGGCGTCCGGATAAGAAGGCTCAGGGAAGAAAGGGGGATGAGCCAGGCCGAGCTCGCCCGGCGGGCAGGGATCTCCCCCCAGTACATGTGCGACATCGAGCTGGACCGGGCCAACCCGGCCCTGGGGACGCTGGAGCGAGTGGCCGCGGCCCTCGGGGTGACGGTGGCGGCGCTCGTGACCGACTGGAAGGTCGAGGAGGTGGTGGAGGTGCCGGTGATCGGCCGCGTGCCCGCCGGGGGCCCGGTGGTTTCCGAGGAGACGGTCGTGGGCTACCTGCCCCTGCCGCGGAGCCTCGCCGACGAGGGCTACATCTGCCTCGAGGTGAGGGGCGACAGCATGGAGGGCGCGGGCATCTACGACGGCGACCACGTCCTGGTGAAGCTCCAGCCCACGGCGGAGAGCGGCCAGACCGTGGTGGCCCGCGTCGGGGGGGAGGTGACGGTGAAGAGGCTCTACCGGGTGGGGGACAAGGTGAGGCTCGAGCCGGCCAACGCCCGCTACCGCCGCATCGAGCCCGAGGAGGTGGAGGTCATCGGCGTGGTCAAGAAGGTGATCAGGAGCGTGGACTAGCCCCGCGGCCGGCAAAGTCCGCGCCCGGACCTGACCGGCAGGGCGGGGCCAGCTCGCTACGAAGGAGGAAGCGCGATGCCCAAGAGGAGAGGTCACGGGGAAGGAACCATTTACCGGCGCCCGGGCGGCCTTTGGGTAGGCCAGCTCACCCTGCGCAACCCCAGGACGGGCCTGCCCAAGAGGGTCACCTTCTACGGGCGCACCAAGAGCGAGGTAAGAAGCAAGATGGAGGAGGCCAAGGCCGTGGCCCTCACCAGCGGGTTCGTCGAGCCCGCGAGGGTCACGGTGGGCGAGTGGCTGGACGTCTGGCTTCAGGAGTACGCCCGGCCGAGCGTGCGCCCCACCACGTGGGGCTGTTACGAGTATGTGATAAGGCTACACCTCAAGCCGGCCGTCGGCCGCCTCTACCTGGGCGACCTGCGGCCCGAGCACCTACAGGCGGTCTACAACGAGAAGCTCGCCGCCGGGCTCTCGAACAGGACCGTCAGGCTCATCCACACCGTGATACAGGCGGCCCTAAAGCAGGCGGTGAGAGAGGGGCTGGTACTCCGGAACGTCGCCCAGGCCGCGAGCCCGCCTAGGTTGCGGAAGAAGGAGAGGCGGGTGTTGAGCCAGGAAGAGCAGCGAAAGTTCCTGGCAGTGCTCGAGGAGGACCGCCTCGGCGCCGCCTTCCTGCTGGACCTGGCCACGGGCCTGCGGCGCGGGGAGATCCTGGGGCTGCGCTGGCAGGACGTCGACCTGGAGGGCGGCACCATCAGCGTCCGCCGGGCCCTGGCGGAGGTTAAGAGCGAATCCCTGCCCGAGGGGCAGCGCCCTGCCGGGAGGAAGACCGCGCTCATCTTCCAGGAGCCCAAGTCTGAGAAAGGCATTCGCACCATACCGGTGCCCGAGGCGGTGCTGCCCGCCTTGAGGGCCCACCGGGCCCGCCAGGCGCAGGAAAGGCTCCTGCTCGGCCCTGCGTACCAGGACCACGACCTGGTGTTCGCCACCGCGGACGGCAAGCCCATCCACCCGCGGAACTTCACCCGGAGCTTCTACCGCCTGGTGCAGAAGGCCGGCATCGACCGGGCCAACCTCCACGCCCTGCGGCATACCTTCGCCACCCGGCTGCTCGAGGCCAACGAGCACCCTAAGGTGGTGCAAGAGCTGCTCGGCGACAGCCAGATCAGCGTGGTTCTGGACACCTACTCCCACGTGTCGATGGACCTCAAGCGGCGGGCGATGGAGAAAATGAGCGACCTGCTAACAGAAGAAAGAAAGCCCTCCCCGAAGCAGGAAGGGCGCTAAAAAGAAATCAGAGAAAGACCCCTCGATTGAGATTTACGGCCGGGCATTGCCCGGCCTATTTATTGCTCACAGAAGTTCGGGTCGTTTTGCAGTACTTTTGCAGTACCGCCCGGCCTCTGGTGTATCTTTCGACCGTCGAACCCCTTGATTTTCCTGGTAGGCCCTCGGGGACTCGAACCCCGGACCCGCTGATTAAGAGTCAGCTGCTCTACCGACTGAGCTAAGGGCCTACCCTTCCCAAGCTTTATGGCGCGCCCGGCAGGACTCGAACCTGCGCTCCTGGCTCCGGAGGCCAGTGCTCTCTCCCCTGAGCTACGGGCGCACTGACTGAATCTATTATATCCCGTGCTTTGGGCGCTGTCAAACCTCTGATTAATGCCGCTTCGTCGAGCCCGGGACCATGCGCGCCCGGAATACTGCCACTACGGCCCATCAGAGCCCATTATCGGGTAGGATGTCCCGCTCCGGCGGCGGCAGGGGTTTTCTCTGCTTGGATACGTCACATTCGACCATTCCCTCGTAACATTCGTCGCAAAGAAATTCGCCGCAAACCGGACAGATCCGCATCTCCTCCGGGTGTATGTCAAGGCAGTCGTAACAGTAGCTGGTGTCGCAGTGGCGACATAAGACGCCCTCCACATTCTTGGCTTTGCAGCGGTCACACACCGGGATGCGCATTTCACGCCCTCCTGACGGTACTGATCTCGGCTATTCGGGGCAACCGCCCCGACCCTCGAAGTTGTAGCCAATACTCTCCTCCCTCTCGCCGGAGACCGGGGTGGACCTCGGCGGCAGACCATAGAGCCTCTGATAATGCCAATCTTTCCAGTCTGGCCGTGTTAACAATCTGTACCGCCCGCACCTTGTCCGAGGGGGGTCGCCCGAGGCTGATCCAACCAGCCTCGACCGCCTCCAGTTCCGTGGGATAGATCAGCGGCAACATTGCCCGTTGGGTGAACCCCGTGGTCAGGGCGTTGAGGTAGGTGGCGTGATAATCTATTTTCTCTACCAGCGCTTGAGTGGCAAAATCCGCCAGTCCAATCCCGTTGGCATTACCCTGTGAACCCGGTGATAGGTCCAATACCACCAGCCGGTGTACCCTAGGGCTTTCCGGCTCGGCTTGATACCCCTGGCGCCAACGCCCGATCACGTTGGTATCCATGCCCGTACCGCTAATATCCTTGCCCATTTCCTCCACAATCAGGAGGTCTATTTCCGAAAAAGGCAAGCGAGGAAGAAGGGCATCGGCTTCATTCAGCAACTCCATCTCGGCCTGAGGCATCTCTTCCGGCGCCAACCCCTCTACCCGGGCTACCTCCCCGTAACCGTTCTCCAAGACGGCTATTCCGGCTATCACCGGCAACCGGGAGAGCAAATAGGAGCCGATATCAAGAACCCGCTCCGCCATGGCTTGCCCGCCGCCGACATGTACCGTGGCCGCCCCCTCAGGACCACCCGCTCCCACCGCTAACATCTTGAGAAGACCGCTTCCGATCAGTCCCCTGAAGGCGGTATGCGGTTTGATCCGGTTGAAGACTACTACGGAATCGTACTCCAGCAACCGTTCGATCACGTAGACCGGCCTCCCCTGTACCGTGCGGCCGACCAGCGTGGTCCGAGGATCGCACCTAACCGGTACTCCCAGCCTTTCGGAAGTAACCCCCAGGGAGGCCAGAACCGCCTGCTGCCCGCCCGAAGTAGCGCCTCCATGGCTGCCCATGCAGGCCACCACCTCCGGCCGGCATCCCCGCCTCTTGAGATACTCTATCAGGGCGGCGAGCATGATGCCCAGATCGGCGATGTTGCGGCTGCCCACCGTGATCCCTACCCGCATACCCGCCCTTAATCTTGGGCCGGCCACCCTTTCCAGCTCTTGAACGGCTACCTGGTCGGGGCGGTTAAGCCGAGGGCGGGGCAAACTAAAGCTCCAAAGGCCCATGCGAACCGCCTGCTCCTTGGGGTTGTGAATGGCCTGCAATACCCTTCCGCTCCCATCGGTGCCACATTCTCACTAGGCCTACCGCCAATTCGGCTCGAGTAGCCGGCTGATCGGGGCGAAAACTCCCGTCCGGATAGCCAGATACCAGTCCCAGACGATGGGCTTCTTCTATGGCTCCTTGAGCCCAGTGCCCGCCGATATCAGAGAAGGTTAGCCCGCCCGGCGCTAGGGCTTTCTCCAGTCCCTCCCGGAGAGCTTCGGCTACTAGCTTACGGTTCTCGGACCTGGCCAGCCATTCCTCCTGGGAAGGATTAGATATGAAACCCATCTCTAATAGCAGGGCCGGAACTTTGCTTTCTCGCAAGAGGAAAAAGTTATTCACGAAGACGCCGCCGTCCGGCCAACCAGTGGTTGCCGCCAAAGTGGATAGCAGGATCCGAGCGATCCTTTCCGCCGGTCCGCCCAGATCCCGAACATGGGCGCTAAGATAGGCGTTAGTAGCCGAGGCGGAACTATTAACATGTAGGCTAAGCAAAAGGTAGGCTTGTACCTCGTTGGCTAGGGCCACCCGGTCTTTGAGGGGAACGTACTGATCGGCGCTTCTGGTAAGCCACACCTCGTATCCCCGGGCCCGCATCCTGGCTGCCAGTTCCAACGCTACATCCAGGTTAACGGTTTTTTCCTGTAAGCCGGTTTTTCCCACTGCCCCTGGGTCTTTACCCCCGTGGCCGGGATCCAATACCAAGCGCACCCCCTATTCCTCCTTAAGGCGAGACTAGTGTAGCTTATGAATCTCGTTCCTCGAGGGGTGCATTGGCCGCCCGGCTGGCTTTTACCCTACGGATATCCTGGCCCACCCGCAGCCGGTACACCCGGCAGTGCTCCAAGATTCTGGAGGTAGTGCGCTCTCCCAGGTAATTCTCGAGTTGCTCCAGACTTAGGTTGGTAGTAATAACCGTGGGCAGTTCGTGGTTTACCCGGTAGTTCAGTAAGGAGTAAAGGGTGTTACGGGTCCAATCGGTGTAGTTATGGGCCCCCAGGTCATCCAAGATGAGCACGGCGCTGGCGCGGGCGCGCTCCTCCACTTCGTTGCCGGTATCTAGTTCTGACCGGCCAAAGCTGTTTCGTATGGACTCCAAGAGTTCCGGAACCACTACGAAGAAAACGTCGTGCCCCTTCTCTACCAAGGCGTTGGCAATGGCGGCGGCCAAAAAAGTCTTGCCGCTTCCCACCGGTCCGGTAAACATCAGGCCGCGCCGAACTTTTCCCTCTACGCACTCCCGCACGAATTCCTGGGCCGCCAACAGACTGCGACGGGCGGTCTCCAGATAGTCGGGCTCGTAATAGCGCAGGTCGAAACGGGAGAATGTCTGGCGTTGCAGGGCAGCAGTCAGACCGGCATTTTCCTGGCGCCGCACCAGGCTCAGCCTTTGCATACAGGAACAGCGTACCGCCCGGTCACCTAATAATACTATCCCCCGGCCGTGACAGCGAGGGCATGCCTCTCTGGGCTGGGAAGAAGAGAGGGGGGTAGCGCTTGCCGCCCGAGGCGGAAGGGAGGATAGAATGTGGCCTATGCGTTGCCATTCGGCCAAGGTAGAGCCCTCCCGGCCTTAACTCAGGTAAAGATCTTTGTATTTCTCGTCCTGCCAACTTTCTTCCGCCGACTGGCTTTCCCGGGAGCGTTTACGCCGTCGCTCCCGGAAGCGGGCTTCCAGCTCTTGCGCTTCTCTTAAGGTCCGAACGTTCTTCTTCTCCCAGTCCCGCAGTATGGAGTCGATGTAGCGGAAGTTGTACACACCCCGTAGTACCGCCAACCGCAGAGCCTCTCTGATGAGTTCGTGGGGATAACGGTGACACCACTCGGTCAGTTGGCCGCTCTCTAACGGCGAAAGCGGCCGACCGAATTCCTGCTCAAAGGCAAGGTACAGTTGCCCTTCCTCCGAGGAACCTTCTGCCAGAGCCAACGCATTGGCCTGTTCGGATAGCCATAACTGGGCCAGATTTAGGAGTAGATCTTCCCAACTGTAACGGTAGGCAGACCGGGTGGGTTCGGGATCGGGCACCACCTTGAGCATCTTCTTTTCCATAAGGGAAGCCATCAACTCGCGGACCCTCTCCGGGTCCAGGGCCATAAACTGACTTAGCTTCTCCGGAGTGGGAAATCGATCCCCCTCTATCATTTGTAGGCGTAAGAGATGAAGTATAACCATTACCTCGGCCTCGGTAAGGCCAAGCCGGGCATAGTTGGACAGCAATAAATTGGGAACCACTACTACGCCCTTCTCCCACAGGGCGGAACCAAAAGCGGCCAAAAACTCCGGGGTAATCGACGGCACCTCGGCCCCCTCCCCAACCCAGCAATTGCCTTCGCCTCCATTATAGCATGAAGCCCCGGGGTCTAGTAAAAAACCAACACTTGGCTTATAATTTCGCCTGAGACGCCCATGCCACCGAGGTGGCACCAGCAGAAGGAATGAAAACGGATTAAGGTCGAATCTTCTTCCGTGCGGCTGGTGGTGGGGTCGGCTGTGCCTGGTGTTTTGAACCCGGGCCTGAGACTGACCTTGGCGGCCTGGTGCTCCACAGAGTGTTGCTCCCTTGGGGAAGCACGCGGGGCAGATTAGCCTTTTTGGAGGCTGCCGTACCGGCCGCGGCTGATTGAGCCAGCCGCAAGGAGGTAATCCCGGTGGAAGTAGTTTACGAGCGGTGCTGTGGGCTAGATGTGCACAAGAAGAGCGTGACCGCCTGCGTCATCATCCCAAAGGGCAAAGAGGTACGCACCTTTGGCACCATGACCGAGGATCTGTTGGCGCTTGTGGACTGGATAAAGGAGAAAGGCTGCACCCACGTGGCCATGGAGAGCACGGGTGTCTACTGGAAACCGGTTTACAACCTACTGGAGCTGGCGGAAATTGAAGCCTTAGTGGTTAACGCCCAACACATCAAGGCAGTACCCGGCCGCAAGACCGATGTCAAGGACGCGGAATGGATAGCGGAGCTTTTGCGGCACGGTCTACTTCGGGGAAGCTACATTCCCAGCCGCGAGCAGAGGGAGCTAAGGGAGTTGGTGCGCTACCGTAGAAGCCTCATCGAGGAGCGGGCGCGGGAAGTAAACCGGCTGCAGAAGGTCTTAGAGGGCGCGAACATCAAACTTTCGGCAGTAGCCAGCGACATTTTGGGGGCTTCCGGTCGGGCTATGCTTGAGGCTCTGATCCAGGGGGAGGAGAATCCCCAAGTTCTGGCGGGACTGGCTAAGGGCAGGCTAAAGCAAAAGGAAGGGGAATTGGTGCAGGCCTTGCGGGGTCTTATTGGCCCGCACCAGAAGATGCTCCTTGCGGCGCAGCTTGAGCACATTGACTTCCTGGAGCGCCAGAAAAGGCAACAAAGCCTTACGCGCCACCCTAACCGAGGCTGCCCGTTCCGCCGCCCGGGCCAAAAACACCTACCCTTCCGCCAGCTACCACAGGATCGCCGCCAGAAGAGGAGGCAACCGTACGTTGAGCTTGGGCCCAACTACCTGGATGAGCGTAAAAAGCAGGCCATGGTGCGTCGTACTGTCAAGAAGCTAGAAACTCTGGGGGTACGAAGTACGTATCGAGCCGAAAGTGGCGTAGTGCACAAAAAGCCTCATATCCTCTAGGTACGGTCTTAGCCCGAAATTGGCAAAGCCGTTCGCAGAGTCCTTATTTATCACTTGGAGGCATCCGTTTTCGGGGCAGCAGGAGGGGTGAAGCATGCGGGTACTCGCCTTGGTAGGACCGAGCGGCAGCGGAAAAAGCCACCATGCTCAGTTAGTAGCCCACGAATATGGGGCGGAGGCCATCATTGATGACGGCCTGCTGATTGCCGGCAGCAGCATCGTAGGCGGCACCTCGGCCAAACGCCAGCCTACGCGCGTAGGAGCAATCAGAACCGCCCTCTTCTCCGATCCCCAGCACGCCGGCTCAGTCAAAGCCAAGATAAGAGAATTGGCTCCCTCTGCCCTACTCATCCTCGCCACCTCCGGAGAGATGGCACGGAGAATCGCCCGTAATCTGGACCTACCCGAACCCGAGCAAGTGCTGGACATCTTTGAGGTCGCTTCCCCGGAGGCCATCGCCCGAGCAAAACGCGCTCGTCAGTTCGGCCGACACGTAATACCGGCCCCCACGGTGGAGGTGAAACCAAGGCTCTCGGGCACGGTCATCGAGCCCATTCGGGCTATCCTGCGGCGACCGGCTAGCGCTCCCCAGGAAACCACCCCGGTTTTGTGGGTAGACCAATCGGTGGTTCGGCCCACCTTCACTTATCTGGGACGGTTCTATGTCGCCAACGAGGCGCTCGTAGCCATTGCCACCCACAGCGCCGCCCTTCTGGGCCACCGCCTGGAAAAGGTAGAGGTGGTCAACCGGCCGGAAGGGGTAATAATCAATGCCGAGCTGGAACTCCCGTACGGCATCAGGCTTCCGGAGGCGGCCCGACGAACCCAGCAGCAGATAGTACGGGTGGTCGAGCACATGACGGCGCTTAACGTGCTGGAGGTAAATCTTACCGTAAGACGCCTGGTTTTTTCTAACCAAGACCCACCTGCCACTGGCGTTGGCGGTGACGAGCGCAAAAGCTGGCCAGCCGACGAAGGGCCTCCATAAGGGTGCCGGTAGCGGCAGCGTAGGAAAGACGGAAATGCCCTTCTCCGCCCTCGCCAAAGGCCGTGCCCGGCACTACCGCCACCCGTTCCTCCTGTAGCAGGCGGGCGCAGAATTCCTCTGCCGTCCAGTTCGTCAAGCTACGGAAGGAAGGGAATACGTAAAATGCGCCCTGGGGTTCGAAGCATTCCAGACCCATCTGCCGTAAACTGTGAACCACCAGGCGCCGACGCATGTCGTATTCCCGGACCATCTCCTCTACCGCCTCCTGCCCTCGACGCAGGGCTTCCACCGCCGCCTTCTGGCTCATAATAGGAGCGCAAAGCATGGTATATTGGTGGATCTTGAGTAGACCGCGGATAAGCGAGGCCGGCCCGCATACGTACCCGATGCGCCAGCCGGTCATGGCAAAAGCCTTCGACAGCCCCCCTACCAGCAGGGTGCGCTCGCGCATTCCGGGCAGCGAGGCAAAAGCGGTATGCCGTCCCTCGTAGGTTAGCTCGGCGTAGATCTCGTCGCTGATTACCAATAAGTCCTGCCGTTCCGCCAGCCGGGCTAGGGGTAACAGGTCCTCCCGGCGCATTACGGCTCCGGTAGGATTGTTCGGATAGGAGAGGACAAGAACTCGGGTACGGGGGGTCAGTCGGGCTTGTACATCCTCAAGGGTCAACCTGAACTGGCGGGACGGTCGGGTAGGGACTACTACCGGAGTGCCTCCGGCCAAAAGGGTGCAGGGCTTGTAAGAGACGTAGTTGGGTTCGGGAATTAGTACTTCGTCGCCCGGTCGAAGCACCGCGCGCAGGGAGAGGTCGATGGCCTGACTGGCGCCCACCGTGACCAAGATTTCCTCCACCGGGTCGTAGGTTACTCCGAACCGTCGCTCCAGGTATGAAGCTATTTCCTGGCGCAGTTCCGGTAGGCCCCAGTTGGAACTATACATAGTATATCCCTGTTCCAAAGCCCGAAGGCAGGCCTCTCGAATAAACCACGGGGTAACGAAGTCCGGTTCGCCCACTCCTAAGGAGATGACTCCTTTGGTATTGGCTACCAGGTCAAAGAACTTTCTAATACCTGAGGGCGGAAGATCCCGTACTACCGGGTTCAGGAAGTCCTCGGCCGTCAAGGGCTCACCACCTGCCGCCGGTCGGTCTCCGCGTCTTCGAGGATTACTCCATCTTGCTTGTATTTCTTGAGAATGAAATGGGTTACCGTACTCTGAACGTGCTCCAAGGTGGCCAACTTCTCGGCCACAAAGCGAGCCACTTCCTTGAGGTCCTTACCCTCGACCACCACCGAAAGGTCGTAGGAACCGGATACCAGAAAAACCGACCTTACTTCCGGAAACCGGTAAATGCGACCGGCCACCTGATCGAAGCCCAAATCCCGTTGTGGGGTGACCTTTACCTCAATGAGAGCGGCCACCCCGTTGTCGCCAACCTTCTCCCAGTTTACCAGCGCCTGGTACTTTACGATTACCCGCTCTTCCTCGAGCCGCCGTACTACCCGGGCGACCTCCTCAGGCGAGGCGCCGATCATGGCCGCTATCTGCTCGGGTGTCAGGCGGGCGTCACTTTCTAGAATCTGTAGAATGCGCTTCTCCATCCGATCTCCCCCAAACTAAAGAAATCTCCCGCCCGGTTTGGGACGAGAGACTTCCTGCCATGCCGCCCTGGTCGGTGGCTACCAACTTCCGCAGCCCGGCGTTTGACGTAATTCTACCATCACCGCCTTCGCCGGTCAATAACCCCATTATTGCTCCGGCGGACTTCTAACCCACCCTCCTGCGGACCGCCTGCCGAATCGCCTGTGCGGCCCGGTAAGGATCCCCGGCGCTGTCCGGGTCCAACACTACTAAGGTAATGCCTTCCTGGCGGCAGAAATATTCTTGGCGGGCCTTCCTTGCCCCGTAACGGCCCTCCACCGTTACCGCGACCCGCTCTTGCGGCAGGTAGTAGCCCAGGACGGTGCCGTGGAAGGGATAGCCCTCCCGCACCTCGCGACCGGGAAACAGAACCGCCAAGGCTTTGCGTACCGGATCGACGGGAGAAGACAACCTTACGGGCGCCGTCGCCTCCTTTGCCGCCCGGCTTGGCTCCGAGACGGTCGGCGGCTCCGGGACCTTGGCGGCGATGACCTCCCCGGTCTCAACCTCCGTTGGGGACGGTTTTTCCCCCAGGCGTTCTACTCCGCGACGAATGACCTCCTGTAGCTCCCGCTGAAGCCCGCCTGCGTCCCTGGGCCACTCCAGACGCGACAGACGCTGGGCTACCAGTTGCTCCATAAGCTTGCCGAGTAGTTCAACCCGTCCCTCCAGCAGTTCCACCGCCATCGCGGACGCCTGCTCGGCCAGGCCTATTGCCCGGGCAAACTGCTCGCCACGCTCCTCCTCTGGAGCTCGCGCCAGAACCGCCACCGCCTCAAGCATCTGGTCAACCAGAGAAAGCAGTCGGGCTTCCCATTCTCGACTGAACCTGCGGGTCAAGGACATACACCTCCCGGCCTACCTTCCGGGAAATGTATATTCCTTTTGCGCCCGCTTATACCGCCCACCGCCCCCGCTAGCGGGTACGGAAAACCTTTACGTACGAGTCGCAGTAGATGGTCTGGTTAAGCAGTACCTCCGCCGCGGCGGCCGTTTCGGTCAAAAGGGGATCGCAGGCATCGGCAATGGCCGCATCCAGACCGCAGGCCATCGCCATGGCCAAGAAGGTACGGTTTAGTAGCGAGCGATCCTGACAGCCCTGGGAAACGTTGCTCAGGCCCAGCACGGTTTTCGGCGGCGGGCTGGCAAGGATCTTTATCTGCTGCAAAGTCTTAAGCACTTCCGGACCGTGATCCTGGCCAACGTTGGCGGGAAGGATCAGGGGATCAAGGTACAAATCTTCCATAGGTAACCCGAACTCGTCGGCGGCCGCCACCAGTTCCATGGCAAAGGCCAGACGGGTATCGGCATCCTTGGGTATACCCTTACGGTCCATGGTGAGCCCGATCAGCTTGGCTCCGTATTTCACCGCCAGGGGAAAGGCCCGCTCGATCTTCTCCCTTTCGGCATTGGTGGAATTGATCATGGCCGGGTTGCGGCACACTTCCAGTCCCGCTTCGATGACGTCGAAATTGGTGGAGTCCAGGCAAAGCATGAGGCTTGAAACCTCTTGAGTGACCTCCACCAGCCACCGCATGGCCGCCACCTTATCCTCTACCGCCGGACCCACGTTAAGATCCAGGGCCCGGGCTCCCCCTTCCTCCTGCCTCTTGGCCCACTCCTGTACGGGTCTGGGATCGCGCTTCTGCAGCGCCTCCCGAATATCCGAAAACATGCCGTTAATTCGTTCGCCGATTATTAGCATCCCGCTTCCTCCCGTCCGCCTAGAACTCGCTGGGCCGCATCAGCTCGGCCACCAACGCCTTGGTGAGAGCTACCGCCCGGGGGTGACGCATTAGCAGAATATGGGCTCCGGCCTGGAGGAGCGCGGCCGCCGCCGTGGCCTCCCACATTACGCCTCGCTCGGTCTCGTTACCCCACTCGGGATACTCCTCCGCCGGAGCTACCGCTTCCTTATGCCTCCAGGTTTCCTGGCCTACGGTACAGAGAATGGGCATGGCCAGCATGCGGTCTCCCTGAAGCGCACCCAGCCGCAGCCGCTCCATTATGGAGAAGGCGTACTCAATGCCGTAACCCAGGCCGCCTATAGAGGGATCGATCACAATGCGGTTGGGCTGCAAGTTCATGTCGGTAACCAGGATGTTAAGCTGCTTGCAGATATTGATGTCCAGCGGCGACTTGGCGATCACGTTATGACCGTGTACCATACAGGCGGCCACGATGGTACGATAGTTGTCCGGCTCGGCATTGCCGAGCAACAGTCTTTCCCCGGCGGCCGCCTCGGCAATGGCCTCCATTATTTGGTTGTCCTTTTCCGCTACTCCGCACCCTACCACGATGAGCGGCGCCCCTACGGCCGCCAACACTTTCCTGACCGTGGCCACGCATTCGTCGACCGAGTGATCTCCCTTTTCTGGGTCGGCTCCTTCTAGCTTCAAATAGACCAAGTCGGCCTGGTATTGCTCCACGCACTTCTTAGCCCACTCGGCCGGGTCATGCCACACGTCACTGTAGTACTCGGCCAACCCGGAAGGCCACTCAGGGATAATATCCTGAACCTCCAGCGCCAACACCGGCCGGTTGGTCATTTCCCCTTCAAATTGGTGGAAAGGAAGGGCGGGATCGCCCCCTACCCGGAGGCTGTAGGCCCTGGTGCCCCCCTCTTCCTTAGTAGCACCAATAACCACTTCACCAACCCGACTGGGATTCTTGTCCTTGACAATCTCCACGGCCATGGTGCTTTCTCCCTTCCCGGAAGTCTAATGCTTCTCGACGCCGAGGATTACTTTACGCGCTGAACGTGCTCTTGGCGAACGCCGGTATGCCCGAAGCCTCCCGGGGTCCTACCAATACCTTCCAACCGGTAAGCTCCTCTAATTTACCCTTCAGTACGGCCACCGCGCCCGGAATAACAATGCTCCGGTGTTTGATCCTGCTGTCCAGGTCGAACTTCTTCATTACCTGGGCAATCTTTTCCGCGGTAAAGCGACCGTCGGCGTAGGCGGTCATTACCGAAAGCCCGTTGGTATTAACCGAGAGAATGTAACTGGGTATGCGGGAGCCCTCCACCTCACCCTGCACCGAGTAGTAGGTAAGGGAGAAGTTGGTGGTAACGTAGACCGGAGAGTTTTCATTGGGATTGCCGATCTCGTTAAGCTTCTCCTCCACCTGGATGGGCACTTGTGGATCGGTGTATAGGTTTTGCCGCCAGGTAAGCAACGGAAGCAGGTGAGGCCGGGAGAAGTTCTTCAATACTACCAGGCTGGCGTACTTGGTGAAGCAGGTAGCGGCCTCCAGAGCCTCTTCGGCCGGATCCTGCGCCCGCGCGAATACCATGGCGGGGTAGCCGAAGGGGCGGAAGCGCTTCTTGATGGCCAGCCGGCGGATCTGCACCAGGTCGGCCACCGCCTGGGCCAGGCCGGTGGGATCGGGGTCCAACACCAGGTCCTTGAAGCCGGTGACACTTACCTTCTGCGCCAGGGCCGCCAACGCCTCTAACCCCCGGGCCTTAACTGCCATAACGCAGGCGTTGGCTTTGGCCAGCGCCAACATGGCTTCCAAGTTGGCCTCGGTGGCGGCGTACAGCAAGGGGCGGGACTGGGCGCAGACCTCCAGCCCGGCGGCCATTACCTGCGGGTCTTCGGTCACCAGCATTAATGCTAGGCCGGTCTGCTGGGCCAATTCAACTGCCTTCTTAAAGGTTTCCGCCTGCCCGGTATCGCACTTCACCGCTACCATTTGCACCCGGTACTCCAGACCCACCCGGTGGAATGCCAAGTCCTTAAGCTCTTGCACTCGGGCGTTAAGTTCGGCCTCCGGCAGCGAATCGCTTAGGAGTAAAGCCACCACCGTCGGGTTATAGAAGCGTTTCTCGTGGCGGAAAAGCTCGGTCTCTCCCCCAAGCTTGACCGCCGCCGCTCCCGTGCCAATTACGATCTCGGCCATGGGAGGAGCGGCGGCGGCGTCCAAAGCGGCGCGAGCTTCCTGGCTTACGTGCGGGCAGGCATCCAGCGAGGCCTTTCCGCTGGCCAAGGCCATGGCAAAGGCTAGACACGTGGGGTGCCCGCATTCCTTACAGTTGGTCTTGGGAAGCTGTTTGTAGATATCCAGTCCGGTCAATGGCATAGGGCGCAACTCCCTTCCTCGGACTTATCTACATAAGGGGCTCCATGCTGAGAGCCGGGTGCCCCTTCTCCTCCAGGAAAGGCAGGATTTCCTCTACCGTGGTGCCGATGGTCTCATCGGCGATCATGTCGGCAAAGTTATCTCCGAAACCTTCTTCTTTACCGCGGGCGTTAAGTTCTTCGCGCAACTGTTCCTTGAGCTCCTTGGGCATCCAAACCACCCGGCCCAGACCGCCGTCAGCGCGGATGAACTTGCGGCTGACTAGATAACGGCGACCAACGCCCATGAAGCCCGGAGTCTGCGCTCCTCCGCCTACCATGCCGGCCAGCGTGGAAAAGGTCATGCCGCACGGGGTCATTCCGCCATACTCGCGGGTTGTGATCATGATACCGTTGCATTCGGGTACGATGGCCATAATGCACTCAAAGCACCCGCAGGAAGTCATGGGTCGATCCAACATAGAATAGAGGTTAACCTCTTCCAGATTATGGTTGGTGGCGTTGTAAACGTACTCGTTAACACTTCTCCACATACCCTTCCACTCGTCGATGACCCCTTCCTTGGGCACCGGCTGGTTAGGACCGGCGGGATTAATCTCGTGGGAGGCCTTGGCATCAAGCCAGCTTACTGCTCCGCAGAGGCCCAGCCGTTCGGGAGTCACAATACAGGTGTGGTTGGGGGCAAAGGATTGACAGAGGTTGCAGGAGTAGAAAGTATCCACGGCCTCGTCGGTAAGGCCTCTGAGCCGTTCGTCCCTTAACCGGTACTTTTCTCGGGCCAGAGGGAGAAGTCGCTCTACGTCTTCTTTGGTGGTATAAATGGTGACCTGGACCCGGTCGACAATGGCCGGGAACTCCTCTTTCATCTTGGCCACCAGGATCTCGCCCAGGTGACGGAACTTCACTCCCTTGCCTACGGCCTCTTTACTTATACGCAACCAAACGATATCGCGCTGGGCGGTATGCCACAGCCCCTCGCCGTAGTTTAGGAAGTCGTGAATGCGACGTTCCAGTACGCCTTCGTAGTCTTCCTGCATCTTGCGGCCGTATACGTCTACCACATAGGCAAAGGGCAGGCGGTCACCGGCCTGGAAGGCCTCGATTTCCGGCCCGATTACCTCTACCTTCCCGTCCTCGATTTCCTGCTCGCCCACGCTCCGCACCAGTTCGAAGGCCGGCGTGCGACCACCGCCCATCTCTACGTACATGGCGTCTTTCCGGATGCTTTCGCCCTCGAAGGCGGGCCCGAAATTGATGGGCAGCTCCAGTTTCACCCGGGTGAGCTTAATACCGCGAACCTCCAGGGCGATTTGAATCATCTTATCGTAGTCCTCAACGCTAAAGAACCAGTCCGGGATCTGCTGGTCCTCGGCCAAGGGCTGGTCGGTTATAACCGGAAACCCGGTGAATATGGCCCCGAAGCAAGCCGCGGTCTTGACCATGTCGTGTTCGCCCAGGTAAAGCACGAAGGCCCGAATGCGCCGGCGTTGGTAGTCGCGCTGCTCGTCGCGCAGTCCCGGGGTGATACCGCCGAACATCATGCCCGCCCGCAGGGCGTAGTTGGCGGCGTGCACGATTTGCGTGAAGTTACCCAGCGGGTAGGCGATGTAGTCTACACCGAGCTTCACGTCCTCCTCCAGGAGTTGCTCCACTACCTCGTCGCAGAGAAAGATCATGAAGCCCATACCCATCAGTTCCTGGACCATTCTCGCCAGCTTCTTGGGGTCTTTGGCCCGACCCAGAATTACCGCCTCGCCGGGGATGGTCCAGTCCACCATCTTCACCCCGAAGCGCCGCACAATCGGGTCGCCGATAAACCCGGTCCAGGGTTCGGGGGCCAGAGGTTTGTCGGGATCGTATTCTAAATACCGCAGGGCCTCGATTATCTCCGCCGCGTACCAGGTAGACTCTCCGGCCAACCGAGCGTTCTCGAAAGTGAGTTCCGACTTGATCTGAGCCCGCATGCGGTTGAGAATGGGCGGAAGGTCGCCCAGTTTGCGCACCTCTTCGCCGCTATAGCACCGAATCACCGGAAGGTAGTAAGCCGTGTCCGGATATCCCACGGGGTGCTCCGGCCCGTAACGGCGGATCGCCTGGTTCAGCAGTATTTCGGCATAGCTGACGGCGGTAATGGCGCCGTGATATACCTCTCGGAACAACCTGGTCGGGTTCTTACCCTCCGGAATGGCTCCCTCGAAGAGCTTGTCGAAGTCTACCGCCATTTTCTACCCCTCCCCGCGCCGTGCCTTAGTAGCCTTGATAGAGCTTGGTCTCGAAACGCTCTGCTGCCCGACGGTGTACGCCCAGCTTCCAGGTACGGTACTCCAGTGCGTTTAAGAGCTTGCGGGCGGCGACGTTCGGGTCCATTTCAAAAATGAAGTGCCCCCCATAAACGTCGTGGGCAATCTGGGTAAGGATACTGTAGATCAGATCGCTTCCCTCTACCGGAGGCATGGAGCCCACGTGGGTGGGAAGGCCGAGAGCAACGCACCAGGTACCGATGCTGGTGGCCTTGCCGCTCATGGCCTCGGGCGCCGAGGCTACGAAAGGCACTTTGGGAGTGTCTACACCCAGATCGTTGGCCATAGCCATTAGCAAGTCTGAGGCACGAGTGTTGTCTACACAGGAACCCATATGGAATACCGGAGGCAAGCCCACCTTGAGGTCGGCTCTCTCCTCCAACCGCCGCAGGAAACGCCTAAGCCCACCGCCGCAGAGTTCGTCTACCCTGGCCGGATCCATTAGACCCAACTTGGCCGCGGCTTGGGCGGAACAACCCGTGGCCAATACCAGTACGTCGTTCTTGAGCATTTCCTTCATAACCGTGAAATGAGAGTGATCCTGGAAGGTCTTCAGGTTATTACAGCCGGCCATAAGGATAACCCCGGCCAGTTCACCGTCAAGGATGGCCTGATTGAGCACCCGCACGGGGTTCTCCGGATTAACTGCGGCAAACAACCGCATCATGGCTTCCAAACTCCAGCCGGCCACTACCGTATTCTTCACCTGAGGAATGTAGACCGCCCGGCCGCTTTCCCGACGCTCCTTGAAGGCCTCAATGGCCAAGCGCACCGCCGACCGGGCATCCCGGGCTGCGCTACTGGTACGATAATCAATGTGGTAGGAGCCCGGGATCTTGACGATGTCCGAGGTGGTGATGATCCGCGTATGGAAGCACTCGGCGGCGGTGCGAATGGCGGGCATGATGCACTGGACGTCTACGCACATGGCATCAACCGCGCCGGTGCATATGGCCAGCTCTTGAGAAGCATAGGAGGTGACCAGCGGGATCCCCTGACGCATCAAGACCTCGTTGCCGGTGCAGCAAATACCTACCAGGTTAATGCCCTTGGCTCCGGCCGCTTTAGCTTCGGCCTCCAACTCCCGGGCGGCCTGCACGATCATCTCGCTCAGAAGGGGATTATGGCCGTGGAGCACAATGTTTACCTTATCTTCATCCAGTACTCCCATGTTGGCCTCGCTTACGATTGGTTCGGGAGTACCGAACAGTATGTCGGAAAGGTCGGTGGCGATATGCATTCCCGCATAGTCGGCCAGGCCCACTCGAACCGCACTGAAGACCAGGTTTACCGGGTCGTCATCCATGCCCACATGAGCCTGAGTGACCAGATCGGAAATGGTAGCGTGGATACCGTGCGGCATTACCCCATGGGTACGGAACTTAAGGTTACGGCCGGGGGTAACGGTAGTAGTAACCCAGGTGGACTCCCCCATACCCTTAAGCCGCGAGAAATCCTCCAGGGCCTTCTCTGCCAGTTCTCGAGCCAGCTCCAAGTCAGTCTTACTCTCTACTTCGATGCCGGCCCTCTGGCAGACACGGCGCAGCTTTTCCGAATCCTTTATACTGTAATCTGAGACACGGCCCTCTGCCACTTCTAGCAGGGTGTGGGCGATGTGGTTACCGTGCTCCGCGTGGGAGGCGCAGCCGGTAAGGATCATCAATCCCACGCTTCGGGCTACGATGGTCCAGACCGAGGCTCCACAGATTCCCCGGCTTCCGGGGCCGTCTAGGGATCTAATCCTACAGGGCCCGGCCAGGCAGAACCGACAACAGATGCCGGTGTACCCGAACTGGCATTGGGGTTGCTGGGCCAGAAACCGGTCGAAGGCGGTTATTACACCGGCCTCCTGAGCCTTCGATAGCATTTCCAGCGCCGCGGGATCGATGGTGCGTTCGCGCTTGCGCCGCTCCGGCACCCGGGGAGCGTCGGAAGGACGAGCGGTATGGGTAGGATCGCGGAATCTTGGCATTGCCTAACCCCCTCCATGAGAGTATTCCCAAGCCTTTCGGCCTGCCAGCGACGTTATCCGGTGGTACACTTCATATAGGCGGCCAATACGCGCTTACCAATGGCTTCTATCGCCATCCTTACAGAGCCGCCGACCGCTGCCCCGGTACGATCCAGAGCACCAGTCCATTCTTCCTCGTCGAACGGTATAACCCCCAATAAGGTGCCGGGGGGAAACTGTCCCTCCAGGAAGGTTGCCTCTGCCGGGCTTCTAACCTTGTTGCCGACGTAGACCACATTGCTAATCTCCAGATCACGAGCCAATGCAGTAACGGTACGGGCGGTGTGAAGGCTCACCTGAGAGGGCTCGGTCACCACCACCAGAAGGTCGACTCCCTCCGCCGTTCCCCTGGTAAGGGGCTCGATGCCCGCCCCGAAATCCAGGATGACCATTTCGTCTTGGCGCAGCAGCAGGTGGGTAAGGAGGGCGTGCAATATGCTGTTTTCTCGGCAGTAGCAGGACGTACCTCCCTTTTTAACCGTACCCATTTTCAAGAAACGGATATTGTGGACCGAGAGGCTATAGCGCTCCGCCAAGTCTCCCACCTCGGGGTTCAGCGAGAAAAACGCCCCCTCGCCTCCGGTCCGTTCGGCGATGAGATCTCGCATTTCTACGATGGGAGGAATACTTGCCACCACCGCCGGATCTAAGCCCAAAGCCAAACCCAGGCTGGCATCAGGATCGGCATCCACGGCGTAAACGTGAAAACCTTGACCGGCAAAAAAGCGGGCCAGACCGGCCGCCAAGGTAGTCTTCCCCACTCCGCCCTTTCCAGAAATCGCTAGCTTCACGCTATCACCATCCGTACCTGCTAGGCGCCAAGGGGTAATGCCCGGGCCACCAATAACGCATTGCTCCGGGAGCTCCTAAAGCCTATAGTGCAATAGATTCTCCGCTGAACGCATTTCTCCTTCAAGACTAACACGATTCCGTCCCTTTTCGGCGAGCAAAGTCCATGTATGCTCAACCTATGCTCAACCTATGCTCAACCTTCAAGGGAACTCCGGCTCCCTTGGCTTTACCTGGTACGAAGTGACACTACCGTCCGAAGGTCACCCCGCTGAACGATCGACTACTATGAACCTAGGTGGTACTCTGCTGACGGGGTTTTACGGGGTTGGGCGTTGACCCCCGGTTGACGGATTCGGTATAATCGCTTCAGCGGGGCGTGGCGCAGGTTGGTAGCGCGCTTGGTTTGGGACCAAGAGGCCGGGGGTTCAAGTCCCCCCGCCCCGACCATGCCGGCGTAGCTCAGCGGTAGAGCGGCCGACTTGTAATCGGCAGGTCGAGGGTTCGACCCCCTCCGCCGGCTCCAGGAAAGCCAGTAATTTCAAGGCTTTGCGGGTTCGGCTGGTAGAGCAGAGTGGCAGTAACTGGGAATTCGTCACCGTTTCGTCACCGAAATTTAGCCCGGAGGGCGGGATCCCTACCGGGCGCCTTTTTTGGCGTCCTCTCCAAACAGGAAAGCGTTGAGCCGGCGGGCCTCGCCGGGGTTCAGCGTTTCCGGGATGTAGTGGTGGTACACCCGGTATGTGAAACCCGCGTCCGCGTGGCCGAGCCAGGCTGCAACCTTCTTCACGTCCACGCCCCGGCGCAAAAGCGAAGTCGCGAAGGTATGCCGGAGCGCGTGGAAGTGGGCATCCTTGGGCAGTCCTGCTTTCTCCAGCGCCGGCTTAAAGTGGCGGTTGCGGACGTTACTCTGGTTCTGCGGCCGGCCGATTTGGTTGGGAAAAACCAAGCCGTGGTCTTCGTAGATCGGCCCCAGTACCAGCTTCTGCTGCGCCAGCCGCGCCCGCTGGTCCTTGAGCGCCCGGTAGACCTCCGGAAATATCGGGATACTGCGTTTGGAGTTCTCCGTTTTGGCCTCCCGGATCGCGTCTTCCTCTGTTTCGCTCTCATGCAGGTTTACTACCGTGATGGTTCCCGCCTCAAAATCTACCTGCTCCCACGTGAGGGAAAGGAGCTCTCCCAGGCGCATCCCCGTCCCCAGGGCGACGACGAACAGGTTCTCGTACTGGTCGCCTTTGACGGCCTCCAAAAACTTTTGCTTCTCCTCGTCTGTCAGCGGCACCACCCGCTTCCGCTTCTTGAGTTTGGGCGGTTTAACTCGCGAGGCGGGATTGGAGCTGAGGAGGTTCAGGTCAACCGCCCGGTCCAGAGCGCTCTTAAGCAGCACGTGCAGGTATCTGACGCTCCTGGTGGAGAGGCCCTTGCCCCCCTCTTCCTTGGGCCGGCGCAGGCTGGTGTAAAGCTGGTCGATCAGGTAGGGCGACAGCTTTGCCAGCGGCAGCTCTCCAAACCAGTCGATCACGTAATGGGTTAAGAGCCACCTGGCGTTTCTGCGGGTGCTTTTAGCCGGGTGGTCCGCTTCGTACTTAAGCAGGAAGTTCTGGAAATAGTCTTTGACCGTCAGCTTTGCGGCCGCGGCAGCGGCCTCAAAAACCCCCTGGTCGATCTGGGTCAGTATCTCCCTCAACCGCCTCTCCGCGTCCTTCTTCGTCCCGTACACCGTTTCCGACCCCTGCCTGCGCTTGCCGGTCGCCGGATCCCGGGGCAACTCGAACCGGATCCGCCAACTGTTCTTGCCTTGCCTGGTTATGCTCCCCGGCATGGGTTTGTTTTTCCTCCCTCCTTCGGCTCCCCGGCCGGGGCAAGAAATGCGTTCTCCCCGGGAGGGAGCGAATCCTCTTTAAGGTGCTGTTATCTTGGACGGGAATGGCAGAACATGGCAGATTATACAGTTTTCAAAGAGCCAAAACCCCAAAAAGGCCCTGTAGGGCCTTCTAGAGGCTGTCAATCCGCAAATTAAACTGCCTCCCGATTCTCAGAGTGGGTTGCTCGGA
>JBNARC010000029.1:0-23908 GCA_049719955.1 Neomoorellales bacterium | reverse complement strand
ACCGGGGCTTAATTTTTCTTGGGTCTGGCCTTTAGGCTACGGGGAAGCGTAAAGGTAGACAGCTTGGCTTTGCTCAGCTCCGGAACTCCTGAAGCCCCGCCTCCCATCCTTTTCCTGCCCTACCGATAAACCCGGTATGCATATAAATCTTCCAAGTATCGGCGGAAGAGGGGAGGAAGGTGCGGGCTTACGTCATCGGTGGCCCCAGTTTCTGGCGACGTCTCGGCCTGACGTTGCTGGCGGCCTGCCTGACTCTGTGGCTTTTGGGCCCCTTGCGGGCTTCTTGGGATTACCTCTTCGTGGCCGGGGCCCGGCGCATTCACCCCATCTACCGGGTGGATACCGCCGAGCGCAAAGTAGCCCTTTCCTTCGACGCCTGCTGGGGAGCAGAACGCACCCCGGCTCTCCTCGAGGTCTTGCGGCGGCATGGAGTTAAGACTACTTTCTTTCTGGTAAATTTGTGGCTGGAGAAGTATCCGGAACGGGCCCGGGAAATCGCCGCCGAGGGGCACGAGATCGGCCTTCACTCCGCCACTCACCCCCGGTTTACCCGTCTGAGCGACGAGCAGATCATCCGCGAATTACGGGAGAACGCCCGCCTGATCCGGGAAGTTACCGGCTATGAGCCCAAGCTCTTCCGCCCGCCCTTCGGTGACTACGACGACCGGGTGGTGACCTTGGTGCAGCAGGAGGGCTTTATTCCCATTCAATGGAGCATCGACTCGCTGGACTGGAAGGACCTGAGCGCCGAAGCCATGGTGGACCGCATCCGGCAACGGTTGCAGCCGGGGAGCATCATCCTCTTTCACAATAACGGCAAGCATACGGTAGAAGCTCTGGAGCCGCTTATCAAATACATGCGGGAGCAGGGTTACGAGATCGTGCCCATCTCCTCCCTGATCTATCACGATCAGTACTACATCGATCATAGCGGGGTGCAACGCCGCGCGGCTCCGTAGGCCTAGGCCCGCAAGCCCGGCGCTTCCTCCTCCCGGACGAGCCAGGGTGGAGGGGAACGGGCATTTATGCTAGAATAGGACCAGTAAACCCGGCAGAACCGAAGGAGAGGGCCTTGGAGCGCGAAGTCAAGGCACCGTTGGTCCAGGCCTTGAGCGAATACCGGCAGGCCGAGTATTACCCCTGCCATTTCCCCGCTCACAAGGGTGGTAGGGCCTGGCCCGAATTCTGGCGGCGACTAGTCGAAAACGATTTGGGGGCGATCGACCTCACGGAACTACCCGGCCTGGACGATCTGCACGCTCCGCAAGGACCCATCGCCCGCGCTCAGGAGTTGACCGCCCGTCTTTTCGGGGCCGGCCGAAGCTTTTTCCTGGTTAACGGCGCCACCGTAGGCCTGGTGGCCGCGCTTCTGGGGTTGTGTCGGCCGGGGGAGCCGGTGCTGATTCCCCGTCACGGGCACCGCAGCCTGGTGAGCGCGGCCGTCCTAAGCGGTATCCGACCGGTTTTTCTGGAAGGCCGGGTAGACAGGCAGTGGGGCCTGCCGCTGGGGATAGACCGGGAGGAACTGGAGGCGGCGCTGGCCAGGGCCCCCCAAGCCCGGGTGCTGGTGGCGGTCTATCCCACCTACGAAGGAGCAGCCTATACCTTGGGCCCCTTGGTCGCCTTTGCTCACGGGCACGGTATCCGGGTGATAGTAGACGAGGCCCACGGCGCCCACTTCGGCCGGCATCGGCGCTTTCCGCCGGGAGCGCTGGAGCTGGGGGCGGACGTGGTGGTAGACGGCTGGCACAAGACGCTGGGCTCCCTAACCCAGACCGCGGTTCTCCACCTGCGGCCGGGACTGGAGGAAGAGGAAGAAGAAAGGATAGCCCTGGCCTTAGACCTCTTGCAAACTACTAGCCCCTCCTATCCCTTCCTGGCTTCTATAGACGCCATGCGCGCTCGGCTGGCGCAGGAGGGGCCGGAGCTGTGGGATGAGCCTCTGGCCGTGGCCGACGAAGTGCGGCACTGTCTGGAGCGAACTTTCGGTCTAGAGGTCTGGGAGCCGGAGCCGCCGGTAAAGCAGGATCCCTTGCGCGTAGTGGTTTCGGCCTACTACCAGCGGGGGTGGAGCGGCCGCAATTTGGCCGCCGCCCTGCGGGAGCGGGGGCGCCTTCAGGTGGAGGCCTGGGGCGAGCGGCACGTGCTCCTGATCTTCAGCCTGGCGGACGGGGGGCAGACGGCGGGAAGGGTAAAGGCCGCCTTTGCGGCCGCCTTACAGAACCCGAGCGCCGCCCGGGAATCGTTGCCCGCCCCGGACCGGGGTCCGGGTTCCTACCGTTGGCCTTCAGGCGGTGTTTTGGCCCTCACCCCCAGGGAAGCTTTTTTAGCTCCGCACCGCCGCCTGCCTTTAGCGGCGGCTGCGGGCAAGATTGCCGCCCGCCCGCTGGTGCCTTACCCGCCGGGGATACCCTTTTGCTGGCCGGGAGAGGTTATCAGTAACGAACTGGTGGTCTGGGTACAGGAGTGGCGCTCCCGGGGCTATTCCATACAGGGTGTGAGCCGAGAAGGCGAGGTTATGGTAGTTGCCGGATAGACAGGAAACCGCCGGGCTTTTCCGGAGTTGGTTTATCACTCTGGAGGGGATAGACGGAGCCGGCAAGACCACCCAGGCCGAGCGTCTGGAGGGGTACCTGCGGGACCGGGGTTACCGGGTGCTCCTAACCCAGGAGCCGGGCGGTACCCGGCTGGGGGAGATTCTGCGACAGGTGCTGCTCGACCGGCAATTACAGGGGATGGAGCCGGCGGCCGAGTTGTTCCTGTATTCTGCGGCCAGGGCGGAACACGTAGCCAAAGTAATTCGGCCCGCTCTGCAACCGGGCTGGGTGGTGATCTGCGATCGCTATACCGACTCTACCCTGGCCTACCAGGGCTACGGTCGGGGGCTAGATCTATCTTTATTGGCGGCGGTTAATCGGATGGCTACCGGGGGCTTAGAGCCGGACCTGACCTTGTTGTTAGATCTTCCGGTAGCGGAGGCCGGCCGACGCCTGGCGCAGGCGGGGCGGCCGGCGGATCGCCTGGAGGGCGAGGGCGCGGGCTTTATGGAAAAGGTGCGGGCCGGATACTTGGCCCTGGCGCGGCAGAATCCGGAGCGGATGGTGGTGGTGGCGGCCACGGGATCGCCGGAGGAGGTCTTTTGCCGCCTGAGCCGGCAGGTAGAGTCCTTACTGCTGGGAGGAGGAGCGGGTGCGGCTGGGGGCCCTGTACGGGCAAACCGTGGTTAAGGAGCAGTTACGGCGGGCGCTGGTTGACGGCCGGGTAGCCCACGCCTATCTATTCTTCGGTCCGGCGGGGGTGGGCAAGAAAACCGCTGCCCTGGCGTGGGCGCAGGCCCTGAATTGTACGGAGCCTCGGGCCGGGGAGGCCTGCGAGCGCTGTCCGGCCTGTTTAAAGATCCGGGCGCGAAGCCACCCCGACCTCCTGTGGATAGAGCCTTCGGGAGCCAGCCTGCGGCTGGAGCAACTGCAGGAGGTACGGCGTCGCGCGCTGCACGGGCCCTACGAGGGTCGTTACCTGGTGGTAGCGTTGGTGCAGGCGGAGTTGCTCACTCCGGAAGCCGCCAACGCCCTCCTGAAGCTCTTAGAGGAACCGGGGGAGCGGATAGTATTCGTACTGGTGAGCGATCGAGCCCAGGATCTGTTGCCTACGGTCCGGTCGAGGTGCCAGGCGGTGCGATTCCGGCCCCTGCCGCGTCCGGTGCTGGCCCGGTTTCTGGTGGAACAGGGACTGGGAGAGCCGCAGGCGCAGCGGCTGGCTGCCCTGGCCGGAGGTAGTCTGGAGCGGGCGAAAGCATTGGCGGCCGGCTCCTTTCCCCAAGAGTTGGTCCGGGAGGTATGGTCGCTTCTGTGGGAGGGATCGGTGCGCCGTCGGCTGGAATGGGCCGAGAGGTTCAAGGATCAGGACGGTCGGGAATGGCTGGAACTTTTCCTGGACTGGACGCGGGACGTATGGGTGTGGCTAAAGACCGGCCGAAGCGATCTTCTGCACGATCCGGAGCTGCCCGACCGCCTTCCGGCTAACCTCCCCCCGCCCCGGGAGTTGGCTGCCCTGGGCCGCCGTATCTTGCAAGCCAGAAGAGCCCTAGAACAAAACGCTCAGAAGCAGCTCCTTTGGGAAGTAGTATTCCTGGGTTGGCCGCGTGCGGCGGCGTCAGAAGGGAGAACCCGAGGTGGTAAGAGTAGTAGGGGTCCGGTTCCGTAGAGCCGGCAAGATATATTACTTTGATCCCGGAGAACAGGAGTTGGCAGTTGGTGATAAGGTGCTGGTAGAAACGGTGCGGGGGGTGGAATGCGGCGAAGTGGTGGTAGCTCCCCGGGAAGTCCCGGAAGAAGCCATTGTGAACCCGTTGCGGCCGGTCATTCGACGGGCCACTGCCGAGGATCTGGAAACGGTGCGGGCCAATACGGTTTCGGAAAGAGAGGCTTTCGGTATTTGTCAGCAGAAGATTCGGGAGCACGGCCTGCCCATGAAACTGGTGGGGGTGGAGTATACTTTCGACCGCAGCCGGCTCATTTTCTATTTTACCGCCGAGGGTCGGGTGGATTTCCGGCAATTGGTGCGCGATCTGGCGGCGGTGTTTCGCACCCGCATCGAGCTAAGGCAAATCGGGGTTCGGGACGAGGCCAAGCTCCTGGGGGGGCTGGGCGGCTGCGGCCGCGAGTTATGCTGTGCCCTGTTTTTGGGAGAGTTCGATCCGGTCTCCATAAGGATGGCCAAAGATCAGAACCTTTCCCTTAATCCGGGGAAGATTTCCGGTATCTGCGGCCGTTTGATGTGCTGTCTGCGGTTCGAGAACGACCTTTACGAAGAGGCCCGCAACGATTACCCGGAAATAGGGCACAAGGTATGGGTGGACTCCGCCTCCGGCAAGGTGGTGGGGATCAACGTGCTCAAGGGCACGGTGACGGTGGAGCTGGAAGAGACCAGAAACACCGTGGAGGTGCCGCGGGAGGAAG
Organism: Neomoorellales bacterium; assembly: GCA_049719955.1. Classification (GTDB taxonomy): domain Bacteria; phylum Bacillota; class DSM-521; order Neomoorellales; family SLTJ01; genus JANLFO01. The sequence continues at coordinate 18,950 of JBNARC010000029.1, read as the reverse complement.
TGAGGGAGGTTGAACCACCGGCTGACGGAAGCCCTGGCCCAGATTGAGGGCCGGCTGGTGGCCCTGCTGGCCGAGGTGCAGGAGCTGCGGGAGCGCCTTTGGGCTCTGGAGGAGGAGAACCGGGGGCTGCGGGCCCAGCTTTATGCCGGCTGCCACCGGCCCGGCCCGGAGCGGGGACTGGCCTCCCTGCGGGAGCTTTACCGGGAGGGCTACCACATCTGTCCCTCGTACTTCGCCCGGCCCTTGCGCAACGGGGCCGGTTGCCTGTTGTGTCTGGCCCTCCTGGTCCGGACCGAGGGGAGAGACGGGGCGGATGAGCGAGGAGACTAGGCCGGCCGGTACCGGCACCTTGTACGTATGTCCCACTCCGATCGGTAATTTAGAAGATATTACCATTAGAACCCTCAAGGTGCTGCGGCGGGTGCACTTGATTGCGGCCGAGGACACGCGCAAGGTGCGGATCCTGCTGGAACGGTACCGGGTGCGGGTTCCGGTGATAAGCTATCACCAGCACAACGAAGCCCGGCGCACGGAGTACCTGCTATCCTGCCTGCGCGAGGGAAGGGACGTGGCTCTGGTCAGCGAGGCCGGAACCCCCGGGATATCCGACCCCGGCGGGCGGGTGCTGGAGGCGGCCATTGGCGAGGGGCTGCCGGTGGTAGTCCTGCCGGGCCCCACCGCCCTCATTCCGGCCCTGCTTTTGTCCGGACTTCCCGCCCGCCGCTTTGCCTTCGAGGGCTTCTTGCCCCGGCAGCCCGGGAAGCGAAGGAAATACCTGGAGAGCCTGGCCCGGGAGGAGCGGACCCTGGTGCTTTACGAAGCCCCCCACCGCCTGGAAGAAACCCTTGCCGACCTGCTGGCGGTGCTGGGGAACCGTCGGGCGGCGGTGGCCCGCGAGCTAAGCAAAGTCCACGAGGAAGTGGTGCGGGGGCCGTTGGCCTTTCTGCTAGAGCACTTCCGCCTTCACCCGCCCCGGGGGGAACTGGTAGTGGTGGTGGAAGGCGAACGCGCCCGGGAAGATCACGATTGGGATCGGCTGGTGCAGGAGGTAGCCGAGCGGCGTCGGGCCGGCCTTCCCCTGGCGGAGGCGGTGCGGGTGGTGGCCAAAAGCCACGGCGTGGGCCGGCGCGAACTCTACCGCCTGGTATTAGAGCAGGAGGCGGCCCCGCCGGAAGAGCCGCCTCCTTAGCCTAACGGTTAGGCTTGTCCGCTTAAACGGCCTGGGAGGCCATCAGGCTCATGCACTCCCGGCAAACGTTTTTGCCCCGGAAGTTAATGATCTCCTCGGCGTTACCGCAGAAAATACAGGCGGGCTGATACTTCTTCAGAATGATCTTCTCCTGATCCACGTAGATCTCCAGTGCGTCCTTTTCGTCAATACCCAGGGTGCGCCGCAATTCGATAGGAATCACTACCCGTCCCAGCTCGTCCACCTTACGTACGATGCCCGTCGACTTCATCATGCTCTCCTCTCCCTTGGTGAAGTTATTTCGACAGATTCTCTGTTAATATCGTACCAGCGTTTTCATTTATAGTCAATACTTTCCTCGTTAAACTTGACAGTTTTTCTTGCCGTGCTATGATTGAAGAAGGCAAAAGGAGGATAACTAAGGTGGCCGAACCCTTTTACGTAACCACGCCCATTTATTATCCCAGCGACCGCCTGCATATAGGGCATGCCCTCACCACTACCATGGCCGACACCCTCGCCCGTTACAAGCGGCTCCGGGGGTACGACGTATGGTTTCTCACCGGCTCCGACGAGCACGGGCAGAAGATCCAGCGCAAGGCGCAGGAGGCGGGAGTCAGTCCGCAGGAATACGTGGACCGCATTGTCGCCACCTTTCAGGATTTGTGGCAACGCCTGGGCATCTCCTACGATGACTTCTTGCGTACTACCGAGCCCCGCCACCAGCGGGCCGTGCAGGCCCTGTTCCGGAAGCTTCAGCAGCGGGGAGACATCTACAAGTCTACCTACGAGGGTTGGTACTGTACTCCCTGCGAGACCTTCTGGACGGAAAGCCGTCTGGTGGACGGGTGCTGCCCCGACTGCGGCCGGCCGGTGGAGCGGGTGGCGGAAGAGGGGTACTTCTTCCGGCTTAGCAAGTACCAGGATGCGCTCCTTCGCTACCTGGAGGAGAACCCGGACTTCATTCAGCCTCCCTCGCGGTATAACGAAATGGTTAACTTCGTTCGCAGCGGCCTGGAGGATCTGTGCATCTCCCGTACCACCTTCGATTGGGGGGTGCCGGTGCCGGGCGACCCGAAGCACGTGGTCTACGTGTGGTTTGATGCCCTCATTAACTACATCTCCGCCCTGGGGTGGGGCGGCCCCGAGCCGGAAAAGTTCGAGCGTTACTGGCCGGCCGCCGTCCACCTGGTGGGCAAGGATATCGTGCGCTTCCACACGGTGATCTGGCCCATCATGCTCATGGCCGCCGGTATAACTCCGCCCCGGAAGGTGTTCGGGCACGGTTGGCTTCTGGTGGGCGGCGGGAAGATGTCCAAGTCCAAGGGCAACGTGGTAGACCCGGTGGTGCTGATTGAAAAGTACGGCGCCGACGCCATTCGCTACTTCCTGCTGCGCGAGTTGCCGTACGGAGCGGACGGCTACTACTCCGAGGAAGCCCTGCGGGAGCGTTACAACCGCGACCTGGCTAACGACCTCGGTAACCTCTTCAGCCGCACCCTGGCCATGATCGAGCGTTACACCCAAGGGGTGGTTCCGGTTCCCGGTCCGGCCACCCGGATGGAAAACGAACTGGCGGAAGTGGCGGCCCGGGCAGTGGAGCGGGTGGAACAAGAGCTGGAGCGCTTCGACTTCGCCGGTGCCCTGGCGGCGGTTTGGGAGCTGGTGGCCCGGGCCAACAAGTACGTAGACGAGGCCGCTCCCTGGGCCCTGGCCCGGGAGGGGCAGGCCGAGCGTCTGCACACGGTCTTGTACCATCTGGCCGAGGCGTTGCGGGTGCTAACCGTGCTGCTTACCCCCTTCCTCCCCGGGCTGCCGGAGCGGGTGTGGCTCCAGATGGGGATAGAGGAGGCGGAGCAGCTTCACACCTGGGAAAGCGCCCGCCGCTGGGGGGTTTTCCCGCCGGGAGCGAAGGTAAGGCGGGGGCCGGCGCTATTCCCTCGCAAGGAGGAGCAAGAGGAAGCACCGACAGCCAGTGTCCCTCCGCCGCCCGCGCGGCCGGAGGAAACCAAAAAGGAGGCGGCAAGCGTGAGCATCAGCATCGAGGAATTTGCGCGGCTGGATCTGAGGGTGGCCAAGGTGCTGCAGGCAGAAAAGGTCCCGGGCGCCGACCGGTTGCTGAAGCTAACCGTGGACCTGGGGCAGGAGCAGCGCACGGTGGTAGCCGGGATTGCCCAGTCTTACCCGCCGGAGGAACTGGTGGGGCGCCAAGTAATCCTGGTAGCCAATCTGGCCCCGGCCAAGGTGAGGGGTATCCTATCCCAGGGAATGATCCTGGCGGCAGTGGAAGGCGAGCAGCTCAGCCTGTTGACGGTGGACCGGCCCATCGCAAGCGGCGCCAAGGTGCGGTGAGGACGGGGGTGGGAAGTTGCTGGTTGACAGCCACGCCCACCTCGACGACCCCCGCTTTCGGGCCGATCTGGCGGCCGTAATTGAGCGGGCCCGGGCCGCCGGGGTGCGGTGGATCGTGACCGTGGGTACCGACCTTTCCTCCTCCCGTCAGGCCGTGGCCTTGGCCCATCGCTATCCCGAGATCGTAGCGGCGGTAGGTTTTCACCCCCACGAGGCGCGCCACTTCCAAGAGCAAGACCTGGAGGAACTGGCCGCCCTGGCTACCGACTCCCGGGTGGTAGCCATCGGCGAGATCGGTCTGGACTACCACTACAACTATTCCCCTCCGGAAGTACAGCGGCGGGTATTCGAGCGACATCTTGAACTGGCGGAACGTTTGGGCCTTCCGGTGATCGTCCACGACCGGGAGGCTCACCGGGACGCGGAGGAGTTGCTGGTACGGCAGGGCCCCTCCCGGCGGGGAGTGGTTCACTGCTTTTCCGGGGACCGGGCCATGGCCGAGCGGCTCCTGGACCAGGGCTACTACCTTTCCCTCGCGGGACCCGTAACCTTCCCCCGCGCCAAGGAGCACTTTCGCCGGGTGCTGGCGGTCGTGCCGACGGATCGCCTGCTGGTGGAAACCGACTCCCCTTACTTGAGCCCGGTCCCCTATCGGGGCCAACGCAACGAACCGGCCCGGGTGGCCCTGGTTGCCGCCGGCGTGGCCGAGTTGCTGGGGCTAAGCCCAGAAGAGTTGATCCGGCGTACCGGCGAGGCCAGCGCCAACCTTTTTTCGCTTTCGCGATTGGAGCGGCAGGAAACCGGCCGGTAAGAGCGAAATACTTACCAACAGAGGGTTAGACTACCCGGATTACCGGGGGCAAGGAGAAGTAGCGTTGGCGTGGATGAAGAAGCATTTGGGTTTGGTTCTTTTGGGGCTGACGGTCACCGCGTTGGCGGCCTACGGTTGGCAGGCTACCCGTGAGGTCTATCTAGAGGTAGACGGGCAGCAGCGCGCGGTGCGCACCTTCGCCGGCACGGTGGAGGAATTGCTGACCGTTCAAGGAGTGTGGTTGGCCCCGGAGGACCGGGTATATCCGGGCCCGGACACCAAGCTGACCCCCGGCCTGCGGATACAAGTGGTGCGGGCCGGACCGGTGACCCTGGAGGTGGCGGGGGAAAGCAAGACGGTGCTTACGGTGCCGTTAACGGTCAGGGAACTACTGGCCGGTGAGAGGGTGGCTCTGGGACCGGAGGATCGGGTAGAGCCGGGCCTGGAGGAGGTAGTGGGCCCGGGAGACCGGGTAAAGGTCACCCGGGTGAGCACCCGGGAAGTGGTGGAAAACGAGGTTTTGCCCTTTGCCACCGAACGCCGTCTGGTCTCCTACCTGCTCAAGGGGCAGAGCCGGGTGGTGCAGTCCGGCCGGGAAGGGCTGAGGCAGCGGGTGTGGCGGATAACCTACGTTAACGGCCAGCCGGTAGATAAGCAGGAGGTGCGGGCCAGCGTAGTGCGTCCGCCGGTGGACCGCATCATCGAGGTGGGAACCCGTTCCAAGCCCGCCGCGCTGCAACTGGCCGCCCGCGGCGCCCCGGACAGCTTTCGGGAGGTCAGGGAGATGGTAGCCACCGCCTATTCGCTGGATAACCGGACGGCCACGGGTACCAGACCGGGCCCGGGTACGGTAGCGGTGGACCCCAAAGTGATACCTTTAGGCACGCGACTTTACGTGGAAGGTTACGGCTACGGTCGGGCCGAGGACGTGGGCAGCGCCATAAAGGGGAACCGGGTGGACGTATATTTCGAAGACCCCGACCGGGCCAGGCAATGGGGTCGGCGAAGAGTAAGAGTATATATCCTGGAGTGAGGAGGCGGCAACGCCTCCTCTGCTCTTGATTATGCGGCTTTCCACCGCTTAACTTTGCTCCCGAAGGCATTATCGGCTATAATTATAGTGTGTGGTTAACGATAACCTGCCTCCCCAAGTTGATCTGGCTTCGCCGGCGGTCACGCGCGCGCTGGTCCGGCGGTTCGATATTCGACCGCGCCACCGCCTGGGCCAACATTTTCTGGTAAGCCGGGACACCGTGGAGCGCATTATTGCGGCTGCGGACCTCAGGCCCGGGGAGTTGGTGATAGAAGTCGGTGCCGGGCTCGGCACCCTAACCCGGGCCCTGGCTACGGTGGCGGAGCGGGTGATAGCTTTAGAAATCGATCCCCGCTTCCTGCCGGTACTGGCCTGTACCGTAGGGGACTACGGCAACGTAGAGGTAGTGCCTGCGGACGTGCGCCGTACCAGCCTAGACCGCCTGGCGCGGGAGCGAGGAGCCAGCGCCTTCAAGGTGGTGGCCAATCTGCCTTATTACCTAACCTCGGTTTTCCTGCGTCAGTTGCTGACCCGGGAGCAGGGCTTTACCGCGGCGGTCCTGACCGTGCAGCGGGAGGTGGCGGAGCGCCTGCTGGCGGCTCCGGGTACGAAGGCTTACGGCCTCCTCTCGGTGGCGGTGCAGTATTTCGCGGAAGTAAAGCGGGTGGCGGAGGTGGGGAGGGAGCAATTCTGGCCCCGACCCGAGGTGGCCTCCACGGTCGTACGGCTGGTGAGGCGCAGTCGGCCTCCGGTGGAGGTAGGGGAAGAAGAGTTCTTCTTTAGGTTGGTGCGATCCGGTTTCGGTCGGCGGCGTAAGACCCTTCTCAACGCGCTGGAAGCTGGCCTAGGGTTATCCAAGGAACGGTTGAGGGAGGTCTTGAAGGCCCAGGGCTTGCCGGAAAACTGCCGGGCGGAGGAATTGGGTCTAGAAGATTGGGCGGCGCTAAGCCGTGCCCTCGGCTCGCGCCCGGGAAAGGAGGATAGGCGGTGGAATACTTTATCAGCCCCACCAAAGGACCGATGACGTTAGAAGAAGTGTTTGCCGACCTGGTGGCCTTTATTGACAGCAATCCCAAGGCCGAATATCGGGTAATAATCGGCACCGATTCCCAAGTGCGTGATGACACTTCCTTTGTCACGGCCATCATCGTGCACCAGGTAGGCAAGGGCGGCCGCTATTACTACCGTCGCCGCGTCCACCGCCGGCTCGCCAGCCTCAGGCAGCGCATCTTCTACGAGACCTCCCTTAGTCTGGAAACGGCGAGCTTCCTGGCCCAGAAACTGGCCCTTAACGGGCACAGCGAGCTGGACGTAGAGATTCACCTGGACGTCGGCCCTAACGGTCAGACTAAAGACCTGGTGCGGGAAATCGTGGGCATGGTGGTGGGAAGCGGTTTCGACGCCAAGATAAAGCCGGACTCCTGCGGGGCCACCAAGGTGGCCGACAAGCATACCAAGTGACGTAAAGGCGAGTCACCGGTTTGAGAAGCATCCCCCCTGGCAATAATCTGAACCGGGGGGGATGTGTTTTGGCCAGACCACAGCGGCCGAACTGGCGCCGTCTCCAGGCCAGGCTCCGCATGTACGACCTGTTCCTGCGGGCGGCCCGCAAGATGCTGGAGCAACGGCCTTAGGCTAGAGGGCGAAAACGTGGCCGCCGTAGCGGGCTACAATCGGCCGCGACCAAACCCAGCGGTTGGTAGCCTTGGCCGGATTCCAGTAGTACAGCGCTCCACCGCTGGGGTCCCATCCGCGCAGGGCGTCCCGGGCGGCCCGAAGGGCGGTGGCACTGGGAGGCAGGTTAATCTGGCCGTCGGCCACCGCCGAGAAGGCCCCGGGCTGGTAGATGATTCCGGCGATGGTATTGGGGAATCGGGGGTTTTTTAGCCGGTTGAGCACTACGGCGGCCACGGCTACCTGCCCTATATAGGGCTCGCCCCGGGCCTCGGCGTGAACCAATCGGGCCAAAAGGTACAGGTCCGACGCCGTCCAGGTAGGTTGCACCGCCCGACTGGCGACGGCCGGGTTCCGGGACGGCAGCCGGAGGATCTGGCCGGGGTAGATTAGGGAGCCGGAGAGCCGGTTGAGCTGCCGTATGGCGGCCACGGTGGTTCCGGTGCGACGGGCGATGAGGTAAAGACTGTCCCCCCGCTGTACCCGATAATAGGAAGAACCGTTATTTGTTGACCGTAGCCACAACTTCTGTCCCGGACGGATAAGGGTTCCGGATAGACGGTTATCCTGCCTTAGCACGCCTACGCTCAGCCCGTACCGCTGGGCAATCCGGTATAAAGTATCTCCCGGTTGGACCGTATAAAGTTTTCCGCCCGAGGCTGTGGTGCCGGCCCAGGCTCCGCCAGCCGGCAACAAGAGCCATAGCATAAGGGTACCTACAACCAGCCAGGATGCCTTGCGCATAATCCTCCCTCCCGAAGTCCTGCACGGTATCAGGCGTGCCACCGACAATCTGGATAGTATCTTGCGGTTGGCAGTATTATACCCGCCTTAGGCGGGCTCGGGCATTAGGAGGTTACTGGCAGACGTTTAGCGTTCAGGGCTGAGTCATCCCCACCTTCACGTTGGCGGGTGGCACCGGGTACTCCCCTGAGACGCCCATGCCACCTAGGTGGCACCAGCAGAGGATGAAAATGGCATTTGCTCGGCCTATTTTCGAGGGAGTCCATTGGCAACGCGCCGGGCACCGAACTCGGCGAGGCCGAGGGCGCCAGGGCGCTCGCGAGACTATGGACGGCCGAAGCCGAGGGGCGCCATGGACGGCGCCTCCGAGGGTGGCCCGCCGGAGGGCGAAGGCCGAGCGCAAGTATCGTCGGCGAGGTGACAGTACGAACGGGGAACACCCGGTACCGCCTTAGCAAGAGCGGGGATGCGCCAGCGTTCAGGGGGCTTGACAGGGGACCTGTCTTATGGCTAGAATAAGATAAGTTGGGAGGAAGGTGGCAGTAGTGGCGGCGAAGAAGGTCTTAGCGGAAATACGCCAGGATTTAGAAGCCTGCGTGGGCAAGAAGGTAAAACTACAGGCCAATCGCGGGCGCAAGAAAATCATTGAGCGCGTTGGGGTGTTGGAGCAGACCTATCCTCACATCTTCGTGGTAAAGCTGGACGAAAAGGGAGACGCAGTCCGGCGGGTTTCATTTAGCTACATCGACGTACTCACCGAAACGGTTAAGCTCATCCCTTATTCCGAAGAAGATCAGAATTAGGTGGGGAATGATCAACAAGGAACCTGAGCGGTAGGAAACGGAAGCCGGGTCCGCTTGGTGCGAGGCGGACCCGGCTTCTTGATGTCAACCTTCATCCCGTCAACCTTCATCCGGTCCGGATACCACGCTGCGGCGGTGCCGGAGGTGGGCCAGCACCAGCCGGACCATCGCCACCACCAGCTCCAGGTCCTGCCTCGAACAGTCCCTGGTCAGTGCCAGTAGTTCTTGAACCAGGTCGTCGGTCTGGCTCGTGTAGGCCGGGGATTCTCCCAGCAAGAAGTCCAGAGGGGTGTTCATGGCTTCGGCCAGGCGCTTCAAGGTGCGTAATGACGGGACCTTTTCTCCCCGCTCTACCTGGCCGATGTAGCTATGGTGAAGGTTGGCCTTCTCCGCTAATTGTTCCTGAGTCCAGCCCAGGCCCAGCCGGGCGGAACGTAGCCGGCGGCCGAGCTGGGACAACTCAGCTTCGGCTGGTCTGCTTTCCTCGGGCATTCAGCCCACCCCCGGTTACATTAGACGGAACCGTCAAGGGTTGTAAAGCAACCACGGGTAGCAAAGATCTTGACTACTGGTGTAGAAACGGATATAATTACCACCGTGCTGGCACTGGACTCTATAGCGGAGCGGAGCGGAAGGTACAGGAAGGGCAAAGGTAGGGGTACAAGAAAAAAACAGGGAAAAGGGGTGGAAGGGCGGTCAGCCCGGAGGGCGTGTACCGTAAACTGTGTCCCTATTGCGGAGGGGCGTCGTATTCGGCCTCGGCTTACTTCACCTGGATTTGCCCCTATTGTGGCGCCGACCTGACCGGGGTGGAGGCAGAGGTAGCAGGCGGTCGCACAAGGAATGACCGGTAGATAGGTTAAACAGATCTGCTAACCGTTAGACCGGGAGGTAGAAGGGCCCGGTCCCGTTTTTTCTTGGGAGGGGGCGGTTTGCTTCGGAAGCAACTGGAAAGAGCCGAAAAGGAATCTTCCTCTGTAAACCGGAAGGATTCTGGCCCAAAAAGCGGAATAAAAGATGGGCAAACGCGGTGAAAAAGGGGGAACAATCCGGCATGGCCTACGATCCCACCAAGCTCGCCGACTGGCAGATAGCCGAGGAGGCAGAAAAGAACCTGCCCAGCCCGGAGGAATGGCGCGATCGTCTGGGGCTAGAAAAGGACGAAATCATTCCTTACGGCAGGATCTGCAAGCTGGATTATCTCAAGATCTGGCAGCGGCTGAAGGACCGACCCAACGGTAAGTACATTGACGTTACCGCCATTACCCCCACTCCCCTGGGCGAGGGCAAGACTACCACTACCATGGGTCTACTGGAAGGTCTGGGAAAGCGGGGGAAGAACGTAGGCGGTTGCATCCGCCAGCCTTCGGGCGGACCTACCATGAATATTAAGGGGACGGCAGCGGGCGGCGGCAACGCCCTGTTAATTCCCATGACCGAGTTCTCCTTGGGCCTGACGGGGGATATCGACGCCATAACCAATGCCCACAACCTGGCCATGGTGGCGCTGACCGCCCGCATGCAGCACGAGGCCAACTACGACGATGCCGAGCTGGCCAAGCGTAATCTGCGGCGCTTAGACATAGACCCCAAGCGGGTAGAAATGGGCTGGGTGATGGACTTCTGCGCCCAGGCCCTGCGTAACATAATTATCGGCATCGGCGGCAAGCAAGACGGCTTCATGATGGCTTCTCGCTTCCAGATTTCGGTAAGTTCGGAGCTCATGGCCATCCTGGCGGTAGCCCGGGATTTGAAGGACCTGCGGGAAAGACTGGGCAAGATAATCGTAGCCTTCGACCGTAAGGGCAACCCGGTCACCACCGAGGACCTGGAAGTGGCCGGGGCCATGGCCGCCTGGATGCGCAACACCATCAACCCCACCCTGATGTGCACGGTGGAGTACCAGCCCTGCTTGGTGCATGCCGGACCTTTTGCCAACATCGCCGTGGGGCAGTCCTCCATTATCGGCGACTACATCGGCCTTAAGATGTTCGACTACCACGTTACCGAGAGCGGGTTTGCGGCCGACATCGGCTACGAGAAGTTCTGGAACGTAAAATGCCGGCTCAGCGGACTGGTTCCGGACGTGGCGGTGGTGGTGGCTACCATCCGGGCGCTGAAGATGCACGGCGGCGGGCCCAAGGTGGTTCCGGGACGACCGCTTCCCAGCGAGTATACGCAGGAGAACCTGCCCCTGCTGGAAAAAGGGGTGGAGAACCTGCTGCACCACGTCAACATTGTGAAGAAGTCCGGAGCCAACCCGGTAGTGTGCATCAACTCCTTCTATACCGATACTAAAGACGAGATCGCCCTGGTGCGCCGGCTGGTAGAGCAGGCGGGGGCCCGCTGCGCGGTGTCCGAGCACTGGCTCAAGGGCGGAGACGGGGCCCTGGAGCTGGCGGACGCGGTTATAGATGCTTGCAAGGAGCCGGTTAACTTCAAGTTCCTCTATCCTCTGGACATGCCTCTGCGGCAGCGGGTGGAGGTTATCGCCAAAGAGGTTTACGGCGCCGACGGAGTAAGCTGGACGCCGGAGGCCGAGGCTAAGGCCAAATGGGTAGAATCTAATCCGGAGATGCGGGACTTCGCCACCATGATGGTGAAGACCCACCTGAGCCTCAGTCACAACCCGGATCTTAAGGGCGTTCCCAAGGGATGGGTCCTGCCGGTGCGCGACGTACTGATCTTTGCCGGCGCTAAGTTCGTATGCCCGGTGACCGGAACCATAAGCCTCATGCCCGGCACCGGCTCGGATCCGGCCTTCCGCCGGGTGGACATAGACGTGGAGACCGGAAAGGTAAAGGGGCTTTTCTAGCGGCTTGCGAACCCGACCCCGGGGGTCCCGGAATTACCGCCGGGGCCCTTTTTCGTAGCAGGAGGAGTTCGACGGTGGACTACAATCCCCGGATACTGCTTCTTGACCGTCAGACCGAGGCGGAGGTGGCCCTACGTCAAATCGGAGTGGAAGAGGCCGGGGTAGCCATTATGGCCCCCAAGGCCGTGTACCGCGTAATCAAGGTAGAGAACATCCCCCTGCGGGCGGCCCACATTCTCAAACAGGAAATGCTTTCCTTGGGCGGCGAGGCCGCGGTCAGCCGCGAGGTGATGGCCCTTACCGCGGACAGGAGCGAGATCATTCTCATGGGCACCCTTAAGCAGTTCCGGCGCCTGGGGGAGAAGCTGCGACACCAATACTTCGGCCTGCCCCGTCTGGCGGAGGAACTCGCCGCCCTATTGGGCCACCTGGAAGCTCGGTCGGTGCGGGTGCTGGACTGCCGGGGCCGCCAACTGGTTTTGGGCGAGCGCACCCTGGTCATGGGCATCCTGAACGTAACCCCGGATTCCTTCTCCGACGGCGGGCTTTATCTGGAGCCGGACAGAGCCGTAGCCCGGGCGCGGGAGATGGTGGCCGAGGGGGCGGACATAATCGACGTGGGGGCGGTATCCACCCGGCCGGGCCACACCCCCGTTTCGGCGGAAGAGGAGTGGAGACGCCTGGCCCCGGTGCTTTCCCGACTGGTAGAGGCCGTGGAGGTGCCGGTTTCCGTGGATACCTGGCGGGCGGCTACCGCCGAGGCGGCTTTGGCCCTGGGCGCCCACCTGATCAACGACCAGTGGGGGCTTCAGGCCGACCCGGACCTGGCCCGGGTGGCGGCCCGGTACGGCGCGCCGGTGGTGCTGATGCACAACCAGGAGCACCGCCAATACCGCGACCTCATGGGCGATATCCTCCGGTTCCTGCGCCGTAGCGTAGCCATCGCCGAGGAGAACGGTATCCCCCGAGAGAAGCTGATCGTGGACCCGGGTATAGGCTTTGGCAAGGATACGGAACAGAACCTGGAGGTGCTGCACCGTTTGGGGGAGTTGCGCAGCCTGGGTTTGCCCATCCTTCTGGGCACCTCGCGCAAGTCGGTAATCGGCAACACCTTGGGGCTGCCGGTAGAGGAGCGGCTGGAAGGTACGGCCGCCACCGTGGCCTTGGGTATTGCCTCGGGCGCGGACATTATCCGGGTTCACGACGTAAAGGCCATGGTCCGGGTGGCCAGAATGGCCGACGCCGTGGTGCGGCGGTGAGCACCGGTGGATAAGATTCTCCTGGAAGGCATGCGGTTTTACGCCTTCCACGGCCTGGAGCCCCAGGAGGAACGCCGGGGCCAGGTATTCGTGGTGGACGTGGAGCTCCACCTGGATCTGGCTCCCGCCGGTCGGGAAGACAACCTGGACCGGAGCGTGGATTACGCCCAGGTGTACTCCCTGATCCGGAAAACGGTAGAAGAGGAGCGGTTCGCCCTCCTGGAGGCCCTGGCCGAGGCCCTGGCCGCGCGGTTGCTGCGGGCCTACCCCGTACAGGCGGTGCGGGTGCGGGTGAGAAAACTCCGGCCGCCCATAAGCGGCGAGTACGCTTATTTCGGTGTAGAAATCTGGCGCCAGCGGGAGGGGTGAGGTAGGGGCATGGTCAGGGCCTATCTCGGGCTGGGATCTAACCAGGGTGACCGGGAAGAAAACCTGGGCCGGGCGCGACAACTGCTGGGGGTGACCCCGGGTCTGGTGCTGAGGCAAAGCTCCGGTCTTTACCTGACCGAGCCGGTTGGCAAGAAGGACCAGCCCTGGTTCTTGAACCAGGTGCTCGCCGTGGATACTTTTCTGGGCGCCCGGGCCCTGCTGCGGGCGGCAAAGCACGTGGAGCGGGTCATGGGGCGGTTGGCGGGGGAGCGTTGGGGACCGCGGATTATTGATGTGGACGTGCTGCTCTACGGTGACCGGGTTATAAAAGAAGCGGACCTGGAGGTGCCCCACGCCGGGCTTTACGGCCGCGCCTTTGTGCTCATACCCCTGGCGGAAATCGCGCCGGACCTGGTGCTTCCCAACGGCAAGACGGTGAGGGAGTTGAGCCGGCAGCAATTTTCCGAAGTGGTCTTGCCATGGCCGTCCGGCTGTGTTACAATACGTGCGGTAAAAAGGTAGACCGCTTGGATCCGTGAGGGACCGAGACGGAAGAGAGGTCAGGTGAGCTCCCGGCTTTGTCCCGGGGGCTTTTTATGTGCAAGGAGGCCCACGCCATGACTAAACCGCGGGTAGGCATCGTCGGCGCAGGCAGGGTAGGCGGGGCCATCGGCCTTCTCCTACGGGATAAGGGTTATCCCCTTTGCGGGGTAAAGAATCGCACTCCCACCTCCACCGCCCGGGCGGCGGAACTGCTGGGAACCGTAGGTTTCGAGCGGGCGGAAGAGCTATCCCGCCAGGCGGAGGTGCTGTTCATTACCGTGCGGGACGAAGCAATTGGCCCGGTGGCCGAGGAAATTGCCGCCGCCGGTGGCTTTCATCCCCGGCAGGTGGTGATACACACCAGCGGGTCGCAGCCTGCCGCGGTATTGGCCCCGGCCCGAGAGGCGGGGGCGCGGGTGTTAAGCCTGCACCCGCTACAATCCTGTCCCACGCCCGAGCAGGGGCGGCAAAACCTTCCTCAGGCGGTATTCAGTGCGGAGGGGGACCCGGAGGCCTACCCGGTAGCGGAAGCCATCGTGGCCGACATCGGCGCCCGCCTTTTTCATATCGATCCCGCCGCCAAACCGCTCTACCACGCCGCCGCCTGCGTGGCCTCAAACTACCTGGTCACCCTTCTGGACTTGGCCCAGAGGTTGCTGACCGAGGCGGGCCTGCCTAAAGAGATGTTTCCCGACGCCGTCTATCCGCTAATCCGGGGTACCCTGGAGAATATCGCCAAGCTGGGCATACCGGAAGCCCTAACCGGGCCGATAAGCCGGGGTGACGCCGGCACCGTGAGGGAACATCTCCGGGCCATGGAAGGGAAGCTACCGGACCTTTTGCCCTTGTACGGTCTTTTGGGGTGGTACACGGTGAAGCTGGCGGTGCGCAAGGGCACCATTGGCCCGGCGGAGGCGGCAGAACTGGAGCGGGCGCTTGGGGGGATGGCCGGTGCTAAGAATTGCTGAGTTGAAAGCGATGCAGGAGTACAGCCTGGCGGAAAAGAGAAAGGGCCTAACCATAGGTTTTGTGCCCACCATGGGGTACTTTCACGAGGGGCACTTAAGCCTGATGCGCCGCGCCCGGCAGGAGTGCGACCGGGTGGTGGTCAGCCTTTTCGTCAACCCTTTGCAGTTTGGCCCTCAAGAGGATTTCGAGCGCTATCCCCGGGACCTGGAGCGAGATGCCGCCTTGGCCGAGCAGGTAGGGGTGGACGTGCTGTTCATCCCCTCTACCGAGGCCATGTATCCGCCGGGATACGCCACCCACGTAGAGGTGATAGGCCTAACCGAGCCCCTTTGCGGTCGGTCCCGTCCCGGCCACTTCCGGGGGGTCACCACCGTGGTGGCCAAGTTGTTCAACATAGTGCAGCCGGACGCGGCCTATTTCGGCCAAAAGGATTATCAGCAGGCCCTGGTGATATCCCGCATGACGGAAGATCTCTTCTGGCCGATAAAGGTAGTGGTCTGCCCTACGGTCCGGGAGCCGGACGGCCTGGCCGCCAGCTCCCGCAACGTCTACCTGGGTCCGGAGGAGAGACGTCAGGCGGTTTGCCTCTTCCAGGCGCTCGAGGCCGCCCGCCAGGCCATAGCCCGGGGGGAGCGTCGGGCGAAGGAAGTGGAAAGGATTATGCGGGAAACCATAAGCCGCTACCCGTTGGCCAGGATCGACTACGCCGAGGTGCGCCGGGCGCGGGACTTGGCGGAGGTTGAGGTCCTGGAGGAACGGGCGGTACTGGCGCTGGCGGTGTGGATTGGTCGGACCAGACTCATCGACAACGCCTTGGTGGAGGTGGCCTAGCATGTGGCGGGAAATGATGAAATCGAAGATTCACCGGGCGGTGGTGACCGACGCCAACCTGAACTACATGGGCAGCATCACCGTGGACCGCGTGCTTATGGAGGCGGCCAACCTCCTGCCCCACGAGAAGGTCCAGGTAGTGAACCTCAATAACGGCGCCCGCTTTGAGACTTACTGCCTTCCCGGAGAGCCCAACACCGGGACGGTCTGTCTGAACGGCGCCGCCGCCCGCCTGGCCCAGCCGGGTGACCTGGTCATTATTATTTCCTACTGCTGGCTGGCCGAAGAGGAGCTACTGAGCCACCGGCCGCGGGTGGTGTTCGTGGATGACCGTAACCGAATCGTCGGGATCGAGGAGCAGTGGTCCCTGGTCGCCGAGGCGCCGGTATCCTAACCCGGAGGGAGCAGCCCGCCGGGCGGCCTTGCTGGAGGCGCTGCAGGAACCGGGGGGCGGCTACGTGTCCGGAGAGGAGTTGGCCGCCCGTCTGGGTCTTAGCCGCACGGCGGTGTGGAAGCAGATCAACCGCTTGCGGGCCGACGGCTACGAAATCGAAGCCAGAGCTCGGGCGGGGTACCGCCTGGTATCCGCTCCCGACCGGCTGTACCCGGAAGCGCTGGCGCCCCGGCTGAGAGGGTTACGGCTGGCCAAGTCCGTGCACAGCTACGAGCGGGTAGGCTCCACCATGGAAGTGGCCCGCGGCCTGGCGGAGGAAGGCGCGGAAGAGGGTACGCTGGTGATTGCCGAATCCCAGGAGGCGGGCCGGGGCCGGCTGGGGCGGGCCTGGGTCTCGGCGCCGGGGGTGGGTTTGTGGTTTTCGCTGGTGCTGCGGCCCCGGCTTTTGCCCGCCCAGGTGGCCAAGACCACCTTGTTAGCGGCGGTGGCCGCGGCCGAGGCGGTGGCCGCAGTAACCGGCCTGGCGCCGGGAATCAAGTGGCCCAACGACCTGCTTCTGGAGGGGAAAAAGCTCTGCGGCATTCTTACCGAGCTTAAAGGGCAGGCGGATGCGGTAGAGTATTTGATCCTAGGGGTGGGGCTTAACGTCAATCACCGGCAGGAAGATTTCCCGCCGGAACTGCGAGATCAGGCCACCTCCCTGTATCTGGTCGGAGGTCGGGAAGTGGAGCGGGCCGAGGTGCTGGCGGCCTTTCTGGGGGAGCTGGAGAAGCGTTACTACCCCTGGCAGGAAACCGGGGACGATAGTTGGCTGGAAGAGTGGAAGCGCCGCAACGTCACCTTGGGCCGCCGGGTACGGATTACGCTGTTAAGCGAAGAGTTTTGCGGCCGGGCGCTGGACTTAGATCGGGACGGCAGCCTGATCGTGGAAGGGGACGACGGACGGCCCCGGGTTTTTAGGGCCGGCGACGTGTTTCTTCTCTAAAGGGAGGCCAAGAGAGTTGCTTCTGACTTTTGACATCGGCAACACCAACCTCACCCTGGGGGTCTACGAAGGGGAGACGCTAAAAGCCTGCTGGCGGCTATCCACCCGAACCAGCTATACCGCGGACGAGTTGGCCATGTCCTTATACACTTTGTTTAATTGCCACGGTCTGACCATGTCGGAAGTGAGCGGCATTATCGTTTCCTCGGTTGTGCCCCCGCTCACCCCGGTGGTGGTGGAGGTGGCCCGGCGCTATTTCCGGCTGGAGCCCCTGGTGGTGGGGCCGGGCATCAAAATGGGCATGCCCATCCGGTTCGAGAACCCCCGGGAAGTGGGAGCGGACCGGATCGTGAACGCCGTGGCCGGCTACGAACTTTACGGGGGACCGGTGGTGGTGGTGGACTTCGGTACCGCTACCACCTTCGACGCCATTTCCGCTCAAGGCGAATACCTGGGCGGGGCCATTGCGCCCGGGATCGGAATTTCTACCGAGGCTCTGTTCTTGCGGGCGGCCAAGCTGCCCCGGGTGGAGCTGGTGAAGCCGAAGAGCGTGATCGGCCGAAACACCGTAGCCAGCATGCAGGCGGGCATCATTTACGGGTTTATCGGCCAGGTAGAGCATATCGTGAAGCTGATGCGGCAGGAACTGGGTCCCAAGACTAAAGTGGTGGCAACCGGCGGCCTGGCGGAAATGATCGCCGGCGACACCAAGAGCATCGACCACGTAAACCCCACCCTCACCCTGGAGGGCCTGCGCATCTTGTATCACCGCAACGTCTCGCCGCAGTAAGGACGGAGTGAAGGTGCGGATAGGGAATTTAGTGTTGGCGCATTCGGTACTGGCCGCCCCCATGGCCGGGTTCAGCGACAAACCCTATCGGGTGCTGGCCCGGGATTTCGGGGCGGCCTTGGTCTTTACCGAAATGATCAGCGCCCGGGGCCTGGTCATGGGCAGTAGCCGCACTTGGCAGATGCTGGACCTGGCGGACGAGCCGGCGGTGGGCGTGCAGCTTTTCGGGGCCGAGCCGGAGGAGATGGCCCGAGCGGCGGTAATGGCGGTGGAGCGGGGAGCGGCGCTAATCGACCTCAACATGGGCTGCCCCATGCGCAAGGTGGTGGCCACGGGAGCGGGAGCGGCACTGCTGCGCGATATTCCCCGGGCCGCGGCCATAGTGCGGGCGGTGGCCCGGGCGGTGCCGGTGCCGGTGACGGTGAAAATGCGCAAGGGCTGGCAGCCGGGGGAAGAAGTGGCGGTGGATTTGGCCCTGGCGGTAGCCGAGGCGGGAGCGGCGGCGGTGACGGTGCACGGCCGTTTCCGGGAGGAGTTCTACGGCGGCCGGGCCGACTGGGAGGCCATTGCCCGGGTGAAGCAGGCGGTGCCCGTTCCGGTCATCGGTAACGGCGACGTCTACCGGCCGGAAGATGCCCGGCGCATGGTGGCGCTCACCGGCTGCGACGGGGTGATGCTGGCCCGGGGCAGCTTGGGCAACCCCTGGCTTTTCGGGGCCTGCCGGGCGGTGCTGTCCGGCGAACCCGAGCCGCCCCCTCCCGGCGTGGCGGAGCGCCTGCGGGTGGCCCTGCGTCACCTGGACTTGGCCGTGGCCTACTACGGGGAGCGGCGCGGGGTGGTGAAGATGCGCAAGCACCTGGTTCACTATTTGAAGGGGCTTCCGGCAGCCGCGCGCCTGCGCCAGGAGGTCTGCCGCCTGGAGCGGGCGGAGGCGGTCAGGGAACTTCTGGCAGGGTACGCTTGTGAGGGCTGACTTGTTTCGAGACTTGGCGATGGCTGGCACCGACAAAAAACGGAAGAGTTATGCCGCTTCCGCAGGCCTTGCTGGGCTCACCCGCGCCCACATATCCACGGCCGCGTTTACTCCTGCTGGGCAGGCAAAGTCAACAAAGCCCTCAAATTCCCCACTTAAAATCCAGGATTCTATGAGCGCGGGAGCTTGGAGGAGTTGAAGGCTAATTATTGAGATAGGAGGTTGAACAAAGGGCTGGGGCTCGCCGTTTCGCTTCCGGTTTTCAGTTAGGAAATAGCTGCGACTAAGTTACAACCTTTGGCTCAGACGCCAAAGTGGTATACTGGATCGAAGAGAGGTACCTAACGGGGATAAGGGGCGAGAGTTGTGGAGCGCGAGCGGCTTGTTGATAGGCGGCATCAGTGGGAAAGGTTTAA
>JBNARC010000028.1:16182-24096 GCA_049719955.1 Neomoorellales bacterium | reverse complement strand
CGGTACCGCCTAGAGCAAACTGGGGATAACTCAGGTAGCCCGGGGTTGACTTCAGTGGCCTGTCTGCTCCAGAAACCGCCTGAGCTTGCCGATCCCGGCGATCCCCGGGGTGGTCAGCTCCTCCGGCCGGAGCACCGCCTGGATTTCTTCCCGGGTAAACAGCCCCTCTTCCAGCAGCAGCTCGGTCACCGGCCGGTCTTCGGCCGCCGCCCGCCGGGCCAGCTCGGTGGCCTTCTCGTAGCCGATATAAGGGACAAAGGCGGTGATGACCGCTTGGCTCCGGTTCAGCAGTTCGGCGCAGCGGCCGGCATCGGCCTCAATGCCTCGTATGCACCGGTCGGCCAGCAGCCGCGCCGCCCGGGCCAGCATTTCCATCGAATGTAGGAGATTATGGGCCACCAGCGGCAGAAAGGCGTTGAGCTCCAACTGGCCCGAAGCCGCGGCCAGGTTCACCGCCACGTCCGCGGCCATGACCTGGTAGGCCACCTGGGTAACCATCTCCGGAATCACCGGGTTCACCTTCCCGGGCATAATGGAGGAGCCGGCCTGCACCTCCGGCAGCCGGATCTCCGCCAGTCCCGCCTTGGGGCCCGAAGAAAGCAGCCGCAGGTCGCCGCTGATCTTGGCCAGGTTCACCGCCGCGGTCTTGACCAGGCCGGAGACCTCGGCGAAGAGGTCGGCGTTCTGGGTGGCTTCTACCGGGTTTTCCGCCCGGGCCAGGCCGAAGCCGGTAAGCTCCCGCAGGATCTCGATCACCCGGAAGATGTAGCGCCGGCTGGCATTAAGCCCCGTGCCCACCGCGGTTCCGCCCAGGTTCACCTGCCGCAGCCGCTCCTCGGCTTTGTACAGCCGCCACCAGTCCCGGGCCACCGCCTCCGCCCAGGCGGCAAACTCCTGCCCCAGGGTGACGGGCACGGCGTCCTGGAGCTGGGTGCGGCCCACCTTGAGCAGGCCGGCGAACTGCCTCTCCTTCTCCTGCAGGGCCCCCTGCAGCTCGGCCAGGGCCCGGGCCAGGTCCCGCACCAGCTTGATGGCCGCCACCCGCAGGGCGGTGGGATAGACGTCGTTGGTGGACTGGCCCAGGTTCACGTGGTCCAGGGGATGGACCAGGGAGTAGTCGCCCTTCTTCCCGCCCAGGAGCTCAACGGCCCGGTTGGCCAGCACCTCGTTGACGTTCATATTGGTGGAGGTGCCGGCACCGCCCTGGAAGGCGTCCACCACTACCTGGTCGCGCCAGCGCCCTTCGGCCAGTTCCTCCGCCGCCTGTACTATGGCCCGGCCCACGCGCTCCTCCAGCAACCCCAGTTCCATATTGGCCAGGGCGGCGGCCTTCTTCACTAAGGCCATGGCCCAGATCAGCTCCGGGTGCACCGGCCAGCCGGACACGGCGAAGTTCTCCTTGGCCCTTTGGGTGTGGATGCCGTAATAGGCGTCTTCGGGAACCGGAAGCGTGCCCAGCAGGTCCTTCTCCAGGCGCAAGGTCTGATCATCTCCGCTTCATCAGAAGTACAGATCGCGTTCGCCCTGCCGGATGCGCTCCAGGCGTTCCTCGGTTTGGCGGCGCACCGTGGGGCTGGGGATGCTCTCCAGTTGCTCCCTCAGCATTCTCTCTCCCGCTTCCCGGGTGGCGGGGGAAGCGTAGTCCAGGAGGTATTCCTGGAAGGTGAGAATGGCGTTGGGCTGGCAGACGTTCTGGATCTGGCCGGTCTTGGCCAGGGCCATGAAGCGCTCGCCGGTGCGGCCCCGACGGTAGCAGGCGGTGCAGTAGCTGGGCAAAAAGCCCCGGTGGCAGAGGTCGAGGATCACCTCGTCCGGGGAGCGGGTGTCCTCCAGCTCGAACTGCGGCGCCTGCTCCTGGGCCGCCTGGGCCCGGCGCCGAGAGTAGCCGCCCACGCCGGTGGAGGAGCCGGCGCTGAGCTGCGAGATGCCCAGGCCGAAGAGTACGGACCTCAGCTCCGGGGACTCCCGGGTGGAGATGATCATGCCGGTGTAGGGCACCGCCAGGCGTATTACGGCCACTATCTTGAGGAAGTCCTCGTCCGGCACCAGGTGGGGGAAGTCCTCCAGCGAGACTCCCAGGGCAGGCCGCAGCCGGGGCACGGAGATGGTGTGCGGTCCCACGCCGAAGGTTTCCTCCAGGCTCCGGGCGTGGAAGAGCAAAGCCAGCACTTCGAACTTGTAATCGTAAAGGCCGAACAGCACCCCCAGACCCACGTCGTCCAGGCCCGCCTCCTGGGCGCGGTGCATGGCGGTGGTGTGCCACTCGTAATCGGACTTGGGCCCGGAAGGGTGCATGTAGGCGTAGGTGGCCCGGTGGTAGGTTTCCTGGAAAAGGATGTAGGTTCCGATCCCCGCCTTCTTCAGTTCTCGGTAGGCGTCCACGGTGGCGGCGGCGATGTTCACGTTCACCCGGCGGATGCTGCCCCGGTCCTGGGTGATGCGGTAGATGCGGCGGATGGTTTCCACCACGTAGTCCAGGGGGCAGTGCACCGGGTCCTCACCGGCCTCCACGGCCAGCCGCTTGTGACCCAGGGATTCCAGTATCCTTACCTCTTGCTCCAGTTCCTCCCGGCTCAGCCGGCGGCGGGGAAACCGATTGGAGCGGCGGTAGCCGCAGTAGCGGCAGTCGTTGACGCAGTAGTCGCTGATGTATAAGGGCGCGAAAAGCACCATGCGGCGGCCGTAGATCTTCTCCTTCACTTCCCGGGCGGCGGCAAAGGCCTGTTGCCAAACCGCCGGGTCCTCGGTCTGCAGCAGCACCGCCACCTCGTAGGGCTCCAGGCCCCGGGCCTGGCGGGCTTTATCTACTATCCTCGCGGCCTCGTCCGGTTTGGCCTCCGCTGCTTCGGCCAGCAACCCCTCGATCTCCGCTTCGTTGATAAAGTCGGCGCGGTAGGCGGTCATGTCCCCACCCCCAAAAACAAATTGGCCACCCGTCGGAAGTAGGTATGGCTTTCGAACGAGTGGCCTTTTCTTGCCTTATTACCTCCTCCGGCTACGGGCTTTACCCAGCCTATGCCCCTAGCCGCAGTCTCTTTTACCTCCCGGCCGGGCAGGTGTCTCCCTCCCCGGCAGGTATAGACGGTTCATCTATCAGTACTGATTAGATCATGCCCCATCTTCCCGACCTTGTCAAGACCAGGTTCCCAACTAAGCGTCCGAACCGGCCGATTGGCCTGCCTTTGTCAGGCGCGCGAGCCAGATCAGGGACAGTAGCTCTAGCCCCGTAGCCGCCATGATCAGGTAGGGGAGGCCCAGCCCGTATAACAGTCCCAATAGGGCGCTGCCCGCAAACCAGGCCAGGCCGTAGGCGGCGTTAAACAGTCCGTAGGCCAGGCCCCGGCGGGTGGCCGGGGTCATGTGCGCCAGGGCGGCGCGCATTATGGTTTCCTGCACCGCCATGGCCGCTCCCCAGAAAACCATGCCGGCGAGGATGAAGGCGTAGCGGGAAGAGAACGCCAGGAAGGGCACGGGAAGAGCCAGAACGGGCAGGAGTACCAGGGTGCCGAGCCCCTTGCGGTCGAACAGCCGACCCACCGGTAGAGCGAGCAACGCGTCCACCCCCATGGCCAGGGCGAACAGCAGCGGTATCTGAGGATCGGGGACCAGACCCTGCACCTTAAGGTGATAGGAGATGAGCTGGAAGTGGGCGTAGCCGGCGACAGCGAAAACCGTGAATAGCAGGTAAGTGCGCAGGAGGGGCGGCAGGGGCGCGGTCGCGACCGGCGGGGATTCCTGGCCTTCGCCGGCCTCCAGTTCCTCCGGGTCCGGAAAGAGCGCTCGGGAGATCAGCAGGGAAGCCAGGGCCAGGCCGGCCGGGAGCAACAGCGCCAGGAAGGCCGGCCGGTAGTCCGCCGCCCGGGCGTAGAGCACGCCGGCCACCAGCAGGGGGCCGGCCAGGGCGCCTATCTGGTCCAGCAGTTCGTGCAGGCCGAAGCCCAGGCCCGTGCCCACCCGGCGGGTGGCGTGGGAGAGCATGGCGTCGCGGGAAGGGGTTCGCAACGCCTTTCCCACCCGTTCCAGCACTATGAGCGCGGCGGCCGCCTCCCAGCGCCCCACCAGCGCCAGCAGGGGAAGGGCAAAGAGGTTGGTGCCGTAACCCAGAATGGTAAGCAGCCAATAACGCCGGGTGCGGTCGGCCAGGTACCCGGAGCCCAGGCGCAGGCCGTAACCCAGCAATTCCCCCAGGCCGCTTACCAGGCCCACCACCGCCGGACCGGCGCCCAGAAACGCCAAAAAAGGCCCGGTGAGGCTGCGGCCGCCCTCGTAGGTCATGTCGGCCAGGAGGCTCACCAGACCCATGAGTACTATGAACTGCCAGGCGCGTCGCCGGCGGCCAGCTTCGTCGTGCCCGGGTTTCACCCTCAGTCGACCTCCCCCTCCCCCTGGTTAGAGTAGAACATCCCTGACCAGTTCGCCGGGTAGGGTTTCGCCCCCGTCGAACTGTTCCGGCCCGCGCCGGATAGCGCGCAGGTCTTCGATTGTTTCCTGGATTTCAGGCCCTATACTACTCGAGGACCTGGGCCAGGGCAAGAGCCAGCCCGGCCGCGGCGATGATGGTACCCACGATCCACCGGGTGGTGGAGTGGAGCTCCTGGTGCAAGGTGTGGTTATCCTGTTTCACTTCCCGGCGCAGTTCATTGAGGCGGGTATCGATTTCCTGGTGCAGCCCGTCTAATTTATTTTCCAGTCGGTCCATGCGGGTGTCTAATCGGTTAAGCTGCTGGACGAGCATATTGAACGGGTCAAAGAAAGGACGCCCCTGCGTTCCCGTTTCTTCGGCGGCAGCAACCTGTTTTTTTAGTTCCTCTTCCGGTACGACCATCCGGTTTCCCTCCCGAGAATATCCTACCACGGGCGGGAGCAGGGGGCAACGGAAGTCTCGATTTAGAACTCCCCTCGGGTCCGCGGTCGGCCGCGCGGTTACGATGTATCCGGCTCGCGAGTTGTGTCTATGGACACGGGGGTAAGAAACGGTTAGAATGGGTAATGTTAGTAGTACTTGAATAGTGGGGAGGAACCGGAGTGACGTCCATTCGCCAGGTCTACAAGTGCCAAGTGTGCGGCAACATGGTGGAGGTGGTGCACGAGGGTAAAGGAAGTTTGGTCTGCTGCGGCAAGCCCATGGAATTGCAGAACGAGAATGCTACGAATGCCAGCCAGGACAAGCATATACCCGTTATAGAGGTGGGAGGCGGCCGAACCCGGGTAAGCGTGGGACGGACCGCGCACCCTATGGAGGAGACCCACTGGATCGAATGGGTGGAGCTAGTGGTGGAGGACAGGGTGTACCGGGCATATCTGCGGCCGGGCGGCGCGCCGGAGGCGGAATTCCCGTTTGAGGCCCCCGACGCCCAGGCGCGCGCCTACTGTAACCTCCACGGTTTATGGGCTTCTGGCGTATCTGGTCGGTAATCCGGTAATTAGGAGGGAGGGACCGTCATGCCCAGTCTTAAGGGAACGCAGACCGAGAGGAATCTGCTATTGGCCTTTGCCGGGGAATCGCAGGCCCGCAACCGTTACACCTTTTTCGCCAGCCAAGCCAAACAGGAAGGCTACGAGCAGATCGCGGCGGTGTTTTTGGATACCGCCGACAACGAGAAGGAACATGCCAAGCGCTTCTTCCGCTTCCTGGAAGGGGGCGAAGTGGAGATCGCCGGCTCCTTCCCCGCGGGGATAATCGGCACCACCGCCCAGAACTTGGCCGCCAGTGCCGACGGAGAACGGCACGAGCACGCCGAGCTGTACCCGGAGTTCGCCCGGGTGGCGGAGGCGGAAGGCTTCCCGGAGGTGGCAGCCGTCTTTCGGGCGGTTTCGGTTTCCGAGCGGGGGCACGAAGAACGCTTCCGGGCTTTGCTGGCCAACCTGGAGGGGAAAAGAGTGTTTGCCCGCGAGGCCAAGGTGGTGTGGCGCTGCCGTAACTGCGGGTACCTGCACGAGGGGCCCTCGGCGCCCGAGGTTTGCCCCGCCTGTGCCCATCCGCAGGCCTACTTTGAGCTGAAGGCGGAGAACTACTAGATCTTGTCTAGATCTGGAAGAAACACGGAAAGATGGGGGCCGGCTACACCGGCCTCTTTATTATTGCCTACGCTACCGCCTATCCTTCTGAAATGCCCTCGGAGCCGGTTGGGCCGTGTCCGGACAACTTGGTTTCTTCCTGAGCCTCCGGGAGGGCGTTGAATGGATTAGGAACGGCCTCGGTGGAAGGAGCACTTTCCGGCGCTCCATCCTGCCCGCCCAGGTTAGCCCGGGCGTGCGCCAGGAGGGCGGTCGGGTCAGAACCGTGATCGGGGTAGGCCGCGAGGCCGAAACGCCATTTCGCTTCCGGTTCCAAGCCGGCCAGCCACTGCTCCACCTTGTTTCGGACCACTTCCGCTCCCGACAGCGGGGTCAGCGGCAGAACTAGGCCCAGTTGGCCGGCGTCCAGGGCCACCACGCTATCGATATCGCGCAGGCGTCGCCGCAGGTAGGCTTCCAGTTCCGAGGTGGGGCGGCTGCCTCCTTCCCGCCGCTGCGCCAGCAGAAGCGAGAACACTCCTTTGGACCGGGAGGCGCGGTTGATCTCCAGACGCAGGATCCCCAGCAGACTCCCCTGGGAGCCGTAAGGACTGGTGCAACCCGGTCCGATCAGCTTCTCTACCCGTCGGATCAACTCCTGGGGGGTGAAGGGCTTAACCAGGTACTCCACCGCCCCCAGCTTCAAGGCCTGCGTAACCACTTGTGCCGAGGAACTGGCGGTCAACAGCATGACCGGAGTGAGCCTGGACTTGGGCCGGTCTTTTAGCTCTCGCAGCACCGCCAGGCCGTCCATCCCGGGCAGCACAATGTCCAGTACTATCAGGTCGAACGGCTCCGGAGAGGCCGCCACCCTAGCCAGGGCCTCTTCGCCGCTGGCCGCCTCCTCCACCTCGTAGCCGTGCTCCTCCAGGCTGTGTCGCACCGAGAAACGGGTTAGGGCCGTGTCTTCCACCACCATTACCCGCTTAAGGCCACCGGCCACCGTGAACCCCCCTTGCCCGGTCCCCTATCTTGATTCTCCTTTCGCCCGGGATTGTCCTGCCTCTATCCAAACCGTCCGGTGAGGTAGTCTTCGGTGGCCTTTTGGCGGGGGTTGGCCAGCATCTCCCCCGCCTCGCCGAACTCTACCAGCCTGCCCTCCAGGAAGAACCCCAGGTAGTCCGAGATGCGCCGGGCCTGGGCCAGGAGGCCCGCAAGGCCTGAGCCCCAGGCGAAGGCGGTTCCCATTAGGTCGATAGCGGTAGGGAACGGCGCGCAACGCGTCGGTGGCCAAGGCAATGAAGATAGGGCCGATCATCATGGCCAGAACCATTATCCCGGGAAGAAGTCCCGTGCCATCAAGGGCACAGATTTGGATCATGCTCAGGGCCAGCTCGTCGGTTATGAAGGCCTGACGGATGAGGGGAACCACTAGGATCAGGCCGACCAGGCCGTAAATGACCGAGGGCGCCGCGGCCAGGAGCCGTACCACCGACTCCAGGCTCCCTCTGAGGCGAGGAGGGCACAGTTCCGCCAGGAACACCGCGCACCCCAGGCCAAAGGGAAGGCATAAGGCTAGCGCCCCGGCGGTGGTGTAGAAAGTGCCGGCTATTAGGGGTAAGGCGCCGAAGCCCACACCGGGCTTTCCGCCGGCGCCGACCAGGCCCGGGCGAACTGCTGGTCCCAATCGGTACCGGTTAGGAACCTCAGGCCGTTGATTTGCCAGACGGGCCAGGCTTTCAGGAACAGAAAGAACAGGATCAGCAGGATGACTCCGGCGCTGGCGGCGGTGACCGCCAGCAGCGACTTTTGCACCAGGTGCTCTCGCCAGTAACGCTGCCGCCTGGGGTTAGCCGCCTTTGGTAACCATGTTGAACGGCCGCACGTACTTGTACTTGCCGCTGCGGGCATTATCCA
>JBNARC010000028.1:0-16082 GCA_049719955.1 Neomoorellales bacterium | reverse complement strand
TCTCACCTGGGGATGCTTGGCCATGAAAGCTTGGGCTAGCTCCTCGGCCAAGGGCTGCACCGAGGTGGAGCCGCTAAGCTTAAGCTCGCCCGCCAGCGGCGCTTCTGCCGCACCGGGAGCGCCGGCTTCCTGACCGCCGGTCCGGTAACCCAGGAGGCCGACCAGTAAGGCTACCAGAGTAACCAACACTAGGCCCTTTCTCATTCGTCCGATCCTCCTTTCTTGGGTGTAGGGTCAGATCTCCCGCGGTTTGAACATCGGAAACACCTTCTGACCATCTCTTCTAAAGCTGTTCCTCGGGCCGCTTGGGTGGCTCACCCCTGCTCCTCGGAAACCTCACCTCCCTGCCAGGGCCACCGGGCTTGGCGCCAGTTCCGGCCGGGCCGGCAAAGGCCGGTGCCGCGCGGCGCCGGCACAGTCCGTCGGCAGCGCCACGGAGCGTAGCGCCCCGCACGGGGCCCCTCGGCTCGTTCTTCTAGGGCCGCACTCATACTTCAAGGGGTAGGTTAGCAGGAAGCGGTTAAGAAGGCTGGAGAGCTGGGTTAAGCGGGGGTTAAGAATCGGGTGGGCCAAAGGGGGCCGGGTACGGTATGCCGCCGGCAACTGATCCGGCAGGATCTAGGCGTGTTTGCCCCAATGTGAATCGCGTTCGGTATTGGTATATGGTATCATATGGTGTGAACAGGAGGTGATATCGGTCTTGGAAAATAAGGAACGCATGGTTCACGTGCGGCTGGCGGCCGAGGTGGTCGCCGCCCTGGACCGGACGGCGCGAGCGCGTAACCAGAGCCGGAGCCGCTTCATTGCCGAGGCGGTACTGGAGAAATTGGCTCGGGAACAGCGCCTTTTGGGCCTGCGGGAAACCCGGGGTGCTCTCGGCCCGGAGGATGGCGACTGGGCGGAAGCGCCGGCCACCGATTGGGTGCGCCGGACAAGGTTACACGAGAGGGAGAACTTAGTTTGGCCTACCTGATTGACACCTGCGTGTTCATCGACCACCTCAGGGGCAGGCTTACTTCTAGTACCTCGGCCTGGTTAGAGCGGGTGGCGGCCTCCGGGGAAGCGCTAACCAGCGTGGTGGTACTACACGAACTTCTCTTCGGAGCCCGTACCCCCAAGGCGCAGGGGGTGGTGACCGCCTTGCTTTCGGCCTGGGAGGTGCTTCCCGTAGACCGACGGACGGCGGAATTGGCGGCGGAACTGCGCCGCCAGGAAGCAAACCGGGGTATCACGGTGGGAATGGCTGACAGTCTGATTGCCGCCACCGCCTTAGTTTACGGGCTGGTGGTGGTCACGGGGAACGTAAAGGATTTTGGCGCGGTAGCCGTGGTGAGCCCGGAAGAAGTGGCGCGGTAGAAGGCCCGACTACCCGTTTCCGTGGGGTGGGCCGGGTGGGCGCAGGGAGCCGTAGGCCGGATACCAGTCCTTGAACCAGGCGGTGAACGCCAGGCCCGGGACCAGTAGGAGATTGCGGGCCAGAATCCAGCCCCAGGCCGGACCGGCGGCGTTTTCGGCCAGGGCGAGTGCGGCCTGTACCAGGTAAATTCCGCCCCACACGGCGGTGATCACCGCGTTGGTGCGCAGGAAAACCGGTTGCCTCCACAGGGCCGGCGGGTAGCTCCACTTGGAGTACTCGGCCGTGAGGGGAACCTCGGTAGCTAAGGTGCCGAACCAGAGGCCGGCCAGGGCCAGGTAGCCCAGCACCTCGCGGTAGTGGCGGAAGAAATCGCTGCCCGCCAGGGTGGCGGCGGCGAGGAGAAAGAAGTAAAGGGCGGAGCCGGTTTCCATCCAGGTGGCCTGGCGGTAACGGCGGCGGTAGAACCACAGCGTAGCGGCCAGGGCCAAAGGCAGGCCCAGTCTTACCCCCTCCCCCAGAATCGGCAGATCTTCCGTGGCCCAAAAGGCGATCCAGGGCAGGAAGGCCAGGGTAAGCCAAGCCATGCCCGGAAGGCGGATCGGTCCGGCGGGAGTAGGTTCGGGGGTAGCCGGTTGGGGAGCGGGCTCAGGCGCGGAGGCGGCCGCGGGCTCCGTCGGCCGGGACCGGCCTTGGGGGCCGGGGAAAAGGTCGGCCAGGCGCAGCAGGAGGCCGAAATCGCCTTCTACCTGATACATACCCTTCACGTAGGCGGTCTGACCGGACAGCTCACCGCGGGCGATCTTGACCCATACCTCCGAAGGGGTGCGGATGGTGAGGTGGGGACGGGTCACGGTTCCCCGGTGAACGGTGCAGCGGCCGGATCGCAAGCGCAGGACGTAGGTGCCCGGTTCGGCTCCGCTCACCAGGAATTGGACGTCGGCCTGGAGGTTGCCGGCGGCGGCCGGGTCGAAAGCCAGGGCCATGCCGGCTATGGCTTCGTAAACGGTGGTGGGGGCCTCTCCGGGCGGGGTCGAAGGCAGGGGAAGGGGCGGGGAGAGTTCCTCCCGGTCGGGAGCGGGGGATTGGGGCTGCTCCTGGGTTTCGGCGCCGGCCGGGTGGCTATCCCAGTACAGGTTGGCCATGCGGGCGTACACTTCCGCTTCCGCCAGGGGGGTGTCCAGGAACTGCTGGGTCTCTTCCCGTATGCGGCCGTAGAGGACGAATTGCCTTCCCGCCTCGCGGGCGGCGTCCGGGTACCAGCGCAAGGTGTCCGCCAGAGCGGGCTGCCGCAACAGTTCCCCGCCGGCGCACAAAATGACGGCGGCCAGTTCCTGGTACGGGTTATCGGTGAAGCGGCGAAACGTCTCCAGCAGGGCGGAGAAATGGTGCCGCTCGGGAAAGCCCGAGTTGGAGATTAGAACCACCTTTTGCCTGCTGCCCTCCGGTCTCGGGTAGCGGGGCGGGTGGGTGAGGTGACCCTCTCGCCAAGCCAGGTGAGGATCTACCAGGGGCAGGTGCCGATCCAGGAAGTGTTTCATCAGGCCGCTGACCGTGAAGACGTACAGGGGAGTGGCGTACACCAGCGCGTCCGCCTCGTGTAAGCGGGGCAGGATCGCCGCCATGTCGTCCCGGTGGACGCATACCCCCGGCGTCTTGGTCCAGCAGGTGAAGCAGCCCCGGCAGGGCCGGATCTCCATTTCGCTCAAGTATAGGGTTTCGGCGCGGGCTCCGGCCTCCTCGGCTCCGGCCAGGAAGGCCTGGAGAATGCGCTCGGTGTTGCTTTTTCGTCCCCGGGGGCTACCGTTGATCGCAAGGATTCGCACCCTGGTCACCCCTTTGCTTTGTTCTAACCATCCAGCCTGATCAGTGTCTCAGGTCCGGCGCCTTCAGTTGCGGGCCGCGCCGGGTCTCTGGGGTTCACTCTCGGAGCCGGAAACAGAATTCGGTATTCCCGGCCGGGGCTCCTGCCTCGGCAAGCAAAGGTGGCCGCGGGCGATCTTTGCGCCCAGGATTGGGGCGGCGGACGGGGAGGTGATGGGGGCCTGCACGCTAGCCTCGGGAAGGGATTTGGAAGACTGAGGCCGGTCGAGAAAGAAGCCGTCGGTGGTCCTTTGGAAATAGGGTAAACCTTCCGGGCCGTCGGCGGCCGCGCGGCCTTTAACCCGGTGGTAGAGGTGGTCAAGGGGGATACGGTGCTGAGGTTGCCGGTCAACAAGAGCGTGGCGGAGGTAAACGGCCGCCCGGTGCGCCTAGAGGGCGTGACGGTCTATAACGGCCGAGAGATTTTCGTGCCTCGGGACGCGTTGCCACTCCTGAGTGGGGTGGCCAGCCCGCTGCCCTAGGGTTCTCCTCTCTTCTTGGTGGGGCCGGCAGTTAAGGGTCGGCCCTTTTTTAGTGCGCCTTAGAGCGCAACCAGGGCTTCCGGCAGGAGTGCGGGAGGGCGGGGAAGAATATAATCATAAATAGGAACCTTGGGTCAGGAGCCAAGGATAGGGGAATTGCGGTCGGCAAGGCCGAAGGAGCGGTTTTCCCTGCCGGAGCAGGGAAGCCCTAACTCGTAAACCTCAGCCACTACCAAATGGGCCACGGAGGCCATAGCCCCGGCTGGAGCCGGGCAGGCTACGTGGCTCTTTTGTGTCAGCGGCCGACCCACACCGGCGGAGTAAGACGGGGCCGCAGCCGAGAAGCGGAGGAGGGGGTGGGTGGCGGGAAGGAGCGTCACCCTCGGTAGGTAGACGGCACCTATTGCGATTAGTAGCCGGAGGGGGTGGGAAGCAGACGGAGCGACGGGGCGGCGCTTGGTTCGGGTATTCGCCGGAATCACTACTGATCGGGAGGGAGAAACATGGCCTGCTTTGTAGTGCCGTTGGGTGAGGCCATCGTAACCACCGTGGTGCAGAAGGTGGTGGAGAAGAAGGAGAGGGAGGTTGGGGCCAGCAAACCTGAGGGCCTTACCTGGAGCCGCAAGCTAAGCTGGCTGAATCGGCTCTTATGGGGCGGGGTAATGCTCTTGGCCCTGGAGCACTGGTGGCACGGTGAAGTCGTGCCCTGGCCGCCTTTCTTGACGGCCATGAGTAACCCGGCCGACATAGGGCCGATGCTGCACGAAATGGCTACGATCGGCACGGGGATGGCGGTGACGGTGACCGTAGTGTGGGCGGTGATGGTGCTGGTGGCGGAGCGTAAGGTGGCTACCGCTCTCAGGCTGGGATCAGAGGCTTAAGAGGTGGCCGGCCATGTACTTTATAATTACGGCTTCGGCCGCGGTAATTGCCACCATTATTTGGTACGCAAACGCCCCGAAAGATACCTATAGGCTCGGTCTGTTGAGCCTAATTTTCTGGGGAGCCACGCTCATGTGGTTGGTGGATCACGTAATGGCCTACCTCCTGGAGGGAGGGGAGTTTCTCGAAGTAAGCCTTGACGCGGCCCTTCTGGGGATAAGCGTGGTGTTGCTGGCTCTAGTGGTGTGGCTAGGGGCGCTGTTGCTCGCCGACCCGAAGCGGGTAATTGGGAAAGCCCTTTTGGGGCCCCGGGAGCGCAGCTAAGGCGGTCGCCAGTAGGAAGCCTGGGGGGCACCGGAGCCTCACCGCCTCCGGTGCCCCCCAGTTTCACGGTACGGGCCAACCCTCTGCCGGTGCCCGCCTCCTTGAAGCGCCTACCCCCTAATCGGGCTTTACTCCCGCCCGGGAGAGAATTTGCTCCGTGATCTTCTCCTGCAAGGTATCGATTCCGGCCCAGTCCATACCCGGCACGTAATGCTCCTCCAAAGCGTCGTGGGCGGCCTTGGCGCGGGCGATGAATTCTACCGCCCGCTCGATTGCCGCCAAAAGGCCCTCCTGGGCCGATAGTAGGTCCCGGCGATATAGTTCCAACCCGTCTTTCGGTAGGTATTCCTCCAGTTGCAGCACCCGGTCTGGCGCCCGGGCGGGAAACGAGTGGTAGGCGTTCGAAGTCACCAGCGCCACCCCCAGCTCCGGTAGGAAGAGGTGCTCCAGGTAGTCGGGCACCAGGCCGCAATGGAAAGCCTCGACGTAATAACCGCGCTCCAGCGCCTCGACGTAGACCTTCTCTACCAGGGAGTTTTGCAGACCTTTGCTTCCGCCCTGGATCACCACCACCTGTTTGGCTTCGGCCAAAGCTTCCGGGAGGTGGCTCACTACTCCCTGCGGGGTGACGGCGGAGGCAAAGAGGTGGCGGGCACCATCCGGACCGCAGCCGAACCCTGAGCCCAAGATCTCGGCCGCCAGCTCCCGCCTTAGGCGCCTGAAGGCGGGGAGCTCCGAAGCAACCTCGTAGTAACCGTCTATTTCCTGCACGTATAGCCCGGCGTGGGCCAGATACCCGTAGGCGAGGTCGAACCATCGCTTGATTTTCCGGTTGGTCTCCTCTATGGCCTGCCTTCTCTCCCGCAGCCGGTTTCGGTCCCAATACTCGCCCAGATTTACTATTTCGTCCCCCGCCCCCGGTACTGCCGGATCCACCACGTGCGGTGCGGTTCCGTCCAACAGCGCCACGCCCAGGCCGGGTATGCTCACCCCGTCCAGCGATTCCGGATCGGAGGAGCAGTGAAAGAATTCCACCGCGTAGCCCTTCTCCAGTACGGTTTCGGCCACCCGGCGCATGAAGGTGGACTTGCCCACTCCTGGACCGCCCTTCAGTATGAAACGGTAATCCACCCCCTGCCCGGCTAGGTGCGCGAAAAAGGAGTAGAAGCCGTAGGCGGTGTTGCCTCCGGGAAAGAACCTTCTGCTTGTTCCCCCGTTCAAGGCTTTCCCCTCCTTGTTTATAAGGGTGTCACCGCTTCTAGCATATGTAGCCCGAGCGTCGAATGCCAAGAGAAAAAGCTCTTTAGCCGCAGCTTTCAGGACTTCGCCGGGGGCCGGTCGGTTTATGATATAATGAACTAAATTCCCGGAAAGAAGGAGAGGGATGCGGGTGTTACACCCTGGCGTATCCCCGGCCAACTTGGTTAGTACCCTGGCCAAGCTCGGCCTCCAGCAAGGGGCCAACATGCTCAGGAGAGCATGCGGTGGCACCCGTCTACCGAGGAGCGGGGGCAACTCGGTGCTGCGTGGGGTGGCGGGGTGGGTTCTCCTGGGGTGGGTGGCCCTTATCCTTTTGGGGGTTCGGCCGGCGTGGGCGGGGGAGGTGCAGGTGCTCACGGTAGACGGCCCTATCGTCCCGGTAGTGGCGGAGTATCTGGACCGGGGTCTGGCCCAGGCGGAAGCCCGGGAAGCGGTGTGCGTCATCGAGCTAAATACCCCGGGCGGGCTTTACGAAACTACTCAGAAGATCGTTACCCGCATTCTAAACGCCAAGGTGCCGGTAGTGGTTTACGTTTCGCCGGCCGGAGGCTGGGCGGCCTCAGCCGGCACCTTTATTACTATGGCCGCCCACGTAGCGGCCATGGCCCCCGGCAGCCGCATCGGGGCCGCGCACCCGGTAGGGCTGGGCGGTTCGGACACCCAGGCTTCCGCCCCCGAAATGCAGAAGATTACCGAGGATGCCGCCGCCTGGGTGCGGAGCATCGCCCAGGCCCGGGGTCGCGATCCGGTTAAGGCCGAGGCGGCGGTGCGGGAAAGTCGTTCCTTTACCGACCGGGAGGCCCTGGAAGGCAACCTGATCGATCTTCGGGCCAAGGATCTGGCCGATCTCTTGTCCCAGTTGCACGGCCGGCGGGTGAAGCTCGAGGGCGGCCGAGAGGTAGAACTGGATACCGTGCCCGCGGCCCTGGCGCGCACCCCAATGACCTGGGTGGAGCAGTTTTTGTTTACCATTACCAACCCTTCTCTGGCCTACGTGCTCATGACCGTGGGAATGTTGGGCCTGGTGATGGAGTTGTACCACCCCGGCGCCACCTTCCCGGGGGTAATCGGGGGTATCAGCCTGCTGCTGGCCCTTTACAGCCTGGGCACCCTGAACGCCTACTGGGGAGGCATTCTGCTTATGGTGCTGGCCTTCATCCTGTTCGCCGCCGAGGCCTTTACCCCTACTTTCGGCCTGCTAACGGCGGGCGGGTTGGCCGCGTTGGTATTGGGGTCGTTTCTGCTCTTCAGCCGGGGCGGGTCCTTCCCCCAGATCAGCCTGGGTCTCATATTTGGCATGGCCGGGGCCGTTACCGCGTTCTTTGTATTGGTAGTAGGGGCGGTGGTGCGGGGGCAAAAGCGGCAGGTGGTAACCGGTAAGGAGGCTTTGGTGGGGGCGGTAGGCCGGGTTATCACGGATCTTGCGCCCAAAGGCACGGTGCTGGTAGAAGGTGAACGGTGGCACGCTACCGCCGAGGACGGTTCGGTGGAAGCCGGGACGGAGGTGGTGGTTACGGCGGTTGAGGGCTTAAAGCTAAAGGTGCGGAGGAAGAATAGTGGGTAGGGTGCAAGGGGTACGGGGTGCGGCCTCAAGGCCCCAAGGGCCGGGTCAGATCAGAATTCGGAAGGAGGCCGGTGTAGAATGAGCATAGCTACCATAGTTGGTGTAGTGGTTATCGTGCTAATATTGCTATCCAGCAGTATCCGAGTGGTGCAGGAGTACGAAAGAGGAGTGATTTTTCGCCTGGGGCGCTTCGTGGGGGTACGGGGCCCGGGCCTATTCATCTTGATTCCCATAATCGAGCGGATGCAGAAGGTAGACTTGCGCACCATAACCATGGACGTTCCCACCCAGGAAGCCATAACCCGGGATAACGTGACCGTAAAGGTAAACGCCGTGGTATACTTTCGGGTAATCGATCCCGCCAACGCGGTGCTCAAGGTCATGGATCACATTTACGCTACCTCCCAGCTTGCTCAGACCACGCTGCGCAGCGTATTGGGCCAGTCGGACCTGGATGAGCTCTTGGCCCGGCGGGAACACATCAACCAGCGCCTGCAGCAGATTATCGACGAAGGTACCGAGCCCTGGGGAGTAAAGGTCAGCCTGGTAGAGATCCGGGACGTGGAGTTGCCCCAGGCCATGCAGCGGGCCATGGCCGCCCAGGCAGAGGCGGAGAGGGAACGGCGGGCCAAGGTCATCCACGCCGAGGGCGAGTACCAGGCGGCAGAGAAACTTACCGAGGCGGCGCGTATTATCTCCTCCCAGCCGGCCTCCCTACAGCTTCGTTACCTGCAAACCCTTACGGAGATTGCCAGCGACAAGGCCACGGTAGTGGTGTTCCCCTTCCCCCTGGAACTGGTGCAGCAGTGGCTTTCCCTGGCGAAACCCCGGGCTGATAGCTAGGTAGCCCGTCGCGTCTGCCGGCAGGCCCGATATAGGAGGACTTATCGGTCGGGTCGGGGAGGAACCGCCCGCCCGGCCGCCGAACTAACCTTAGCGGAACGTTCGGGAAGGGAGGGGGGCGGCGTGGCGGAGGTGCGGCTGACGCAGCTCACCTGCAGCGCCGGCTGAGCGGCCAAGGTGGGTCCGGGGACCCTAGAGAAAATCCTGGATAAGTTGCCGGCCATGCCCTCGGACCGGCTACTGGTGGGGGTAGGCACCTACGACGACGCCGGGGTGTACCGGCTGGACGAAGAGCGGGCCCTGGTGCAGACGGTGGACTTTTTTACCCCTATCGTCGATGACCCCTACCTCTTCGGCCAAATTGCCGCGGCCAACGCCCTAAGCGACGTTTACGCCATGGGAGGCACGCCCCTGACCGCTCTGAACATCGTTTGCTTCCCTTCCAAGAAGCTGGACGTGGCCATTTTGGGTGAGATCCTACGCGGCGGTGCGGAGAAGGTCTTGGAGGCGGGGGCGGTGGTGGTAGGAGGCCACACCGTGGAAGACGAGGAGCCCAAGTTCGGGCTGGCGGTGACCGGAATCGTGCACCCCGAGCGGATGATGACCAATGCCGGGGCGCGGCCGGGAGACCGGCTGGTTTTGACCAAACCCTTGGGCACCGGAATAATAAGCACGGCCCTCAAGGCCGGCCTGGCTTCTGCCGAGGCGGTGGCCGCGGCTACGGCGGGGATGGCCGGGCTTAACCGCCAGGCCGCCGAGGCGGCCGTGGAGCTGGGGTTAAGGGGTTGCACCGACATAACCGGCTTCGGGCTTCTGGGCCATGCGGCGGAGATGGCCCTGGCCAGCGGGGTGGGAATGCGATTCTGGGCGGAGGAAATCCCCTTTTACCCGCAGGCCCGGGAGTTGGCGGCTATGGGCTTAATCCCGGCCGGGGCCTATGCCAACCGGCGGCACCTGGAAGGCCGGGTAAGCTTCGAGGCCGGGGTGGACGAGGCCGAGGCGGACTTGCTTTTCGATCCCCAGACCTCCGGCGGGCTCCTGCTGGCGGTACCGCCGCACCTGGAAGAGCGGCTGTTGGAGGCTTTAGCGCGCCGAGGGGTTAGCGCCCGCAGCGTGGGGGAAGTGGTGGCCGCTCCTCCGGGCCAGATCCGGGTGGAGAAGCGGCGCGGAAATGCCCGGTCTTAAGCGGGTGTTGAAAGGAGGACGGTTTCTTGGCCTTAGGGGCAGCTCCGGAAGCGTTGCGGAAGTTATTCGAGGAAAAGGTCACCCAGGAGAACCTGAAGAAGCACTGCCTGGCCACCGAGGCCATTATGCGGCGGCTCGCCCGGCGGTTGGGCGAGGACGAGGAACTTTGGGCCTGGACCGGGCTCTTGCACGATCTGGATTACGAAGAAACCAAGGAAGAACCCGAGCGGCACGGCTTGGAGACCGCGGCCTGGCTTTCCGCGTTGGGCGCGGCCGAGGAGATGGTGCGGGCGATAAAGGCGCACAACGCCGAAGCCCTGGGGCTGACGCGCCAAACCGCCTTGGACTACGGGGTGACCTGCGCCGAAACCATTACCGGCCTGATCGTGGCTACCGCGCTGGTACAGCCGGACAAAAAGCTGGCCAATGTAAAGCCCAAGTCGGTGCGCAAGCGCATGAAGGAAACGGCTTTTGCCCGCAACGTGCGACGGGAGAACATCTTGCTGTGCGAGAACCTGGGTCTGGAGCTGGATGAATTTATAGGCCTAAGCCTGGAGGCCATGCAGGAGATTGCCGACCAACTGGGACTGTAAGATTGGCGGGCGACGGCGGTTTCCGGAAGCGTAAGGGGTCGGAAGCCGCCGTCGCGTGTTCCGGGCATTAAGGTCGGTGCGCCGCCTCCCGGGTTCTCATGGCCAGCTGGCCGGGGGAACGTACGGCAGGAGCCGGTGTCGGGGCGGTTTCCCGGGTGCGGGGGGTCTTGACCCAGGTTTGGGGAGCGCGGCCCAGGACTTTTAGCACCATGGCCGAGGAGTAGGGAAGGGGAAAGAAAAACCCGGCCACGGGTAGAACCAGCAGTTCCAGGGGGGCCAGCCAGCGCGATAGCCGCCCTGCCGGAGCCAAGCGGGCGTCGATGAGGCGCCGGTAGCGGTACCAGAGATAGAAGGTGAAGCCGTAGTACGCCACCAGGTTAAGGCGTAGCCAGGGATTGATCCAAGTGGGCACGCCCGAGCTGAGGTCCACCCACCCGACCAAAGCTATAGGGCACAGTATTACCGGCAATAGACAGGCCAGTTGGTATAACGTCCACTCTACCTGGCCCTTCAGGTACAGTCGGCAGAGTACCTGACGCCGCTTCCTCTCCGGGTACTCGCGGTTGCGCCGCAGCTTGTCTACCACCTGCAGGTGCCCGCTGGCCCAGCGCAGGCGCTGGCGCAAGAAGGCCCGCAGCGTGGCCGGGGTCTGTTCGGTACTGTAAAAGGGGGCGTATTCCGGCCAGGCGTTACCCTTCAGGTAGGCCCGCACGCCGAAATCCAGATCTTCGGTCAGGGCCTGGGCGTCGAATCCGCCCAGTTCCTCCAGCAGATGGCGCGAGGCGTAGAAGTTGGTTCCGCCGATGAAAGGCAGCCGCTGCATGAGGACCGGATAGTACCATTCGTGGGCCAGAGCCTGGTACAGGGCGGCCACCTTAGTAACGGGACCCAGGGCGAAGAAGTTGCGCACCTGGAAAACCGGGCCCTGCCACACCCGCACCCGGCCGCCGGTGATCAGCCAGCGGTAGGCTATGTAGAGCGGGGCCTGTGGTTCCGGGTGGCTTTCGGCGTCGTAGAAGCCGCAGATTTCCGTCCTGGGATCCACGAATTCCAGACCGTAGTTCAGCGCCCGGGCCTTGGTGGAGGGCACGTCATAACCGGTACAGCCTCCCCGGAAGCGGCCGCTGAAATCGCAAGGTACGATCACGTGCTTTAGTTGGGGTTTGTCCCCCAGGCGTTGCCACTCCTGCTGCTTGGCCTCCACCACCTGCTGGGTAGTGGGGCCGGGATGCTCTCCGCGGCGGTAGGCGCGCAACTCTTTTTCATCGGTTATCACTACGATTTCGTAGCGATCCCGAGGATACTCGAGATGGGCCAAATGCTCCACGGTGTTGGCAATAACGTCGGCCTCGTTGCGGGCGGGAACCAGGAGGGAGATAAAGGGAAGCTCGCGTCCTCGGCGGGCGGCCAGTTCTTGCACCCGGGCAATGCTTAACTCGGGCCGTTGCCGCCAGTAGCGACGATCGGCAAAGCGTTTCCACCAAAAAAAGCGCAAGAAAAGAGCCAGGAAGACGAAGTATAGAGCGAGCAAGACCTGACCAGCCATAATATCCACGCCTAACACCTCCCGAGGTCCGATTATAGCATAACCACCCGGCGGTGTTAAAAAATGCTAGCGGCCGCGTCGGCAAGCATTCGCGGTGGTTGCCGGACCTCGGTAATAGCAAACGGAGCTTTCGCCAGCGAGAACGGACGAGGCGGCGCTAGATGCCGAAAAATGGCCGATTTGAGGCCAAAAGCGCCACTCGAGGGTAACCGGAAAAGTTGGCGGTCGGAACCGAAAGGGAGAGCGGGCCTTGAGCGAATACTACCTCGTATTCTACTCCGTTCACCACGTGTTGCGGGCCGAAAGGCTTCTGCGGGAGCGCCGCGTTCCCCTAACCTTGGTGCCCATCCCGCGGCAGATTACCTCGGACTGCGGTCTGGCGGTGAAGCTGAAGGAGGAATATCTGATGGCGGCCGCTCAGGTAGTGGCCGAGGCCGGCTTGGCCTGTGCCGGGGCCTATCGTCTGGGACCTACGGGCGCGGAAAGGGTGGATCTGCCGGGGCCTGCGGCATCGCCTGAGGGAAATGGAAGATAACGCCGAACGGCCGGGGCCTTGACGTACATACCGGGCGTAAGTACAATGTAGATGCAAATGCAAAGCATTTGCATCTGGGAGGCGTGCAATGTGCGTCCGAGAGCCGGTCACAGAGCCTGGGTCTTAACCCGAGCCTGGGTCTTAGCTCTAACCTTAGCGGTTGGGCTACTGGCCGTTGGCTGTGCGGCCCGTCCGGCTTCCACCCCCCGGTCCGAACCCCAACTGGTAATCTACGCCACCATTTATCCCCTCTACGATTTTGCGGTCCGGCTGGTGGGAGAGCGGGGTACGGTTAAGCTTTTGCTGCCCCCCGGCGGGGATGCTCATTCCTGGGAACCGGGGGTAGAGGCGCTGCGTTCTCTGCAGGAGGCCGATTTGTTGATTTATAACGGCGCCGGACTGGAGCCCTGGGTGAGCAAGGTGGTGGCCGCGGCGGGTAATCCCCGTCTGAGATTGGTAGAGGCCAGCCGCGGTATAGCTTTACTGCCGGCCGGAGAAACGAGGGAATTCGGAGGGGGTAGCCACGACGCCCCGTCCCAGCGAGCCGGTGGGTCCACCGCCGCTTATGATCCCCATGTGTGGCTTGATCCCCTTCGGGCCCGGCAGCAGGCGGCCAACATATTGGAGGGGCTGGCGGCGGTTGACCCGGAAGGAAAAGATTACTACGCCGCCCGCTATGGGGTACTGGCCCGGCGGCTGGAACAGTTGGATTTTCTTTACCGAACCCTCCTGACCGGTCGGCGGTTTAGGACTTTGGTGGTTTCTCACGCCGCCTTCGGTTACCTGGCCTCCCGCTACGGGTTGGAACAGGTAGCGCTTACCGGGGCCCATGCCGGGGCCGAACCCGGTCCCCAGGAACTGGCCCGGGTGGTGGACCTGGCCCGGGAGCAGGGTCTAAAGTACGTATTTGCTGATGAAACGCACGGCCTGCGGGTGGCCCAGGCGGTGGCGCGGGAATTGGGGGCGGAGGTGGTTAACCTGCACGCCTTGGCCAGTCTCACCTCGGAACAGCAGGACGCAGGTGAGGACTACTTCTCCCTGATGGAAGATAATCTGGTTCGCCTCCACCGGGGGTTGGAGTGATGACCGTGGAGAGCGTGTTGGCGGTCAGGGACTTGGAATTCGGCTACAACGGTAGGCCGCTGTGGCGGGGAGTGGAGTTCGTCCTCAGGCCGGGTGAACTGCTGCTGGTGGCCGGCCCCAATGGGGCGGGCAAGAGCACGCTCTTAAAGATTATCCTGGGGCTGCTGCGGCCGTGGCGGGGGCAGGTCTGGCTTTTCGGTCAAGAGGGACGGGGATTTCGCCGGCGGGATTGGCTGGGTTACGTACCCCAGGGTACCGAGGGCACCCTTCACCGGACCTTTCCCGCCACCGTGGCCGAGGTGGTGGCTGCGGGTTTGCGGCTGTCCCCTTGGCAGGTGCTTTGGCCTACACCGGCGCACCGGGAGCGGATAGCCGCCAGCCTGGCGGCGGTTGGGCTGGGGGAGTTGGCCGGGGAGCCGGTGGGCACCCTCTCCGGCGGCCAGCAGCGGCGGGTGCTTCTGGCCCGCGCCCTGGCTAACGATCCGCGGTTGTTGGTTATGGACGAACCGCTGGCTGGCCTGGATGAGGGGTGCGCCCGGCAGGTAGTGGAACTGATTGCCGAGCGGCGACAACGGGGGATGGCGGTAGTGGTGAGCGGTCACGGTGAGGGATTCTGGCAGGACCAGGCCACCGCGATTATCCACCTGGAGGAGTTTGGCGCGGCCAGGCAGAACGGCATATAGTAGTGGAGGCATATGGAATTGTTGGCGCAGTTCTGGTCGGACCTGGCGACCTTGGGTTTTCTCCAGCGGGCCTTCCTGGCGGGGGCGGTAGTGGCGGCCGTCTGTCCCGCGGTAGGGCTGTTCTTGACGGTACGGCGGCTGTCCTTACTAGGGGAATGCCTGGCGCACGTATCCCTGGCCGGTGCTGCGGTGGGAGCGGTGGTGGGGACCAATATCGGGCTGAGTGTGCTGATCACCACCACCTTGGCCGCGGTCGCCCTGGAGGGTATGCGGCGAGCCTACGGCCGTCACGCCGACCTGGCCTTGGCGGTAACCACCGCCACGGGTCTGGGCGTTACCGCGGTGGTGGTGGGGTGGGGGCGCCTGAATTTGGGTGTAGTTTCCGGTTATCTCTTTGGCAGCCTGGTGGCCGTGGCTCCGTCCGACGTGGGAACGATCGTGGTTCTGGGGCTGGGGCTGCTGTTCGGCCTGGCCCTGGCCTATCGTCCCCTGCTCTTCTTGGCTCTGGACGAAGAGGGAGCCAGAGCGGCGGGCATTCCGGTGGACGGAATCAGCCTGGGGTTCCTGGTACTGGCCGGGGTAGCGGTAGGTTTGGCCATGCGTTTGGTCGGAGCCCTGCTGCTGGCCTCCCTTATGATCTTGCCCGTAGCCTCGGCGCTGGCTTGGGCGCGCAGTTTCCGGCAGGCGTTGGCGGGAAGCGTGCTCCTAGGAGAATTGGCTACCTCTAGCGGCCTGGTGTTGGCTTACTATCTCGACACGGCTCCGGGCGGTACCATCGTCCTGACGTCGGTGCTCATACTGGTGGTGATAATGGCGGCAAAGGCTGTCTTGGGCATACGGTTGGGGAGGGGAGGAAACGATAGTGATCACGGAAGCAAAAGTGGAGAACCTGCCCGCGCTGGAGCAATACCTGGCCGACAGGGGGTTTAAGCTTACCGAGCCGCGGAGGGTGCTCTTAAAGGTGCTGTGGGAGGCCGATTGCTGCCTTACGGCCCAGGAATTGTTCCGCCGGGTGGCCGAAGCCCGACCGGGTACCAATTTTTCTACCGTGTACCGCAATCTGGAGGCCCTCAGTCAATTGGGCGTGATTTGCCTGGTGAAGAACGGGCAGCAGGCCGGAGCGTTCGAACTTAATCTTGGCGGTCGCCACCACCATCACCTAATCTGTCGGGTGTGCGGGCGCACCCGGCGCATAGACTTCTGCCCGTTTGAGCAGTGGCCGGGGGCGGAAGGGTTTATCAGCACGGACCACGCCTTCGAGATCTACGGCTACTGCGCGGAATGCCTCCCCGAAGACCATAAGCCCGACCGTTAAATCGTTGGTATCGTTGGCATCGGCGCGGAGAAATCCCTATTGCAATCCGGTGCGGCTTGTGGCATAATAAAGGCGTCGTGGGGCTATAGCTCAGTTGGGAGAGCGCTTGAATGGCATTCAAGAGGCCGGGGGTTCGAATCCCCCTAGCTCCACCAGCTTATCAGAAATGCAGAGGCCCTGAGGCAGCTCCATCTTGAGCACGAGCTGGACCGCCTCGGGGCTTACTTTTATCTCCCGCACGTAGTGCTCGATGAGGGTGCACCTCCCGGAATTCCTCCTCGGAGATGATAGCTCCGGAAGATCAGCCGCACCGCCTCGGCCTCGCGCTCGTTGACCACGTAGCGGCCGTCCGGGCCCACGTCGTACCCCAGCGGGGGGATGCCGCCGGTGTGCTTGGCCTGGAGGGCCGTCTCCCGCGGCCCGGCGCCTCGCAAGGGGCTGGACCGGCTGCCGCCGGACTGGCCCTGGTACCTGGCCGTCCAGGACGGGCTGAGCCTGGCCGAGGTGGAGGCGGCGCTGGGAGGGCTCGCGGGGATCTTCCTGGGCGGTACGGACGCCTTCTAGGCCACG
>JBNARC010000027.1:21315-24413 GCA_049719955.1 Neomoorellales bacterium | reverse complement strand
CGAAAAGGAGGCGCCGGGTCGGCCTGGCGCCTCCTTACCGAAAGGAGGGCGGATATAAGGCTTCAGGGGCGGTCATTAACCCCGGTCCGGGCCCATATGATTGGGATGAGGACCGTAACGGGAGGCAACCGGCGTGAAGATAATCACCACCAGCCGCAAGTTCTACTTGACCCTGGAAATCACCGAAGAGGAACTGAAGCAGCTCCGGGAGGAATACCAGAAGATTGCCCTGGAAAAAGGGGCGATCACCGCCCTTATCGAGCAAATTCTGGTGACCGCCCGCTAGACCAGGGACACCAGGGCTCAAAGGGTGCGTAAGCGGGCTAGGGCCGCACGAACAGCTCCACTACCACCAGACCCGACCGACCCACGTAAGGAGCCACTCCGATTCCCACCCGGGTGTAGGTGGGGCTGAGGATAATCGCCCGGTGGGCGGAGCTGGCCATGAGCAGCCGGTGAGCCTTGTACGCGCTGCCTGCCTTGGCGATGGTCTCGCCGCAGGCCGACCAGGGATAGCCGGCGGCGGTTAACATCTGGCCGGGGGTGCCGTAGGTGGGAGAGGTGTGGCCGTAGTAGTCGTAGGTGGCTACGTCCTGGGCTTTGAGCCGCGCCAGGCGCACCAGCTCGAGGTCGGCTTCGACCGGTGGTTGCCCCGCCTTGGCCCGCTCCGCATTGATCCAGCGGTAAAGCTCGGCTTCCTCCGGCGTGAGATCGGAGGGCGGCTCAGGCGCCGGCGAAGAGGGCTCAACCTGGGGCCGGGAGCCGCCTGCCGGGGGCGCGGCCGGAGTGGCCGGAGGCGAGGGCGGGGCCGGCGAGGGGGTGGGTTTCAGCCCGGAACGGGAGTACTGCTGCAGGTACTGCAGGTACCACTGCTCCACCGACTGCCCCGGAGCCGGCCGGTCGGAAACGGCCGCCTGCACGGGAGGACTCGGGAGCACCAGGACCAGGATCGCCAAGAGGGCCAGGAATACGGGCTTCATGTCTGCTTTCACCGGTTTTCCTCCTTACGGTCGTTTTCCTAGATTATAGCTTCTTCGTAAAGGAACGGAAAACCGGTAAATTATAGTTAGAAATTAATCTCCACTCGCTTGGTCGGACCGTCCCACCGCACCGAACCGCCCAGGCCCTCTACCACCGCCCGCAGCGGTAGCCAGAGCCCGGTTCCGTCCTTAAAGGCGGTTCCCGGGGCGGTGGTGCCGGACACCTTTAGGTTTACCTCGTGGGGCCCGTAGCGCAGCAGAACTCGCGAGCCCGTTTGCTCCAGAAAGGCGCCGTAGAGGCGGGCAAAGGCCTCGGCGGGCACGTAGGCGCGGCCGGCAAGCAACCGGTAAACCGTATCGGTGTCGGTGGAGTCGGCGCCCTCGGCCGCCAGCCACACCGTCCGGCCCCGGCGAAGGCTTTCCAAGATGAGCCGCCGGGCCAGGGTTTCCTGCTCTTCCCGGTCCGCCAGCGGGAGGTCGGGCTCCAAGCCCTTACGGTCTACTTCCCGTCCCAGAGGGGTGCGGTAGCGGGCCACGGAAAGCTTCAGGGCCCCGCCGTTGCTCAGCTCGAAGACCGACTGGATGGAGCCCTTGCCGTAGGTGCGCTCGCCCACCAAGAGGCCGGTGCGGTAATCCTGAACGGCACCGGCCACGATCTCCGCCGCGCTCGCCGTCCAACCGTCCACCAGTACTACCAAGGGGAGCTTGACCCACCGCCCGCCCTCGGCTTCCAGGGCCTCGGGCTGGCGCTGCCGGTCCACCACCTGCACCACCGGCCCCGAGGGCACGAACTGCGCCGCCACTTCTACCGCCACGTCCAATAGCCCCCCGGAGTT
The DNA here is from genome assembly GCA_049719955.1 of Neomoorellales bacterium. Taxonomy (GTDB): domain Bacteria; phylum Bacillota; class DSM-521; order Neomoorellales; family SLTJ01; genus JANLFO01. The sequence continues at coordinate 22,597 of JBNARC010000027.1, read as the reverse complement.
ACCCCTCAGATCCAGGATAATCCCTCGGCTTGCGGGAACCAGTTCGGAAAGCGCCCGGGCTACTTCCTCGGCGGTGGTGGTTCCGAACTCCTCCAGCCGAAGGTAGCCGATTTCTTCCGGCAGGAGCTCCCAGGAAACGCTGGGAACCCGGATTACTTCCCTCACCAGCTTTAATTCAAACCTGCCCCAGCCGGGCCGTTCTAGGGTCAGCACCACCGCCGATCCCGGCTCGCCCCGGATGAGGGTGAGGGCTTTCTCTACGCTGGCGCCTACCAGGGAGTAGCCGTCGGCGGCCAAGACGCGGTCTCCGGCCTCCACCCCGGCCCGCTCGGCGGGAGAGCCAGGCAGCGGCGCCACTACGGTTATGTAGTCGCCCACCTTGTCCAGGCGGATGCCCACGCCGCTAAAGCTACCCCGCAAGGATTCGAGGAACTCAGCGTACTCCTGCGGCCCCAGGTAGACGGTGTAGGGATCGTTGAGGCCGGCGATCAGTTCTTCCACCGTGGGCTTGGCGAGGCTTTCGGCCGGGAGCGGGTCTACGTAGTAGCGCCGCAGGTACTCCCGCACCTCCTGCAAGAGGCTATTGGAAGAGGCTGCCGCCGCGGCGTCGGCCGTCCCCGGCGGAGAGATCCTCTCCCGCGCCACCACGGTCACGGGGAAAGAGACTAAGACCAGCCACAAGGCGAAAAGTCCCAGCAGAAACCGGACCCGGCGGCTTCGGCCTGCGATTGCCATTTCTGCTCTCCTCTCCTACTTCCCCCGGATGGCCCGGAGCAAGGAAACCGAGGATGGTCTAGAAGTCGTAGGAGCAGTACACGGCCACGCCCTTAGAGCGGGCATACTCCTCTACCTTGGGGGAGGTGACCATGTGGGTAACCAGGACGGGGAAGACGTCCGGAAAGACCTTCTTTAGCAGGTTCAGCTTTCTCCTGATAAACCGGTCCACATCGTTTTGGGAAAGCTGGGCCTTGCTCTCGCCCACGATCTTCACCCGGCGCCCGCCGAGCATCCCGTCGCCCAGAATGTTCACTTCCAGGTAATCCCCGTTCTCCACCGCTACGTGCGAGCGCTTGAGCCGCCCCTCCACCACCAGCCCGTAGTCGCGCTCCAGCAAGGCCGGCAGGGCCTTGTAGGCCTCGTTCTCCAAGGTGTACCCCACGGTCATGGCCAAACCGCCGAGTTGGCGCCGCGTCTCCAGGTGCTCTTCGGAGAGCTTCTGAAGCGCCTTTTCCGTGCGCTTCTGGGCCTCGGCCAGTTCCTCCAGCCGCTGCTCGGTGCGCTT
>JBNARC010000027.1:0-21215 GCA_049719955.1 Neomoorellales bacterium | reverse complement strand
TTTCCGTGCGCTTCTGGGCCTCGGCCAGTTCCTCCAGCCGCTGCTCGGTGCGCTTTTGCGCCTCCGCCAGCTCCCTAACAATTTGCTTTAGTTCGGAGAAATCGCTGGCCTTCACCAACTGGTTGGCCAGCTCTACCATCTCCAGGAGCACCTGAGCCTGCTTTTCCGGAAACACTTCTTTTAGTTTCTTCGTAACCTCTGCCAGCGCCGGCACGGCAACTCACCCCCTAACCCGGAGCGCCCGTCTGACTCCTTTTCTAATTCTATTCCGTACGCCGGGGATAGGCAAGGCCGTTCGGCGCTGAGTTATCACCAGTTGGCCATAGGCGGTACCGGGCGCCCTTTCCCAGAGATTGGCGCCCGATTAACTCTTCTTACCCCTTAGCTGAACCGGAGGCAAGTGATATGATTTCACCAGAGACGCCCATGCCGCGGTGCGGCGCCAGCAGAAGAATGAAAATGGCACTGCCCGGTCTGTTTTCAGGGCAGTCAGAGAGCAAAGGAGTGAAATCATGTCCTACGCCGCCCGCCTCTTAGCCGTGTTCATGGGAGCCGCCCTCCTGTTGGGGGCCTGCGGCCCCGCCAACCCGTCCGCCACCACCGAGGCGCCGGCAGCGGCTGCACCGGTAGACGAACTGAACCGGGCCGTACAGCAGTTGCTGGCACCCGGCCAGACCGTGGCCGAAGTCCGGGCGCTGTCCTCAACAGACGGGGAAGTCGAAGAAGCCGAACCGCAAAAGGCCGTGGTTACCGGCGACCTGGACGGGGACGGAGAGGAGGAATTGGTAGTAGGTTACCGCGGGCCGGAGCAAGCCGCCGGCGTTTTCATCGCCCGGCGTACTCCCCAAGGGTGGCAAAAGTTCTGGGAGGAAGAAATCGGTCCTCCCGGGCTGGAGGCGCTGGGAGCAGAGGACCTCACCGGCGACGGTCGACCGGAAGTCATTATCGGCGGCATAATCGGCGCTTCGGCGGGTAACCATCTAAAGGTAATCAGCTGCACTCCCTCCGAAAACGAGGAAACTCCCTCCTTCTCCACCCTCTGGGAAACCGGCTATCACCGCCTGGAGGTGGGGGACTTCGACGGCGACAACCGCCGAGAAGTCGCCCTTTGGACCAAGGACACCGGTCCGGCCTTTGCCGTCGAGGTCTATCGCTGGGCGCCGGCCCAGTATTTCCCCGCCGGGTTTTACGAGGCGGAAGACGCCTATACGGCCTACTTCCCGCGCGTAGTGGATTACTACCAGGAGCAGCTCCGGCGCATGCCCGACGCGGCCTTTCTCTGGTACTATCTGGCCCTCAGTCAGGTGCGGGCCGGCCGCCCCGCCGAGGCCCTGACCGCCGTGGAGAAGGGACTGGCCCTCAAGGCGGAATATCCGGCCGCCGATCAGTGGGAGCTGGTCAAGGGGCAGGCCCTGCTGGCCCTGGGCCGCTACGAGGAGGCGCTGGCGGCCTTCGGCCGGATTACGGCCCTAGATGACGCCAATGGTCGCGTGCCGCCGATCTTTTTGGCGCAGGCCTACTACGGTACCGGGCTGGCCTGGGAGGAGTTGGGACGGTGCGATCGCGCCGCGGAGGCCTATACCCGCGCCGCCGAGCTACAAAAGGGCTGGGTTCTTCCCGCCCGGGCCCGGGAGCGCCTGAAGCTCCGGCCGGCCGTAGATAAGGTGACCGCCTATCTAGAAGCGCTGAAACCGGAAGAACGAGAAAAGGCGCTCCGGGAGATCGGGGCCTGGGGCGACAAGCACGGACTCTACCTGGCCGCCCTGAAGGCGGAAAGCCCCGAGGGCCTTCCGGAAACCTGGCTGGTGGATCTAAAGGCCGGTCCCTTCGACGGCACCGTTGACGTGCACCTCATTTGCTGGTGGGAAGAGGGAGCCCCGGCTGCGGAATACGGGGGAAGCGGGAGCCGGTTCAAATATCAGGCTTTCTACAGCGTGGAAGCGCAAGAGCACGGCCTGGGACCCACCCACCGGGCCTTAAGCGGTCGCCTGGCTCTGGCCCGGGCAGAGGGCGCCGAGATGGCCGCGGTTTACGATAGCGCTTTTTCCGGCAGTGGTTCCCCGCGTCCGGAGCTATATCTCTTGCGCCGCCAGGGCGATGGCTGGCGGATTCTCTGGAGGCCACCTTACCGGGAATGGCGCCACAGTCACGGCAGCATAACTTTCACCGGGGCCGCCCTGGAGGAATTTGTGCTGCAAGGCGATTCCTGGGAGGTAGGGGACGGTAAAGATCAGATCTTCCACGAGGCCAACGCCGGCCCGCACCGCCGGTTCCGGGACGTCTGGCAAAGGCAGGGCGACGCCTACCGGCGAGTGAGCGCCGAGACGCTGGCCAGCGCTTACAATACCCTGGTGGAATTCGTCTATCAACTGAGCCTGGGGCAGGAACAACAAGCGGCTCAGTGGGTGGTGGACCGGGCCTTAATAAGCCGGGCTAAGGAGTACGGCCTGGTGCAGCGGCCCCTGGGACAGAGGTGGCTTCTGGACTTGCCAGACCCCGCTGTGGAAGTCCGGGGACCCCTCACCATCGTAAGCGGTCCGGCGGCCGGCGTTCGGGCAATCTTCGTCAACCGGGAGGGGAAGTGGCTACTGAAAGACCTGGAAAAGGATTCACTTCGGTAGCCCTGCCGCCGTAATCTGTAGGGGAAGCCCTCTAAAGCGCACCTCCTTTGGGGAAAGCAAGATGCAGACAGAAGTGCTGAACCGGCTGCGGGAGTGCATGGCGGCCCAGCTTTCCTGGCTCATAAGTTGCCAGATTGTGCGCCCCGGGACGGACGCCGACGGCGCCATTGCCCTACGGCCGGGAAGCGGCCGGGTTAACCCCTACTTCGCCAATTTCGCGGCCCTGGCCCTGCTGGAAGATCCCCTGGGCTTCCCGGCAGTGGAGCGCTACCTGGAATGGTACCGGCGCCACCTGAGGGAGGACGGCACCATCCCCGACTACCACTACCAACCGGACCGGCCGCCGCGCCCGTCTGCGCCCGACTCCGAGGACGCCTACGCCGGCACCTACTTATCCCTGGTCGCCCGCTACCACCGGAGGACGGGTCGGACGGATTGGCTCCGGGCCCACCTGCCGGAGGTAAAGCGGGTGGCCGGGGTGATCGTCCGCCTGATGGACCGGGACGGACTAACCTTCGCCCGGGCCGACCACCCGGTCAAGTTTTTGATGGACAACTGCGAGGTCTACCGGGGTTTGGCGGACCTGGCCCAGACCCAGGAACTTTTGGGCGACGCCGAGGCGGGGCGCTTTTGGTCCCTGGCCCGCCAGGTGGCGGCGGGGGTGGAAAAGACCCTCTGGGACCGACGGCGCGGATGTTACTGTCCCGCCGTCGCCGCGGGATTTGCAGCCCGGGCAAACTGGCGCCGCTTCTACCCGGACGCCGCCTGCCAGTTGTTTCCCGCGCTCTACGACCTGATTCCAGCGGATTCGCGGCGGGCGGCCCGTCTCTACGCCCGGTTCAACCGCTACCATCCCGGCTGGGTGGGCCTGAAGCCGCCCGACTACCCCTGGATGCTGCTGGCCTACTGCGCCGGCCTCCACGGCGACAGCGGCCGCGCCTTAGAAAAGCTTTGGCAGGCCTGGGAGGCCTACGTGGTTCCCGGGTCGGAAAGCTGGCACTGCGCCGAAGCCGCCTTCTTCGTGCGGACGGCGACGTACCTACTCCTTCAATACCACCATCACCACCCTGCGGCGCCTGAACAATCTTTCCGGCGACCTGATTACGCCCGGCCAGGTGCTCCGGGTGCCGGCCCCGGCCCTAACCACCCGATACGTGGTGCAGCCCGGCGACACCCTCTACCGCCTGGTCCAGCACTTCGGAACCACGGTCTCTGAGCTGGGCGCCCTGAATAACCTCATCACGGACATCCTTCGCGTGGGGCAGGTCCTGGAAGTACGGGTGCCGAGGTGAAGGCTCGCTTTCCCAACGATTAACTAATCGGCGGCCCCTTCTAGGGGAAGGTAGCGGCCGCCTTCCTCGCGGAACGTGCCGGGCTGCTCAACGTACTTTCCGTCCTGCCACCGGTAGAGCTTGAAGACGGGTTCGGCCAGGGAGCGGGGGCGGTTGCCTACGGCTATTTCCAGCCTGCCGTCCCCGTCCAGGTCGACCAGTTCGATCCGGTTGGCACCGGCTTCAAAAAGAACCACCGGGCCTCGGTCGCTCCAGACGTAGAGTTTCATCTCCCCGGCGTCAGCGCCCCAGTCGGACCAAACGATTTCCGGCCGGCCGTCGTCGTTGATGTCGCGCACGCTCTCTACCAGGGGCGGAGTAAAGAGTTGGTTGCCCAGGGCCACTTCACCGCCCAAGGGATAGAGGCGACCCGCCCGCCAGAGGGCGTACCTCCCGGTCTCCCCGTTGCCGTAGACCAGATAGATGCCGTCTTGTCCGCCGTCCCCATCGGCGTCCACCCTGACCCAACGAAGAACTCGAGCCCCTTCCGGCAAAGCGGCCAAGACTTCCCCGGGCTGCTCCCAGAAAGCGCCGTTGGTGTTGTCTTCCAGGGCGATAACGTCCACGATCAAGTACCGGCCGCCGTTCTCCGGAGCGACAGTCACCACCTGGCTGAAGGCGAGGACCGGGGCTCTGTCGCCGTAGGGGCCGAAGTAGGCGCGCAAAAGAAACGACCTGCTGGCACCATACGCCCCCTTTTCCTCTATTTCCACGGCGGTGATGGGTGTGGAAACGCCGATGACTCCGGGCAAGACCTGCTCCTTGAGCTCAGGAGCCAGGTATGCCCGCGCCAGAGCGCCGTTGCGGCTCTTGAGGGCCTGGGCATACTTCTCCACCAACTCCCGGGGGCCGGCCACCTCCCGCAGCCCGAGGCTCAACAGCTCCAATTCCTCCCGCGCGGCGGCACCCTGGGGCCCTGTAAGAGGGGTGACCCTCACTTGGTTATTCTCCGGCTCCCACTCTACTCTGGCCCCCAGGGCCTCGGCCACCCAGCGCACCGGCACCATGACCCGGCCCTTGATTAGCTGCGGCGGCACATCGGGCTTGATTTCCCGATCGTTGACGACAGGCTTGATAGGGCCAGAGGCCGGGGCCGGAGTAGTCATGGAAAGAAGGCCCATAACGACCACGGCCATAATCAACCGCTTACTCCTTCCGCTCATCCCTTTCCACCTCCCCAATGTTGTTGCGTTCGGCTTGAAACGGCCCGGGCTAGGGGTGACGCCTTAGCTATAGCGGCAGAGAAGAATTGATCTCCGCCAGAAGGGTCATGGATCCCGCCATCTTCACTACCGCTTCCGGCGTTCCCCGGCCGCTCAGGGTGTACCATGTCCTCCCGTCGTAGGTCCAACCGGCGGTGACGTACAGGGCATTGCCCATCTGAGCGACCCGGAGCTTGCCCTGGCTGGCGGCGGGCAGGGGAGGGCCGTCGCCCGGCAGAGCCTGGAGGATTTCCCCGGCCACCCGGATGCCATCCCCCGGGGCGTGGCCCAGGGCCGTGTACTCCCAGTTGTCGCCCCTCCAGGTGACCAGCATCTCGTCCCCAAAGGAGCGGGCCGCCACGCCGCCGAGGTCCGCGTCGGCCGCCGGTTGGGCCAGGAGTTGTTCCTCGGTGGGATAGGGCGGGAAGGGCTGGTTTGAGGTCCCCACCTCGACCACCAGGTCCGCCTCGCTGTAAGGCACGTCCCCCACCCCAGGCGGGTACTCCTCCTTCCCCCGGATTATCTTGAACCGGTAACCGTCCTTATCGGCCTGGAATTCGGCCAACCGGAAGGGGCCGTCCCCCGGGAGCCAGGTGGGCACGTACACCGGCACCTCCACCCCGGCCAGTTTTTCGGCCTCGGCCTGGAATAGCTCCGAAAGCGCTTGCACCTGGTCGTTCCCTCCGAAGTGGTAGATGCTTACCCAAGTACTGCGGCCGGTTCTCGCAGGCGTAATGCTTGCCAGCCCCACCAGTAGAAGACCGGAGATCACTGCGATCCAGAACAGGAACCGCATTCGGGCACGACGCACGCCTGACACCCCCAGAGCTGGGACGCTGAATTTCTTTGGTCCGCCCTTGGTCACCGACGTGACCGGGGCCATCCCCCTTCGGAGCCGACGGCAGGGCCGGGCCGCCAATAACGCCGGCTCCGTTAAAGTGACGCTGGCGAAGGAGCTGGGGTTCCCCTTGCCGGCCGGCCGGCCCTATACTTTCCGCACCCGCCACCTTGAGCCCGAAGGGTTGGGGCTCCACATGCAACCGGGCCCGAGCCGGAACAACTCGGGTACCAGGGCACACCTCGCCGGCCGGCTTGTTTACCTTTCCCGGTCCTGATCCGTCTAATATAGTAGGAAAGGGTGCCGGGGAGAGGGAGCGAATGTGGGAGTGTCTATACCGAATCGCCGTGGGCTATCTGCTGAGGCTGGGGCTATCTCCCGCCGACGCCGAAGACCTAGCGCAGGAGGCGCTTATTTCCACCTACCTCCACGCCGACGGCATCCCGGAGGGGAGGCTGACGGCTTATGTCCTGGCCGTGGCCAAAAACCGATATGTGGATCTGGTGAGGAAAAACCGGCGGGAATTCGCCGGGTTGAGCCTTGACCCCGGCTCCCCCGCCTGGCCTTCCGAGGCCGACCGGATCGAAACCAGGGTAGAGATAGAAAGGGCGCTGGGGCGGCTCAACCTTACCGAGCAAAAGCTCTTTCACCTGAAATACAGCCTGGATCTCAGCACCGCCGAAATCTCCGCTCGGTTGAACACCAGTCGCCATACGGTAAAGACCTTGCTCTGGAGGTTGCGAAGGAAGTTGAGAGAATATCTGGAAGAGGGAAGGGGGAGCTAGAATGACTCAAGAGGTCAACCAGGAGCGCGGCAGCACCGAACCGGTCTTCAACGAAAGGGAATTCCTGCGTAAGGCCCGCTTAAGAAGCGTCTTGAGGATTACTCTGATTTCCTTAGCTGTGGCCATAGGGGTGCTGGTGCTGGCATTCGTACTCCCGGAGATAATGCTGCAGAAGCAGGAAAATCGTCTGGACTGCCTGTACCCGGAACTGGTACGTTTCAGCGAGCCTAATACCGTGGCGCTTGGCGGGGAAAGCTACGGCGTGCGCTGGCTGGGCCGGCAGAAGCGGTACTACCTCCTCCGGTTGGTAGGCGACAAACCCTGCGCGGCCGGAACCCTTACCCTGGATTTCGATGCCTGGGGAGGAGAGCAGAGTAAAGGCCACTACGCCTTCTGTGTCTTAAGTCCTGATGAACCGCTTATTCGACGCTATTCAGGTATATCTACGGGCCTTCCGGAAGGGGCCAAAGCCTACCTGGCGCCGTATGCGGTGCCCAGATTGGAGTTTTATCATCCGGCAGTGAATTACGAGAAGATCAGGAGAGAATTCGCGGTGCTGGAAACGATCCCCCAAGATTATCTGGTAGAGATGGCTCTCTCCTTCAGCCGGCCTCTGACCCTCGACGAAATGAGGGCCCTATTCCCGGAGGCGGTCAGGCTGATGTGGGGCGCGGTGTGCGCCTACGAAGACCGCGACTACCAGGAAAAGCCCTACCTGGCGAAGAGGCTGGTTGGCAATCCGTATCTAGAGGGTCCGGAGGGCGAAGAAGAGTTCATAACGGCGCTGGAAGCGCTCAGCCGGATTCCGAGTTATCACTCCGACAACCTCCAGCGAACCGCCGCCTTCCTCCGGGAGCACGGAATCCGCTACTACGGAGTGGTGGCCGTGGGCAGCCCGACGGCCCTACAGGAAATGTCCGGTAATGAACTCATAACCGGCGCCATCCTCGGGATCGTGACCCCGCCCTACTGAGCCCACCATGCCGATTCTCCCTCAAGGTCTAACCCCGGCGGATGGCCGCGCCGGAGCCTGAGTTTTCCCCGGTTTGCCTTAGGCGGTACCGCCCGCCAACCCTAGAGTGGGGATAACTCAGCGCGGGAGCCCCTAGTTCTGGCCCGCTCGTTCTGCTAGAATGAAAGGGGGGCGTAACCGTGACCGGCAGACTACAGGCCACGTTCGCGAGCCTTCTACAGGCCCTAACCCGGGCGGCGCGGGAAGTCTACGGCGAGCGGCTGGTGTCCCTGGCCGTCTTCGGTTCCGTGGGAAGGGGGACGCCGCGCTTCGACTCGGACGTTGACCTGCTGGTGGTAGTAACGGGCCTTCCCCGGGGGCGGATGGCCCGGGTGCGGGAGTTCTCAGCCGTGGAAGAGCGCCTGGCGCCGGCCCTGAAGAGTGCGGCCGCCGCCGGGGTGCGCACGGTAGTGAACCCGGTGTTTAAGACCCCGGAAGAAGTAGAGGCCGGCAGCCTCCTGTTCCTAGACATGGTGGAGGACGCCCGCCTGCTGTACGACCGGGACGGCTTCCTGGCCGGGTATCTGGCCCGGTTGCGAAAGCGACTGAAGGAACTGGGAGCAAAGAGGGTACGCCGGGGAGGCGCCTGGTACTGGCTGCTCAAGGAGGACTACAGGCCGGGGGAGGTCTTCGAAATATGACCAACCGCACCCTGGCCCAGAGCTACCTGGAGAAATGCAAGAAGCGCCTAAAGGTCCTGGAGGTGCTACTGGCCGAGGAGGCCTATTCTGACGTGGTGCGCGAGGCCCAGGAGGTGGTGGAGCTGGCGCTCAAAGGCCTCCTGCGGCAGATCGGGGTGGAGCCCCCCAAACAGCACGACGTCGGCGGCCTGGTGGTGGAGTTCAAGGACCGCTTGCCCCCGGTGGCGGCCCGAAGGGCCCAGAAGCTGGCCTCTATCTCCAAGTGGCTGCGCAAAGAACGCGAGTTCGCCTTCTACGGCGACGTGGACTTCATCCCTACCGAGGAGTACACCCGTCGGGACGCGGAGCGGGCCTACCGCGACGCCCGCCTGGTGGTAGAGACCGCGGAAGCGGTAATCGCCCCGGCAGACAAGGTCTAGGTGCCCTCCACCCGGCGGAATGGGCGAGCGCGTTGACGGTCAGTCATTGCCGCCCGAGCAGGTCCTCCGACCACGCTTCGCCGTAGAAGTCCAAGCTGAAGCCCTCTCTTCGAATGCGGATTTTGGCGCGGCGCAGCAGGTACTCGGTATAGTCTTCCCAGGCGTTCTCCTTTAACACCAGAAAGTCGGTCTCCCGCACCTCGGGGTGGCTGGCCGCCAGCCGTTCCTCAAACCAGTTTTTCAACCTCTTGATGCTGGCGTCCCGGGCAATCGACGGTAACACGGCCTCTTTCCATTCCTCCCGCGACCGGTACCCCAGAGCCTGCCAGCCCTCTTGTTCCAACCGGAGGATCTCCTGCCACCGGCCTTCCTGTTCGTACATCTTGCGGGAGACTTCGTCCACCTGCTGTTGCAGTTCGCGCGCCTCGGCCAGGGAAACCCCCAGCCCGCGTTTGACTGCCTCCTGGTAAAGAACCTCCTTGCGCACCAGTTGATTGAAGGCCTCATTGCGGTCCGGGGGCCGTTTTTGGCGCTCCAGCTCGCGCTCCAGCCGCCGGTAGAAACGGGCCTCTTCCTCGCTCATGGCTCCCGGGTCTATGCCCAAGGCCGCAACGAACTCTGCCGCACCGATCGGCTCGGGCGAGGAACCCGGCTCCAGCTCCTCAAGCCGCGAGGCCATCTGCAGGCCCACCTCGACCTCTCTAATTGCCATGTCCACCTCCTGAAGGGTGATCTTCTCGCCGTTGACCAGGGCTACCACCTCGTCACCGGCGGCAGCTCGGCAGGCCGTCGCGGCGAGGAGCAGGCCAAGGACGGCCAGGACCGCCAAGAGCTTTCCGGGGCTATTCGTCCTTTTGGCTAGAGGGAACATGAGAACCGCTCCTTGATCTTGATAGAACCGGCGGGCGCCGGCGCAGCTCGGATGGCATTGGCGGCGCTAGCCGCTCACCGGCTCCACGGCGTAGAGGCCGTAGAATAGGCCCTCCCGGACGAAGGTATACCTAACCACCTCCACCACCGGTCTTCTTCGGCCGGGGATGGGCTGGCGGGGCTGCATATACTGGCGTACGGTGAGCACCAAGCGGCCGTCGCCGCGTTCTTCCCGCCGCAGCACCTCGTACCGGCCGGTCCAAACCAGTTCCCGGTCCCCCCGACCGGGCGTGGGTACGGCCACCAGGGTACGGGCCGCCAGGTAGGGCCGGGCCTGCCACGGCTCCACGGCCAGATACTTAGACACGATTTCCTCCGGCGTCCAGGCCACCACGGGCGAATCCAGATTCAGCCGGTACAGCCCGCTATTAAAACCGCTCACGTAAAGGGCATTTTCTTCCGGAGCGTAGGTAAAGCTCACACCGTCGTCCGTACCCCAGGACAGAGCCTCGGTCACCAGGGCTTCCAGTTGGCGCCGGCGCTCGGCGAAACCTTCGGGCAGGGGAGCCAGGGTCCAGCGCCGGTAATAGTAGGAACGGTCGCCCTTAATCAGCAGGCGGGGCTGGCCCTCCACGGTTACGGGGACAAAGAGCCAGGGCTCTTCAGGGACGCCGGAGCAGGCCACCTCCTCCCAGGTGGTCCCACCGTCGGAGGACCGCTTGAGCCGGTAACCGGTCTTCAGGTACCGGTCCCCGAACTTCTCCAGCCGCCACTCCGTCCGGTAGACCACCCCCGGTGCCGAGCTATCCCGGGTCAGGATGCCGCCAAAACCCAGGCGCTCCCAGTTGATCCCGCCGTCACCCGAGCGATAAACCACCGGCTCCCACCCGCCGTCCGTCTCCGGGTTGGCCTCCATAACCTGGATGAGCACCGCGCCCTCGTGACCCGGCACCGGCAGAAGGTCCATCACCCCGCCTCCCTGCCAGACCCGCTGCCAGGTGCGGCCGCCGTCGTCGCTGCGCAAAACGTAGCCCCTGTCCAGGCCATCCGCCAGGCCGGCCCAGGCCCTGTCCGGCACCTGGGGGTCGGCCTCCAGGGCGTAAACCCGGGCGTTGCCCCCGGATCCCGGGGCGTCGGCCCAGGTTTTCTCCCAGGTGGCCCCGCCGTCTTCGGAAAGCCAGATTTCCCCCGGGTAGATGCCCACCAGCAGGCGCCGGGGGTCGCCGGGGAGGAGGGTCAGGCTCTGGGGAAAAGGCGCGGGAGCCTCCGGCCGACCTTCGGTATAAGGGATAGGCAAGAGCTGCCAGGTGCGACCGCCGTCGGAGCTTTTTTGGACCCCCTCCCCGGTGAGGGCGTAGACCGTGCCCCGCGCCGCCGGGTCGAGCACCAAATCCATGGTGCGCCCGCTCTTGGCCGGCCGGTCGCGCTGGGCCAGCGCATTGATCAGGTTTTGGGCCCAGCGGTAGGCCAGGGCCTGGGGATGGCTGTTGCTAAGTCGGGCGGTGCGGACATCGGCCATAGCCAGGACCTGGTCCCGGGCTACCACCACCCAGTCTCCCTGGCGCCGGGCGACCGCGATCTCCCCCGCGGTTAGCCCCCGGTCGAGCAGGGACTGCAGGCGCCCGGCCACAATCTGGGCCCGCCGGGCGGGAGAAAGACCGCCGGCCCCCTCCCGGAGGCGAAACAGCACCTGGCCCTCCTCGCCCGGCAGGGCGAGAAGCACCTCCCCTACTCCCCGGCCCTTCACCATCCCGGCCCGCCACTTGACCTCAAACCCGGCCGGTAGCAGTCGGGTTAGAGGGGCCTGCGGCTGCGCGGCCGCCCGCGGCAGGATGCTGACCGGCAGCATGTCCTGTCTGCCGGCCTGCACCACCAGCAGCCACTCGCCGGGTGCCAGGCGGCCGGGCGAGCCGTCCAGCTTGGTGCCCAGGGTTTCGGTCAGGGTAAAGGTGTAGGTGAAGCGGTCGTGCTCTACCGGCACGGTGGCGATCAGAATGGCCTCCGGCACCGGGTATGGGTAAGGCGCCGACGGGATGGTCATGGGCGAGTAACTGGGCATAATCAGGATATGGGCTTCCTTGGCCCAGGCCACGTCCGAGCTCACCGTGACCTGCTGGCCCATCCGTAGTTCCCGGGAGCTAACCTGTACCCCGCCGGCTCGCACGAAGTAGCTCCGAGCCAGGGCTTCCAGTTCCCGGCTCACCCGGGGATCGCTCACCCGACGGCAGCGGTCGCCGTCTTCGGGGCAGATAATGACCCCCTGGTAAAAGATCAGGGTGATTCTGCGTCCATCCCGCAGAGTCAGCCTTACCCGATCCAGGAACCAAAGAGCGGGCTGGTTCTCTCCCAGTTCCTCGGCGAGGGTGGATTCCGGCCCCAGGCCGGTCAGGGCCTGCCCATAAAGCTCCAACAGGCGCTTAATCTTCTCCCGGTCCTCCTCTAGATCGGGGAAGGGCGGTCGGAACTCGACATCGGAGCGGGCAAAGTCGACCCTCTCGATGTCGCTCACTTCTAGCGGCGCCCACGGATCCGCCGCCCGAGCCGCCGCCACAGGAACCAGAAGCAGGAGCACGGTGGTGGAAAGTAGCCAACGTAGGCCCCTCGCCGCCATAATGGGCTGTCACCTCCGTAGGTTCGCGGTGCCGCTGCCGATACGGAGCGAGCCGCCGACTTAGTGCGCGATTATAGACAAGACGCCCGGCGGTGGATGTAGGTTCCAGATGGCCTGCTCCTTAAGCAGCCTCACGAAGCCGGCCTGCTCGAAGTGGTGATCGGTAGGTAGGTGTAGCGGTGATGGTCGTAGAACCACGCTCAAGGGGCGAATTCGATCACCGGCTGCCTTACGAGGATATCCCATAGGAAGCTAGCGGGTTGCATCCTGCCAAGCCTGATTTCTTCCGGCGTGTACCCCCTCGCCTCGATGGGAACCATTAGCTTACCGGCAGCCCTCCCTAGCACGACGGCCCGCTGCCGCAAATCCATTCCCTCGAAGCTAGGGGAAACGACAATTAGGTCTATGTCGCTATCTTCCCGGGCGTTTCCCTTAGCGTGGGAGCCAAAAAGATAAGCCTTGGAAACCTCGACGCCGAGGGAAGACAAGGTCTGCAGGTAGGACTTTATTAGGGCTCCGATCTCAGGCGCGCTGCTTGCTCTATCCACCTTATCATTCTCCTCGCTCTCTTGACGTACTCTTTCGCCACCGGACCCGGATAGGCACTCAACGCTTTTTCGATGTCCTCCGGGTATCTCGCCGTACCGGCCACAGCGTTCAACTCCCCGAGGAAGCTGGCCGCTTCTTCGCCCACTTCTAGCCGGGCTTCCTTCGCCAGGAGAACCAGGTTGTGGCTCTTCGGCGGCGGTTGGCCGACGTGCTTCACAATCGCCGCTTTCAGGGCCTTTTCCACGGCCAGGTGGGCGAAGTAAATGGCGTACAAGTACCGCCGGCTGCGCAATAGCGCCCTCGCCGTTTCCAGATCGTACTCGCTGCCGGCGAGCCAGTTTTCCACCTCTCCAATCATCTTTCTTCCCTATGCCGCCTTTCCGCTCCTCTTTCTCATGTCCTGCGGCAAGTATACCACGCACCGACACGAATCCGCCAGGCCGTCGCGTCGGCCCTGCCTGCAGTATCGAGGCAGAGTATCCCTTCGCCAATGAGATAACTTGAGCTATCAGGAGGTTGCTGGGCCCGAAAGGATTCGGGGGCTTCGGGGCGAAGAAGGTGGCAGCGCCTTAAACCGGAGTTAGAGGTGGTTCCCGTGCTCCGCTCGGTTATGGTCGTGCTGCTCTGTGTAGCCGTGTTGGGCGCGGGGCCGGCGCAGCCCCCGGTCGCCCAGGCGCAGGAGCCGGTTTCGGTAACCGTGGACGGCCTGCCCGTCACCTTTGACGTGCCGCCGACCGTGAAGAGCGGGCGCACGCTGGTTCCCTTCCGGGCCATAGCCGAGGCACTGAACGTTAGGGTTGACTGGGACGCCGGCACCAAGACCATAAGCGCCACCGACGGCAAGACCGCGATCCGCCTCCAGATCGGCAATAAGACCGTCTACCGTAATGAAGAGCCCATTGGTCTAGACGTTCCGCCGCAGGTGGTTGGCGGCCGAGTGCTCGTGCCGCTGCGCTTTTTCGGCGAAGCCTTTGCCTGTAACGTGACCTGGGACGAGGCCGCCCGGCGGGTGGAGATTACCTCTCCGGCGAAGGAGATGACCGTTATCGGCTTCTACGCCCTGGGCGACAGCCGGACCAGCAGTTGGACCAACCTCTTTGGCCGGCCCTACCCGGAAACGTCGGCGGGAAACACCGACGCGGTGGGCGAGCTGGCGCCGGGCTGGTACAGCCTGGACGGGCAAGGCAACCTCCTGACCAGAAGCCGGACCGGCTGGCAGCGGCCGGAAGGCTGGGAAAAGGTGCTGGAGGCCGACCGCCAATACGAGCTCCGCACCGAAATGGTGGTGCACGTTACCGACCAGGACGGCACCCTCTCTTCCCTGCTGGCCGACCCGGCCGCTCGGAGCCGGGCGGCGACCGCGATCGCCCAGGAGGCGCGGCTTTACCAGGGGGTAAACCTCGACTTCGAAGGGCTGGGCTACCGCGACCGCAACGAGCAGTTGGAGGCCGTGCGGGGCCGGTTTACGGAGTTCGTCCGGCTTCTGGCCGGTGAACTGGAACCCTTGGGCCTAACGCTCACCCTAACCCTGCACGCCCCTAACAGCGCCTATCAGGGCTACGACTACCGGGCCCTGGGGGAACTGGCCGACCGCATCATTGTCATGGCCTACGACTACGGAGCAGTACCCGAGCCGGTAGGCCGGGTCCGGCAGGCGGTGGAGACGGCCCGGGCTGCGGTGGCGCCGGAAAAGCTGGTGCTGGGCATCTCCGTCCCCAACGAGACGCCGCAAAGCCTGGTGACCAAGGTGGGCATCGCCAAACGCTACGGTCTGGCCGGCATCGCCCTGTGGCGCCTGGGTTTGGTGAGCCAGGAAATGTGGTCCGCCCTGAGGGGTACGGCAGTGCCCAGAAGGGGAGAGGCGAAATCATGAGGCGGCTGGCCCGGTACTACCCGTTGTGGTTAGAGCTGATCCTGGTTTACCTGGTGTTTCTTTCCTTTTGGTACCCCGTAACCCACTATGCGGAGATGCCCCAGCGTATCCCCACCCACTTCGGGGCCTCCGGCCAGCCGGACGCTTGGGCGGACAAGTCCTGGGCGTCGGTGCTCACGCTTCCTCTGATCCTGGCCGGAGTATATGCCGGGCTCACCGGGCTGGCCGGGTATATGGCGGGGGTCAAGGATCCGAAAAAGTTAATCAATGTCTCCCCGAAGCAATTGGAGAAGATTACCCCCGAAAGGGCCGAAGCTATCCGCCGAACGGTAATCCGCTTCCTTATGGGGGAGAAGAGCCTCTTGGTGGCCATGCTGAGCTACCTCAGTTATGCCGAGACCATGACCGCCCTGGGCCGTTGGGCCGGTCTGGGCTGGGTAGCGTGGCTCTTCGTGGCCGCGCTTGTTGGTTCCTCCGCCTTTCTCACCGCCTACGTGCTGGGCCAAGTGTACTCGGCCGGTAGCCCTACGCGAAGGCGCACCTGACGAAGAAGGAAAAGCTGAGGGGTGGGGGGTGGTAGGAGTGGTCGGCCTGGAAGAGGCGACGAGAAAGGCCAAGGAGTACCTCGAAACCGCGGGATATCCCGGGCTTCTGCTAAGACTTAAGGCGGTCGAGCAGAGCGGGTACCCGACGCGCTGGCGCTTCGTGTTCGAGCACGTTTTCGAGCCGGGCCAGGCGCTTCACATAGAAGTTGACGCGGAAACGGGAGCAGTTACGGCCTTCAGGAGGGAGCGAAACGGTGGGAGGTGAAGCCGCCGTTGAAGTCGCCCGGTTCTGCGCCCAGCGCGACCATTACTGGGCCAACGCCTTGGACTGCGCCGCCAGGAAGGAACTACGCAAGGCCTCTGAACTGGCCTGGGGAGCCGCGGCCCAGGCCCTCAAAGCCCTGGCGGCTTCGGCCGCTGCACCTCGGAACCCACCGGCAGTTGGCCGACTTTGCCCGGGATCTTAGTCGTGCCACGGGCGACGCGTACTACAAGGACGAGTTCCGCGACCTCAACGCCCTCCACGTGAACTTCTACGACGGCATCCTCGACGAGACCTTTCCGCAGTACCTGGCCCGCGCCGAGCGGTTCATAAGGAGGCTGGCGGAGCTCTTGCCACCGCCTCCCCGAAACAGCTTGAAAATAGAGGACCGGCCGCAGGGAAAAGGGAAACGCTAGAGGCAACAGGCCCAGGAGAGAGGGGCTCAATAGGCGAACGATGAGGCATAACAACGTTCTAAGTCCGCTCCTGCCGGCGGCGGGCCAGCAGCGTCGATACGGTGTGCGTGGAAGGGCTGGCAGGCGCTCCTCCGGCGCGGGTCTCCCCGCCTCGGCCGGACGCGACAGTTTGGGTGCCGGCTTGCGATTCTCGCCGGTCGGGAACACCGGGCCCACTGCTACCGGCGCCAACAGGAGAATCCGGCCCACCGGGGGCGCCCCGGTCTTCCCCGCGCACCCTCGCCCGTAGCCGCTCCACCGCCAGTCGGGGCGACCGCGTCCAGGCCGGGGCGGGGGTAGTTTCTCCCGACCTACCCCGTCGGCCGAGGAGGTCCAGAGCCTGGGCCAGGGCCTTGCGGGCCAGCTCTATCTCCTCCCGGCCCAGCCTCAGGCGGCGGTCGGCCACGTCCAGGACCCAGACCACCGCGGCCACGGCCAAAAGCGAGAGGGAAAGGTCGCGGCTGGCCCGCACCGGCGGCAAATTGGGGGCGAAGACCGCGGCCGGGTCGGTCAATACCTCACCCCCGCCGGCCCGGGCCACCGCCGCCAGCGCCTCCAGGTCCAGGCCCGTCTCGCGGTACTCCTCCGGGTAGGGCACCACCAGCCCGGTCTGGGCCAGGACTTCACCTTCCCCTTCTCCGCCGGCCACCACGGCCACCGTATAGGCTCCCGGGGCCGCCTCGGCCCTGGCCGCATAGCGGCCGGGGCCGGCCGGAACCAGGGGCACCCGGCGGGCCACGTTATCCGGCCCGGTCAGCACGGCTTCCAGGCGGCGAACCTCTTCCCAGCGGCCGGGGTCGTCTACCCGAATGCTGATGGCCTGCTCGCCGCCCCCCTCCTCGGCCACCTCCGCCTGCACCTGCAAGGGGCTGGCCTCCAGCGCCGGCAGGATCCAGGAGAGAACCCGGCCCCATAGACGGGGGAAGGCCTGGCTGTCGGCCCAAGTGGTGCTCCAGCGCCCGCCGGCGTCCGGGGTCCAGGCCACGGCCCGGCCCAGACCGTACTGCCAGGCGGCCAGCACCGGATCGCCCCGGTGGGAAACCAGCACCGTGCGGGCCAAATCCTTGGGAGAAACGGTGACGTATCCCCGTAATGGGGGAACCTGCCCCAGCCCTTCGACCAGCTCGCTCGCAGCCGCCACCCGCGGGTAAAACTCCTCGTTGACGGCGTAGGCCCGGGCGGCCATTACCGTCTCCTTAGTGAAGATGGAGGGAATGCTGGCCGCGTCGGCGGTGGCGTAGAAGCGGCCGCGGCCCAGCTCGGCCAGGGCCTGCAGCATCCCGGCATCGGCCCCCATGCCCACGGCCACCGTCGAAAGGGTGATGCCTTCCGCCCTCATCGCTTCCATCAGGTCCAGATAAGGGCCGCCGCTGGCGGAGATGCCGTCCGTCAGGAGGATGATGTGCTTGACCTGGACCCTGGCCCGGCGCAGGGCCTCGTAGGCTTCCGGCCAAGGCGGGGTAGATTTCCGTGCCGCCCTCGGCATAGAGCCGGCCGATCTGTTCCTTAAGGCTTTCCTTATCTGCCACCGGCGCCAGGGGAACTACCCACCAGGGCTGGCTGTCAAAGGCCAGCACCCCGGCCTGGTCCCGGTCGGTCAGCATTTCCACCGCCCGGGCCGCGGCCTCCTTGGCCAGGCTGATCTTCTCCCCGCCCCCGGCCACCTCCGCCATGCTGCCCGATTTGTCAATGACCAGCACCAGGCCCAGGGAGGGCATCTCGCCTCGGCCGGAAATCTGCATCTTGACCGGCAGGGCGCGCTCCACCGGCGTACCGGCGTAGCCGCCGGGGCCGAAGGAATCGGGGCCGCCCACCATCACCAGCCCCCCGCCGCCGTCCCGGACGTAAGTTTCTATCGCCGCCATGGCCCCCTCGCCCAGGGCGTAGGCGGGCACGTTGACCAGGAACACCGCCTGGTGGGCCGCGAGATCCAGGGCATCCGGCGGAACGCCGTCCGGCCCCGTCACCTGGATTTCCACTTCGCCCGTAGCCTCCAGGGCCGCCACCAGGGGTCGGGCCTCGCCCGGGTCCGGGGCCACCACCAAGACCCGGGGCGGGCCCGCCACCTGCTGCACCGCTCCCAGCTCGTTATTGGCGGGGAAGGCATCCTGCCCGCCAGGCGCGGCCAGGGAAAGCCGGTAGCGGTGCAGCCCCGCCGGCCCCACGGCCACCGGGAAGACAAAACGGTTTTCCCCGGGCTCTAGCCGCACCTCCCAGGAGCCGACCATCTCGCCGTCCCGCGAAAGATAAAGGGTAACCCTGCCGGCCTGGCGGGTGGAGAGACAGGCCTGTACTGAAGTCACCTCCCCGGTGCGGGCCCGGGCCGGGAGGGTAAAAGCCTCCAGGCGGATGTCCTCCTGGGCCTGGCGGCCTACCGGCACCACGTCCACCCGGACACCGTCGCGGTTTAGCTCCCGGGCCACCGCGGCGGCGTCCCCGCCCGTATCCCGCCCGTCGGTGAGCAGCACCACCCGCCGGCGGGCGTCCCCGGGCAGAAGCGCCCGGGCCAGCTTCAGGGCCTCGCCCACGGAACTGGCGGCGGCGCCGGGGTCGGTCTGCACCCGGCGAAAGGAAGGACTGGGCCCTAACGGCTCTTCCACCAGGGCCTGACGGCCGAAGGCTACCACCCCGGCCAGGGCCTCTTTGGGCTTGGCTTCCAGCGCCTGCCGGACCCAATCCTCGGCCGAACGACGCTCGGAGCCGACACTGGCCGAGGCATCCAGGGCAAAAACCACCGCCTGGCGGTCCACAGTGGTCACCAAGTGCGGCCCGCTCAAGACGGCCACAAGTAAGGTTACCAGAAGCAGGCGCCACCCGAGCCGCCGCCATTCCCGCCGCCGGCTCTCCGCCCCGGCCCGGCGGGCGGCTGCCAGCCAGGGCTGCCGCAGGTAATATACGGCCAGGGCAGTGAGGGGCCAGGCCAGCCACCACCAGGGATGGCTGAAGCTAACGCCCACGGCTGGCCACCCCCCACTCCACCAGGCTGAGGGCCAGGACAACGGCCGCCAGGGGAGCGACCAGGGGCCAGGACCGGGGTCTGGATCCGCCGGAAGCGGCCCCGGCGGTCTCGCCTTCCCCGGCTTTCCCGGGAAGCCGCACGGTAAGGTCCGCCTCCTGGGGGTCGTAACCGTTGACCGCCACCAGCCGGGAAAGGCGTTTCCCGACTTCGCCCGGCCCTTCCAGGCCCTGCTCCACCCGGTATACCCCGGGCGCGGCGGCCACCCAGGGAGCGGGCGGGAAGGGAGGAGACAGGACCTGCCCGGCCCCGGCCGGCTCCGGCTGCGGTGCCTCCCGCCGCACGATCACCGTTTCCGCCTGGGGGACGGGGGTAACTACCACCTCTTCCCCGGGCGCCACTACCGCCGGCAGGCCCAGGTTAGGGGGCGAAAGCCAGCTCACCAGGTTGTGCACCAGAACCGGGAAGGCGGGCCGCAGGGGCAGGTCGGAAAGGCTTAAGTCGAACCCCAACACCGCTACCGGTCGGCCGTCAACCCGGCCGTGGGCAGCCACCACCTTGCCCCCGGCGGTGATGTCCGCGGTCCAGCTTCCCCCTACCTTCAGCTCCCTCGCCGCCGCCACCCGAACCCGCGCCAGATCCACGTGCTGCATTACCGGGGTGGCTTCGGCCTGAAGGGACGCCGGCCGGAACCCTTCCCCCACCGCCAGCCCGGGCATAACTTCGCCCGCCGGCGGGTTCACCAGCCACACGGCTCCGGGGGGCAGGGGGGCGGCCAAGCCGTCCAGGACGGTCAGCTCGTAGCCGTAGGGGCCGCTTAAGAGCGAGGGGTACTGCGCCGGGGACACCCGGTAGACCGCACCGCCGGGGATCAGCCCCAGGGCCCGCTCCAGGAAAAGATTGCCCCGGCTGACCAGCAGGATCCTGGCCTCCCCGGCTTCTTCCGGCACCGCCCAGGCCACGTCGTCCAGGGCCAGGGCATTGGTTCCGGGGGTCTCCACCACCAGGCGGGCGGTCACCAGGGCGGATGCCGCCACCTCCGGCCAGAGCAGGTAGGCGGTCTCCCCCGGATCCAGGCGCCAGGCTTGCGGGGCCAGGGGCTCTTCCCCGGTCGCGAGCTCTACCCTCCCGGCCGCCGGGGCCCCTCCGTGGTTGACCACGGCCACCTGCACGGCGCTGCCGTTTCCCACCGGACGCAGGGTTATGCCCGCCAGGGCCACGTTGCCCCCTTGGCCCCCGACCGGGAGGAACTCCACCTCGCCGGGAATTCTCTCGGCGTAGCCGCCGTCGCCCACCAGCACCAGACGGGCCTGACCCTGGCCCTCGGCCAGGGCGCGGGCCAAGGAAAGGGCCGGGGGGAGGTTTCCCCGGAAGGGCGTGGGTTTAAGCCCGCGCAGGGCCTGCTCCACCTTTCCCGGGTCCCCGGCCTGCTGCACCACCACCTGCGGCTGACGGGCGAAGGTGATCAGGGTCAGGGTGGCCCCCCGGTCCAGGCCCCGGGCCAGGGAGAGCACCTCCTCCTTAGCCCGCTCGAAGCGGCTGGGGGTCACGTCCGTGGCCTGCATGCTGGCCGAGGCGTCCAAAAGCACGATCAGGCTGGGCGAAGGCCGGCCCCAATAGACCACCGGCCCGGCAGCTCCCAGGGCCAGGAGGCCGGCGGCCGCCAGTTGCAGCCAGAGCAACCACTGTTTTTCTAGCCTTTGCCAGGGGCGGCTGGCGGTAAGGTTCACCTGGGCCGGCCGCCACAGGAGGGTGCTGGGTACCACCCGCTCCCGGCGCCGGGGCCGGAGGAAGTACATGGCCAGAATGGCCGGGACGCTCAGACCCAGCCACAATGCCTGGGGATACAGTAAGTCCAGAACCCCTCACCTGCCTTGTCTTCCTCCTGGCGCATCCCCGGTTTTCCCTGGGCGGTTTCGGGTGCTCCCCGTTCGTACTGTCACCTCGCCGACCGAACTAGGGCTCGGGCTTCGCCCTCCGGCGGGCACCCGGGGGAGGCGCCGTCCATGGCGCCCCGCCGGCTTCGGCCGTCCGTGGCCTCCGACCCGCCTCCAGGCTCGCCCTCGCCAAGTTCGGCCCCCGGCGAGGTGCCAATGTACTCAGGGGAGACCCGAAACCGCCCAAGGCCGAGCCGGGTACCAGACGAGATTCTAGGCGCCCGGCCTGATTACCCCCGCCCGGGGCAGAACCGACAGCAGGGTGTCCTCCAGGCTGGTGCCGCTGTCCAGCTCCACGTACCGCGCGC
>JBNARC010000026.1:0-25885 GCA_049719955.1 Neomoorellales bacterium | reverse complement strand
CTGAAGTCAACCCCGGGCTACCTGAGTTATCCCCAGTTTGCTCTAGGCGGTACCGGGTGCTCTCCGTTCGTACTGTCACCTCGCCGACCGAGCTACGGCTCGGTCTTCGCGCTCCGGCAGGCTCCCGGCGGAGGCGCCGTCCGTGGCGCCCCGCCGCTTCGGCCGTCCATGGCCTCCGGCCTGCCTTCGTGCTCGCCCTCGCCTAGTCCGGTTCCCGGCGAGGTGCCAATGTACTCAGGAGAGCACCCGGTACCGTCCGTTAACATGAAGGTAGGGTGGTTCCGGATCCCCGGAGCCGCTCAAAGCAACACGGGAATACGCCAGGGCAGGTGATTCCTCATGACCCTTAACGCCACCCCCAGGGGGGAAAGGCTGCACATCGCCCTTTTCGGCCGGCGCAACGCCGGGAAATCCAGCCTCATTAACGCCCTCACCGCTCAAGAGGTGGCTATCGTTTCCGACGTCCCCGGCACCACCACCGACCCGGTGGGCAAGGCCATGGAGCTGCTTCCCCTGGGCCCGGTGATGATCATCGACACCGCCGGCCTGGACGACGTGGGTCCCCTGGGGGAACTGCGGGTGCAGCGCAGCTTGGCCGTGCTGGGCCGCACCGATCTGGTGCTTCTGGTCATCGATCCCGGCCAAGGCATTGGGGAGTACGAACGGGAGGTGGCCCGGCGGGCGGCCGAAACCGGGGTGCCGGTGATAGGGGTGGTCAACAAGATCGACCTTTACCCCGAGGCCGCGGCCCGCCCCTGGAAACAAGAGCTGGATTTGCCCTGGGTGGCGGTAAGCGCCCTGCGGCGGGAAGGCATCGACCGGCTGAAGATGGCCCTGGTGCGGCACGCGCCCCAAGACTGGGCCCTGCCCACCATCGTGGGCGATCTCATTCAGGCCGGGGACCTGGTGGTGCTGGTGATCCCCATCGACAAGGCCGCGCCCAAGGGCCGGCTGATCCTGCCCCAGCAACAGGTGATTCGCGACGTACTGGAGCACGACGCCGCGGCGGTGATGGTGAAGGAGCGGGAGTTGCGGCAGTTATTGGCCGGCCTTGCCACCCGGCCGGCCCTGGTGGTGACCGACGCTTCCGCCTACCTCAAGGCGGCGGCGGATACCCCGGCCGACGTGCCCTTCACTTCCTTTTCCATTCTCTTCGCCCGCTACAAGGGCGACCTCCTCACCCTGGTGGAGGGGGCCAAGGCGGTGAAGCGGCTCCGGCCCGGCGACCGGGTGCTGATCGCCGAGGCTTGCACCCACCACCCCGTCCAAGACGACATCGGCCGGGTGAAGATCCCCCGCTGGCTGCGACAGACCGTGGGCGGAGACCTGGCCTTCGAGGTGGTAGCCGGCGGCGGCCCGCTGCCGGACAATCTGGGCGATTATAAGCTGGTGGTGCACTGCGGGGCCTGCATGCTCAACCGCCGGGAGATGCTCTACCGCCTGCTGCAGGCCCGCCAGGCCGGGGTGCCGGTGGTGAACTACGGAGTGATCCTGGCCTATATGCACGGGGTGCTGAAGCGGGCCCTTTCCCCCTTCCCGGCCGCCCAGGCCCTTTTGGAAGAGGGAACGGAACTGGACGACGAGCTGGCCCTGCTGCGGGAGGCCCGGCGGAGGGCGGGAGGCGGGCATGCGCCGCGAGTTTCTTGAGGCCCTGGCCAAGGCCCGGGAAACCCACGACCTCACCCGGGAGGAAGTAGTGGTCTTGCTCTCCGCCCGGGAAGAGGAGATGGCCGCCCTGGGGCGGGCGGCGGACGAGGTGCGCGAGCAGTACCTGGGCCCGGAGGTGCACCTGCGGGGGATCGTCGAGTTCTCCAACTACTGCCGCCGGAACTGCCTCTACTGCGGTCTGCGCCGGGATAACCGCCAACTACCGCGTTACCGCCTGCGGCCGGAGGAGATTCTGGCCGCGGCGCGAAAAGCGGTGGAGCTGGAGCTGCCCACGGTGGTGCTGCAATCCGGAGAGGACCTTTACTACCGCGGACCGATCGTAGCCGAGATCGTTTCTGCTCTAAAGAGGGAGATAGGGGTGCAGGCGGTCACCCTTTCCCTGGGGGAGCGCTCCCGGGAGGACTACGCCGCCTGGCGGCACGCCGGGGCGGATCGCTACCTTCTGAAGCACGAGACCGCCGACCAGGAACTCTTCGCCCGCCTGCGGCCGGGCACCGAATACCGCCACCGGCTTCAATGCCTGGCCTGGCTCAAAGAGCTGGGCTACCAGGTAGGTTCGGGCAACATGGTGGGTCTTCCGGGACAGAGCTTGGTGAGCCTGGCCCAGGACCTTCTGCTGTTGAAGGAACTAGAGGTGGAGATGGCGGGCATCGGCCCCTTCATACCGCATCCCCAGACCCCTTTGGCGGGCGAACCGGGGGGCACGCCGGAGCTCACCCTGAAAGTCCTGGCCGTGGCCAGGCTGCTGCTCCCTACCGCCCATCTTCCCGCCACCACCGCCCTAGGTACGGTGCACCCCCAGGGCCGCAGCCTGGGCCTGCGCTTCGGCGCCAACGTAATCATGCCCGATATAACCCCTCCGCCCTACCGCTACTACTACCAGATCTACCCCGGCAAGGGGGGAAGCTACCGGGAGGTGGAAGAAGCGGTGCAAGCGGTTAAGGAACTGGTGCTTTCGCAGGGGAGGCGGGTTGCCACCGGACCGGGCCACGCCTTCCGCTCGGTCTTCAACTGAACAACCAGGAGGCCAGAGCTACGGCTACCCCGGCTACGGCCACGATAGTACCGATTATCCAGCGGGTGGTGTTGTGCAGTTCCTGGTGCAGGGCCTCGGTCTTAACGTCTAGTCGGTCGATCCGAGCCTCCAGTCTCTGTATCTTGGCGTCGGTTTCTTTGCGCAGGTCTTCGATCTTCGCGTCCAGCTTATCAATCCTGGCGTCCAGCTTATCAATCCTGACATCTAGTTTATCAATCCTGGCGTCCAGCTTGTCAATCCTGGCGTCCAGCTTTTCGTCCAACCGTCCCAGCTTATCATCTAACCGGGCCAACTGTTGCATGATGAGATTAAACGGGTCAAAAGAGGTGCGGAAGGTGAACCCTTGCTCCTCACTACCGGCAGCCACTTGCTTCTTGGTTTCGTCTTCAACCATAACCACTCTACCTCCCCTCCCCGGCCCTATTGTACTACTTTCACAGCAATGCAGGCAATGCTTACCTGCCCGCCGGCCCGCCCACACTGGTTTGGCCCGAACTCAGCGGTCCGCGCACCCGGCTCGGGCGGCGCTCCCACCTGTTAAGCTCGGGCAGGAAGTTTCCCCTCTGGTGGAGAACATCGCGCCCTGGCGGGTATACCCGCGGACAGAACCCGCAAGAGTACAATCTACCCCCGGCAAGGGGAAAGGGGGTGAAGAAGGAGTGGAAAAGCGCATAGGGGTGGTAGCGATAATTATTACCGACCGGGAGAAGGTGGCTCCCCAGGTTAATTCCATTCTCAGCAGCTACGCGGACGTAATCGTGGGCCGGCTGGGCGTGCCCTACCGAGAAAGAGGGGTGGCGGTGATCGCCCTGATCGTGGACGGGGACAGCGACACCATCGGCGCCATGACCGGCAAGCTGGGCAGCCTGCCGGGAGTAAAGGTGCGGGCGGCCCTCGCCGGAGAACTAGACTAGCTCGCTGGCGGAACACCTTAGGGGCCCAGAACACCGAACCTAGGCGAGTTCGCCGCGGGCCCCGGAACTCGGGAGGGCCGCCGACCTTATGGCGCCACGGGCCGCACCGAAAGCCCGCCGTAAGACCCAGCACCGCTCCGACTCTTGCCCGCAGGGTGACGAAAGCGGAAACCCGGCCCGCCCGAACCAACCGGTGATAACCCCAAGCCCTGAAATGATGGCCGGACAAGCGCCTGACGACCGGACAAGCGAAGGCGGGCGCCGGCCCGGGGTAGATCCCGACCGGCGCCCTTTCCTTTCGTTTGCCGCTTCTTCCTGCGTCAAGTCCTGTCCGACCCGGACCTGGCGGATGCCCAGTCTGACCTGGCGGCGGAAACGGGGAACCACCTCGGCTACTCTCTTAACCGATGCCTCCCCGGCCAGCCGGGGCAACCGGGATTCCCGGCTCCTCTAGTACTTGCCCCGCGGCGTGTAGTGGGTGTGTAGCAGGTGGTGCGACTTCTCGCCCAAGGGCTGGCCCAGGAATTCCTGGTACAACTGCTGCACCGCCGGGTTTTCGTGGGACTTGCGTAGGGGCATATTGCGGTCCACCTGGTAGATGGCCTCGATGCGGCGCTGCCGGGCTTCGTTGGTGGTGGGAATGGGCTGGCCGCCACCCCCGATGCAGCCGCCGGGACAGCACATGATCTCTACGAAATGGTACTGGACCTCCCCCCGCTTGAGCGCCTCCAGGATGCGGCGGGCATTGCTGAGGCCGTGGGCCACCGCCACCCGCACCTGGGTCCCGTCCATATCCACCGTAGCTTCCTTAATGCCTTCCATTCCCCGTACGGCTTCGAAGTCCAGGGCGGGCAGAGGTTTGCCAGTCACTACCTCGTAGGCCGTCCGCAAAGCCGCTTCCATCACCCCACCGGTGGCCCCGAAGATGGCCGCCGCACCGGTAGAGCGGCCCAGGGGATCGTCGTAATCCTCCTCGGGAAGGGCGGTTACGTCTATCCCCGCCTCCCGGATCATGCGGCCCAGCTCCCGCACCGTAAGTACTGCGTCCACGTCCTGAACGCCGGAGTCGTTCATCTCCGGACGCTGGGCCTCGAACTTCTTGGCCGTGCAGGGCATGATGGAAACCACGTATACGTCCTCGGGCTTCCAGCCCATCTTCTGGGCATAGTAGGTCTTGGCCACGGCGCCGAACATCTGCTGCGGCGACTTACAGGTGGAAAGATTGGGGATGAACTCCGGATAGTAGTGCTCCAGGAACTTGATCCAGCCCGGACTGCAGGAGGTGAACATGGGCAGCACGCCTCCCTGAGTGAGCCGTTGGATCAGCTCGTGGCCCTCCTCCATGATGGTGAGGTCGGCAGCAAAATCGGTGTCGAAGACCCGGTCAAACCCCAGACGCCGCAAGGCGGCCACCATCTTGCCGGTCACAATAGCGCCTACTCCCAACCCCATTTCCTCGCCCAGCGATACCCGGGTGGCGGGAGCGGTCTGCACCAGCACGTGCTTGGTGGGGTCGTGGATGGCCTTCCATACCCGCTCGGTGTGGTCCACCTCGTAGATGGCGCCTACCGGGCAGGCGTTAATGCATTGGCCGCAGTACACGCAAGGCAGTTCGGCCAGCGGCTTCTCGAAGGCCGGGGCCACAATGGCCTCTGCGCCGCGGTGCACCGGGTAGAGGATCCCCACGCCCTGGACCTGGTGACAGGCCTCTACGCAGCGCCGGCAGAGGATGCACTTGTTGGGATCGCGCACGATGGCCGGGTTGGATTCGTCAAGCGGCAACCCCTTCTCCTCCCGGCCGAACCTAACCTCCCGGATGCCCAGCCGCTCGGCCAGGGCCTGCAATTCGCACCGCAGGTTGCGGACGCAGCTTGTGCAGTCCGCGGGGTGCCGCGCCAGCATCAGCTCTACTACCATCCGTCGGGTCTGGCGCACCAGAGGGGTGTTGGTGCGCACCACCATCCCCTCCGCCACCGGGTAGGCGCAGGCGGGCTGCAGGGTGCGGGAGCCTTCCACCTCCACCACGCACACCCGGCACACGCCCTTTACTTCCTGGTCCGGGTGGTAGCATAGAGTGGGGATATCGATACCCGCCCGCCGGGCGGCCTCCAGAATGGTGCTCCCCTTGGGTACGGCTAGCTTGCGGCCGTCTATAGTAATGTTGACCATATCCATGTCCTCCACCTCCCTTACCCCACCTGAGCCCCGACCAGGCGACCGGCGGCCGCGCCGTCCATGGGACATATGCCGGCTGGGCAGCTTTTGCCCACCACGTGGGCCAGGTATTCGGACTCGAACCAGCGCAGGGTGCTCATGAGGGGCAGGGGTGCGGTCTGCCCCAGCGGGCATAGAGGAGCCACGTACATGGCCTGCGCTAGCGCCTTGAGGTTTTCCAGATCGGCCATGGTAGCCTGACCCCGGCTTATGCGTTCCATAATCCGGTGGAGCTGGAGGGTGCCCTCCCGGCAAGGCGTACACTTGCCGCAGGACTCGTGCAGGAAGAAGAAGGAGAAGGATTTGGCCACATCCACTATGCAGTGGGAGTCATCCACGATGAGCAGAGCTCCCGAACCCAAGGCCGAGCCGTGCCCGGCCAGGCTGTCGTAATCCATGGGCACGTCCAGGAGCTCCCGCGGGATCACCCCCCCGGAGGTGCCGCCCGTCTGGGCCAGCTTAAACTCCCGGCCGTTGGGGATGCCACCGCCAATGTGGTAGACGATCTCCCGCAGAGTAATCCCCATGGGGACCTCGATGAGACCGGCGTTGACGATGTCCCCGGTGAGGGTGAACACCTTGGTACCCGGGGTCTTCTCCGTGCCCAGGGTGCGGAACCAACTGCTGCCCCGCTCGATGATCACCGGCACGTTGGCCAGGGTTTCCACGTTATTGATTACCGTAGGACGGCCGAAAAGTCCCCGCTCGGCGGGATAGGGAGGCCTGATCCGCGGCTCGCCCCGTCCGCCTTCCAGGGATTCGAAAAGCGCGGTTTCCTCGCCGCAGACGTAGGCACCCGCGCCCAAGCGGATCTCCACGTCGAAATCGAAGCCCGAGCCCAAAATGTTCTTTCCCAGTAGACCCATTTCCCGCGCCTGGGTAATGGCCTTTTGCAACCGCTCGATGGAAAGCACGTACTCGCCCCGGATGTACACGTAGCCCTGGCTGGCGCCCACCGCGTACCCGGCGATGAGCATGCCCTCCAGCACGGAATGGGGATCGCCCTCCAGGATCAGCCGGTCCTTGAAGGTGCCCGGCTCGCCCTCATCTGCGTTGCATACGATGTACTTGGGACCGCCCCGCTCCTTGGCGGCAAACTCCCACTTGCGGCCGGTGGGGAAACCCGCCCCGCCCCGGCCCCGCAGACCGGAAGCCTTTATCTCTTCTATCACCTGGGCCGGCGTCATGCTCGTAAGGGCTTTGCCCAAAGCCGTGTAACCGCCCCGGGCGATGTACTCCTCAATGGACTCCGGATCGATCAACCCGCAGTTGCGCAGCACCACCCGCACCTGGCGCCGGAAGTAGTCCACCTCCGGGTAGACCTGCACCGGCTTGGGAGCCGCCGGCGCCTGATAAAGGAGGCGCCTCACCACCCGGCCCTTGTAAAGGTGCTCGCTGATGATCTCCCGGACATCGGCCACCTTGACTCCCACGTAAAACGTCCCCTCGGGAAACACCACCACCGTGGGACCGTACTCGCACAGCCCAAAGCAGCCGGTTTCTACCACCTTCACCTCCCGGTCCAGCCCGTACTCGGGAAGGAGCCGGGAAAACTCCTTCTGGATTTCCGACGAGGCCTTCAGACTGCAGTTAGTGCCGTTACACACCAGGACGTGCGCCCGGTACAGCATCTCCCTCCCCCCTCCCTAGTAGCGGGCCAGAATGGCCCCTATGTCCTCCGGCTTCAGATTGCCGTATACCTGGTCGTCGATCATGATGGCCGGAGCTACCCCGCACACGCCGATGCAGCTCGTCAGCTCCAGGGTGAACTTGCCGTCGGGCGTGGTCTCCCCCACTCCTACGCCCAGGGCCTTCTTAAGAGCCTCCAGTACTGCCGCCCCGCCGGGCACGTGGCAGGGCGCACTGGCGCACACCCGGATGACGTGCCGGCCCTTGGGCCGGGTGGCGAACAGGGTGTAAAAGGTGGCCACCCCGTAAACCTGGCTCGGATGAATACCCAGTCCCTGCGCCACCTCCACCATGGCTTCCTCGGATATCCATCCCATTTCCCTTTGGATGGCCTGCAGGATGGGCAGAAGCGGTGCCGGCCGGTTCCGCAGACCAGAAATGATCTCCCGCACCCGCGCCAGGTCCTGCGCCGGCGCCCCCTTACCCGGCCCCGGGACGGAGGACCGGGCAACCTCCAGGCTGGCCTTACCCATTGGCTTCCCTCCTCAGCAAAGTAGCGTACTGGCCGCGCGCCTGGTAATGAGTGTGCAGGAGCTCATGGGCCTTATGGGAATTGGGCTCGCCCAGGAACTCCTGGTAAAGCACCTTGATGACCGGGTTCTCGTGGGACTTGCGAATGGGCATGTCCCGGTCTACCCGGTAGATGGCCTCGATGCGCTTGCGCCGGATTTCGTCCGTGGTGGGAATGGGCTGGCCGCCGCCGCCGATGCACCCGCCCGGACAGGCCATGATCTCGATGAAATGGTACCGACCGGGGTCGGAGCGCACCACTTCTAGAAGCTTTCGCGCGTTACCCAGGGTATGGGCCACCGCCACCCGAATCTGGGTCCCATCCAGATCCACGGCGGCTTCCTTGACCCCTTCCATACCCCGCACGGACTCAAAGTCCAGGGCGGGCAGGGTCTTGCCGGTGACCACCTCGTAGGCGGTGCGCAGGGCGGCCTCCATCACCCCGCCGGTGGCCCCAAAAATGGCCCCCGCGCCCGTAGAAACCCCCAGCGGATCGTCGTAGGGCTCCTCCGGCAAGGCCTCAAAGACTACTCCCGCCTCCTTGAGCATGCGGCCCAGTTCCCGGGTGGTGAGCACGGCGTCGATGTCCGGATACCCGGAGGAGGTCATTTCCGGCCGCCGGGCCTCAAACTTCTTGGCCGTACAGGGCATGATGGACACCACGAAGATGCCCGCCGGGTCGATTCCCACCTTCCGAGCATAATAGGTCTTGGCCAGAGCGCCGAACATCTGCTGCGGCGACTTGCAGGTAGAGAGATTGGGCAGCAGGTCGGGGAAGAAGGTTTCGATGAACTTGATCCATGCCGGGCTGCAGGAGGTGATCATGGGCAGCACTCCTCCCTCCCGCAGACGGTGGACCAGTTCGTGGGCTTCCTCCACGATGGTGAGATCGGCGGTAAAATCGGTGTCGAAAACCCGGTCAAAGCCCAGCCGCCGCAGGGCGGCCACCATCTTGCCGGTTACCACGGTGCCCGGAGGCAGGCCGAACATCTCCCCTACCGTAACCCGGGTGGCCGGCGCGGTCTGCACCACCACGTGCTTCTTGGGATCGGCCAGAGCCGCCCACACCAGTTCGGTTTCGTCGCGCTCGTGCAGGGCGCCGGTGGGGCAGACCAGCGTGCACTGACCGCAGTTCACGCACACCGACTCGGCCAAAGGGAGATCAAACGGCGGCGCAATGGCGGTGGCGAATCCCCGCTCCTGCGGGCCGATGGCCTTTACCGACTGGACCTTCTCGCAAACCGCCACACAGCGGCGGCAGAGTATGCACTTGGCATTGTCGCGCACGATGGAGGGGCTGGACTCGTCCGGCACCCCGCCGTGCTTTTCGCCCTCAAAGCGCACCCTCCGAATACCCAGGGCCTCGGCCAGGGCCTGCAACTCGCAGTTGCCGTTGCGGATGCAGGTGGCGCATTCGGCGGGGTGGTCGGAAAGCAACAGCTCCACCGTGGTGCGGCGGGAAGCCCGTACCGCCGGCGAGTTGGTCCACACCTCCATCCCTTCGGCCACCGGCAGCACGCAGGAGGCCTGGAGGGTCCTGGCTCCCTTGACCTCTACCACGCACACCCGGCAGGCGCCGATAGCGTTGAGATTCTCCAGGTAACAAAGGGTAGGGATTTTGATGCCGGCGAGACGCGCGGCCTCCAGCACCGTCATTCCCGCTTCCGCTTCCACTTTACGTCCGTCTATGGTTAGGGTTACCTTAGCCATATCGGCCTCCCCCCTACTTCACATCGCAGCGCAAGCACCGCGCCGCTTCGGCCATGGCCGCCTCGTAGGCATATCCCTGCTCCACTTCCCGGAAGGAAGCGCGTCTTTCTTCCGGCGCGAGCCGGCTCACCTTGCAACGCGGCGTTTCCTTCTCCAGCAGCTCACCGGAGAGCCGGCGCTCCACCGGCTGCTCGGGAACCACCTGACCGTCGCCGCCCAGGTAACGGTCAATGGCCGCCGCCGCGCGTTTACCCGCCGCCACGGCTTCTATTACGCTGGCCGGGCCCGAGGTGCAGTCGCCACCGGCGAATACTCCTTCCACGCCCGTGGCCAGGGTGCGCGGATCCACCGCGAATACTCCGCCCCGACCCCGCTCGAACTCCGCACTCTCGAACCCCGGCTCCACCGTCTGGCCGATGGCCGCAATCACTATCTCGCAAGGTAGGACGAACTCGGAGCCGGGCTGGGGCACGGGCTTGCGCCGGCCGCTGGCGTCGAACTCTCCCAGGGCCTGACGCTGGCAGACCAGACCGGTGACCCGGCCTTCCTCGCCCGCCACCCGAACCGGATTCGCCAGGAAGGTAAACTTAATCCCTTCCTGCTCCGCCTCCTCGACCTCGTCAGGAATTGCCGGCATGTCCTCCCGGCGGCGACGGTATACAAGGTGTACTTCCTTGGCCCCCAGGCGCAGGGCCGTACGGGCGGCATCGATCGCCACGTTGCCGCCTCCCACTACGGCTACAGTCTTGCCCGCCAGCTCAGGGGCACGCCCCAAATTGACCTCTCGCAGGAAGTCCACTCCCGAGTACACCCCCGAGAGCTCCTCACCCTCTACTCCCAAGGGCTGGCTACCATGCGCCCCCACGGCCAGGAAGATAGCCTGGTACCCCTTTTGCTTGAGCTCCTCTAAGGTGACGTCTTTGCCCACCTTGACCCCGGTTCTTATCTCTACGCCCAGATCGGTAATGGATCGAATCTCGGCCTCTAAGACCGACCGGGGCAGCCGGTATTCAGGAATACCCACCGCCAGCATCCCTCCGGCCACGGGTAAGGCCTCGAATACCGTTACCCGGTAACCCTTCAGGGCCAGATAATGGGCGCAGGCAAGGCCGGCCGGGCCGGACCCCACTACCGCTACCGAATGGCCGTTGGGCGGCGCAGGAGCGAAATTGGGAAGCCGTCCCTCATGTTCCAGCACCCAGTCCGTAGCCGCCCGCTTTAGCAATCGGATGGCCATGGGCTCGTCGATCTGGCCGCGCCGGCACCGACCCTCGCAGGGATGGTCGCACACCCGTCCGCACACCGCGGCCAGCGGGTTGTCGCGCTTGATGGTGAAGTAGGCCTCGCGGAAGCGACCGTTGCGGATATGGTCAATGTAAATCGGGATGTCGATGCCCGCCGGGCAGGTGTTCTGGCAGGGAGAATTGAATAAAGCCGCGCACACCGAAGCCGGGCAGCGCTTGTCTCGGATGTGCGCCTCGTATTCTTCCCGGAAGTAGCGGATGGTGGAAAGTACCGGGTTGGGGGCGGTCTGCCCCAGGCCGCAAAGGGCCGAAGCCTTAATCTGCTCGCCCAGCTCTATGAGAAGCTCTATGTCTCCCTCCCGGCCTTCCCCCCGGGTGATACGTTCCAGGATCTCCAGCATGCGCTTGGTGCCCACCCTGCAGGGCGTGCACTTGCCGCAGGACTCGTCCTGGACGAACTCAAGGAAAAACTTGGCAAAATCCGCCATGCAAGTGTCTTCGTCGGTAACGATCAGGCCACCCGAGCCCATGATGGTGCCCAAAGCGGCTAGGGATTCGTAGTCTACCGGGGTATTGAGGTACTCGGCCGGGATGCAGCCGCCCGAGGGGCCGCCCGTCTGGGCCGCCTTAAACTTCTTTCCTTTGGGAATCCCCCCGCCCAAGTCGAAGATGATCTCGCCCAAGGGAGTACCCATGGGCACCTCTACCAGGCCGGTATTGTTAACCTTTCCGGCCAGCGCAAAAACCTTGGTGCCCTTGGAGCGCTCCGTCCCCAGCCGGGCGAACCACTCCGGTCCGTTGAGGATGATGGGCGGAATATTGGCCCAGGTTTCCACATTGTTAATAACCGTGGGCTTGCCCCATAGGCCCTCCTGAGCCGGGAACGGCGGACGCGGCCGGGGCTCGCCCCGCCGGCCCTCAATGGAGGCCAAAAGCGCGGTTTCCTCTCCGCAAACAAAGGCGCCGGCTCCCACCCGTATCTCCACGTCGAAGGAAAAGCCGGTGCCGAAGATGTTCTCTCCTAACAGCCCGTACTCCCGGGCCTGGGCTATGGCTTTGCTTAACCGCTCCACCGCCAGGGGGTACTCGGCCCGAACGTATACATAACCCTGGTTGGCCCCGATGGTATAGCCGCAGATGGCCATCCCTTCCAGCACCGAGTGGGGGTCGCCCTCCAGGATGCTCCGGTCCATAAAGGCCCCCGGGTCGCCCTCGTCGGCGTTGCACACCACATACTTCGGCTTCCCCGGCGCCTTATAAGCAAACTCCCATTTCAGCCCGGTGGGGAAACCCGCTCCGCCCCGACCGCGCAGCCCGGCGCGCTTCAGATAGTCGATGACTTCCTCCGGCTTCAGGGTGGATAGCACCTTGCCCAGAGCCGCGTAACCGTCCCGGGCGATATACTCCTCCACCCGCTCGGGGTCGATAAGTCCCAAGTTGCGCAGGGCAATGCGGACCTGGCGACGGAAGAAGGGGATTTGCTCCCGTTCGGCTACCTGTGCCCCCGTATCCGGTAGGCGGTAGACCAGGCTTTCTACTACCCGGCCCTTAAGTAGGTGCTCCTCCGCAATCACCCGGGCGTCCGCCGGGGTGAGCTTGCGGTAGAACACACCTTCGGGGTACACCACGATCATGGGGCCGAGGTCGCACGGTCCCATGCACCCCGTCTCCACCACACGCACCTCGTTCTCAAGCCCGTGCTGCTTGATGGCGGCCAGCAGCTCTTCCTCTACCGCCTTGCAGCCCGAGGAGATACAGCCAGCGCCAGCACACACGAGCACGTGGGCGCGGTAAAGCTGCATGTTCGATTCCTCCTCTTTTCGCTACCTGGTGGCCAGCACCCACTCACCGATGATCTGGCCGTTTACCACGTGTTGGGCCACGATCTGTCGAATCTTCTCCGGGGTGACGTAGGAGTAGGTCACCTTGGGCTGGCCGGCCCGGGCCACCTCCACCAACGGCTCATATTCGCACAATCCCGCGCAGCCCGTCTGGGTGACGGTCACGTCGGTAAGACCTCGCTTGGCCAGCTCGTCCAGCAGGGCAGCCATAACGTCCCGCGCTCCTGCGGCAATACCGCAAGTCCCCATGCCCACGGTAATGCGCACTGATTTTTCGCCCTCGCGGACCTTAAGCCGCTCCTTCACTTCTTCACGCAGCCGGGCCAGATCCTCTAAAGACTTCATGTTAACCCACCTCCCTGTCGTTTTCGGTACTCCCGCCGCTGCCGGCGGCATCCGACTGCAAAAGCCTCTCCCCCTCGGCTACGTAGCGCCTTACCCACGCCAGCACCGCAGGGTGCTGCCGCGCTTGGGGCCCCAGAGAATTGTCCAACTCCCGGGTAGAGAAACGGAATATCCGACCGTCCCGCCCGTGCTCGTATTCCACCTCCACCTCCGGCTCGCTTACCACCACCTGCAGGGTAACCGCAAGGTCGCCCAAGGGGGCTCGATCCAGGTGACCGTGTCTGAAGCTGGCCACCACCCGGGTTCCCTTGCCCGGCACAGATTCTATTTTCATATCCCCGCCGGCCTGCCGGGCCGCCGCCTCCAGCAGCGCCAACCCCAGACCCACGCGACGGGTGGCCCGGGTGGTGTAGAAGGGATCGCGGGCGGCACGCGCCTGCTCCGGAGTCATCCCCCGGCCGTCGTCACGCACCTCGATCTCCAGACGGCCCGAGACGGTGTCCTCCCGCACGGCGATGTATACCTTCCTGGCTCCGGCCTCCACCGCATTGCGAAAAAGATCGAGGATATGGAGGGCCAGCTCCTGCATCCGCTTTCCTCTAATCGTACCGGCTCAGGATTTCCCCGAGCTTCTCCGGCTTGACCCGCGCGTGGACGTCCCGATCCACCATCAGTGCTGGGCCCAGCCCGCAGGCGCCCAGACACCGGACTACCTCCAAGGTGAAGCGCCCGTCATCAGTGGTGTCACCGGGCTTGAGCCCAAAATCCTTGCGGAGGCGTTCGAGCAACTGCGCTGCGCCTCGCACGTAACAAGCCGTCCCTTTGCACAGGTTGATGGTATGACGGCCACGGGGCTTTAGGGTAAACAGGGCGTAAAAAGTGACCACTCCGTAAACTTCGGTAAGCGATACGTCTAGGGCGTCCGCCACCTCTAGGAGCACCTCCCGAGGGAGGTAGCCCAGTTTTTCCTGCAGCTTTGACAGCACCTGAATAAGGCCGCTCGGGTGCCCACGGTAACCTTCGATGATCGCGCTTGCTTCCTGCCTCAGCGCGGGGCTAAGGGCTGCCACCTGTGCCATACTCCTCCTCCTTTCCGGTTGCCAACTTCGCGGCCCACCTTCATGCCAGCACCCTCCCTTCCTCGCCCCGAGGGAGGAAAACGGTGTACCTACCCGGAGCCGCTCATTACCCCTCTTCCCCCTAAGCCCCGGAAGGCCAGCTCCAGTTCCGCCACCGTCGGTTCCTCCAGACAGAACAGGCTGGGACGCAGCCCGATTTCCTCCAGACGGTGGGCATCCGAAGCCGCATAGAGCCGGACTCCTTCCAACTGCGGAAAGCGGGCGCGCACGGTTTCCGGCGGCTCACGGCCGGAAATCTCCGCCGCCGGAAAATCCAGGTGGGGCGGGAAAAACCCGAGGGTATACACCAGGCCGTAGGTCTTGCGGTCCACGTGGGCGGGAACGGCCAGGCCCCCCAGAGAGGTGACCCGTCCCACTACCTGCTCCAGTCCCAGGTCACAGGCCGTGAGCAGGAGGCGTTCCTCCTTACCCACCGGCCGGTCCTGAGCATCAAAAAGGAGCTGCCGGCCGAACAAGCGTTCCGAGTTGGACCTAGGCGGCAGGTGGGCATAAACCTCTTCTCCCCACCTCTCAGCCTGCTCCGGGGTGTCAAAGAGGCAGATCAGATGCACATCTTCCCGGGTCTGCACTTCCATGCCCGGTATCACGGCGAGTTCCGCCATCTTCCCCACTTCCACTACCGCCCGCACCTGCCGGCAGGAATTGTGGTCGGTGACGGCGATCAGATCCAGCCCCGCCACTTGAGCCGCCGCCACCACCCGCCAGGGGCTCAGGTCGTCGTCGGCACAGGGCGAGAGGGCCGTATGCACGTGCAGGTCCGCCCGCCATCGCCGAAGCCGGCTCATGGTTCAGCCCGCTCCGCCCAGGAGCCTCCACAGCTCGCCCGCCACCCGGAAGGTGGGCTCCGGCGAGCCCAGGATAGGCACGCCCTCGCTCTCGGCCCGGCGCAGGGTCTCTCCATCGGGCTTCTTCCCCGCCGTAAGGATTACCCCGGCCAGATTGACCAGGCTGGCCACCGCCACCACGTTCTGGTGGGTCTGAATGGTAAGCCACACCTGGCCGGGCAGGGCGTTGGCGATCACATCGGATAACAGGTCGCTGACATACCCCCCCGTAACTTCCCGGTCAAGATGGGAAGCCCCGGTTAACACCTCC
The DNA here is from genome assembly GCA_049719955.1 of Neomoorellales bacterium. Classification (GTDB taxonomy): domain Bacteria; phylum Bacillota; class DSM-521; order Neomoorellales; family SLTJ01; genus JANLFO01. The sequence goes on along the minus strand of JBNARC010000026.1, from coordinate 10,480 downwards.
AGCCCCAAATTCTCAACTAAATCCCTCAGAATCACCACTGTTACCTCCTCCGGGCGCCCTCTCCCGCGAAAGGGCGGGCGGAACTATGCGGGTAAGCTGCACCAGGCGTTCCGCCAGCTCTTCCAGGTGCTCGCGTAACTGGAAGATACAGTCGGTCTCAAAAGCTCGCTCCCGCACGATATCTTCCGCCAGCGCCCGGCAGGTAGGAGAGCCGCAGGCTCCGCAGTCCAGGCCGGGTAAGCGGGCCAGGGTCTTTTCCAACTGATCCATCTTGCGTATGGCCCGAGTGACGTCCTCGTCCAGACGTAGCACCGGCCGTGGGGTGATGGGCTTCACCATGTCGAAGAAACCCTGACGGAAGCGCCGCTTTACCTCTTCCTCGTCTACCCCTACCGGACGTTGCCCGTATTCCTGAACCAGCCGGCGCATCCGCACCCGGCTGACAAAGGGGTTTTGCACGGCCAGCGGCCCGCCGACGCACCCGCCCACGCAGGCCTGGGCCTCCACGAAATCCACGTCAGCCAGGGCTCCCCGCTCCATCTCCTCCAGCACGGCCACCACGTTGTGGATCCCGTCCACCGCCAGCACCGTTCCAGTGCCCAGGGCCCGGCCCTCCCCTCCTGCCGCGCCCCAGCCGATGCCCAGCCCGGAAGCCCGCTGAAGGTCCACCGCGGCCGGCGCCTCCGGCAGCCGCCGCACCACCTCGGCGTAGACCGCGCTCATGGAAAGCACCCCGTCCACGCTGCTGACCGGACTGCCTTCCGGCTGCTTGGCGGAAGTAACCTTAGCCGCGCAGGGAGTGATGAAGAAGGTACCGATCTCCTCCGGCCTTACCCCCCACTCGCGCGCCTTCTCTTCCCTGCCCAGACGGGCGGCAACCTCCATGGGACTCTCGAGAGGGATAATGTGCCCCAGCAAACTGGGAAAGCGCACCTGCATCAGACGGATTACTGCCGGGCAGGCCGAGGAAATTAAGGGGCGCGCGGCCCGGGGCATCCCCTGCGCCAGATAGAGCCGGGTGGCCAGGCTAACCGCCTCGGCGGCCAGTGCCACCTCGAAAACGCCGTCAAAGCCCATCTTCAGCAGCGCGCCCAGAACCGCGCCCGGCGACACGTCTGGCCGGAACTGCGCGTAAAAAGAAGGGGCCGGCAGGGCAAGCCTATACCGAAACTCCTGCAGCCGCTCCAGGTCGTCGGTGACCACGTACTTGGCGTGGTTGGGGCAAACCCGCACGCACTCGCCGCAGTCGATGCAGCGCTCCTCAATGATGTGGGCCTTGCCCTCGCGCACCCTTATGGCCTCTACCGGACAGCGCTTGATACAGTTGGTGCAGCCCTTGCACTTTTCCCGGTCCAGGCGGACCGAATGGAAGTACTCGCTCACCCTTGCCCTTCTCCTGTCCCGGCGCTAAACTCCGCCCGCACCCTGGTACCCAGCCCGGGCTCCGAAGCAACCGTAAGCTTATCCGCGCTGCGGGCCATATTGGGCAAACCCATGCCCGAGCCGTAGCCCATTTCCCGCACCTCCGGGGGGGCGGTGCTGTAACCCTCCTGCATGGCCAACTGGATATCCGCTATCCCCGGCCCCCGGTCCACCGCCTCCACCTCTATCCAGGCGGGCCAAACCCTAACGCGCACTTCGCCGCTATAGGCGTGGATCACTATGTTCAGGCCAGCCTCAAACACCACCACCGCCACCCGCCGGGCCAAATCCGGTGAAAAACCGGCCTGATGCAACGTCCGACGTATCTGCGTGGCCGCGTCTCCGGCGGCGCGGAACTCTCCCCGGTTAAAGGCAAAACGAAGCTCTAGCGACCTTAAGCCCTCCCTGGTTCTCGCTTGCTAATCAATGAGGGTACATGGAAAGGTGCATGTGAAATCTTTCGCTTATCCCTTTACTGGTTCCTTTTATTCGGCGCGACCGGGCGGACTCCTTCCGCGGGCCCTTACCACAGAAAATAAATTTTGCGGTAGCTTTTACTACACACTATGAGTTAATTTGTTAACACTTGCCCTTTCGCGCTTGTGATATAGTAAAATTCCAAAGGAAGAGTTTCGCGGCGGGTACCCGCCCCAGAGACTACTGCCCGTTACCGCCGCCGAAACCGCTGCGAGGAGGAGCACCTATGGCTACCAAAACCGTCATCAGCGACTGCATGTTGTGCGTGTGGGACTGCGGGATTAAGGCCCGGGTGGAAGACGGCAGGCTGGTCGAGGTGCAGGGCCTACCCGAGCACCCCATAAGCAAGGGCTATATCTGCCCCCGGGGTGCGAACCTGCCGGAGTACGTGTATTCCCCCAACCGCCTGCTCTACCCCATGCGCCGCACCGACGGCGGCTGGCGCCGGGTGAGCTGGGACGAGGCGTTAGACTTCACCGCCGAGCAGTTGGCCAAGGTTAAGGAAAAATACGGCGCCAAGTCTCTGGCCATCTTCTGCGGCTCGGTGGGCGTGGAAAACATCGAAGTGGCGGCCTTCGCCCAGCGGTTCAAGGGCGCCTTCGGCACCCCCAACCTACTGTCGGTGGAGAACATCTGCTACCGCACCCGTATTCTGGCCCGGCAGATGACCTTCGGCCGCTACCCCATGGACAGCCCCGAAGGGGCCAAGTGCATCGTCCTCTGGGGCCACAACCCCGACGGCTCCAAGGGTATGCTGGCGGAAATGATCCGGGAGCAGGTGGCCAAAAAGGAGACCACCCTCATCATAATCAACCCGCGCCGCATACCGCTGTCCGAGAAGGCTCTGCAGCTCGCGCCCAGGCCGGGCACGGACGCGGCCATCGGCCTGGCCATGCTGAACGTCATCATTAATGAAGGCCTGTACGACCGCGAGTTCGTGGAGAACTACACCGTGGGCTTTGAGGAACTGAAGCAGCACGTGCAGCAGTACACTCCGGAGTGGGCGGAGAAGGTAACCTGGGTACCGGCCTCGGACATTAAGGCCTGCGCCCGTATCTACGCCCAGGCCAGCCCGGCCTGCATTGTGCAGGGCATCAACACCCTGGACCAGCACGTGAACGGGTTGCAGAACTCGCGGCTGCTCTCCATCCTCCAGATCGTAACCGGCAACATCGACAAGCCCGGTGGCTGGGTAACCATCCCCTACATCCGGCTGGCCGACCTGCGTATCCCCATCCAGGAAAAGCCCATCGGCGCCGACCAGTATCCGCTGTTCTACGAGCTCTGGGGCCGGGTGTCGCCCTACGGCATCGCCACCCTGTTCCCGCAGGCGGCTCTGGAGGGCAAGCCCTATCCCATCCGGGCCAGTATCGTGGCCGCGGCCAACCCGGTAGTTTCCTTCCCGGACGCCCAGGCCTTCACCGAGGCCTTCAAGTCCCAGGACTTTATGGCGGTAATCGACCCCTTCATGACCGAGACCGCGGAACTGGCGGACGTGGTGCTGCCGGCCTGCACCTTCATGGAGAAGGGCGGCGTGGGCTACGTGTACGGCGTGGTGCACGGCGAGTGCTACGCCATGCTGCACCGCCAGGTAATCGAGCCGGTAGGCGAGTCCCGGCCCGACTGGTGGATCTGGACCGAGATTGCCAAGCGGCTGGGCCTGGAAGAATACTTCCCCTGGAAGACCGAACAGGAAGTTATCGATCATCTGCTGGAGCCCAGCGGGGTGCTGCAGCAACTCAAAGAGGCGGAAATCGGCGTTTACTACGCCGACAAGACCAAGGAATACTACGCCTACAAGACCAAGAAGATCCTCACCCCCAGCGGCAAGTTCGAAATCTACTCCAAGACCCTGGAGGAACACGGCTACGATCCGCTGCCCAAGTACGTGGAGCCGGCCCAGAGCCCGGTAAGCACTCCCGAGCTGGCCAAGCAGTTCCCGCTCATCCTCATCAGCGGGGCGCGCACCCAGGAGTTCACCCACACCCAGATGCGGCACATACCGGGTCTGCGCAGCGCCCGGCCCGAGCCCTTCGCCGAAATGCACCCGGCCACGGCCAGCCGCTATGGTCTCGCGGACGGCGACTGGGCCAAGCTCTCCACGCGTAACGGCAGCCTCCGGGTGCGGGTAAAGACCACGCCGGACATGCTGCCGGGCATCGTGAGCCTGCCACACGGCTGGGCCCAGGCCAACGTCAACCTGCTCACCGACATGAAGGACCGCGACCCCATCACCGGCTATCCCGATTTCAAGGCCCTTCTCTGCCGGGTGGAGCCGGTAATACCTTATCAGGAGTAGGGAGATGGTCAAACCGGGGGCCCCGCACCCTAGCGGGGCCCCTAATTTATCACCCGGCTGGCCTGGTATCGTCGGGGAATGCCTGGGCCGGGTCTGCCGCCTCCCTCCACTCTCGCTCCGACACCATCTCCAGAAAAAGGGCGGCCAGATCCGGATCGAACTGGGTACCCGCTCCCCGACGGATCTCCTCCACCGCTTCCGCGAAGCTTTTGGCCCGGCGATAGGGCCGATCGCTGGTCATGACGTCGAAGGCGTCCACCACCGCCAGAATCCGGCACTCGATGGGGATCTCCTCTCCCTTTAACCCCAGAGGATAACCCGATCCGTCCCAACGCTCGTGATGCTTGAGGATCAGGTCCGCCACCGGGGCCAACTCCGGCGTGGCCAGAGCGATGCGGTAGCCCTTTACCGGGTGCTGACGCATGATGGCCCACTCTTCATCGGTGAGCGGCCCGGGCTTGAGCAGTACCGTATCGGGAATGCCTATCTTGCCGATGTCGTGCACCTGGGCCAGCAGGGCCAGATCCGCCCTCTGCCGGGACGGTAGCCCCAGGCGCTCGGCCAGAAGGCGACACCAGTGCTCCAGGCGCCGGGCGTGGCCGCCGGCGAAGTGATCCCGCTCCGCCAGGGCGGCCACTAAGGCGTGAACGATTTGGCTGCGGGCGGTGGTGCCCGAGTAGAGCTTTTCCCGGTACATCCGGTCGTCGGCCTGGCGGTAGGTGTCCCGCAAGGACTCCTCCGGCGCGGAAGCCGTGGCCAAGCCGAAGCTGACGCTTAAGGGCAACTCCGGGTGACGGCGGTTGTGCTCTTCCACCGCCGCCTGCAAGCGGTGAATTATGGTCGTCCCGGCGGCTTCATCGGTGTTGGGGAGAAGGGCCACAAATTCGTCTCCCCCCACTCGGGCCACCACGTCCGAGCGGCGCAAGGTGCGCTGGAGGATGCGGGCGCAGGCTACCAAAAGCTCGTCCCCCCGGTGGTGCCCCAGGGTATCGTTCATCAGCTTAAGCCCGTTCACGTCGGCCACAATCACGCTCACCGGGTAGCAATCTTCGCTGCTGCTCAGGCGCCGCATCTCCTCCTCGAAAAACACCCGATTGTACAGCCCCGTAAGCTGATCGTGCAGGCTAACGTATTCCAGCCTCTGAGCGAAGCGCTTTTTCTCGGTAACATCGATCATATTACCCAAGGTAACCCGCCGGCCCTCGTGCTCCCAGGAAGTTACGGTCTCCTCCACCCAACGCAGGTCGCCGTCCTTGGTAACCAACCGAAACTCGTAAGGCCGGGCCTCGCCGCCTTTAAGCATGCGCACCGCTTCCTGCCGCACCTTCTCCCGGTCCTCGGGAAACACCAGGCTGAGCGATTCCCGACCGAGCAACTCTTTCCGGGAATAGCCGGAAAGCTGCTCAAACTGAGGATTCACCATTTCGAACCGCCCTTCGCTTACCAGGTACATGCCGATAGGGGTGCGCTCAAAGATGCTGTGCAGGAGGTCTTCGCGGCGTTTGCGCTCGCTTACGTCTCGAACCGTGGCCAGCAGGGCCTCCCTACCGGAGAAGACCATCCTGGTGAAGTAAATCTCGGCCTCAAAAACGGAGCCGTCACCCGGGCGCCGGGCCGGCCACTCCAGGTAGAGGCTTTCCTCCTCCGCTTCTTGCGCCCACCACCGCTCCACTTCCTCCCGGGGACAATCGGGGGCGGAGTAATCCTCCCAGAAGCTGCGGCCCAAGGCCTCCTCTCGGTCCGCCAGCCCGTACAGCCTCGGCACCGAACGGTTTACTTCCAGGACCCGACCGCCGGGCTCGAAAATAAAAACTGCCTCCTGCACGTTATTGAAGATGGCGCGAAACGCCCGCTCTGACTGACGGGTTTTCCGCTCCATCTCCATGGCCGCGATCACGTCCTCCAGGCGGCGGGCAAAAAGCCTTAAGAGCCGCCGTTCCCGGGCCGACGCGCGGGGCTGGGCCTCTAGATAGATTCGCCCCCTCACTCCCCGGGACATCACGTGCACCAGGGCCCCTTCGCCCGGCTCCCGCAGCCCCTCCGCCGCCGGGGCGCCACCGCCGAAACCCCAGTGCCCCAGGGTGACCGTCCTGCCGTTTTCCTCCAGAATTATGGCCAGCCGGCGGAGGCCCAGTATCCGGGCTCCCCTCTCTACCGCCTCCCGTACTAGGTCCTGATAGGTAACCGGCAAGGAGAAGCCGGCCAACTCATAGAGGGCCAATAACTCCCAGATATCGAAAACCATCACCCTACCCCACCACCGTCGCTACCACGGTCTTATTGTAGAAAAGAGGGGCGCCCCAGAGGCTGCTGATCTCTCCGAAAGTAAGCAGGCCGAAGACGGGTATCCCCGCCCCTACCTGATCGGACATGGCCGCTACCTCCCTATGCGCCTCCGGGCCCAACAGCCGCACCCGAGACACGCAGTCCAGGATTAGCAGCGCCTGCGGCTTCGACGAGGTTTCAATTGCCGTGCGCACCGCCCGCCGGGCCGCGCCTATAATTCCCGCGGCGTCGGCCTTCATTACCGCGGCGATGCTGTTTTCCGGCACCTCGGCCACCATCAGCAGGCTCCCGTCCTCTCCGGCCGCTACCGGATCGCGAAGAATAAACCTACCTCCTACCGCGGGAAGGCCCAGGGGGTAGCGCATCCCCCACCAGGGGAAGGTCTCACGGGTACACCCCTCCACCAGGTCGGCGTAGCGCTCGAAGGCCGGCAGGCCGTCGATCTCGTAAACCCGCCGGCCCTCGGCTCTGGTTATGGCCAGCGGCTCCCCCGTAGGCACCCAGCCGTGCTCCAGCGCCGCCCACCACCGTATGCCCCTCACCAGGGCCAGGGCTACGGCCCCGCTCGCCCAACCGGCCTGGGTGAACTGAAAAGCTCGGGGTGGTTCCCAATGGTCGCCGCTTCCGCCGCCCAGATAAAGATACTCCGGTCCCAAGGAATCGTACAGCCCCCGCAGGAGTTCGGAAACGTTGGTCGCCCGGGCATCTACGAACACCAACACCGTACCCCCTCCCCCGCCGGCGACGGAGGCCAAGGCCCGCCCGGCCCGCGCCCCTTTTTGGAAGGGATCCGTGGCTACCTCCCGCTCCAAGTGAGTGGCCGCCCGCACCCCTTCTCCCGCCAAGACCAAAACCCCCACGCCGCGGTGGTGCACCGTGGCGCCGGCGATTACCCCCGGCGCCCAGGTGCCCAATAGGGGCCGGTCGCCCCACCGGGCCCGGAGGGCGGTGAAAATCGCTTCCGGATCATAGTTGCCGGCGACCACTACCAGCGCCAGAGACGGCGGCCGGGCCGTAGCCAGCGCCCCCTCCAGGGCGGTCCGGGCCGCATATTCCGGCTCCGGGTGCTCGCTAAAGCCCACACCCACCCGTAGATCGGGCCTCACCTCGGGCGGCATACCAATCCTCCCCTAAGCTACCTGCAAACGGGGCAGAATCTTTCGCCGTGCGTCCCGAAAAACCCTCCTTTTGGCGGGGTAAGCGGCAGATTTTTCTGCCGCACCTGGGAGTACCGCCGGCAACCGAGCAAGCTAAGATTGGCTTTGAAGAAGGATTCTGCCCCGAACGGCCGAATTGATTAACTAACCGAATATCGTTTGCGGACGGGTGACTCCGGAGCAACCGCTTCCGGAGGAGAGGGAAGCCGGTGCAAGTCCGGCGCGGTCGCGCCACTGTGAGGGGGATCGGCCCCGCACGAAGCCACTGGGCGTAAGGTCCGGGAAGGCGCAGGGCGGAGAAGAACCCGAGCCAGGAAACCTGCCCGTCCGACGGTCACCGGTGATCTACGCGTGATAGGGAGGTGCCTGCGGTGCTCGGCCTGAAGCAACGGCCAAGAGACGCCCCGGTCCGCGCGGGATCGGGGCTTTTTTGCGGCCGTTATTTTGGAGCGGGTCTTATCCGGGCTTGCTAAACACTGCGGAACCCACGCACCGTCTTTAGGGTGGCCCAAGGATCAGTCAAGGGCATGGATAGGGCCAACTGGGCTTTAGGTGGGTTAAGGCCCTATCTAACACAAGTTCCCACTCTGCCCGGCAAGGGAGGACCAGCCATGCTTCGCTTTTGGAGGGCTACAAGAGTTGCGCTGTCGTTAACAGTATTTTTCCTGTTGACCGTGGTTGTGCCCGCATTTGCTCATGAGGCGGGGAACTCGGGGAATTCACTCCGAGATGCCAGGGACGGGATTGTCCGTTATTACCTGGAACACAAGACAACGTTGGACAACTGGCGAGAAGTGGTTGCTCTTAAGGCAGCCGGGCAGGATGTATCCCAATCGCCCTGGACACTGCCCGACTGGATAGAGAAACTCAATGCCGACTCATCGCCCACTGATTATGCGAGCACGATCCTCGGCATGCTGGCTGCCGAACAGGACCCGACGCAGGTTGGGGATAGGAACTTGGTGACGGAACTGGCTGCAATGCAGAATAATGATGGCAGTTTCGGCACTGCACTTAACGCTACCATTTGGGCTATGATCGCCCTAGACGCAGCCGGGGGAAGCTATGATGCTGACAAGGCCGTCGGCTATCTTGTTAGACAACAGAAATCGGACGGCGGCTTTGCTCTCTCTGGCGATCGCGCTGATCCCGACATCACCGGGATGGCTCTGTTGGCCCTGGCACGGCACAGGAGCGTTACCGGGGTTTCAGAGGCTATCACCAGAGCCATCAATTGCCTCAAGCAAATCCAGCTACCGAGCGGCGGGTTCGCCAGAAGAGGTGGGGAGGAAAACCCGGAATCCACCGCCTCCGTGATACTGGGGCTGCTTGCCTGCGGGGAGAAAGACTTTGCTTCCGACGAGTGGCAAAGAGAGCAAGGAAACCCGATCGACGCGCTTTTCTCGTTCCAACTGGAAGACGGGTCATTCTGCCATTCCAAATCGTACCCTACGTCTGACCCGATAGCTACCGCCCAGGCCTTGCATGCCGTTGCCGAAATGGTAAACGCGGGGATCGACTACACGGTTGAAGCGGGTCAAGGAGGCACCGGCAGTCAACCCGCGGCGGCCACGGTAAGGGTAAGGGTGGAGGGCGCAACTAGAAGTCTGGCCGACGAGACGGTGACCATCAGCGGAACGGCCCTGGAGGCTCTTATGGCGGCGGTTGGAGAGGATAACGTACAAGCGCCGGACGGGTTTGTCACCGGCATCCTTGGGGAGAGCAGCAGCGCAGTATCGGAGAACCTAATCACATTCTGGACGTACTACGTGATAAGAGGTGGTTCCATCGAACCGACCGCTTTTAGTGTAGGGCCGGCTGGTTTCAGCGTCCGGGATGGCGACGAAGTAGTCTTCTATATAGCAGCTTATGATAGTAGAACTTGGGCTAGCAAGACGTATCTACCGGTAGTCACTGTCAGTCCACAACCGCCGAAAGCCGGGCAGGCGGTAACCATATCTGTGACGGCGAAGAAGTATGACTGGGTTGAGGGATTAATTGACTTACCACCGGAAGAGGCTGCGGCGATAGGGGAGTATACCGTAACCGTTGGAAGTGAACAATACCAAACCCGTTCCGGCCAGGTAACTATTCCCAATGCTACGGCCGGAAATCTGTGCTTTACTATAACAAACCAAAGTGACGATGGAAGCTATCCGGAGGTCGTAACGTATAAAGGCGCCGTTAGAGTTGAAGAGGCGACTCCTCAAAACGAACAGGGCACGACTAGCGGCTCCGGCGGTGGCGGTGCGACCACTACCTCGGTGGTGGTGCAGGTGGCGGTGGTGGGCGCCAGCAGCGAGTTCTTATTCGAGCCTTCTTACGTCGCGGTATCTAACGATAATCCCTGGGGCCTCACCGCTCTGGGCGCCCTGGACGCCACCGGCCTCGGATACGAGTTCTCCTGGTACGGAGATTCGGCTTTCGTAACCCAAATAGCCGGGCAGGCCAACGAGGGGTACAGCGGCTGGTGCTACGGAGTAAATGATAGTGAGCCGTCGAAAGCTGCCAACCAGCGCCGGGTCTACGACGGCGACCGGGTAGTATGGTACTACAATGTCAACTTTAGCACTTCCTTACCGAAATGGGCCGATCTGCTGAAGCGGCAATCCCGGGAAACCTCCTCGGCTACGGAGGCCTTAAGCGCCGTGCAACAGGCTTTGTCCGGCCTGCAAACGGGAGGTTCCTCCCCGGGTCAGACGGTAACCCGCCTGGAAGAGATTCTGTCCGGGCTAAAGGCGGATCAGGTCACGGCCGAACTCAAGACCAAACTGGCCGAAACCACCAAGCTCCTGGCCGAAATTCTGGCCGAACTGCCGGATGAAGCCCTGGTGACGGA
>JBNARC010000025.1:0-26370 GCA_049719955.1 Neomoorellales bacterium | reverse complement strand
CCGCACAACGGGCAGGCTGGATTGCGGTCTATCCTGACTTCCCGGAAGGTCATAGATAGGGCGTCAAAAAGAAGGAGCCTCCCGCTAAGGGGAGTGCCCGCGCCCAGGATCAGCTTTATGGCCTCCGCCGCCTGGATGACTCCCACTACGCCCGCCACCACGCCCATGATCCCGGCCTCCCGGGCGGTAGCCACCGCACCCGGCGGGGGCGGAACCGGAAAGAGGCAACGGTAACAGGGGCTTTGCCCGGGAAGGATGGTCATGACCATCCCCTCCCAACGCAAAACCCCGGCCTCGATCAAAGGCCGGGAGGCATGAAAACAGGCCTCATTAACGAGGTACCTGCTGGTGAGGTTGTCCACCGCATCTATTACCAGGTCGTAATCGCGGATGAGGGCTGCGGCGTTTTCCGAACCAATTTCGATTACGTGAGGCTCCACCTTCACCTCGGGATTAAGCGATTCCAGAGTCTCCTTTCCCGAGAGAGCCTTGGGACGGCCCACCCGGTCGCTAGAATGCAGGATCTGGCGCTGCAGGTTCGATAGCTCCACCCGGTCGGGGTCCACTAGGCCCAAAGTACCTACCCCGGCGGCGGCCAGGTAAAGAGCGGCCGGCGAGCCCAACCCTCCGGCCCCTACGATCAATACCCGCGCTCGGCTCAGCTTCTCCTGACCCGCCTCGCCCACTTCTGGTAGGACAAGCTGCCGCGCGTACCGCAGGCGCTGAGCGTCCGTCAACGCCGATCCTCCCACGACTTCTCTCCTTTCGCACCCCGGAGCAAGCGGCACCAAAGGTGCCTCCGGGCCGTTTCGGGCAACGTCCGTATCCGGGTTTTGCCAATACTATAATAAAACCAGGCGACGGGGGTCAAGCACGGGTGCGAAAGGCTCTGCCAGATTCCCTAAATAATAATGCAGATCAGGCCCCCGCTACCTTCGTTTACTATCCGCTCCAGGGTCTCCCGCAATTTGGCCTGGGCGTTCTCCGGCATGCGGTAAAGCTTGCTCTGAATCCCCTCCCGCACCAGTTGGCTCAGGGGTTTGCCGAAAATGTTGGTCTGCCAGATCTTCTGGGGGTCGTCCTGGAATTCGTCCAGGATGTAGCGCACCAATTCCTCGCACTGGCGCTCCGTACCGATAAGGGGCGTGATCTCGGTAGTAATGTCGGCCCGAATGAGGTGGTAGCTGGGCGCGGTGGCCTTAAGCCTCACGCCGAAACGGCCCCCCTGGCGCACCAGCTCCGGCTCGGAAAGCTCCATTTCCTCCACCGTAGGCGTTACGATGCCGTACCCGGTGTTCCGTACCTCCATGAGGCCGGCGGCCACCTTATCGTACTCTTTCTTAGCTAGGGCCAGTTCGCGCATCAGCCGCAGCAGTTCGTGCTCCCCGCGAATGGCAAGGCCGGTCACCTCTTCCAGTATGCTGTGGAAAAGCCCTTCCGCTAGGCTCACCTCTACCGTGGCCACCCCGGTCCCCAAGTCCATTTGCTTGAGCGCCACCCGGCTGACTTTTTCCTCCTGGCACAGGCTCTCCACCAGGGCATCCACGTCGCGCAGCCGCCGAACCTTGTCAACCTCCCGGGCCACCGCTTCCTCAAGCTGCCGGCGCAGCCAGTGCTCCGGGTCCAACTCCTGCACCCAAAGCGGCAGGTTGACGTTGACCTCCACTACCGGGAACTCGTACAGGACCTGCTCCAGGAGGTTCAAGAGATCGGCTTCCGTCAGGTTGAGACAGTCAATAGGAATTACCGGAACCCCGTATTGCTGCTCCAGTTCCTGGGCCAGGCTAACCGTTTCCGGCGCCCAAGGGTGCGCCGAATTCAAAAGCACCAGGAAAGGCTTCTGCAGCTCTTTTAGCTCCCACACTACCCGCTCTTCGGCCGATACGTAGTTGGCCCTAGGGATGTCGGTGATGCTGCCGTCGGTGGTCACCACCACGCCGATGGTGGAATGATCGGCAATAACCTTGCGGGTACCCAGTTCGGCGGCTTCCTGGAAGGGGATCTCTTCTTCGAACCACGGCGTGCGGACCATGCGCGGCCCTGCTTCCACCTCGTAGCCCAGCGCCCCTTCCACCGTATACCCCACGCAGTCCACCACCCGCACCCGCATTTGCAATCCTTCCCGCACGGTGATCTCCACGGCCTCGTTGGGGATAAACTTGGGCTCGGTGGTCATAATGGTGCGGCCGGCGCCGCTCTGCGGCAGCTCATCTTTCGCCCTATCCCGCTCGTTGGGGTTCTTGATGTTAGGAAGAACCAGCAACTCCATGAAGCGCTTAATAAAAGTAGACTTGCCGGTGCGTACCGGCCCCACTACCCCTACGTAGATGTCTCCGCCCGTACGCTCGGCGATATCGCGGAAGATGTCGTGCTGCTCCACCCTTTGCTCCCCCCTGCCCGGTGGCCCGCTGGCCCCCTTATGTTCCTGCCGGGTTCTGGACGGCGCGCCCCGCTAGGAAACCACAGCCGCTACCCGTCTTCCCGGACTCGGCATGCCTGGACACTATATTTATATGAGGGGGGAGGGGTAATATTACCGCTCGCTGGTAAACAGGGGCACCAGGTCTTCCACCTCGCGGGCTTTGTTGCGCAGCATTAGGCGGGCTACCCCTTCTTGTGGAGCCCGCCCCTCAAACAGCACCCGGTACACTTCCCGGCTAATGGGCATTTCCACTCCCATTCGATCCGCCAGTTCGCAAGCCGCCCGGGTGGTACGCACCCCCTCCACTACCATGCCTACCTGGGCCAGAGCCTGCTCCAAAGTATGTCCCCGACCTATAAGCAGCCCTGCCTGCCGGTTTCGGCTGTGCGGACTGGTACAGGTAACCACCAGGTCGCCCAACCCCGCCAGACCGGCAAAAGTTAAAGGGTTGGCTCCGAGACGTACTCCCAAACGGGCGATTTCCGCCAGCCCTCGGGTAATGATCGCCGCCCGGGTATTGTCGCCGAATCCCAGTCCGTCAGCCATACCCGAAGCCAGAGCAATTACGTTTTTCAAAGCCCCTCCCAGCTCCACTCCCACCAGATCCGGGTTGGTGTAAACCCGCAGGTACGAGGTGGAAAATAAGTCCTGAATTGCCTCCGCCGTCCCAAGCTCCTGCGAGGCCACCACCACCGCGGTAGGGAAGCGACGGCTCACTTCCTCGGCGTGGCTGGGTCCGGACAGAACTGCCAGCCGCGCGCCGGCCTCTTCTCCCAACTCCTCCGTCACCACCTGCGACAACCGCCTAAGGCTGTCCGCCTCTAGGCCCTTGGCGGTATTAACCAAAAGGGCCTGACGCGGCAACAAGGACCGCGCCAGACGTAAAGTGGGGCGCAGCGCATGCGAGGGCACGCTTAATACCACTACTTCCGCGTTATGTAGCGCCTCGGCCAGATCGCTGGTCACGGCCACCTCAAAAGGGATTACTATTCCCGGAAGGTAGCTCAGGTTTTCCCGTCGCCAACGCAGTTCCTCTGCGGCCTCCGGCCGCCGGGCCCACAGCCTAACCCGATAGCCCTTTTCCGCTAACAGGACCGCCAGCGCGGTACCCCAGCTCCCGGCCCCCAGAACTGCCACACTCTTCCCCACACCTCACCCTCCCCGCTCGGGATCAGCGCCGGCCTCTTCCCTCGCCCAGCCGGAACTCCCTGCCTTGCCGTAAACGCCGCAAGTTCGGCCGGTGCTGAAGCAGAATGAGCCCGGCTATCGCCAGGCCAAACCAGGCAAAGGCCGCGGGCTGATGGTAGAGAAGCATGAATACCGGGGCGGAAAACCCGGCCAGGATTGAGGCCACCGAAACATACCGGGTGCCCAGCACCGCCACCGCCCACACTCCCACTGCCGATATCGCCACCGCCGGGGCCAGGGCCAGTATGGCGCCGGCGCTGGTGGCCACTCCCCGACCTCCCCGGCCTCCAAGGAATAGCGACCAGTTGTGGCCGGCCACGGCGGCCAAACCGGCTAGAGCCCCCAGATTTGCTCCTCCCATCCGGTGGCCCAACCAGGCGGCTACCGCCCCCTTAGCCACATCTCCCAAAAGCACCGTAAGCCCTACCGCCGGCCCCAGCACCCGGGTCACGTTAGTCATGCCGATGTTGCCGCTACCGTGACGGCGCACGTCCACGCCCTTCAACTTTCCCGCCCAATAACCCACGGGTACCGAACCCAATAGATACGAAATCACCAATACTAGGACCCAGTTCAAGGCTTCTTCCTCCCCTAGTCGGCTCCTTTCTCCCTCACCAGCAAACGTAAGGGGGTGCCTTCAAAGTCGTAAGCTTCGCGCAGCCGCGCCTCTAGGTGGCGTAGGTAGGCCGGAGTAAAGCACCGGCTACGGGCTACGAAAAGTACGAAGGTAGGGGGATAGACTCCTGCTTGGGTGGCGTAGTAAAGCTTGGCCGGCTTGGGCGCAAGTTGAGGCGGCGGAGTAAGGGCAACCGCCTCGGTGAAAAAGCGGTTCACCTCCGCGGTGGGCAACCGACGGCCGGCAGCGGTAAATGCCGCCCCGACCTTAGTCATGATCTCCGCTACGCGGCGGCCGGTAAGCGCCGATACAAAAAGACGCGGGGCCCAGGCCACAAAAGCCAATTCGTACGCCAGCAGATCCGGGTAGGCGCGGCGGGCGGCCGGATCCAACAGGTCCCACTTGTTAACCACTACCACCAGGGCCTTGTAAGCCTCGGCCACCCGGGCTGCCAGGCGCTTGTCCTGGGCGGTTACCCCCAAAGGCGCCTCGAGCACCAGCACCACCACCTGAGCCCGCTCGATAGCCCTTAAGGCCCGGCGGACGCTATAAAACTCGGTGGCGCTGTCGATGCGGGACCGACGGCGGATACCGGCAGTGTCCACCAAAAGGAATTTCTGCCTTTGGTGAACGAACTCCACGTCCACCGTATCCCGGGTGGTGCCCGGCACTTCGCTCACAATTACTCTGTCTTCCCCCAGCAGGCGGTTCACCAGCGAGGATTTGCCCACGTTAGGCCGTCCTATAAACGCCACCCGAATCGGCTCTTCTTCCTCCTCCCCCTCCCTGCCGCCGATTAGATCCAGAATCCGATCCAGAAGATCGCCCGTGCTCCGTCCGTGAAGGGCGGAAACGGGGAAGGGGTCGCCCACTCCCAACCGGAAAAACTCCCACGCCCGATCTTCCAGTTGCGGGTTATCGACCTTGTTAACCACCAGGATCACCGGCCGGTCCTGGCGGCGCAACAACCCGGCCACCTCTTCGTCCTCGGCGGTTATCCCCTGTCGGCCGTCCACCACAAACAACAACAAATCGGCGCTACGAATGGCCTCCTCCGCCTGCTGCCTGACCTTCTCCTCCAGGCGTCCGTCCGGGTAGGCCAGGCCACCAGTATCCACCAGCAGGAAGTGCCTACCCCGCCATTCCACCTCCTCCTGCAACCGATCCCGCGTGATCCCCGGTCGGTCCTCTACGATGGCCACCCGGCGTCCCACCAGGCGGTTAAACAGCGTAGACTTGCCCACGTTTGCCCGTCCCACAATCGCCACTACCGGTTTTCCCATGCCACCACCTCGAGCTGACGGAGCAAAGAACCGGCGGTCGGCTCTACCGCCAGGATGGGCAACCCCAGCTCTTGTCGCAATTCTTCTAAAGTGTAGCCGTCGAGGAAGAACTGTTCATCGCGAAATAAGCTTCGAGTTAACAGCACCACCGTTCCTTCCCGCTGCAGGCGGCGTTGGTGGGCCTTCAAAGCCCGGCGCAGATCATGACCGGTTAGAAGACCGGTCACGGTAACCGAGGAGCCGAAGAAACGGTTTTCCACCGGCAGCACCTCCACCTTAACCCTCGGCCAACGTTGCCGAAGCCCGGCCAACAGCGAAGGCCACATATAGACGGCCAGCCTTCCCGTTACCAGGACCGCGGGACGTCCGGCCTGCGACCGGTAGGGGATTCGCTCTAACTCCTCATTCCACTCGGCCGTGAACTCGGCTACCATTCCTACTCCGTTCTCCAACTGCGGGAAGCCCTCGTACTCCTCGGCGCCGGGCAGGGGCCAACCGGCCAGCAGGTAGAACTCATCAGCCGCGAATACCAGCCGGGTGCCGAGCTGCCGCCGCAAGTGCTGCTGCCACCGGTGGATCTGATTAAGTACGGCAACGCTGGAAGAGCGGTCGAAAGGCACCAGGGGAAAAAGCCTTTGGCGGTAGCGGGTGAGGCCTACCGGCACCACCGCTACCGAGCGAACCCGGGGCCACAGGGAACTCAAAGCGCGGAACGTTTCCTCCAAGTAGGCCCCGTCGTTGAGATAACGGCACAGCACCACCTGGCAGTGGAGCTCGATGCCGGCCCGGGCCAGACGCTCTAGCGGTTCCAAGATATCCGCCGGTTCCGGCCGACCCAACAGGAACCCCCGCCTTACCGGATCCACGGTATGAACCGAAACGTAGAGAGGACTGGGCCTCAAGGAGAGCAGCCGGCGCCAATCCCTCGCGCTCAGGTTGGTAAGCGTAACGAAGCTGCCGTGCAATACCGATTGGCGGTAGTCGTCGTCCTTCACGTACAGGGAGGGCCGTAACCCCGGCGGCAACTGATCCACAAAACAAAAAAGGCAGCGGTTACGGCAGCGCCTTATGCCGTCGAAGCTTTCACTTGAAAAGACTAACCCCAAGTCTTCGTCCCAGTCTTTACGTACCCGCACCGTTCGTGGGCCCATAGGCCCTTCCAACTCCAGACTGAGGTCCGGGTCTGCCGCTGCCCAGCGGTAGTCCAACAGGTCCCGTAGAGGTTGACCGTTTATGGCCACCAAACGCTCGCCGGGCACCACGCCCGCCCGCCCGGCCGGGCTATCCGGCTCCACCCGTTCTATTAGGCCGCCTTTGTTTGCCACCGCCGGCCTTCACCTCCGCTTGCTGGCCTCATTATCCTGCATCGGCGGGGCAGCGTCAAGGCGGAGCCCGGTTTTGCGGTTGGGAAGCGGGCGCCTAGTGGCGGACGATGAGGTATACCCCGTTCTCCAGATCGTGAGCCATGCCGTCCAGGATGCGGCTGAGGGCCAGGGCCACTCGGTTCTGCTCCTCGGCGCTCTCCGCTATGAAAACCGGGGCCCCGCCCGCCTCCACCTTATGGCGCCGGTTTTCCAGCACCACTACCGCCAGAACCCCTTCCCGGGTCACCATGCCATCTCCTTTTTCCCTCTCCTTAGTCCTGGGCCCACCGTCCGGCCGCGGTGGCCAGAGGGCGGCGCTTGGCGCTTTCCAATACCGGCACCCGCTTTACCGCCTCGATAAGCGCGGGCAGATCCGGCTCGGCGGGAAGAATGAACAGGGCGATTTCGCCGGTGTCCACGTTCTTGCGGGCCAAGGGCGCCCAGTCAGGCTCGCCCACCTCCCGCTTGGTGCCGATCAACGCCGCGGCGGTATGCACGATGGCCTGACGTTGGCCCCGGTTGTGCAGGGTGGCCCGGGCGTTGTCGTTCTTGGGCTTGATAATTACGGCCAGGCCTTCCCGAAGCAGCTTTTCCCGGGCTTCGGGCAGGCCCACGTTCATCATCACCACCTCCCCTACCTTGAGGAAGGCTCCGTCGAACCAGGCCCGCGCCGGCACCACCTCGGCGATGTCTCCTACCATTTCTCCGCGCATGAAATACCGCCAGGCCACCACTGCGGCCGTCGCCCCGCCCAGCAAACCCGCCGGCCACCCCCAGGCCTGGGTCAACCCGCTGGTAACCAGCGCTACTAACATGGCCAGGTAGTTACGGGCCTCAAAGGTGCGGGCTATACCTTCGATGTAATCCGCTCCCCTGGGTACTAGTTCCTCTTCTTCCAGTTTCTCTAGCATTCTTCTTTCCATATCGCGGATCTGCCGAAACTCCTGAGCTGCCAGGGCCAGAAAGGTCACGGCGGTGAACTCCCTGGCCTTTAACGCCGGCACGGCCACTGCCCCCAGGAAAGCGGCAATAAAACCCAGGGAGAGGTGAGTAACGTGACCGTGCGGATAGGTAGGGTATTGTCGGTAGTCGCTGCGCAGCATGAAAAAACGGGCCGCGGTTCCGGCCGCGGTCCCCAGGATAATCGCGGTGGCGTAGTCCATGACCGTCAACGGGTTAGTCCTTTTGGTAGTCGGCCCGCTGTTGGTTGGTGCCGCTGTCCTCAGTACGCGGGGCCTCGGCACCCGGGCTATCTTTCGGTAGCGGCTTCGCCGCCCGTTCCCTTAGCCGCCAGTAGAAGTGCCAGCGCCGAGGACGACCCAACCGGCCCCACTCCCGGGCAAAAAACTCCCGGAACCTTTCCCTTACTCCCTCCCAACTGCCGGTACTCAGGTAGAGGTAACCTATTATGGATCCGCTCAGGGCTAACAGCACCCATACCACCCCCAGCCAGTCCGCTCCAGCTCCCATCACCCCAGGAGCCAGGGGAGAAGGGGCAACCGCTATACCCAACACTCGGGGTAGGGCTTCGGCAAATAACGCCGCCCCCCGCTGGGCCCGTTCCCGACTATTAGTGTAGGTGCCCACTTCTACCAGAAGCGAGTGAGGAGAAAGATCCTGGTTATAATTCCCGTGAGCCAGAAAGATTCCCCGCACCAACCCCGGATAATGCTGATCCAGGTAGGCCTTGACCCGTTTGGCGAAATCCAGGTTGGCCCCCAGGTTCTGATTTTGGCGACCCACCACCAGCCTAATGCGGGCCACCGGCTCGCCGGCAACCACGGCGTCGTAGGAGTCGGGATCGGGGATGCCGTCACGGTGCAGGTCGATTATGGCCGCCGGGCCCTTCTGCACCAGCCGGAAAGCCGTGCGCCGGGAGCGGCGGTAGGCATCGGCGTCGTGGGGTTCGTGAGGCTGCTTGTTGTAATCCACCCGCACCCCCAGGCTGCGAAGCCTCTCGGTAAAGACTTCGCCCACCTTATAGATGCCCCCGTCGCCCGGCCGGCTGGACCGGCCGTCGCTGGGAAGATACGATTCGTCGCTGTGAGTGTGGTATACGGCGATGAGGTTGCGCTGGCCGCCCTGAACCGCCACCACTTCCTCCCCAGTAGCGGCCACCGGCCGAGACCACTCTAGTGGCTCTCTGCCCAAGAGTTCGGCGTAGGCGGTATCCCCGGCTACCTTCACTACCCGGTAGTGGTAGTTTTCCGCAGTGATCAACTCATCTCCCGGATATACCACCCGGGCGGTTTGGTCAATGACTCTGCCGTGGGAGTCAACGATGGTAAAATAGGTGCCGTCGGTGCGCTCGTCGGCCTCGGCGGCTACCGCAGGGACCGCCCCTACCCGCCAGCCCATAAACGTGACCGGGAACATTGCCGGCACCAAGACTATGAGTACGAGGGCGAGGAGGCCGAACAGTCCGCGCTTCACCGTTCCTCGCCTCCCGGCTCGGGTTTGCGGGCCGGGCCCACCGTCCGGAAGCGCGGCGGTCTCAGCCCGGCCAAGAGGGCCCGGGGCCTGCCTTCCCGGGCAACTCCTCCCTGCAACCTTTCCCGTAGCTCCCCTACCAATTCGGCCAGCAAGACTGCGGCCAGACCCGAGAGCACCATCACGTCGAAGGCTCCCGCGCCCCCGATGGCTACTACCCCGGAAAGTCGCCCTGCGGCCAGCCGGGCCCAATCGGCCATATCCAAGACCAGTACGCCCAATACCGCGGCAATGAAGGCGGTACGACGAGAGCGGCCCACCAGGTAGGCCACGCCGCCGGCGACCAGCGGATAGATGAACAGCGGGTCCAGGAAGTCCGCTCCCCCGTGCCAAGGATCTCCCCTCCCCAACACGCTGTTGAGGAGGAAAACCGCCCCGGCGGTTGCGCCGGTGGCCAAAAGCGCTCGCCCCCATTCCCGGGCGGAGCCCGCCCGGGCCAAAACGTAAACCGCCAAGGCCACGGGGATCAGAGCGCCGCCTACGTTGAGGGATACGTCAATGGGTCCTCGCACCAGGGGCACATCGATGAAGCTTCCCACCGCCATGGCCGCCACCACGCCCAGGGCGGCACTATCTCCCAGGTAAAGACGGTCTAGAACCCGGTGGGCAAACCCGAAGTAAATCAAGGCGGCGATAACGACCAACACGATCATGCCCAGGGGAAAGCCCGGCATTGGAATTCCTCCTTGCGGTAATATGCCCGCGCATCCTAAAGCTTCCCCTGGGACAAAACCGATTATGCGACCGAACTAGCGCCGGGCGTAGCGGGTAGGGTCTATTCCCCGCTGCTCCAGCCATTCGCGGGTGGCGCCCAATACCAGCAACGGTCGGCGCCGCAACTCCGAAAGGGTGCGGCTGCCCACCATGGTCATCACGTCCTTCAGCTCCTCTTCCCACTCCCTTATCCGTCGGACGAGTTCGGCCGCGGAATCCTTCCGAAGCATGCGAAGGAAGAGCCCTGCCACCCCGGCAATTTCCGCTCCCAGGGCGAGAGCCCTGGCCACGTCAAGGGCGGAGCGTATTCCGCCCGAGGCTATTACCTTGAGGGGTACCCCACTCTCCAATACCTCCACCAGGGAAACCGCCGCCGGAATCCCCCAACCCTTGAGGCCAGAGCCCGCCTTTCCGCCTCGCTGCTGCTCGATGGCCAGAAAGTCCGTCCCTCCCCGGCCCCCTACGTCCACCCAGCGCACTCCCGCCCCGTAAAGTTGAATTGCCGCCTCGCGGGAGAGTCCGAACCCTACCTCCTTGACCACCACCGGCACCGGAACTGAAGCCACCACCCGGGCGATATTCTCTAGCAGGCCCGCGAAGTTTCGGTCCCCTTCCGGCATGGCCAACTCCTGGGCCACGTTTAGGTGAAGCTGCAGGCCGTCGGCCTCGATCATCTCGCAAGCCTGCCGGGCTTGTTCCGGGGTGGCGCGGGCGCTCAAGTTGGCCAGCAGAACCCCCCCGGGGTTCCGCCGCCGGGCCACGCCGTAGCTTGCCGTCCAGCGAGAATCTTCCAGGGCGGCGTGTTGGGAGCCTACGGCCATGGCCACGCCGGTCTCGCGGGCCACCTCGGCCAAGGCAGCGTTAACTTCCAGGCTCTCCTCCGAGCCGCCGGTCATGGCGTTAATCAAGAGGGGAAGCCGTAAAGGCTTCCCCCACCATTCGTAGCTCACGCTGACTTCCTGCCGGTCTACCTCGGGAAGAGAGAGGTTAACGAAACGTACGTCCTCCCACCCCGCCTCTTCCCGATCCTCCTCCAGTTCGGCAGCCAGACGAAGGTGATCCAGCTTTCTCCTTTCCCTCAGGTTCATTACCGGTGTTCCTCAAACAGGTTACCCACCAATTCTCCGATGGTAACGCCTCCGCTGTTGGTTTCCGCTTCCTCCCGAGCGGCCGGTCGGCGACTGGTTTCCCGCTGGGCTTGCTTAAGGCTAAGGCTCATGCGCTGAGCGGTCTGATCCACGGCCAGAACCTTGACCGGGATTACGTCGCCCACCTTTACTACCTCTTCCGGCTTCTCCACCCGCCGGTCGGCCAACTGGGAGATATGAACCAGGCCTTCAATGCCGGGCTCCACTTCCACGAAGGCGCCGAACGAGGTCAGCCTGAGAACCTTGCCGTTCACTATCGTACCCACCGGATAGCGCTCGGCCGCGGTATCCCAGGGGTTGGGCTGGAGCTGCTTCAGGCCCAGGGAAACCCTTTCCCGCTCCCGATCCACCCCCAGGACCTTAACCTCTATTTCCTGCCCTTCCTCTAACACATCTCGAGGATGCTCTACCCGGCCCCAGGAAATCTCGGAAACGTGCAGCAGGCCGTCCACGCCGCCCAGGTCCACAAAGGCGCCAAAGTTCGTAAGTCGGCGAACCACGCCCTTACGGACCTGACCCTCGGCGAGAGAAGCCCAGGTTTCCGCCCGTTGCCGCTGATACTCCTCCTCCAGTACGGCCTTCTGAGAAAGAACCACTTTGTTTTTGTTACGGTCGAGTTCGATCACCTTAAGTCTCAGGGTCTGACCCACAAAGCTGCTCAGATCCTCCACGTAGCCACGCCCTACCAGGGAAGCCGGTACGAATCCCCGCACTCCCAGATCAACCAACAGGCCGCCCTTCACCACTTCCGAGGCCTGGGCTTCGATAACTCCTCCGGTTTCGTAGGCCTGCTCAAGCTTTTCCCAGGCCCGCTTGCGATCGGCCCGGCGCTTAGACAGGATGGGGTGTCCCTCCTCGTTTTCCGGCCGTATGACGTAGACCTCGATTTCGTCCCCTACCTTCACTACCTCATCCGGTCGCTCTATCCGCCGATAGGATAGCTCGGAAAGAGGGATGATGCCTTCTGACTTGGCCCCCACATCTACCAGGACCTCACCGTTATTAATCTGAACTACCGTTCCTTTTATGATATCGCCCCGCCGGAGGCTGAAGGAGGACACCATTGCCTGTTCCAGCCCCACGTTCTCGCCATCCGCCTCGGGAGTGCGAACCGGGGCTTGGCCCTCTCCGGACTCCCCGGCATCCGGCGGAGCCGCACCTTCTTCGACCCCCTGGGCCTCTGCCACCGGCGCCGCCTCCGGAGTTCCTATAGCCTGCTCCTCAGGGCTACTGGGCTCTTCCTGGGGCTCCGGTCGCACCTCAGCGTTAGCCGCCTCCACGGGCGCGTTCTGTTGCTCCTTGTTTTCCTCGATCTCCCACATCTTACGCACAACCTCCTCAATAATCCAGTCTGGGGTTGAAGCACCGGCTGTTACCCCAACCCGGGAAGCGCGAGCTAACCACTGAGGACACAGTTCGTCAGCTTCCTCAATACGGTAGGTGGGCGTTCCGGAGGCGCGGCAGATTTCCGCCAGCCGGTTGGTGTTGGCGCTGTCGGCGCTGCCGACCACCACCATTACGTCCACCTCCCGGGCCAGCCTGCGCGCTGCCTCCTGCCGTTGGCGGGTAGTCTGGCAGATGGTTTCTTCCACCACTACTTCCGAAGCCTTTTCTCGCAATACCTCCGCTACCTGCCGAAAACGGTCTACCGGTTGGGTAGTTTGCGCCACAACCCCTACTTTCTGCATCGGCGGCAGCTTCCCTGCCTCCGATACATTCTCCACCACAATCGTACCGGGCCCTGCCCAGCCTACTACTCCCAATACCTCCGGATGATTCTTCTCTCCGACCACCACTACCCGATAACCCTGCTGGGCCAGTTCATGGGCCCTAATTTGAACCCGACGAACCAGGGGGCAGGTGGCGTCAACGACCTCTAACCCCCGAGTCTCGAGTTGGGCTATTACCTCCGGAGCCACGCCGTGACTGCGGATCACCACCCGCCCCCACGGAATTTCCTCCGGTCGATCTACCGACTTCAGCCCTTGCTCCTGAAGCCAAGCCACGGCCTGCCGATTATGGACGAGCGGGCCCAGAGAGTAAAGCGGCCCTTTTTCTTTTGCCAACTCGGCTTCAACCAGCCGAATGGCCCGCCGCACACCTGGACAGAACCCGGCATGGGGAGCCACTCTTATCTCCACATTTGACCGCCTCTATCCCTAGCTACGTTATTATCTTTCGTCTTGGAACTACGAAATCCTTCCCGCACAAAAAAATTCGTCTCTGTTTGTCGGAGAAGCTCCCCTACCGCCTCCTGGGCCAAGGCAGCGTAGCGCTCTACCTCGGTTCCTTTGGCCAGCATGGCTTCCGGCGCCGGCCAAATGGGGGGGCCAACGCGCACCTTAAAGCGATAAAAAGCCCCCCGTCGCCCTAAAATGCGGTTGGTGCCGATAAGCGCTACGGGAAGCAAAGGAGCCTGGGTTCGCAAGGCCAGCAGGGCCGCTCCCCGCTGGAATTCTTCCAGCGTCCCCCGACGGCTTCGGCCTCCTTCGGGGAATATCCCCACGACCTTTCCCTGACGCAACAGCCGAAGGGCCTGGCGCATGGCCGCCAGGTCGGCCTCTCCCCGACGCACCGGAAAGGCGCCCAAACCCCGCAACACCAACCCCACCAGGGGAAGCCGGAATAGCTCTTCCTTGGCCATAAAATATACGCGGCGGGGTAACGCTACCCCCACCGCGATGGGATCCCACAGGCTAATATGATTAGAAACTACCACTACCGGGCCGCGTCGGGGCACGTTTTCTCGGCCCGTTACCTCCCAACGACAGAAAACGGTGAAGAAAACCCAAAAAATAACTTTGCCTAGCCAGTACAGCACCGGTTACTCCCGTCTCTCTCCCGAATAAACGCCAGAACCCGCGCCAGGACCTCGTCCGGACCCAGCCCGGTAGTATCTAGATACACCGCCCCCGCCGGCACCACCAGCGGAGCCACTTCTCGTTGACTGTCCAGCCGGTCCCTGAGGGCCACCTGTTCTCGTACCTCGTCCAGGCTTACCGCTCGTCCCTGGGCGCGCATCTCTTCCCACCGCCGGCGGCAGCGCTCCTCAAAAGAAGCGGTGACAAAGAACTTGTATTCGGCGTCAGGTAGCACAAAACTGCCGATGTCTCGGCCGTCCATGACCACCGGCTGCTTACGGGCAATCTCCCGCTGCCAAGCGGTAAGACGAGCACGTACTCCCGGAACCCGGGCCACCTGGGAAACGGCCCGGTTGATCTCCGACTCTCGCAAGAGAGCGGTTACGTCCTCGCCGTCCAAAACCACCCTTAAATCCTCGCCATCGGGTACCAGCTCCATGTTAGTGCTCTCCGCCAAGGAAGTCAAGGCCTCTTCGTCGGACAGGTCTATCCCCAGACGCAGGGCCTTATAGGTGAGCGCCCGATACATGGCCCCGGTGTCCACATAAAGATAGCCCAGGCAGTGCGCCAGGCGCCGGGCTAGGGTGCTTTTTCCCGCCCCCGCCGGACCGTCGATGGCTATATTCACGGGCACCGGCTTTCACCCCTCGTTAACCGACCCAACTCCTCGGCAAAGCCGGGAAAAGAAATGGCTATGCATTCCGCCCCCCGCACCGTGGTCTGCCCTTCAGCTATCAACCCCGCTACGGTCACGGCCATGGCTACCCGGTGATCACCGTGGCTGTCACAGACCGCGCCCCGGAGCGGCGTGGGGCCCCGA
Source organism: Neomoorellales bacterium (assembly GCA_049719955.1). GTDB lineage: Bacteria > Bacillota > DSM-521 > Neomoorellales > SLTJ01 > JANLFO01. The sequence continues at coordinate 11,464 of JBNARC010000025.1, read as the reverse complement.
ATTACCATACCATCCGGCAGGGCTTCGACTTCCGCCCCCAGACGGGAGAGTTCCCGGGCCATAGCCTCCAGCCGGTTCGACTCCTTAACCGCCAGTTCGGCGGCGTCTCGGATCACGGTGGTACCGTGGGCCTGGGTAGCGGCCACCGCCAGAATGGGAACCTCGTCAATCAATCGGGGAATAAGTTCCCCGCCCACCTCTACTGCCCGCAACGGCCCGGAACACACTTCCAGGTCGGCCACCGGTTCCCCTCCCAGTCGGCGCGGCGACGCTAAGGTTACCTCTGCCCCCATGCGCCGCAGCACTTCCAAAAGGCCGGTCCGGGTGGGATTCACCCCCACGCCGGGCAGATAGAGTCGGCTACCCGGCACCAAGGCTCCGGCTACCAGGAAGAAGGCCGCAGCCGAGAAATCCCCCGGCACTTCAACCGCCTGACCTTCCAGTACCGCCGGGCCTTTAACCTTAATCCAACCCTGCTCCTGCCAGATTTCGGCGCCAAACGCCTGCAGCATGCGCTCGGTGTGATCTCGGCTGGCGGCCGGCTCTCTGAGCGAGGTAACCCCATGGGCGCTAAGCCCAGCCAATAGCAGGGCCGACTTCAACTGGGCGCTGGCCACGGGCAGGCAGTATTCCAAGGGCTTGAGTGGCCTGGAGCCCCGCACACTCAAAGGCGCCAGACGCCCGCCTTCCCGGCCCCAGATTTGGGCCCCCATGAGAGTAAGCGGCTCTACTACCCGTCCCATGGGACGGCGTCGTAAGGAGCGATCGCCGGTAATCACCGCATAAAAAGGCTGGGAGGCCAACACCCCCAGCAATAACCGGATGGTGGTTCCGGAGTTCCCCGCCTCCAGTACCTCCTCCGGTTCTCTCAGACCCCGCTCTCCTACGCCGACAACCCTTAAGGTAGTAGGACCTTCGCGCACAATGGTAACGCCTAGCGCCTCCAGACACGAGGCGGTGCTCCAGCAGTCCTGGGCGGGCAAAAACCCCTGCACCCTGGTTTCTCCCCGGGCTAGTGCCCCTAAAATGAGAGCTCGGTGGGATATGGACTTATCCCCGGGTACCCGCACCGTGCCCGTTAGCGCGCCAGATCGACTTACCGTGAGCTCCATCTCCGTTATTCCTCCGGCTTTATCTAGCGGCGCCGGCACCTGATTCCCGCCGCCTGCAGGACCGCCAGGGCCCTGGCGGCTTCGGGCTCCTTGGCAAAGCCCAGGCGAATGGAGCCGGCCTCACCTTCGCGCACCCCCATAATTTCGATATCCGCGATGTTTATCCCTGCTTCTCCTAGAGCCCCGGTCACCCGGGCCAGTGCTCCCGGCCGGTCAGGAATAGTAATCACCACTTCATACAAGGCAGGAAGATACGGCCTTAAACCCGAAGGCAGCCGGCGCCGGCCCTCGCGTCCCCGAGCCAAACGTTCCTCCAGGTCCGACTCCCGGCCGCTCTCCACAGCCGAGGCTAGGTCCTGCAAATTGCGTTGGAAGCGTTGCAGAACCGCCAGTATCCGCGCCCGATTGCTGGTTATTATCTCCCGCCACAGGCGCGGGTCGCTGGCCGCCACCCGGGTGGTATCGCGAAAACCCCGCCCGGCCAACCTTTGCGCCCCCTCATTTCCGTTGAGCGTATTCACCAGCGCCACGGCCACCAGATAGGGTAGGTGGCTGGCCAGGGCTACGCCCAGGTCGTGTTCTTCGGGACTAAGAATGAGGGGGTGGGCTCCCAAGGTGCGCACCAGCCAGGTCACCATTTGCCGCGCCCGAGGAGTGGTCCGGGCAGTAGGCGTAAGCGCCCAGGCGGCATTCTCGAAAAGGTAGGGATCGGCGGCGCCAAGGCCCGCCCGTTCCGACCCGGCCATGGGGTGCCCTCCCAGGTAGTGTCTGCCAACCGGCAAGGCGGTCTCTATTTCCCGGGTGACTATTTCCTTGGTGCTGGCTACATCGGTAACCACCGCCTCCGGGTCCAAGTGGGGGGCCAATGCCCGCATAACCTTCCCCATTCGGCCGGGAGGAACGGCCAATACCACCAGATCGGCACCGGCCACCCCTTCGGCGGGATCGGTGGTGGCCCGGTGTACGGCTTCCTGCCGCGACGCCATGGCCACCACCGCCGGATCAATATCTACCCCCACTACCTCCGGCCCGGCCTGCCGCTGCACCAGGGCCATGCCGATGGAGCCGCCGATCAGACCCAGTCCTATCACGCATATACGCGTCGGTCCCTGCATTACCTCACCTTATCCGCCCTTCCGTGGCGCTCCCGGGTTTTGGCCGTCTAGGTCAAGAGGTCTCAGGCGCTGCAAGCGGCGGCCTCGGTCACGGTCCGCCCTACGGCCGCGGCCACCCGCACCAGTTGGCGCATAAGGCGGGCGAATTCGTCCGGCCGCAGGGACTGCGGCCCGTCGGATAGGGCCTCCGCCGGATTGGGATGTACCTCTACCATTAGACCGTCGGCACCCGCCGCTATTGCCGCCAGGGCCATAGGCCCCACCAACTCGCTCTTGCCCGTGCCGTGGCTGGGATCTACAATTACCGGCAGGTGACTGAGTTTCTTGGCCAGGGGTACGGCGCTCAAATCCAGGGTATTGCGGGTGGCATTCTCGAAAGTGCGTATCCCCCGCTCGCAAAGGATCACCTGATGGTTGCCGGCGGACATGATGTACTCCGCGGCCAATATCCATTCTTCTACCGTGGCCGAAAGGCCCCGTTTCAACAGCACCGGTTTGTTTACCGTCCCCAACTCCCGGAGCAGATTGAAGTTCTGCATGTTTCTTGCCCCTACCTGTAATACGTCGGCGTATTCCGCCACCAGCGCTACCGCCCGCGGGTCCATAACCTCAGTTACCACCGGCAAACCCGTGGCCGCCCGTACCTGCGCAAGGAGCTTTAAGCCTTCCTCTCCCAACCCCTGGAAACTATAAGGAGTGGTACGGGGCTTGAAAGCCCCACCGCGCAACATAGTGGCTCCGGCCGCCTTGACCGCTTCGGCCGTGGCCAGAAGCTGCTCGAATCCCTCTACCGCGCAGGGACCGGCGATAACCTGGACCGCCCGCCCCCCAATTTCCAATCCATTCCGCACCCGTACTACCGTATCCTCCGGTTTGAATTCCCGGGCCGCGAGCTTATAAGGCCGCATAATCGGGACTACCCTCTCCACGCCCTCCATAGCCTCTACGGTTTCCGGGCGCAACCGCCCTTTATCCCCGACCGCGCCCACCACCGTGCGAGTTACCCCCCTAGAGACGTGCACCGTAAAGCCCTCCTCTTCTAAACGCTCGGTAACCCGCCGCAACTGTTCCTCGGTAGCATCATGGCGCATGACGATAATCACCGCACCGCCCTCCTTTTGCTGCGGTGTGGGAGCAGAGAGGATGATGGGTCGGCGCAAAACTAAAAAGGCCTCCGGGGAGGCCCTTTGCGCCTTGGTCAACCTCCCTACCGTACTCCCATCCTGCCGCCGACTGTCTTTGGTGAGTATATTACCATATGGTGGCGACGGCGGCAAGGGTTGATTGCGCTGACGCATCGGGCGAGCGCCCGGTACCGCTGATTGCGGCTTCGTCGGCGCTTCTTTCCTCTCGGCTCCCCTCCCGCTACCCTTGCTTGACCAGGTCGACTATCGCCTGCCGGTCGCAGTACCGGCGAAAGCTCTCGCGAACCAGTTCAAGACTGTGCCTGTCTCCCGGCCTGAGCTTCCGGCTGGCCGCCCGCAAGAGATCCACCGCAGCCAGGGTGTCGTAATTGGTAAGCAAAACCGGCACCTTTCGCTCCTCCGCCTGCGCCAAGACCCGGGCCTCCGGATGGAGCCCCCCGGTGAGAACCAGTACAGCAGTGTCGGTCTCCAGGGCCGCCAGGGCCAAATCGGCCCGGTCGCCGCCGGTGATCACTGCCTTATTGGGCGCCCGACGGAAGTACCGCATGGCGCTGTCCAGAGTCATGGCGCCCACTACCAAGTCCCCCACCGGATCGGCCAGACCTTCCTCTCCGGCCAGGACCTCGGCCTCCAGGAGTTCCGCCAACTCCCGCACCGTGGGCCGGGCCATCTCCGGAAACTCGGGCACTATTCCCAGCACTCGATACCCGCGGTCCTCTAAGACCCGCCGATAGAGGTCCTGCGCCTTATTTACCAGCGCCCGCGGAACCTGGTTAAGCACCAAGCCACCCATACGGGCGCCGTGGGCGCGGAGGTATTCCTGATAGGCGATAGCCACGTCCAGGCTAAGGTCGTTGAGCACCCGGTGTACGGTAAACACCAGCGGCTGCAGCAGGCGAACAATACCTACCGCGTCCAGCCCCAGGGAGGCCAAGTGGTACGGGGAGGGGGCCCCACCGATGATCACCACCTGAGCCCCCCGGGCGACCTCGGCGTAGGCCTGGCGAATTTGCTCACCATAGGTATGGGCCGTCTCATACCGCCACAAATAATAGGGGGAGGAAGTCAGCGGCACCATCCGCTCCAGGGGCACCGACATCCCCAACAGTTCCCGCAGCAGTACCGCGTCCTGGTCTTCCCGCCCTTCCCCGGAGGCGCCAACGGGCTTAAAGTAGCTCACCTTAAGGCCCTCCTCCTGGAGCTCTAGGGCCAGGGCGACGCAGAAGAAAGTCTTACCGGATCCACCCGGCCCGACCACGTAGACGTTACCCACCGGTGCCACCTCATCCAATAGTCATTTTGGCATCCAGAGCCGCAACCCCCCGCTCGTACACTACCAGCGGGTTAATATCCATCTCCATTAGCTCGGGATAATCCTCGGCCAGCCTTGCCAGCCGGCACAGGGTTTCCACCACCGCCGCCAGATCCTGAGGAGGCTTTCCCCGGTAGCCGCGTAGCAGGCTATAGGCCCGGGTTTCCCGGATCATTTCTATGGCCTCGGTACGGGAGAATCCCCGGGCGAGGCGAAAGGAAACGTCCCGAAGCAGATTTACATACACTCCACCCAGGCCGAACATGAGTAGCGGCCCGAACTGCCGGTCACGAGTAAATCCGGCTATGAGTTCGGTGCCGACGGGCATCAGGCGCTGCACCTCGATACCGTACACCCGCGCCTGGGGGAGGTAGCGCTGCACGTTCTCCATTATCTCTCGGTACGCCCGGCGCACCTCTCGCGCCTCTCCGAGGTTTACCTTTACTCCCCCTACGTCCGTCTTGTGGACGATATCAGGGGAAGCCACCTTCAGCACCACCGGGAACCCCAACTCTCGGGCCGCCTCCACGGCTTCCTCCGGTCCGGTGACCAAGCGGCTGGGCGCGCACGGAACCCCGCCGGCCTCCAATACTGCCAGGGCCTCGTGGGCCAGCAGCACCACCCGTCGTTCCTGTCGAACACGCTCCAGGATCTGGACCACGCCGTTTCGGCTGGGCTCGGGCCACGGAGGGCAGGGCGGAGTCACACGGGTCAAACGCCGCCGTTGACTGGCGTAACGGGCCAAGGCGGCCAAGGAGGCCACCGCCCGTTCGGGACTGGAATAGCAGGGTATGTTGGCTTCCCGGAGGCGCTCTACTGCCGGACGGATCGACACTCCGCCCATGAAAACCGCCGCCAGGGGTTTTTCGGAGTAGCCTCGGCGGCCCCCTACCACCAACTCGGCGGTCTCCTCCGGTCGGGTGCCGACCTGCGGAGCCAACAGGGCCAGCACCAGGTCTACGTTGGGGTCGCCCGCCACCCGCTCCAGGGCCCGGGCGTAGCGCTGGGGCGAAGCATCGCCCAAGACATCTACCGGGTTGTAAAGGCTGGCTTCCGGAGGCAATTCGCGCCGCAGCTCTTTCACGGTTTCGCCGCCCAGCCGGGCCAGGGTGAGACCCTCTGCCTCGGCGGCATCACTGGCCAGGATCCCGGGTCCACCGGCGTTGGTCACCACCGCCAGGCGGTTTCCTCGCGGCAGGGGTTGAGTGGAAAAGGCCAGAGCGAAATCAAATAGGTGCTCCAGGGTCCGAACCCGGTGTACCCCTGACTGCCGGAAGGCGGTATCGTAGGCCACGTCGCTACCGGCCAGGGAGCCGGTGTGCGAAGAAGCCGCCCGGGCCCCGGCTTCGCTTATCCCGGATTTTATCACCAGTACCGGCTTGGTCCGGGCGAGTTCCCGGGCCACGGTCAAAAACCGCTCTCCTTCCCGGATGGTCTCCAGATAGCACAAGACCACCTCAGTTCGGGAGTCCTGCCGGGCCTCTTGCATTAGGTCTACTTCGTCTATTCCCGCCTTGTTACCTAAACTCACGAACCGGCTGAACCCCAGATCAACAGTAAGGCTCCAGTCCAAGATAGCCGTACCCAGGGCTCCGCTCTGGGAAAAGAAAGCTATGTTTCCCCGCCGGGGCATACGGGGGGCAAAGGTGGCGTTTATCGGGGTATGGGTGTCGATTACCCCTAGGCAGTTGGGCCCTACCAATCCCGTGCCGAACTGGCGGCAGATCCTTACCAACTCTTTCTCCCGGTTGCTTCCTTCCTTGCCGGCCTCCCGAAACCCGGCGCTGATCACTACCATAAACCGTACCCCTTTTTCCCCGCATTGCCGGGCCACCTCCAGCACTCCCGCGGCCGGAATGACGATTACCGCCAAGTCTACCCGATCGGGAACCTCCCTTACCGAGGGGTAGGCCTTCCTTCCCAAGATCTCTTCCGCTTTAGGATTTACCGGGTACACCGGTCCGGGGTAGCCGCTCTCCAGCAGGTTGCGCAACACGGCGTGACCCAATTTGGTGGGATTGTTCGAAGCCCCAACTACTGCCACCGCCCGGGGGCTGAACAGGGCTTCCAAGCCCAACACCTATTCCTCCTCCGCTTGTGCCTTCTGCACTTGCGAGATAAACTCCCAAATTAGAGCCCGATCCTTTTGGCCGTCGCGTTCCACACCGCTGCTGACGTCCACGGCAAAAGGCCTTACCGTGGTTATGGCCTGCCGCACGTTGTCCGGCCTCAGGCCTCCGGCCAGGATTAGCGGGCCCGGCCAGCGCTCGCGCACCGCCGCTGCCGTCAGCCAATTAAAGCTGGAACCGGAACCGCCGTAGGTCCCAGGAACCAGGGTGTCTAACAGCAGGGCGTCTACCTCCCACCCGGAAATGGCGGCCAGGATTTCCTCCGGGGTCTGCTGGTGTACCCGGACCGTTTTAATGACTCGGGGTCCCCCGGGGAACCGATAGGCGGCGGGGTCCTCATCTCCGTGAAGCTGGACCGCGTCCAAGCCGCACTCCCGGGCCAACCACCGCACCCGGGCGGGATCTTCGTTAACGAATACCCCGACACGGGTTACAAAAGGCGGAACCCGGCGGCAGATAAGTCGCGCCTCTTCGGGCGTAACCCGTCGAACACTGGGGGCGAAAACCAGCCCCACCGCGCTGGCGCCCGCCGCCACCGCCCACAACATTTCTTCCACCCGTTTCAGGCCGCAAATTTTAACCCGTACCACGGTTTAATCTTCCCCTTTTACCTTCTGGCTACGCCTGCCCGCCCAGCCACTCCTGCAGTCTGGCCCGGGGATCGGCCGCCGTCACCAGCGCCTCTCCCACCAGGAGAGCATCTACCCCGCAGGCGGAAAGCCGCGCCACGTCCTCCCGGGAACGAATGCCGCTCTCACTTACCACCACCACGCCCGGAGGGACCATGCCGACCAGCGTCTCCGTAACCGCCAGGTCCACCTCAAAGGTGATCAAGTCCCGGTTGTTTATGCCTACCATGTCGGCCCCGGCGGTGAGGGCGATTTCCAATTCCCTGTCCGTGTGCACCTCCACCAAGGCGGCCATTCCCAGGTCCTTAGCCGTCTGCAAACACTCCCTTAGAAGTGGGGGTCTTAGAGCGGCTACGATTAACAGCACCGCGTCCGCCCCCCAAGCCCGGGCTTCGTATACCTGATAGACATCCAGCACAAAATCCTTGAGCAGCGCCGGAAGCGGGCAGGCGCCCTTGGCCCGGGCCAAGTACTCCGGACTTCCCTGAAAGAAAGTGCGATCGGTTAGCACCGAAAGGGCGGCGGCACCACCGGCAGTGTAGGCCCGGGCCAGGGTCTCTACCGAGAAGTTCGGGCAGAGTACTCCTTTGGAAGGGGAGGCCTTTTTGAGTTCGGCGATTAGCCGCACCGGGCCGGCATTTCGGCGCACCGCTTGCAAAAAATCTCGGGGTGGAATGGCGGCCCGGGCCCGGCGCGCCACCGCCTCCAGGGGCTGGGCCGTTATCCGAGCTTCGACTTCCCGGCGCTTTTGGGCCAGTATTCTCTCTAGCATCATGCTGCCGCCCGGCGGCTGAAGGCCACCAGCTCCTCGAGCTTGGCCCGAGCCCGGCCGGAATCGAGGGCCGCCTCGGCCAGAAGTATGCCCTCCCGAAAATCCGCGGCCTTTTCCGCCGCTACTAGGGCAAAAGCGGCGTTGAGCACCACCGCCTGGCGCCTGGGTCCCCGCTCGCCCGCCAACACTGACTGGATCAGGGCGGCGTTAGTTTCGGCGTCACCCCCGGCCAGCTCCGAAGAATCGGCGTAGGTCAGGCCGACGTCGGCGGGATCAAAAAGGTAGGTCAGAACCCGGCCTCCCCGCCACTCGGCCACATAAGTAGGTCCGGTAATGGTGACTTCGTCCAAGCCGTCGCTGCCGTGTACTACCAGCGCCCTTCGACTACCCAGGTAACCCAGAACCCGCGCCACCGTTTCCACCAGATTGCCGTCGTACACTCCCACCAGCTGGGCTTGCGCTCCGGCAGGGTTACACAGCGGTCCCAAGAGGTTGAAGACCGTGGGTATGCCCAACTCCCTTCGCGGACCGGCGGCGTGCTTCATGGCCGGGTGAAAAGAAGGCGCCAGGAGGAACCCGAATCCTACCTCGTCCAAACAGCGGGCCACCTCAGCCGGAGGTAGATCGACCTTCACCCCCAGCGCCTCCAGAACGTCGGCGCTGCCGCAGCGACTGGATACCGAACGATTTCCGTGTTTGGCCACCGGCACCTCACAGGCAGCGACCACCAGGGCGGCGGCGGTGGAAAGATTAAAGGTCCCCGCCCCATCCCCGCCCGTTCCGCAGGTATCTATTACCAGAGGATGGCGGCTCCGCACCTGTAAAGCCTTGGCCCGCATGGCGCGGGCAAAGCCGGCAATCTCCTCCACGGTTTCCCCCTTGACCCGCAAAGCGCCCAGGAAGGCACCGATCTGCGCCGGAGTGGCCCCACCGCCCATTATAATCCCCATGGCGGCCTCCGCCTCGGCCTCGGTTAGGTGGGAACCGGTCACCAACCGGTGGAGATATTCCGTCAGGTTCATCTTGACTTTATCCCTCCCCACGACTGACCATAGCTAAGAAGTTAGAAAGAAGCTTGGGCCCCTCTGAGGTAAGCACGGATTCCGGGTGAAACTGCACTCCCTCCACCGGCAGGTAACGGTGCCGCAACCCCATGATCTCGCCTTCCTCGGTCCAGGCGCTGATTTCTACCTCCGGCGGGAGGCCCGCCCGCGCTACGATTAGAGAGTGGTAGCGGGTGGCCTCAAAGGGGTTAGGCAGTCCGGCGTAGATGGTGCGACCGTCGTGATAAATGAGGGAGGTTTGCCCGTGCACCGGGTAGCGGGCGCGAACCACTTTCCCTCCCCACAACCGGCCCAGACATTGGTGGCCCAAACATACGCCTAGTATGGGTACCTTACCCTGGAGGGCGGCACAGGCCGAAAGCGATATGCCGGCCTGTTCGGGAGTGCCCGGTCCGGGAGAGACCACCAGCGCCGCCAAGGGAAGAAACAAGAGCTCTTCTACGGTTATGGCATCGTGGCGGTAGACCCGTACCCTGGCCCCCAAGGCGCTCAGGAGTTGGTAGAGGTTATGGGTGAAGGAGTCGTAGTTGTCGATCAGGACTACCAAGGGCCCTTCGCCGTTGACAAGCGGGTTGGGTTCTCCGTTCTCGCGAAGAGTTTCCGTTTGTCCTCCCAGGTACACCGCCTTCTCCCCTTTCTACCGCCGTACTGCGGGCTCCGCTTCCGCGCCCGAGGCCAACTCCAAAGCCCGAAAGAGCACCCGCGCCTTGTTTAGCGTTTCCTGGCACTCCGCCTCCGGTTTAGAGCCGGCTACAATGCCCGCCCCGGCCTGGGCAAAGGCCCGCCCAGAACTGATCACCAACGTGCGAATGGCGATACAGGTATCCAAGTTGCCGGTAAAGCTTACATACCCCACCGCCCCGGCATAGGGCCCCCGGCGTACCGGTTCCAGTTCCTCAATTATCTCCATGGCCCGAACCTTGGGGGCGCCGGAAACCGTGCCCGCGGGAAAGCAGGCGGCCAGTACGTCCAGGGGGCCCCGCTCAGGGCTCAGCTTACCTTGAACCCGGGAGACCAGGTGCATGACGTGGCTGTACCGCTCCACCTCCATAAAACGCTCCACCTTCACCGTACCGGGCAGGCACACTCGACCCAGATCGTTACGGCCCAGGTCCACCAGCATAACGTGCTCCGCCCTTTCCTTAGGATCGGCAAGCAGTTCCGCCGCCAGGTCCCTATCCTCCTCCGGCGAACGTCCTCGCGGTCGGGTGCCGGCTATGGGGTTGGTTTCCGCGCGGTTCCCTTCCACCCGTACCAGCATTTCCGGTGAAGACCCCACCAACTGCAGGGGGCCGAAATCCAGGTAAAAGAGGTAGGGCGAGGGATTAAGATAGCGAAGGGCTCGATATACCGCCAGGGGGTCGCCCCGGAAGGGTATCTCCCACCGCTGGGACAGCACCACCTGAAAGATGTCGCCGGCGAAAATGTACTCCTTGGCCTTCGCGACCGCGGCCGCGAACTGCTCCGGAGTGAGGTTAGCGCTGGCCGGGCCGTAGATCACTCCGCCCACCGGAGGAGTGACCGAGGGCAGTGCCAGGCGGTGCCTCAAGGCCGACAGCTCGGCCTCTGCCTCCCGATAGGCGGGTTCCGGTCGGCCCTGCGGCCGGGTGAAGACCACCGCCCGGAGCGAGCGCCTCCAGTGATCGAATATCAGTAACTGGCTGGGGAACATGAGCCAGCAGTCGGGCAGCTTTAGATCGTCCGGTACGCGGGCGGGGAGCCGCTCCAGTTCCCGTACCCAATCGTAGGCGAAATAGCCTACCCCTCCGCCCCAGAACCGCGGCCCCTCCTCCTGGGCCGGCAGCCAATAGCGAGAGAAAAGAGTCTTCAAGCCCTCCAGCGTCTTGCCGACCGCAAACTGGCGCTTATCTCCCTGCCGAATCTCCATCCGTCCGTTCCGGGATCTGAACCACATCCAGGGTTCCCGGCCGATCAGGGAATAGCGCGCCAGCCTTCCTTCTTCGGCGCTTTCCAGAAGGAAAGTGCCCGGTCCCCCTCCCAACCGGCAGTAGGCCTCAATCGGGGTGAGGGTGTCGGCCAGCCATTCTTCCCACACCGGTACCAACTCCAGGCGACTCGCCTGGTCGGAGTAACTAATAAAATCCGGCTGCACCGTGGTTCCCCCCTCGCGAGAATCGAGTAGGAGGGGGCGACTAACCCCCGTCCTCTCACACCACCGGACATGC
>JBNARC010000024.1:0-27687 GCA_049719955.1 Neomoorellales bacterium | reverse complement strand
GTACTTGGCGGCAAGATCGATATACAATTGCTTGGCCCAGGCCCAGAACTCCTCGTCTTCCGGCTGGACCGGTCGAACCACCCGGGCGGGGTTACCCACCGCCACCACGCCGGGCGGTATTTCCTGGCGGCTCTTCACCACCGTACCCTCGGCCAATATGGCCCTCTCCCCCACCCGACAGCGCAGGCCCAGCACCGCGCCGATGCCCACCACTGCCAGGTTACCGATAAACTCCCCATGGATTACCGCTGCGTGCCCCAGGGTCACCTTCTCCCCGATCAGGCAGGTGCCCTGCGGCGGGGCGTGAATGACCACTCCCTCTTCTACCGCCGTACCCGAACCGATGATTATGGTGCCGTAGTCGCCGCGTAGAATGGCTCCATGACCCACGTAGCAGCGCTCTCCGAAGCGCACGTCGCCGATAACCTGGGCCAGGGGGCTCACGTAGGTTCCGGCCCCTACTCGGGGCTGCCGACCGTCAAACCGGTAAAGAATGGCTGCTTCCTCCCCTTCTGAGTTGGCTGCTCATACGCGCAATCTCCTTTAGCCCCGGCGACAGGTGCCTCCAGCACCGCAGGGCGGTTCGGCACACCGTTCCTCACGACTGCAGCAGGTACGACTGGCGGCAAAACCGGTCGGCAAGTCGGGCCGGGCTACTAAAGTGCAGCCCCCGGGCCCGCGTGAAGGCCCTCGGCAAACGCCCTCCGCCATCTCGCGCGGGCCCCGGGCTCCTACCAATGCCGGCGTCCCCCCGGTCCACCGGCCGTCAAACCGTCTCACCGATTAGTCTTCCCCCTCGAGCTCGGCCAACCGCTTCTTCATTTCCTCAAGCTGCTTCTCCATGAAGGCAGCCTGTTCTTTGAGGAACTCTTTTTCAGCCTGCTTCTCCGAGCCCTCAGGGGCGCCGGGACCGAAAAAAGAGGGCCAGGCCCGCCAAAGGCTGTAGGCTGCGAGCGGCAAGGCGCCCCACCAGGCCCACCCCGGAATCCCGGTGGCCCAAAAGCGGTGCCGCCAGCCGCGTCCGCCGCCCCACCAGCTTCCCGGTCTGGCGCCCCAACCGAACCACCCGGGGTTCATAAACCCCGGCACCGGGAACCCGGCGCAGAAGCCCATACCTCTACCGGTACGGGGGCCCATCCCCCAGGGACCGGTACGATCTCCGCGCGGCATCCGTGTTCACCTCCTTGTGTAAGGTTCTTCGCACCTCACCCAGTATTATACTCAATTCTGGGCATATGTCAATTATCTGCCCTAAACTCGCATCACGCACAGGCTATGCACTACCTTCAGCCCCTGCTCTTCGCAGAACTTGATGGCGGCCTCGCTTTCCGCCCCTGGCTGTAGCCAAATGCGCTCAATACCCAGCTCTGCCGCCTGGCGTACCACCTGCTCGGTCACCTCCGGTGGCACCACCACGTCCACCACATCCACCTTGACCGGCACCGAGGCCAGATCGGGATAGCAGGTCAAACCCTCCACCTCCTGAAGGCGCGGGTTCACCGGGTACACCTCGTAGCCCCGCTCCTTGAGGTTACGCACGATCTGATTGCCGTACTTTTCCGGCCGGTCGCTGGCACCCACCACTGCAAAACGTCTGTGGCTCAAAAACTCTCTGACCAAATCCTCCACCGCGCCGTCCCCCTCACGGTCGATTTTTCGTTACGGTTACCATACCCCTGAAGCCCTACCTACCGCCGCCTATCTGCCCAACCCTCGGCCACGGCCGCCGCCTCCACCGCGACCCCGGCCGCCTCCGCCACCGAAACCGCCCTCGCCGGCACCCCAGCCGCCGCCGCTGCCAAAATGGGGCGGCACGGTAGCACCGGAGCCGGGTTGCAGCTTTCCGGACTTGTAAGCCTCTACCGCCTCCTCTACGGATCCCCCAACGTCCGTAACCACTCCGATCCCGGCGGCTTCTAGCACCTGGTAGGCCTTGGGCCCGCATTGACCCGTGAGCACCACCGCTACGCCTTCGCGCGCCAAACCCTCAGCCGTGGCCACTCCGGCACCGCTGCCCATGCCGACATTGGGATTCTCTATCGCCTTCCACTGCCCGTTTTCCAGATCAACTATCACCAAGTATTGACAGCGCCCAAAACGTGGGTCCACCGCTGCCTTGAAGTCCGGCGCCACCGCCGTAACCGCTATCTTCATCCACTCACCGCCCCTAGCTATTATTGACATATGTCAATAATAGTTTACCCGAATAGCGCTCATAGGTCAACAAAAAGAACAAAGCCCCCGGGTGGGGGACAACCGTTCACGTAAGGCTTCCGAAGCAGGGCCTAGCGAGGCACAGCCCAGCCTCAGGTATCCGAGGGTCTTCCGGCCCTCAGGCCCGCCAGGACGGCGCCGTTGATTAAGCCCTGGCGCCAGGCAACAAGGTCGAGCCCAATAGTATTTAGGTCCTCCCAGAATAGGTCTACGACCGCTCCCCGGCGCTCCTCTACCGTCTTCAAGTAGCCCCGACAGCGGCGGCAGGCGTAGAGAGCGCACGCTTCCTCCCCGTCGGCTTCCGGGACGGCTACCCGATCCCAACTATCCTGGCCGCAGAAGGGGCAGACGCCCGGAGACGGCCACTGGGCTTCGCATAGTCCGCAGTAGAGGTGGTAACGCCCCTCACCGTCCAGCAGGCCCATACTCGGGTTTCCGCCACACACGGGGCAGTAACCGCGTTGCCACTCACCAGGATCCCACCAGCCTACCACCTGCGGCCACAGCCCCTTCAGGGCCACCTTAAAGGCCTGCCCCAGCACCCAGGCGCAGGCCTGACCGACCCTTACCCCAACCTTTTTTTCATCCAGTACCGCCACCTCGCCACTCGAGAGCAACGCGGCAATCAGAGTCTCCAACTTCTCCGGCCGGGTCAGCTCCTGAAGCGCCTTCTCGAATTCCGGCTCGGCCGCCATAGCCGGGAAGTGCGAGGTACAAACGCGAACCACCTTCGCTAGCACTTCCTTAAAAGCGGCGGCATCTACCCGAACTACCGGCAGACGCAGCAGGGGCACCCCCCGGCTCCAGGCTTCCCGGTCGGCCCGGGAGGGGGGCAGCAGCGCCACCGGGGTGGAAGGTGGCGCCGCGCCCAACAGTTCCCGGTAAAATCCCCTAAGGTCCCGGGAGGCGAAGGTCTGAAATGAGGCGGCATCCATTACTAATCCCTCAACTGGCGGCCCGCGCCTTCATTTGCAGCTCTAGAGCGGCGCGGCTCTGGACCGGTGTCATCGCGGCTGGTTTCAGGACCTCAATGTGGGACTGCTGGCTAAAGATGGCGAAGTTCTCCGCTATGAAGCAGTATACCAATACGGCCAGAGATACCAGCCCGGCGCTGATTATCAGTTCGGTCCAGGCCGGGAAGTACCAACCGCCCATAGCTTTGGCCATGCCGGTGAATACCACGTTAAAGCGGTTCAGCACCACTCCGCCCACGACTAACGCCGAGGCGGCTATGAGCCCGGAGGGATTGGTCCTTACTTTGGGCAGCGCGTACAGTATCAGCGGCACCAATACCCCTCCGACCAGCTCTAGCAGGCAGAGGTAGCCGGCTGTGGTGCCCGCGAACAGATCGCCCAAATGTCCCCGGTACCCCAGATCCACCACCTTAAGCACCAAATAGACGGTCATGGCCACCATGCTGACCCTGACCAGGCTGGACAGTACGGGCACCTCCAGCTTATGCCCGTAACTCTTGGCGGCCAGGGCCCCTTCCACCACGCACATGGCCGGCCCTACAAAGAAGGACGAGGTCCAGAAGAATACCGGAAGCAAGAGCGACCACCACAGCGGATCCAGCCGGTCAATCATGGCGGTATATAGCGAGCCCAACCCGGACTGGTGCAGGGTGGGCAATAGAACGCCGATAATCAGAAGGGCCGGCAGCACCCGGTCGAACAACCGCTTCAACGGAGGGTAGTCCACCTTCTCAAAAAAGATGTGCCCGAACTCCAGAATTTGAACCACCGTGTAGCACGACACGCACCAGAACACCTCAAAAAGTACCGAATGCCACCCTCCCGGATACACCAGGAACGGACGCCAGAAGTTGTACCACCGCCCGATTTCCACGAACAGGCCCACGACTACAATGATATAGCCCAGCATGGAAGTGATTAACGCCGCCCGCGCTATGGGCTTAAACTTGCGCCGGTGCAGAACATAAACGATCAGGGCGGTGGTGTAACCTCCCGCGGCCAAGGCTACACCGCAGAGAACGTCAAAGGCAATCCACCAACCCCAGGGCCAGGCGTCGTTCAGGTTGGTAGCCGCGCCCAGCCCGAATATGAGACGGTAGATTATCGTCAATACGGCCACCACCAAAACTACTGCCAGCGCGCACCGTACCGGCGTGATGCGGTACTTCCACCTCTGGCGCAGGAGTTCGAATTCGAGCTCCTCACCCAGGGTAAGCGAAAAACGCCCCACTTTAATGGTTGAGCAACCTAGCTTCATCATGACATACTCGCCCCCACCAATTGTTAATCCTCGGATTCGGCCTCCTGGTTCCGCCTGTGAGAGTAGAGGTACAGGGCCGTTAAGGCGGCTGCCCAGCCCACCCCTACCGGTATGGTCCACCTGGTTACCCGCCCCGTCCAATAGGGGATGGATCTCTCCGAGACCTCCGTGCGGAACCCTATTTGCTCAAAAGGAACGTCGGAAATGTAGATCCAACTCGTGCCCCCGTACTCACGCTCTCCATAGATCCGGTCCACGTACTTGCCGGGCGAGCCGGCAAGGCGGCTTCTCGCCTCCTCCAGGAGTTCCTCCCGCTCTCCAAATTTCAGCGCCCCCGTCGGGCACGCGCTCACGCACGCCGGCTCCTGCCCCCTACCCAGCCGATCGAACTCTCCTTCCGGGTCGAAGCAGAACCGGCACTTCTTCACCTCCGGGAAGACCCGATCCCACTCGTATTTGGGCACTGCAAAGGGACAGGCCAGCATGCAGTACCGGCAGCCCACGCACCGGTAGCCGTGATATATGACCGGCCCTGCCTCGGTCTTGACAAAAGCATGTACGAAGCACACCGACTCGCAGGCGGGCTCCAGGCAGTGCCGGCACTGCTCTTTGACGAAGCGCCACTGCACTTGACCATTGCCATCGGTAAGATAAGGCTTAACCACCGTCCACGTCTGGGCGGTCATATCCGGAGCCTGATCCCAGTACGGTTTAGTCTTACCCTCGTCGGGCGGGAGCTGGTTCCACTCTTTGCAGGCCGCAAAACAACTTCGACAGCCAATGCACTTGCTTACGTCTACCAAAACTCCCTTAGCCACCTAAGCGCACCTCCGCCCGCTTCTCGCCTTCACCTTCCAAGACGAGGCTACTACAGCACCTGAAATTCCCGGAGCCGACGATCGCTTTCCTTTACCTCCAGCACGTGCACCGCGCAGGCCAGGCAGGGATCGAAGGAACGAATTACCCGGACTACCTCTACGGGTTGGTTGGGGTCTTTGACCGGCGTCCCCACCAACGCCTCCTCCAGAGGTCCGCGCACCCCCTTGTCGTCGCGAGGGCTGAAATTCCAGGTAGTTGGTACCACCGCCTGGTAGTTGTGGATGCGGTAATCGCGCACCTCGATCCAGTGGCCAAGCGCCCCCCGGGCCGCTTCCGTGAGGCCTACACCCTTGCCCTCCTTGGGAACGGAGTACGGAGCGAAGCAGGGCTCACCGGGAACCAACTGATCTACCCAGTTCTGGATTTCCCGAACCAGTAACGAGGCCTCTACCGCCCTGGCGTAGTGCCTTCCCAGCACCGAGAAGGCCTTATCACCCAGATTGACTACCGCCGGCACGCGGTTAATCCACATGCGCGCCAGGGGCCCCACCTCGTACGGCTGACCGTCGTAACGCGGGGCTTTGAGCCAACTGTAGGCGCCCCTCTTGCCCGGCGCGGGCCTGGTAGCCCCTTCGGCGGGGTGAAGATGGCTGGTCCGATCGTCAAAGCGCGAGTAACGCACGTCCTCGGCTACCTTTTCTAGCTCTACCGGTGCGAACTGGCCGGCGCTGTAACGGCCGCGCTTAAAGAATTGGTTCTGACCCCCGGAGTCCTCTTCATCGGTCAGGGGGAAGGCACCGTAGGCCAAGAGGTTGCGGTGGCCGGCGCCGATCTCAAAGTAATCCTGGTACGCTTCCACCACGGCCATGGCGTCGGGAAGGTAAGCGTTATCTACAAACGAGGCAATGTCCTTCAGGTAGCTCTTCACCTTGGCCATCTTCTCAAGCGAAACGTTTTCCGTGACTCCGCCCGCGGTTAGAGCGGTGACGTGCGGGATCTTAGCCCCTAAGACTGCGGCCGCTTCGTGCGCTTTCCTTCGCACGGTAAGGGCCTCTACGTAATGCCGCACCACCCGCTCGTTAGCCTCTTGCGACAGCCGGTAGTCGCCTTCGTAACGGGGCACAAACGGCGGCACCTCGGGGCCCTTAACGTAGTCCAGACCGGCCAGGTGATAGAAATGGGTAATATGGGACATAACCATGTTAAGGCCGGCAAGTAGGTTACGGACGATCCTGCCGTTTCTCGGCACCCTCACACCGAAGGCGTTGTCTAAGCTCAGGACGGAGGTGATGCCGTGCTCCACCGAACACACGCCGCAGATGCGCTGGGTTATGTGGGGCGCGTCGCGCGGATCCCGACCCCGCAAAATCAGCTCCAGCCCGCGAAACATTGTCCCGCTGGCCCGGGCGTCCACCACCCTGCCGCCGTCCACTTCAACCTCGACTTTCAGGTGGCCTTCGATTCTGGTTACCGGATCGATGCTTACTCGTTGAGCCAAGGCTGCATTCGCCTCCTGCTAGGAGCTGACCGGAAATACGCCGTAGAACGGACCGGTGTGATCCGGAAAATACGGTTCAGAGCAGGCCAAGCAGGGCGCGCCCGCCTGAATGCACCAGTTTACTCCGTGATTCCAGCCCCGTTTGGCGCAGTCCGCACGCGCAATAAAGCCCTTGCACCCCAGCTTGGCCAGGCAGCCCTCCTCGCCGATGCTGGAGGCAAAGCGAGCGGCCTCGAACGCGGGGCGCCTCGGGCAGTTCTGATGTATGGTATCGGGGTAAAACATCTTGGGGCGTTTGAGTTCGTCCAGTTCCGGTAGGCCATAGTTCAGCAGGTGAAGCACCGTTCCCAGGAAGTGATCCGGGTGCATGGGGCAAAGCCCTAAATTGATTACCGGGCTCTTGGTGACCAGGTGGTCTACCCCCACTACTCCGGTAGGATTGGGTGCCGCTCCGGGTATGCCTCCAAAAGAGGCGCACTGACCCGCCGCCACGGTAGCCATGGCCGCGTTGCCTAGCAGGCGCACCGCCTCCAGCATGGTCACCTCGTGACCGCGCTGTTCCCCGATTAAACAATACCGCCCGCCCTCAGCGGTAGGGATGCCACCCTCTACCACCAAGACAAAATTGCCCTTCTCCTTCTTCGCCACTTCCTCCAGCACTTCCACGCACATTTCCCCGGCGCCCGCCATCAGCATGGGATGATACTTGAGGCTGGTAAGCTTAAGAATCAACTCGGCTACCGGCGGGTCCACGCTGTTTAAGAGGGATACAGAGCAGCCCGAGCAGGCCGCGCCCTGCAGCCATAGCACGGTAGGCCGACCATCGGCAGCCCTGGCAAAGCTGTTGAATACGAAGTCCCACCCTAGGAGGGAGCTAAGACCTACCCCGGCCGTGGAGACCGCGCACAGTTTGAGGAATTCCCGCCGCGAAATGGTGCGCATGTTAAACCCCCTCGATTGCTTAACCGATCCCGCCTGCCTTGCTAAGCAAATGCCATGCCAGAGGGCGGTAGGTTTAGTCTATAATCGCACCGGGAACGTTCAGCCGGAAATACTGGTATTCGCCCAAATCACCCCAAAGGGCTAACCCTTACGCCTACCCCCTACCCAACTCATAACGTGGGAGGGAATCGTGGGGTCGACCACAATGCCAAGCCTCGGAGCCTACCCCCTCACCTCCCCCTTCAGGGTTGGTCGGCCCCACGGCTGCGTCCCGTTGGTTGAACGGGCACTCCGGCGTTTCGCCCCCCGGATTGCCTTCTCATGCCGCTCCCCCCCGTCAGTCCGGACCAATCGTTAATTTGGTAAACATCCGCGAACCCCGGTTGTATCCGCCTCAACAAAGGGATATAGTGGTAGCAAGGTCCTGGTCTGCAGAGGGCCCTGGATCTCGGCCAAGCCGGGGAGACTGGCGATACAGTAGTATTAGGGTTGGGCGGAAGGAGGGCATTACTGAATTGATAAGAATTACCACCTTAACCGACAACTATGCTGCTCCGGGCTTCTTAGCCGAGTGGGGGTTGAGCCTCTGGGTAGAGGCGGGGGAATTGAAAATCTTGGTGGACGCCGGTGCCGGGTTTACTGCCGTATATAATGCTCAACTGCTGGGCCTGGACTTGGGTGGGCTGGATTACCTGGTGCTAAGCCACGGTCACTACGACCATACCGGCGGACTCAGGGAGGTACTGCGTCGGGTGGGGCGCAGGGTGAAAATAGTTGCCCACCCGGAGGTCTGGGCACCTAAGTACGCCCGCCGAGGTGAGGGTACGGTAGAGGCGGGAGCGGGCGTGAGGTACGTGGGTATACCCTTTGCCCGGGAGGAGCTGGAAAGTCTGGGGGCAGAGTTTATCTTGCAACGAGAACCGGTGCGACTCGGAGAAGCGGCATTAACCAGCGGAGAAGTTCCCCTCATAACTCCCTATGAACATATCGACGATTACCTGCTGGTCAGGGACCATAATAGCCTGATACCGGATCCTCTTAGGGACGATCTGGCCCTGATATTGAAAACTGATTACGGCCTGGTAGGCGTGTTGGGTTGCGCTCATAGGGGGCTGATAAACACTTTACGGCACGCCCAGGTTCTTACCGGCAAGGAGAGGGTCTACGGGGTGATAGGCGGAACGCACCTGCTGCACGCCTCATCCGAACGCTTGGATCAAACCGCAGCCGAACTTCGGCAAATGGGGGTAGAGAAGCTTGTGGTTTCGCATTGCACCGGCTTTCATTCTGCTGCCCGTCTGGCTCAGGCGTTCGGTGAAGCCTTTATACTTAACCAGGCCGGAGTTACCATTACTTTTCCCTAGGCGCCCCAATCCTAGATTGAGACTTTCCGCGGTGTCCATCTTTTTAACACTACCGTTAACAACCCCGCATGGCTAGAAGGTGATCGGCCGTCAGGGAGAATATCCCCCATCAAAAAGAGCGACTACCAAGAATTAACGGAGGGCACGATCCCCCTTTCGGGAACCGTGCCCTCCCCCGTTTTCCGCCTTAATGATTAACCCTTGTCGTCCTCCGAGTACTGGTCCTTGAGCTGCGCGATCACGCTCGGATCGGCCAACGTGGTGGTGTCACCCAGCACCCGACCCTCGGCGATATCACGCAACAGCCGGCGCATAATCTTGCCGCTGCGGGTCTTGGGGAGATCGGCCACAAAGAATACGTCGTCCGGACGCGCCAGGGCACCGATCTTGGCGGCTACGTGTTTCTTGAGTTCGTTCACCAGTTCCGGCGTGCCCTGAACGCCCTCCTTCAGGATGACGAATACCGACAGCGCCTCACCCTTGACCTCGTGCTTCTTGCCGATGGCCGCGGCCTCGGCTACCGCCGGATGCTCCACCAGTGCGCTCTCTACCTCGGCGGTGCTGATGCGGTGGCCGGACACGTTAATCACGTCGTCCACCCGGCCCAGCAGCCACAGATAGCCGTCTTTGTCCCGGGCCGCGCCGTCGCCCGTGAAGTAGATCCACTGGCCCGGGAAGCGGCTCCAGTATTCCTTCTGATAGCGCTCGGGGTTACCGTAGATGGTACGCACCATGGAAGGCCACGGCTTCTTGATAACCAGATAGCCCTTGCCTTCCTTGATGCTGTTGCCCTGCTCGTCCACCACGTCTACTTCTACTCCGGGGAAACCGAAGGTGGCCGAACCGGGCTTGAGGGCGGTGATGCCCGGCAGCGGGGTCACGATATGCATGCCGGTTTCGCTCTGCCACCAGGTATCGGCAATGGGGCAGCGCTCGCCGCCGAGATACTTATACATCCACATCCAGGCCTCGGGGTTGATGGGCTCGCCCACCGATCCCAGAAGCCGCAGCGAGCTCATGTCGTGCCGCTCCACATACTCGGTACCCCACTTCATGAAGGTACGGACGGCCGTGGGCGCCGTGTAAAGTACGGTAACCCGGTACTTTTCTACTATATCCCACCAGCGGTCCCGGTCCGGATAGTCCGGCGAACCCTCGTACATTACTACCGTGGCACCGAGAGCCAGGGGACCGTACACCACGTAGCTGTGACCGGTGATCCAGCCGATGTCCGCGGTGCACCAATAGGTGTCCTCTTCCTTGATATCGAAGACCCACTTGGTGGTCACGGTCGCGCCCAGCAGGTAACCGCCGGTGGTGTGCACTACGCCTTTGGGCTTGCCGGTGGTGCCGCTGGTGTAGAGAATGAACAGCATGTCCTCGGCGTCCATTTCCTCCGCCGGGCAGTCCGCCTTAGCCTTGGCCATCAGCTCGTGATACCAAAGGTCGCGGCCGGGCTGCATGGGAGTGTCCGTACCTTTCAGGCGGTTGACCACGATAACCTTCTCCACGCCCGGGCACTCCTTGAGGGCCTGGTCGGCGTTGGCCTTGGCCCCCACCACCGCTCCCCGGCGATAATAACCGTCCGCGGTGATAAGGATCTTGGCCTGGGCGTCGTTAATGCGGTCGCGGAGTGCCTCGGCGCTGAAGCCGCCGAACACCACGCTGTGCACAGCGCCGATCCGGGCGCAGGCCAGCATGGCCACTACCGCCTCGGCAATCATGGGCAGATAGATGACCACCCGGTCACCCTTCTGCACGCCGAGCTGTTTCAGCACGTTGCCCAGCTTGCTGACCTCACGGAGCAGATCCTGGTAGGTGAGCACTACGACATCGCCCGGCTCGCCTTCCCAAATGATGGCCGCCTTATTGCGGCGCCAGGTCTTCACGTGCCGATCCACGCAGTTATAGCAGGCGTTGATCTTGCCGCCTACAAACCACTTGGCGATCGGCGGGTTCCAATCCAGTACCTTGTCCCACTTACGGAACCAGGTAAGCTCCTTTTCGGCCAACTCGCCCCAGAAGGCCTCGGGGTCCTTGGCCGCCTTCTCGTAGATCGCCGGGTCGTTGATGTTGGCCTGGGCCGCAAACTCCGGCGGAGGCGGGAAAAGCCGTCCTACATCCAGGCCTTCAAAGGTAGTGCTGTTACCCTCCATCTAGGCGAAACCTCCTTCCGGTTTACTCCCGCACCCAGCCCTACTCCTTAGCAAAAAGCGTACCAGTCGGCTAACGGCCGGTCTTCGCCCGATTGCCTATCGGCAATACCTCTCGACCCGCCACCGAGTTTATCACGCCGGCAGCAGACGCGTACCAGGCCAGGAAGGCGCACAGCAGCCCCGTATAGCCGCCGGGCACGCTGGTAAGCACGCCGAACTCCGCGAGATCCAGCAGCAGATAGGTGATTAATAGCGTCAGGAATACTAGCATGACGGCGGTGTTGGTTCTCAGCGAGCCGATGAACATATAGAAGGTGAACACAGTCCAGCCGATGAGGAAGGTTCCTACGGCCGCCGAACGGGCATCGCCAAACTTGATGATACCCATAGACTCCATGATTACCATGCTGGCCAGGGCCAGCCAGAAGGCACCGTAGGACGAGAAGGCGGTTGCGCCAAAGGTGTTGTTCTTCCGAAACTCCCACATCCCGGCCAACAACTGCGCCACACCACCGTAGAAAAGCGCCGCTCCCAGGAAGGCCGGAGCCGCTTCGGCGGGAAGCAATTTGGCGTTGCTGGCGCTCAGTACAAAGGTGGTAAGGGCAAAAGCCCCAAGGCCCAGCGGACCGGGATCGGCCACCGGCGAATGATCTGAAGAAGCTCCTGCCACTGTTGATCATCCTCCCTGCGACGTCGGGTAAACCGGATACGCGGAAAAACTACCAGGTGGGATAATTGGCGCGAGATGCTTCTAGCCTTCGGTTCACCACCTCCCCCACGCTAAGGGCGACACCTGGGTGAGTGCCGCCCCCCTGCCGCACAACATGGTATCAGATAAACCCCAACCTGGTCAACCGGTTGGAGCGGAAAATTGCTTCACTGCGCCTCCAATTTCTCGTGCCGTTTCGCTTAATCTAAGTCTTCCAGCAGCGCCCGAGTTTCCTCCAACCAGGCGCGACTGTTGAGCACCTCCTCGGCCAGCGTCCTCTCCAGCACGAAGGCCGCCCGGTCGAAATTGCCCGCTCCCCAGGCGGAGAGCACCGCCTCCAGGCCCTCGTCTAGGGTGGCGATGGTCCGGGCGGCACCTAGGGTGCAACGGGCATCCAATTTTCCCAAGTGCTGCAAAAGAGAAAGATAGGCCTCCAGCACCCCCAGAAGCGGTAACAAGGCGCGGCTGGCTTCCGCTACTTGCCCTTCCCGCAGTAATTGGCCCGCCGTAGAGAATCCCTGCCCCAGCCTGGGAAGATCCTCTAGGGTGTGGTCAATTGCCGCCGCCAGGGCCTCCCGCAGAGGAACGGTGGCCAGTTCCACCTGCTTCGGGTACCGTTCCGGCAGAGTTTCTTCCCAATCTAGGCTTTCTTCCCCGTCCACCCGTACCGATACCAAGACCCGCTCCTGCTCGTTCTGCTCGGCCTCTAACCGTCGCACCGCCTCCACTGCTTCCGCCCCGGT
Source organism: Neomoorellales bacterium (assembly GCA_049719955.1). GTDB lineage: Bacteria > Bacillota > DSM-521 > Neomoorellales > SLTJ01 > JANLFO01. Next base: position 15,007 of record JBNARC010000024.1, on the reverse strand, counting down.
CTGGGCCACGGCCGCTTCGCGACCGTCCAGGATAATGCTGATGGCCATGTCTTTCCTCCTCTCGATCCGGAGGGACTACCCCTCCTACCCTCACTATACCACGCGCGGTCGCAAAAGGGAACTGCCTCGGGTCATCCCCGATTTTGGCCTACTCCTATTTTCCGGCGGCGATAAGTACGTTCTGCTGGTGGACCGGGTCAAGCGCATTGGTGTTATGACTGCGGCTGTTCCAGAAGTAAAGGTCAAAGTGGCCGGGGAAATTGTTGTCCCAGATCGTCTGCACGTCATGGGGCATACCGGCCATGGAGGCGGCCAGCACCCTGCCCTCCACGTCAAGCAGCGCCGGCCGCTTGCTCCAGGACCAGCTCCCCCCGAAGACCGCTTTCATCACGGCCGTGTCCGCGCTGGTCAGGGGTTCGGAATCGGCATGATTGGATCCTCCCAGGTGCCGCACGCGAAAGCTCCGTCCGGTGTAGAAGTCCGTCAGGGTGGCTACCGCCCCGGGATTGTAGATCCAGCGAGCCCACTCCCAGTCCAGTAACTCCCCGTAACCCGGGCGTTGCTCTCCGCGCGGGCCGGCGATCGCTACCGGCTCGCTTCTTCCCACCGGAATGTATAGGGGCTGACCGGGCATAAGTACCTCCGAGTGCAAACGGTTGGTAACGTAAATGGCGGAAACCGTGGTCCCATACCGCTGGGCTAGGGCGGCCAGCGTATCTCCGGGCACTACCCGGTAGAGAACCACTTCGGGCGTACCCGCCCCTCGATCGGCTTCGGAAGGCCGATCCGACGGCACCTGGAGCCACTGGCCCAGGAGCAGCACCTCACCTACCAGGCCGTTAAGCTGCTTTAGGTTGTCGACCGAGGTATTGAACCGCCTGGCCAAAAGAAATAGGGTGTCTCCCGGTCCCACCCGGTACGGCTGGTATCCGGCCCGGGCAATGGGAATGACCAAGCGCTGACCGGGATAAAGGAGGTCCTGCTCAATCCCGCTCAGGCGGCGAATGGCGTCTATCTCCCGATTGTGCCTTCGGGACAGGAGGTAGAGGGTATCGCCCGGTTGCACGCAATACAGAAACCCTTCTCCCTGCTGCTTGACCGGCAGGTAGAGGAATTGCCCTACCTCCAGACTGGCTCCGATTCGGTTGAGGGCCTGGATTTCGGAGGGGGTACACCCGTAACGCTGAGCCAACAGCCATATCGTGTCGCCGGAATTTACCCGGTATCCCCAATACGCCGCTTCCTCCGCTTGAGCTTGTCCCAGAAAAACAGCCGCACACAATTCAAAAAACGCTACCCATAAAAAAACCCCCAACACCTGGCGCAAAAACCGCATGGTCTCCCCTCCCTTGACGGAATGTTTCTTGGGGCCTGTCCCCATATCTGGTACAGTACGTTCGCCAAGGAAGAGGCAAACCCTCTTGGTAAATTATGCCTTACCTTTTCGGTCTATGGTCTTACGGTCCTCAGGCTGATCGGAAGTCAGGAGATTGACGAGCCCCATGAGCGCCGCCGGGTTCTTGCCCACAGAGCGGGCGATATCCGCCAGTCCCGAGGCCCCCTCGCCCTGAGAGTTACCCAAAACGGCGGACAGGGCCTTCCGCAGGGTAGAATCGACTACCGTCTCCGACCGCGACGCCCTTACTCCCCCGGATACCTGCTGTAGGTAGTCCACAATGGCCACCAGGGCGTAAAGGCTCAAGAGTCCCGCCAATTGCTCCGGGCCGAGCCGGCCCGATTGCTGGTGTTCAAGAAGGGAAACGAAACCGGAAAGGACACTGCCGGCCATTACCCCCAACCCTCCCCGTATGTGGGCAAACGCTAGCAACACATAGCAGTGTATGCAGAGGCAACGAATTTTGCTACCCGGCGGGGAAGAAGGGGGCAAACAGGGCAGCAACCCCAGGAATCCCAGGGGCCCCGTTATTGGGGCCCCTGGGGTTGCGTTCGCCGCTAACGACGTCGGCCGGGTTACTTCTTCGGCTTCGGCAGGAGTTCCTCGAACAGGGCGTCGTCGAAGGTGCGCACTTCGGCCAGCGCCTTGCGGTACTTGATCCAATCGATTTCCCGTTCGCCGGTGAGCTTCTGGGTGTTGAAGGCGTTGAAGCCGAGGAAAGCCTCGCCGCACATATTGGCGCCCAGCCAGTACATCTCGCTGGACTTGAGCAGATCCCAGAAGAGGCGCTTCTTCACGCGCACGTTCTCGATGGTATGCATGGAGCACATGGGCATGATGTTGGTCAGCGTCCAGACCATCTTATTGATGTAGGCGTCCAGCAGGCTGAAGTCGGTCTGGAGGCCCTTGAGTTCCTCCATCGCCTTCTGGTATTCTTCGCCGGTCTTGTACTCGCCGTACACGATCTCGCCGTTCTCCACGTACTTATCGGTGATGACCCGCGGGTCGCGCACCCATTCGCCCTTGGCGTTCTTCTTGATGGGGATGGCCTTGGTTATCAGGCCCAGGCGCTCCATCTTGTAAGCGCTCCAGAGTTCGTTGGAGACGGCGCTCCACATGGCCTGCTCCATGGAGAGGTTCCAGGGCAGGAAGTCGGTGGAGCCGCCCACCGGCGCGGAACCGTGCCGGGTACCGGCCTGCCCGAAGGAGGCGGTATCCGCCGCCACGGTAAAGTCGCAGGCCTGGCCGATCTCCTGGCCGCCCGCCACCCGCATGCCGTTGCAGCGGCAGATTACCGGCTTGCGGGCCTTAAGGATGGCATCCACCATCCCGGAGAACAGATCCATGTACTGGATGTACTCGAGAGGCCGCCGGCTGTAGTATTCGGCGTACTCCTTGGTGTTACCGCCGGTGCAGAAGGCCCGGTCTCCGGCCGCGGTGAAGATGATGGCCACCACGTCCCGTTCCATCGAGGCCCTATGCATGCCGGCGATTACGCCCTTAACCATTTGGGTGGTGTAGGAGTTGTATTGGGCCGGATTGTTCAGGGTGATCCAGGCGGTGTACAGCCCCTCCACCACGTTTCCCTTGGGGTCCACCAAGGGTTTCTTCTCGTACATGGTGCATGGGGGCTCGGTCCCGAAGAACTCGTCACCGAATAGGTTGTGGTCCTTGGGCTCGTTGTCCCGGATTAGCCAGTCCATGGCCATAGGCTTTCTCTCCTCCTTGCCTTAGATTTATGGTTTAGAAGTCGGGGGTCAGCACCACCCGCTTCATTAACCGGCCGCCGTGAGAATCCTGGAAGGCTTGTTCGATCTGGCTCATGGGCCGCAACTCCACGAAGGGCTCTACCTTAATACGGTCGTCCAGCACCATCTGCAGCACTTCCGGATAGTACTGCGGCTTGCATCCCCAGGTGCCGATTATCTCCGCGTCGAAGGCCATGAGCCGGGAGAGCATGTACTCCACCTTCTGCATGCCGTAGCCCACTACGATTAGTTTGCCGATAAAGGCCAAAAGTTCTAAGGCAATTTCCTGTCCGATCTTGCTGCCGCTGCACTCGAAGATCTTCCAGCCGTAATTGGAGGGGAACCCGTTGGCCTTGCAGTAGGCCCGGAATTCGTCCCGGATATCCTTAACCGACTTATCGGCGGTGCTCAAGGCATAGGTAGCCCCGAACTGCAGCGACCGCTCCAGCTTCTCCTTATTGCGGGCAATGGCCACCACCGCCTTGGCGCCCATAACCGAAGCGATCTGGGTCATGTATACGCCGATACCGCCGGTAGCGCCGATGACTACTACCAGGTCTCCCTCCTGCAGGTCCGCCCGCTTGGCCGCCTGGTACGGTGAGGTAATGGCGTCGGCCACTACCGCCAGGTATTCTAGCGGCTTGCCCTTGCGATCTTCGACTACGCAGAGATCCACCGCCGGGACCGGAATGTGGCTGGAAAAGCCACCGTAGATTCCGTAGCTGTTGCCCGGCATCTTCTGGTTCAGGCAGCGGTTCTCCCGGCCGGCAGCGCAAATGGGGCAGTTGTGGCAGGGCATCACCGCGGGGACGATCACCTCTTTGCCGATAAGCTTCTCGTCCCCCGCCACCACCCGCCCGCTGATTTCGTGGCCTAGGGTAAGGGGCGGCTTAGTAACCGTCGGCACCCCGTCGTAGAAGTAGCCTACGTCCGTGTGGCAGACACCGCAGGCGGCAATCTCCACCAGAACCTCGCCCGGCTTAAGCTCGGGAACATCGATACTAGTTCTTACCAACTTTCCCGGCTCTACCATCTGCCAGGTTTCGATCTTGCTTGGCAGGGCCAAAACTAGCACCTCCTTCTGACTATAGGATTACACCTCCGCCACGAGCCGCCCGCGCCCGCACGGAGGTTACTCAGCCTTCACCTACCTGCCTTGCCAAACCGGCTTTCTCTTCTCCAGGAAGGCATTCAGGCCTTCCACCGCATCGGCGGTGTGCATCAGCTCCTCCAAGTATATACGATCGATGACCTCCATTCCGCTGCGGAAGTCGCGGTTCAACCCCGCCCTCACCGCCTTCTTGGTAAGGGCCAGCACCACCGAGCTCTTGTCGGTGAATTTACTCAAAAAGCCTTCCACTTCCGCGGCGAAATTATCCGCCGCCACTACTTTGTTAACCAATCCCAGCTCATAAGCCCGACGGGCGTCAATCGTTTCCCCGCTCAGGATCAGCTCCATGGCCGGCATGTAGCCCACCAGCCGAGGTAGGAGATAAGCCGCGACCGGGGGGAACACACCCACCGCGATTTCCGGCTGGCCGAACTTGGCCTTCTCCGAGGCCACTACCAGATCGCAAGCCAGTACTAGCTCGCAGCCTCCACCCAGCGCCGCCCCGTTTACCGCCGCGATCACCGGTTTGTTGATGGCGTCTAGGGTGTGGAAGATGCGGTCGAAGACCGCCACCATATCCGCCACCTTGTCGGGCTTATGGTCGGCCACATCCACCCCGGCCGAGAAGGCCCGGCCCTCGGCGTCAATCAGGATGACCTTGGTTTCCTCCTTGGCGGCCGCCTCTAGCGCCCGCACCAGCTCCTCCATCATGCCAATGTTCAGTACGTTCAGCGGAGGGCGGTCCAGGGTTATCCGGCTAATCCCGTTCTGGGAGGCCACTCTAAGGCACTCGTACGCCACTGCTCTCCCCCCTTTCGCCCCCTTCATTTCTCCGGGTTCGGTCCCGGTTCCTTCACCCTTTAGGGGGAAGTAAGAGCTAACCCGTGGGTGCGAGTCAGTTGTTCGCCTTGACGCGGCTTCACCCCAAGCTACTTCAGTTGGGCCAGGAATGAGGCGGCCGCGCACAGGGTACCTATCACGCCCGCCACGTTGGGCCCCATGGCGTGCATGAGCAGGTAGGTCTGGGGATTGGCCTCCGCCGCCACCTTGTGCGAAACTCGCGCCGCCATGGGCACCGCCGAGACCCCCGCCGATCCGATAAGCGGATTGATCGGCTCCCGGCTGAAGAGGTTCATTAGCTTGGCGATGAGAATTCCCCCCGCGGTACAGGTGGCGAAGGCTACCACGCCCAGCGCGAACACAAACAGCGACTGCGGTCGCAGGAAGGTTTCCGCGCTCATGGTGCCCCCGACCCCGATTCCAAGGAATATGGTCACAATGTCCATGAGAGCGGACCGAGCGGTTTCCGTCAGGCGTCCTACCACCCCGCACTCCATGAAGAGATTACCCAGCATGAACATGGCCAGCAACGGGGCCGATTCCGGCAGAATGAGGATTATGATGATACAGGTCACCAACGGAAAGATGATTTTCTCGGTCTTGGACACTTTGCGAAGCTGGCGCATTACCCGCGCCCTTTCCTCCTTGGTGGTCAGCGCCTTCATAATTGGCGGCTGAATAATGGGCACCAGAGCCATATAGGAGTAGGCCGCCACCGCGGTGACGCCCAGCAGGTGCGGGGCCAAGTTGCTGGTGAGGTATATGGTAGTAGGCCCGTCCGCGCCGCCGATGATCCCGATGGAGGCTGCCTCGGGGATGCTGAAGCCCAGCAGTAGCGCCCCGAAGAAGGTGATGTAAACACCGATCTGCGCCGCCGCTCCTAAAAGTAAGGTCTTGGGGTTAGCGATGACCGGTCCGAAATCGGTCATGGCCCCCAATCCCAGGAAGATCAGAGGAGGGATGAGCTCGGTCTTGATGCCGTAGCTATAGAACAGGTCAAACAGATGACCGGGCAACATGAGGTCGGCGCGAGGGAAGTTTACCACGAATATGCTGAAACCGATAGGCACCAGCAGTAGCGGCTCCACCTTCTTGGCGATACCAAGATATAGCAGTACAAAGGCTACCAGCCACATTACCACTTGACCCCAGGTAAGATCAAAAAGCCCCATCCTCTGAATGAAGTCGAAAATCTCCCCTAGGCCCATACTGCCCCCTCCTTTTCCCCTTCTTGCTCTGCCTGCAGCCATTTGGCCGCCGCACCATCCCAGACGGTCGCGGGCGGTACGATGTATGCTGCATACAGAAGACGAAATAAGAGTGGGCGGGCCGCCTCCTGTTTCGGGGACGACCCGCCGGGCTCCGAGACTATTCGATTAGCGCCAGCACCATGCCCGTGTCCACCACGTCGCCGGGTTTAACCTTAATATCCTTAATGGTCCCGCTGGCCGGTGCCACTACATCCACGTTCATCTTCATGGCCTCGATGACTACTACCGTCTGATTGGTTTCTACCTTATCTCCGTCCTTCACCAGCACCGAAACCACTTTGCCGACCATGGGGCAAACCAATTCCGTAGCCATTAGTCACGCCTCCTTTTCCTACTTCGTTGCTTACTTCTTTTCCAGTTTCTGCACTACCTGGCCCACCGCGTACACGGCCAGCCACAGGATGGCCAACACTACAAATACGTTGGCCAGACCGATTCCACTTACCGTAACCGCCTTACTCCAATCGACCAAGGCCAAGACCTCCTCGTTCGGGCGGCCGGCCGCCTACTTCCGATAACCCAGCACGTGGCCGGCGATGATCATCTTCTGGATGTTCGAGGTTCCTTCCACTACCTGGAAGGACTTGGCGTCGCGCAGGTACCGGGCCACCGGGTACTCCTCGGAGTAGCCGTAGGAGCCGAAGATTTTCATGGCCTCGTTGGCCGCCTTAACCGCCACCTCGGCCGCGTAGTACTTGGCCATGGAAATCTCCTTGGTGTTGCGTACGTTCGGGTCCTGGTCTTTTTGCCAGGCGGCCCGGTATACCAGGAAGCGCGCCGCCTCTTCCTCCACCGCCATCTGGGCGATTTCGTCTTGGATCATCTGGAAGCGACCGATGGGCTGCCCGAACTGGGTGCGCTGGTTGGCGTACTCCACCGCCGCCTTCAAACAGGCCGCGGCCACGCCCAGAGCCCGGGCGGCGCAGCTCAACCGGGTATTGTCAAGCTGCCACATGCAGATCTTGAAACCGTCCCCTTCCTTACCCACCAGGGCCTCCTTGGGAATGCGGCAGTCCTCGAAAACCACTTCTCCGGTGGGAGCGCAATGAATGCCCAGCTTGTCTTCGATCGGTCGGGCGGAGAAGCCGGGAGTATTGGTGTCTACGATGAAGCAGGACATGCCCTTGGCTCCGGCGGAGGGATCGGTCTTGGCATAGACCAATAGGCAGTCGGCTACATGGGCGTTGGAGATCCACATCTTGGTACCGTTCAGGATATAATAGTCCCCGTCCTTCCTGGCGGTGGTCTTCATGGAGGCCACGTCGGAACCGGTATCGGGCTCGGTGATGGCAAATCCTCCGATTATCTTGCCCGCCACCAAGCCGGGGATATACTTGCGCTTCTGCTCCTCGGTACCCCACCGCAGGAGGGTATACGCCGGACCGTGGGCCTGCATGTTAAAGGGCAGGGTATGAGCGGCACTTACTTTACCGATCTCCTCGCACATGATTACCGAGGCGAGAAAGCCGGCTTCATTGCCGCCGTACTCCTCCGGGATCAGGCACCCGAAGAAGCCCAGCTCACCCATCTTCTCCACCAACTCCCGGCGGAAGCGGTGGGCCTTGTCATCCTCCTCCAGCTTGGGAGCGATCTCCTTCGCCGCAAAGTCCCGCGCCAATTCTTGGAAGGCTAGGAGTTCGTCGCTCAGGGAGAAATCCATTTGACCGCCCTCCTTACGCATTACAGGTTAATGTTGGAGTACTTGCGCCACGGGCGCACATCCTGCTTGTTCTCCAGCACGTCCAGGGCCCGGTTGATGTACTTGCGGGTTTCACTGGGCATGATTATATCGTCAACGTAGCCCCGAGCCGCGGCTTGGTACGGGTTCTCATACAGATCGCGGTATTCCTTGATCCTCTGGTACTGCACCTCCTCGGGGTTTTCGGCCGACTTGATCTCCTTGGCGAAGATCACGCTGGCCGCCGTCTCCGCCCCCACGATGGTGATGCGGGCAATAGGCCAGGCGAACACTATATCCGCGCCGGTATCCTTGCAGCACATGCCCAGGTAGGCACCGGCAAAGGACTTACGCAGGATCACGGTTATCTTGGGAACCGTGGCGTCGATGTAGGAATAGAGCATCTTGGCGCCGTGGCGGAGGATGCCCTTCCACTCTTCGCGGGAACCGATCCAATATGCTGGGGTGTCGTGCAGGTTGATGAGCGGAATGTTGAACAGATCGCAGAAGCGAACGAAACGCGCCACCTTGTCCGCGGCATCGCAGTCAATGCCTCCGGCAAGCCAGGCCGGCTGGCTGGCCACGATCCCGCAGGAACGCCCGTTAAACCGACCGAACCCCACGATCACGTTGCGGGCGAAGTCCTTCATGATCTCGAAGAAGTAGCCGTTGTCCACAATGCGGTTGATCACTTCGTGCATGTCGAAGGGCTTGTAGGGCTCGGCGGGTACCAGGGTATCCAGCTCGGGTATGATCCTCTCCGGATCATCATTGCAGGGGATACGAGGCGGCTTCTCGCGGTTGTTAGAAGGCAGGAAGCGGAGCAACTCCTTGGCCTTGTCCAGGCAGTCCTTATCGTCCTCGGCCACTATGTGGGTGCACCCGGACTTTACCGCGTGGGCCTCTACTCCGCAAAGCTTCTCTAGAGTTATGTCTTCGCCGGTTTGGGTCTTAACAAACGCCGGACCGGCAATACCCATGAAACCGGTCTTCCGGCACTGGATTATGAAGTCCTGCATAACCGGGTGGTAAGCCTGACCCCCCAGGCAGGGCCCCATCAGCAACGCGATTTGGGGAATGATGCCTGAGGCCAAAATCTGGGAACGGAACAGCCAGGCATAAGCCTGCAGGGTGTCTATACCCTCTTGTAACCGCGCCCCACCGGAGTCGTTCATGCCTATGAAGGGGATGCCCTTCATCTTGGCGAAATCGATCATCTCCGCGAATTTCTTGCCGTGGTACTCGCCGAAGGTCCCCGCCATTACCGTGTAGTCCTCGGCAGCCACCGCCACCAGGCGGCCTTCCACCCGCCCGAAGCCAACGATCACACCTTCTGCCGGCAACTCGCGACCCGCCATGCCAAAGGCGGTTTGCCGGTGGGTGACCCAGCGGCCGATCTCCGTGAAGGTCCCGGGATCGAAGAAGTACTCGATCCGCTCCCGCGCGGTCATCTTGCCCGCCTTATGCTGGGCCTCGACCGCCTGGGGACCACCCATGGCCAAGATCCTCTGCTTCTTTTCCTCGTATTCCTTATAGATGGTGGCGTGATCCTTAAACATATCTGCGCGAGCAACCACTAGTCATCCCCTCCTGGCCCGTAGTCTTCTACCGCCGGTTTCCGGTCGCCCCTGTCTTATGCAAGCATCATGCCAGCGCTGAACCGGCCGCCCCGGTTTTGTCGTCGTTCAAAAAAAGAAAACCGTGCCGGGCACCGTTCAGTTTCAAGACAGGAGGGACCCCGGCACCACCGGTACCGGGGCCACTCCAGGTTATCGCCGGCTTTGAGCCGCCCAAGGCACCCTAGCCTTCGCCCAGCTCCTTAAGTTTCTTCCACAGGGTGGTGCGGCTAATACCCAGGCGTTCCGCCAACTCCGTACGGTTAACCCCCCAGCGCGACCGCGCCAGGCGCAAGATCTGCTTCTCCATGTCTTCCAGCGTGCCCAGCCGGATCACGAGGCGGCCGCCCTCTTCCTCCTCCGAAACTGCCGAGGAAGCCTCGAGCGGGGACCTCAGCCGCAGCTCCTCGTATAGTTCTTCGAACACCTGGTCCGGATCTTCCGCCCCGGCAGCCAGTACGCAGTAGCGCTCGATAAAGTTTTCCAGTTCGCGGACATTCCCGGGCCAGTCGTAAGCCTCCAGGCGTTTCACCAGAACCTCCCTCGGCTTCTTAACCAGCACGCGGTGCTCCTGGGAATAGCGACGGATAAAGTGTTCGACCAATACCGGAATGTCTTCTTTGCGCTCCCGCAGCGGAGGGATCTTCAGACTCAGGATGTTGAGGCGGTAGAAAAGGTCGGCCCGGAAGCTACCCTCCTGAACCGCCTGCAGGAGATTCTTGTTGGTGGCGGCGATCACCCGCACGTTTACCGGGATCACCCGGCTACCCCCCAGGCGCATAACTTCCTTCTCCTGCAACACCCGCAACAGGCGCGCCTGCAGAGGGGGCGGCATCTCGCCGATCTCATCGAGGAAAATGGTGCCGGTGTGGGCCAGCTCGAACAATCCGGGCTTGCCGCCCTTCCTGGCCCCGGTAAAGGCTCCTTCCTCGTATCCGAAGAGCTCGCTCTCCAATAAATTCTCCGGCAGGGCGGCGCAGTTGACGGCCACAAAGGGCCCGTTCTTGCGCCGGCTGTGAGCGTGTATGCTCTGGGCGAAGAGTTCCTTGCCCGTACCCGTCTCTCCGCTGAGCAGCACCGTGGAGTCGGTACCGGCGTAACGCTTGGCTTTCTCTATTGCCTCTCTCAGGGATTCACTCTTGCCGACAATATCCCGGAAATGAAAACGGGTCACCAGCCCTTTCTGGTAGAGCTCGCGCCGGATCTTGGCCTCCAACTGAATAATGCGGGTAACGTCCTGCAGGGTCACCACCAGGCCGAGGTTTTCCCCGTCTAGGGTCATGGGCACGCGGTTAACCACGATACTCAAATCACCGCACCGGCAAAGTTCTCCGTTGGCGGGCTTGGCGTCACCGCATACCTGAGCCAGATCGGGATTACCCGCCGCCGCCTCCGCCAGCGGCCGCCCCAGCACCTCCCGGGGGTCCAACCCCAGCAGTTGCGCCGCCACGGGATTGCACAGGCTGATGCGCCCCTGCTGGTCCAGGGCCAGAATACCTTCGGAGGCCGAATCCAGTATGGTCTGGAAGAGTTGGGCCCGCGCCGCTTCCTGTCGCCGCACCATAATCAGCTCTTTGGCGCGGTGCACGGCGCGCACCAGGGAATTACGGCTCGACTGCACCAGCACCCCGCGCATGCCCTGTTCTTCCGCCATCTGCACGATACAGATGCCGGTGCAGACTACCGTATCAACGCCCTCGCGCCTGGCCTGAACAATCTGTTCGGCCAGTTCTTCCTCCGTCCGGTAGAAGAAGGTTCTGACCTCCATGCCCAGCATGCGCTGCAGGAGTCCGAAGTCGAAGTTGCGGTCGCTCTTGTAATAGCCAACGTAGGCAATCCTTTGACCCAGTTGCTTGCTCTTCCACAGGGCCTGAAACAGTTCAAAGGAGCCGATCTCGATGTTGATCACCGGAATGGATACGGCCTTCCGGATCTGAGCGCCGGTGGCCCCGCGGCTGATAATAACCTCTACACCCTTCTTTTCTATCTCCCGGGCAATCCGCTGGGCTTCGCCCAGGACTTCTTCTCTGATCAGGATGGGTTCTCCCAGTTCCTCCGCCACTTCCTGAGCCAGTCGGGTCATCTCAGGATAGGTGGAGATAAGGGCGATCTGGGTATCCACGGAGTATCCCTCCCTTCCCCACGCCGCGAGACCGTTAAGTGGTCAGAGGGGTTCCCCGGGCTGCAGTCCGCGTACTGCGCCCGCCCCCACACTAATTGGCCCTAGGCTACTAGGCCTTAACAAACTCGTAGCTAAGCTGTCCGTCGGGCAGGCGTACCGCTCTTAACCGGACCGCCAAGCCCACCGTCAGCTCCTGCTCCGGCACCTCCTTGCTCATCCGACCAAAGACCTTCAGCCCGTCGAATTCGGCCAGGGCCAAAGTGTACGGAACATCCGCTTCAAATCCGGTGGGAGCGTAGTTGGCGGTGGTGAAGCTTATCAGCCGCCCGGTCCCCTCAATCGGCTCGAACACCACCTGATTGGAGAGACAACGAGCACAATCCGCCCGCGGGGGAAAGTAACGGGCCCCGCACTGAGTACAGCGGCTGGCCACTACCTCTCCGCGCTCTAGGTGATCCACAAAGGCTGCCACCTTAGTCTGCGCAGTAAAACTAACCCGGCCGAACTTTTCGAAGCCCATGCGCCTACCTCCCCAAAATGGTCACCGCACCGTAAATCCCGCAACCGCCGATGTTGTGCACCAGCCCGATCTCCGCTCCCTTTACCTGCACGGGCCCGGCTTCGCCCCTAAGCTGCAACACGATGGTCCGTATCTGGGAACCGCCGGTGGCGCCGATGGGATGTCCCTTAGATAGCAGCCCACCGTCTACGTTTACCGGTATCTTCCCTTCGAGGTAGGTTTGCCCTTCCCGGATCAACTCTACCCCCTTGCCCGGCTCGGCGAAGCCCAAGTCCTCGTAGGCCATTAGCTCGGCAATGGTGAAGCAATCGTGCACCTCGGCCACGTCAATATCCTTGGGCCCTACTCCTGCCATCTCATAGGCCTGGCGAGCCGCCTCCCGAGCGCAGCTCAAGCCGGTGAGGTCTTCGCGCCCGCTCATGTTCATGGGCGCGGTGGCCGCGCCTAATCCCAGGATCCACACCGGTTTCTTGCTGATCTCCCTGGCTTTTTCCGCCCGGGCCAGGATTAGGCAGGAGGCCCCGTCGGCGTTAGCGCAGCAGTCGAACTTCTTAAGTGGAGTAGAGATGTACTCCGGAGTAAGGACCTGCTCCAAGGTCAATTCTTTACGGTAAACGGCTTTCTCGTTCAGGGCGCCGTACTTGGACGATTTCACCCGGATCAGCGCCAAATCCCTCTCGGTAGTGCCGTAGCGGGCGAAATGCGCCCGGGCATGCATGGCGTAATAGGCGGGCATCATGGTGCCGAAAGGCGACTCCCACATAATGTCGGCGCCCCGGCCCATGCGCTCCTGAGAATCGGCGGAACTGATTTCGGACATCTTCTGGAACCCTAAAACCAGCACGATATCATGCAGCCCGGACTTAATCAGCGAGTAACCCACCCGCAGCCCCATGCTACTGGAGGAGCAGATGGTCTCCAGGCAAAAAGTAGGCTGAGGATTGAGTCCCAGGTACTCGGCAATCAGACCCGACGGGCTGCGTTGCTTGTCGTACTCGGGAGCGGAGCAGATAACCGTGGCCCCGATGTCCTTGGTGGTGATACCCGCATCCAGCATGGCTTCCCGGAAAGCCTCAAAGGCCAGTTCCCGGATGGAACCCTCATAACCTCTAACAAAGGCACTCTGTCCTACCCCGATGATCGCCACATCTTTGGCCATGCCAAACCCTCCTTCTAGCCGCCCATAACCATACCGCCGTCAACACACAGGACCTGGCCGGTAATAAAGCTGGCTTCTTTCGAGGCCAGGAATATTATCGCGGGGGGTATTTCCTCGACCTCGCCGAAACGGCCCATAGGTATACGCGCCAGATACTTTTCCCGGAAGCGCGGGTCGGTAGCAATCTTGGTGGTCATTTCCGTCTTGGCCATGGGAGAAATACAGTTCACAGTAATGTTGTATCCCGCCAGTTCCCGGGCCGCGGACTTGGTAAAGGCTACGATGCCGCCCTTGGCGGCCGAATAGTTGACCTGCCCGATGGTGCCTACCAGCCCGGCCGAGGAAGTAACGTTGATAATCCGACCGTACTTTTGTTCCACCATGCGCCGGGCTACCGCCTGAGTGCAATTAAAGGTGCCCTTGAGATGGACGTTAATTACTGCGTCCCATTCCTCTTCCGTCATCTTAAGTAGCATGGCGGGACGGGTGAATCCGGCGTTGTTAAACAGGATGTCGATGTGGCCGAATTCTTTCATGGCCGCCTCAACCATTTCCTCTACTTGCTGACGGTTTGCCACGTCTACCTGGAAGATAAGAACCCTGCGCCCCAGATCTCTACACTTCTTCACTACCTCGTCCTCGTCGGATATCTTCCGGCTCAACAGAACCAAGTCAGCCCCTTCGGCTGCCATAGCCTCGGCCACAGCGCTACCGATCCCCTGCCGGGCTCCGGTCACTATGGCCACATTGCCTTGCAAGCGCATGATACCAGTCCGCCTCCTTTCCATCCCTTACTCATTACTAGCATACTAGACCAACGGCAACCCTACAATAGTCTGAAGGGTTAACCGCCCGCCTCCCGCCGATATCTGTGCACTAGGTCGTGGTAAACCCCGGTGTTACGGGTGAGCAGTTGCTGCATTTCCGGGGAAACGTCCCCCACAATCCGCGCCGGCACTCCCAAGACCTTCTTTGCCGGCGGAATAACCGTGCGGGAAGTAACTAGGGCCCCCGCCCCGATCAGGCATTCGTCGCCGATCTCCACTTCGTCCATGATTATGGCTCCCATACCCACGGTTACGTGGTAACCCAGAACCGCACTATGGATGATGGCGCCGTGGCCGATGTGACAGTTGGGTCCCAGTTTTACCGGCAGATCTTCGGCCAGACAATGCATAACGCAGTTGTCCTGCACGTTGGACCCGGGTCCGATGATGATTGGTCCCAGGTCGCCCCGCAGTCGCGCCCCCGGGCCGATAAAGCACCCCTCGCCGATAATCACTTCCCCAATAACCGTGGCTTCGGGATGGACGTAAGCACTTGGCGCTATGGACGGAGTCTTACCTTCGAAGGAATAGATGGCCACCGTAGTTGCTCCTCTCGAGGACAGAACTGGTATGCTTGAGCCCTGTGGGCTTAGGATCTGACTTTACATCTTCTACATTAGCACGCGGTCTCCTGCCGAAAGCCCGCCACCCTGCGACCCTATAAAATCGAGTAGGAGGGGGCGACTAACCCCCGTCCTCTCACACCACCGGACATGCGG
>JBNARC010000023.1:0-29130 GCA_049719955.1 Neomoorellales bacterium | reverse complement strand
CGCCTGCGGTGGACTTTCACCACCAGGTTAACGCCCATGCCGGGCGCACGAAAAAGTGGCAGCCGTGTTCGGCTGCCAAACCATGGGTGGGGTGGTTAAAAAGGATGCGAACCCAATATTGGGTCGCTTTCACCGTTAAGCAGTGGCTCATAACACCACCAGGCCTCAGTATACACCCGGGGAGCCACTGGGGCAAGAGAAAGATGTCGTACGCCTACCCGAGCTCTTAACCGAGCCCGGTCTTTCCGCCTTCTGCGCCCATCCTTGGGCCAGCAATCCCGCCCCTACCGCTCCGGTAATCTGGGCATCGTAGCGCGGGGTGAGGGCCTGAAGGCCAAGCGCCCTTTCTACCCGTCTGACTATCCCCGGGTTCTTGGCAATCCCACCGGTAATAGCCAGATCCTTCTCCACCCCGACGCGATTAAGCAGGCCCACCACTCTTCGGACCATGGCCCCGCAATAGGCCGCCAACACCTTATTTCGCGGCCATCCCTGACGGAGGAGGCTTACCGCCTCCGACTTGGCAAAGAGCACACAGGTACTGCTCACCGGCTGGGGTTCCTCGTCAACGGATAGGGATAATTCTCCCGCCTCAGTAACGGGCACGGCCAATAGATCGCAGATGATTTCCATTCCCCGACCGGTTCCCGCGGCGCACTTGTCGTTCATTACAAAGGCCGTCACCCTGCCCTTTTCGTCGCAACGTATGGCCTTGCAGTCTTGGCCGCCGATATCCAGAACCGTTCTTACCGTAGGCCCGAAAAGGTAAATCGCTCCTCGGGCGTGGCAGGTTATTTCCGTGACGGCGCGGTGGGCAAAGGGAACGTTAACCCGCCCGTAGCCGGTGCCCACTATGTATTGTAAATCCTCCACTTTCATTCCCTCGGTGGCCTCCAGAGCCAGCTCCATAGCCCGACGGGCGCTCTCCAGACTGTCTGCGCCGGTTCTTATGTTGGAGTAAGCGTAAAGCTCGCCGTCACAGATTATGGCCGCCTGGCTGGAGACCGACCCCACGTCTACGCCCGCGGTAACCACCCTAGCCTTGCGCCAGTCGAGGTCGGGGTTCCTCCAACGGTATTCGGTCCAGCGCCAGTATTCCGGGCTCATAACCTCGGTCCCTTCTCCCGACCAATCACCCCGCGGCCACAAGGGCAGCACCTATGGCGCTGACCAGTTCCGGCTCATGGGGCACGTAAACCTCCACCCCGAGCTCCCGCCGTAAGGATTCTATTAGACCCACACTGCGAGCGGTTCCACCAATAAGTACCACTTCTCTCTCCACCCCTACCCGGCGCACCAGGGAGGATATGCGCGCCGCCATGGCTTCATGCACGGCGCGCGCGATATCCGCCTTGGGAACCCGCGCATGAATTAAGGAAACCACTTCTGATTCGGCAAAGACGGCGCACTGGGCGTTGATCGGGACTTCTTGGGTGGCCTCTAGGGCCAGCCGGCCCAGTTCTTCTACGCTGGTTTCTAGGGTTCGAGCCATACTCTCCAGGAAGGTGCCGGCCCCGGCCGCGCACTTCTCGTTCACTACGAAGTCCAGCACTCGGCCGTCCGGGTCGAGCCTTAGTACCCGTCCCTCTTCCGCGCCCACATCGATTACCGTGCGCGCCGAAGGAAAAGCCCAAATACCTCCCCGGGCGGCGGCGGCGATTTCACTAACCCGGCGGCTGGCGAAGTCCACGGCCTCCTTACCGGCTCCGATGGCCGCTATCTCGGCCACGGCTTCCACCGTAAGCCCCGCCTCCGAGAGCGCTTGTGCAAGAGCCTGGCGGGCGGCGTTGCCTGGGCCAAACCCGGTAGCCACTTTGCCCTTTCCGGCTACCTGACCGTCCCGTACCACGACCGCTTTGCAAGTCTTACTTCCCACATCAATTCCTACCGTTACCACCCGCCAGGCCTCCCGGTAGGCGGTTCGCCTTTTCGCGCCTGCCTCCACCGGTCATTATACGTTTAGCCGGGACCCCGCAACATCCCTTGAAGGAGGGAAAAGAAGATTACCACTAGGCCCCCGGGTGGGTTAGCCCATAAGCATTAAAGAGACCGCCGATCCTCAACCCTCCTGGCTTTGCCCGCTTCTATCCGGGGTAGGGTGCGAGGCGCCAGAATGGTAACCTGAGGGGTAGCGATGAGCGACTGCGTTAGCTGGGCCCTCACCCGGGCGCTCAGTTGCTTTCGAACCTCTTCTCCTTGCCTCCAGAATTCTTCGCTGGCCTCCACCTGAACCTCCAGTGTGTCCAGGTTCCGGATCCGGTCCACAATGATCCGGTAGTGCGGGGTTAACTCCCTAAACTGGAGAAGGATGGCTTCTATCTGGGAGGGAAAGATGTTGACCCCTCTAATGATCAACATATCGTCTACCCGGCCGGCCAGTCGGGTGCAGCGGACCGTGGTACGGCCACAGCGGCAGGGTTCGGTTATCAGAGAGGTTAGGTCCTTGGTACGATAGCGAATAAGGGGCATACCGATACGTACCAGACTGGTAAGCACCAATTCGCCCGTTTCCCCGGGAGGGACGGGCTCGCCGGTTTGGGGGTTGATAACCTCGGGATAAAAGAGGTCGTCCTGAAGGTGAAGACCCTGGTGATAGCCGCACTCGCAGGCCACGCCCGGGCCGTACATTTCCGTGAGGCCGTAAATATCAAAAGCCTCTAAACCCAGCCGGTTCTCGATGTCCCTCCTAATACCCTCGGTCCAGGGTTCGGCCCCATGAATGCCCACCCGCAGTTTCAACCGGCCGGAGTCGATACCCATCTCCGCCATGGTGTCCGCCAGAGTTAAGGCGTAGGAAGGAGTGCAGGCCAACACGGTGGTACCCAGGTCTTGCATCAGCATTACCTGACGCTGGGAGAGGCCGGTGGCCGCGGGCACCACCATGGCCCCGACCGCTTCCGCCCCCATGTGCAAACCCAGTCCGCCGGTAAACAGACCGTAACCGTAGGCCACCTGCACCACGTCTCGAGAGGTAACCCCGCAGAGGGTAAAAGTCCGGGCCATGGCTTCGGTCCAAGTACTCAGGTCTTCCCGGGTATACGGAGCCACCACCGGCTTACCGGTAGTTCCGCTGGTGGCGTGCACCCGCACGATCTGGTCCCGGGGTACGGCCAGCAGGCCAAAAGGGTAATTCTCCACCAGGTCTTTCTTCTCGGTAAAAGGAAGACGGCGAATATCGTCCAGACAACGGATATTTGAGGGCTCAAGGCCTCTTTCCTCAAACCCACGTCGATAGAAGGGTACCCGTTGATATACGTATTCTACTACCCGCTGAAGGCGCCGGAGCTGGAGCGCCTGCTTTTCCTCTGGAGATAGGCATTCGCCGGATCGATTCCAAATCAAAGCCGTTGTTTCTGGTTTTGCTAAAGCCATGACTGGTTCCCTCTCCTTTCCGTGGTGGCGCGGATGCACTTCTGGTTCCCGACTACCGAAGCCGCCGTCCGCGAAGAAAGGCCTCCCGATTAAGCTCGACGAATCGGGCCGGCACCTTGGCGGTAATAGTCTTGAGCCATACCGACTCCGGGATCTCTAGTTGATTGGACAGTACTCCCAGCAACACCGTACCCACTAAGGCGGTATTGCCCAAGGCGAGCGCCTCCTGGGTGGCTTCCACCCAGCGTACTTCCGCCCCGTTATTCCTTAGCAAGGCCTCCAGTTCTTCGGGCTCCGGATAACGCCCCTCCCCCAAGTTGACGGAGGGAGGATTAAGGCGGTAGCGGTTGACCAAAGCCACCGAGTGCGGCCCCAAGAAGTGCCACCAGCGGGCCGCCTCTAACATTTCGAATCCCAAGAGATAATCCACTTGGCCCGGCTCCACTACCGGTGAATACACCTTTTTTCCCCACCGCACGTGGGTTTCTACACTGCCTCCCCGCTGCGCCATACCGTGCACTTCTGATTTCTTCGCTTCGTAACCGGCTGCCATGCCCACCTCGGCCAGAATATCGCTGGTAAGGATGGTGCCTTGCCCGCCCACTCCGGCCAGCAGAAAGTCCAGCTTAGACCCGACCATGTACTCTCCCCCTATTCTTGCGCCTGGACAATGGCTCCGTGCCCGCATATTTGCGCGCAGAACCCGCAACCGTTGCACAACAAGGGATCGATGGCCATCTTGTCACCCGAACGTACCAAGGGTGCACAACCGATCCGACGACAGCGGCCGCAATCGTTGCACTTGGCCGGATCGACCCGGTAAGGCGGGCGTTTCTCCCTGGCCTTAAGGACACAAGGGTGCCGGGCGATGATTACCGAGGGCTCCGAACTGTCCAGGTGCTCTTTGATGACCGCGCGCAGGCGACGAAAATCGAAGGGGTCCACCACTTCTACCCGGCCAAAGCCTACGGCGCGTGCCAGGGCGCCGACGTCCACTTCTACCGTAGGTTCGCCGGCCAGGGTCTTGCCTGTACCCGGATGGTCCTGGTGTCCGGTCATGGCGGTGGTGCGGTTGTCCAGCACAATCACGGTTGTAGCCCCTCGATTGTAGACCACATCGATCAGGGCCGGAATGCCGGCGTGGAAGAAGGTAGAATCCCCTATTACCGCTACTCGGCGCTCCTTCAAACCGGCCTTATCCGCGCCGTGGGCTACCGCAATACCCGCCCCCATGCAGCCCGTGGTATGAACCGCGGCCAGAGGGGGAGCGGCCGCCAGCGTATAGCAGCCGATATCGCCAAACACTACCGCCCCGTAAATCTGTAGGGCGTAGAATACCGGGCGGTGACCGCATCCCGGACAGAGCATGGGAGGACGAGCCGGCAGTTCTACGGGCGGCACGGCGCAAGCCCCAGTCGGTTCGGCCGCCGGAAGAAGACCCGCCCGGCGAGCTGAAGCCCGCACCAGGGCGGGACCGAACTCGCCGAGTACCGGGAAAACGGCCTTGCCCAAGCATTCCACCCCTAACAGACGCACCTGCTCCTCCAGGAAGGGGTCCAGCTCTTCAATTACCAGGACCTTCTTCACCGCGGCGGCAAATGTCCGGATTTTCTCGGCCGGCAGCGGCCATACCGTTCCCAGCTTGAGTACGCTGGCGTCGGGGAAGACCTCCCGGGCGTACTGATAGCTAATCCCGCTGGTGATAATCCCTAGCTCTGAACTACCCCACTCTATCCGGTTGACGGGAAGTTCTTCGAAGTACGCCGCCAACCGGCGCAGTCGCTCCTCTACCACCACGTGCCGCTTGCGGGCGTGGGCGGGAACCATCACGTATTTCTCCGGGTTCCGACGATAGGGCGGAAGCTCAGGTAAGTCCGGCGCGGGTTCGGGTTCTAGCTGCACGATACTCTTGGAATGGGATAGGCGGGTGGTACTCCTCAGCAGTACCGGAGTATCAAAGGCTTCGCTTATCTCGAAGCCCAACCTGACGAATTGCTTGGCCTCTTCACTGTCCGCCGGCTCCAGCATGGGAACCTTGGCGAACCGGGCGTAGTGGCGGTTGTCCTGCTCGTTCTGAGAGCTGTGCATGGCCGGGTCATCACAGGTCACAATCACCAGGCCCGCCTCCAACCCGGTATACGAGGTGTAGAAGAGGGTTTCGGCCGCCACATTAAGGCCCACGTGTTTCATGGCCGCCAGGGCCCGCCGCCCGGCGTAGGCGGCTCCGGCGGCCACATCCGCCGCCACCTTCTCGTTCGGCGACCACTCGGCATACACTCCCGGATACCGGGCCAGATTCTCCAGAATCTCCGTGCTGGGAGTACCCGGGTAAGCGGCGGCCACCTTTACGCCCGCCAGATAGGCTCCATAAGCGATGGCCTCGTTACCGGACATGAGCTGCTTCCTCAATTTCATCCCCTTCCTTTCTACGTTTACGGCCGGCTCGAGCAGCAGGATTACCCGACTACTTGGCGAATGCTACTCCGTCAGCTTGTCGCCCCACGAAGGGAGGTGCGAAAGTGTGGTGGGGGCTTGGTGACTTCGGCGTTTGGCTGGGATACGTGGGCTCCATCCTGGCCACCTTCCTTTGCATCTTATGGGGAATTCGCTATTGGAACCACGACCTGTAATCCCCGGCAATTGCCGCCCAAGGAGGATCTGCACCCCCCATGTGTACCCGCATAAACCTAGGCATGCTCACCGCCACCCTTCTGTGCTACCTGGCCGCAGTACTAATAACCGGCTGGCTAGGAGCCAAGAAGACCAAGACCTCCGCCGACTACATGGTGGCCAACCGGGAAATGAATTCGTTCCTCATGGCCATGGCCTACGGGGCTACCTTTGTCAGCACCTCGGCCATTATAGGGTTTGGCGGCGCTGCTGCGGCCTACGGCATGTCGCTCCTTTGGCTTACCTTCGCCAACCTGGTTATCGGCATCGGCATTTCCTTCCTGGTTTTGGGTAAGCGCACCCGCGCTTTAGGTCAGGCTTTGGACGTTCGAACCTTTCCCGACCTTCTCGGCCGCCGCTACCACTCCGGTTTCATTCATACCTACGCCGGCGCCATGGTGGCGGTGATGATGCCATTATACGCCGCGGCGGTACTTATCGGCGGCGCCCGGTTCCTGGAAGGGGTGTTCGGCCTCCCCTACTGGCTGGCCTATCTAATAGTAGCCGCCGTGGTAGGTTGGTACGTGTTCACCGGCGGACTCAAGGCGGTTATTTATAACGACGCCCTGCAAGGTATCTTGATGATCACTTGCATGACCGTTATCTACCTGACTACCTATCTGAAGCTAGGAGGCTTTACCGCTGCTCATGCGGCGCTCACGCAAATGTCCCCTCTGGTACCGCCGGAGATGGCACGCGCCGGGCACCTCGGCTGGACCAAAATGCCGGCTTTGGGCTCTCCCAACTGGTGGTTCGTTACCTCTACGCTGATAATGGGGGTGGGAGTTGGGATCCTGGCCATGCCCACCACCCTAACCCGCTTTTTCACCGTGCCCCGCACCCGGGAAATCAACCGAGCGCTGGCGGTGGCCGGGCCTTTCATCTTCCTCACTACCGGCGCCGCCTACAGCGTTGGCGCTCTCTCCAACGTATGGTTCTACCGCACTCAAGGCCAGATTGCCGTCAAGGCGGCCCAGGGAAATATTGACCGCATTATTCCCACCTTCATCGCCAGCGCTTTCCCGGAATACCTGTCCTACCTCTTCGTACTATGCGTGCTCGCCGCCGCCATGTCCACTTTCAGCGGCCAAATCCACGTTATAGGGACCGCCCTGGGCTACGATCTGAGCCCTCGCGCCCACCGTCAGGAGGAAATACGGCTGCGCCAAAGCCGCTGGGGGATGGTGGTCGGACTGGCCGCGGCCATGTTGGTGGGATGGCTTCTTCCCGGTAGCATCGTTGCCGTGGCCACAGCCATGACCTTTGGCTTCTACGCCGCCGCCTTTCTGCCCGCCTATCTGGCCGGCCTTTACTGGAAACGAGTGGGCTCCGTCGCTGCCGCCGGAAGTATGATTGCCGG
Organism: Neomoorellales bacterium; assembly: GCA_049719955.1. Lineage (GTDB taxonomy): Bacteria > Bacillota > DSM-521 > Neomoorellales > SLTJ01 > JANLFO01. The sequence goes on along the minus strand of JBNARC010000023.1, from coordinate 21,728 downwards.
TACCCTGGCCTACTGGTTCTACATGGTATTTGTTAATGCTCGGGAAGCGGGAGTGTTTAAGCTTGGTCCCGCCCTAACCGGGCGGCCCTCCCTACTAGGGTACCCGTGGAGCGTCATCGACCCCCTAACCGTAGCCTTACCGATCAGCGCACTGGTTTTGGTGGTGCTGGCCTTTGTTACGCCTCCCCCCCGCCCGGAACATCTAAAGCAGGTATGGCAGGCTCTAGGCGGTTCCAAGACCAAGTAGGGTGGCGGACACAGTACGGCCCTGACCAGGGATTCCCGGTCGGGGCCGTATGCTACCATCCTAATCCGTCCTAAACGACCGACCCGGACTTTCGCCCCCCGATCCTCCCGACGATTAGAAGCCCGCGCCGGCAGGTTCGGGGTGGCGGAGGCCCTGGAAGCCACCCGTAGCCCTCCCCCGGGTGGCAACCCCGGCGATTATACGCCCCTCCAGCCGTACTGCCGTTCTACCTTCCAGGACCAAAAAAACTCTCCGCCCCTTAGGGACGGAGAGTTTTTACTTCCGCGGTACCACCCTACTTGGTCCGTATCACCAACGGACCCGCCTCGCCCGATACGGGGGACGCGCAGTCCCCGATATCGTCCTCCTTTTAACGGTGGAGGCTCCGGTGCCGCCTACTAGATCGACCCCTGCCGATCGTTCAGCACACGGCTTCGGAGGGAACTTCAACTAGACGTCGCCCGAAGGGGCTCTCAGTCTCCGGCCCCTTCTCCCTGTCTGGGTCCCACCTAGCCTACTTTCCTCCGGCATTGCCTTTGGCGAATTACATTTGTGCTTATTTTACTGCTGCCGACCTCAACCTTCAACCAACCTATGGCGCTCTGACCGCGCGCCTACGGCCCGTAAGGGGCATCGTTCTGTCCCAGGCCGGCACATCCGCATTCATACCACTTCTTAGGCCGGCTTTCACGGTTGTCCGGGTTTCAGCCGCTGGTGGCAATAACCACTATGTCCAGTATGTCTCCGTCCGCTACCGGGTACTCTAGCTCTTCCGGGTAGGTGGGCTCGCCGTTCACGTATACCTCGATAAAATTCCGGAGTTGGCCGTGCTTGTCCAGTAATTCACCCTTCACTTCCGGGTAGCGTTTGACCAGAGCCGCTATGCACTCTCCTACGGTCTTGCCTTCCACCTCCACGATCTCGTTTCCGTCTACCAGGTCTTGATGGAACGGATGCATCCGGATCTGTACCGCCATTGTTCTCCCCTCCCAGAGTGTCTTCTACGTAGTCGCATTTTCCGCCGTGCAGCCGGGACAATCACGGCGGCGCTTCACTTCTGCGGTTACGAAAGTCATAGTTTCGCCGTTAACGTAAAGTATCCTTCCCGCCAGCAACTCCCCAAACCCCACCAGGAGCTTGATGGTCTCCATCACTTGTAGACAGGCCACCAGCCCCGCGGTGGCTCCCAGTGCGGGTATGGTGCGCTTCACGACGTGAGGAACCGGAGGGGGAAGAAAGCACTCCAGGCAGGGGGTACGGCCGGGCAGGATAGTAGTTACCTCTCCTACCATACCGTTTATTCCCCCGTGAACCAAAGGCTTACCCAGCCTCAGGCAGGCCCGGTTCAAGACTCGCCTGGTTTCCAGGTTGTCTAAGGCGTCCACCACCACGTCCGCCCCGGCTATTATTTCTTCAACATTCTCGGCCGTTACGCGGGTGCGTATGGGAGTCAACTCAACCTCCGGGTTAAGACGGGCCAACTTCGACGAGGCCGAGAATACCTTCTCCCGACCGAGATCCTCCTCCCAATGTAGGAACTGACGGTTAAGATTGGATAATTCTACTATATCCGAGTCCACCAGGGTTAGGTTGCCTACGCCCACACAGGTGAGATACACCGTTGCCGGGCACCCCAGACCGCCCGTGCCCACTACGACCACCCGAGCTTTCCCGAGCCTCTCCTGCCCTTCCCGGCCTATTGGTGGGAATATGATCTGTCGCTCGTAGCGAGCAAACCGGTTCTGTCCTTCTTCACTTCTCACGTTCCTTCACCCCTTCCCATACGCCTGAAACCGGTCGTACCCCGAGTTTCCCTCAGGATGTACCGCCAACCAACTCAACCGGGGATAACGCAGTACCTGAAACCAGTTGTATTGCCCGCGATTTAGCCCTGTGCTATACTCTGGCAAGACAAGGCGCCCTCACAGTGCCGACCGTCCTGACCAGAAACCGAAGGGAGGCGTTTGCTAGCTATGCCGGAGTTCAGGACCGCCTGCGGAGGATTGGACCACGGTGGCTGCGGGCTGGTGGTAAGGGTAGAGGGCAACTATATTGTCAGTGCCCGGGGAGACCCCGCCGCCCCTCCTCCTAGCGCCGGTTACTCCTGTCATAAGGCCTCAGCCCTGGGCGACCGCCTGGCCTCGCCTTACCGCCTGACCCGCCCGCTGCTTCGCCAGGGTCCCCGGGGAGCCGGGAAGTGGAAAGAGGTTTCGTGGTCGGAAGCGCTTGACTTTACCGCCGAGAACCTGAAACGGGTCCGGGACCGCTACGGGCCTGAAGCGGTGGTTTTCATGCAGGGCGCTCCCAAGGGCTTGGAATACTTGGGACTAAGCCGGTTCGCTCACGCCTTCGGTTCACCCAACCTGGTAACACCGGCCAGCCTGTGCTTTATGCCCCGGGTGGCGGCTTCCCTCCTCACCTGCGGCTATTATCCCTTGCCCGATTACTCCGGCCGGCCGGGCACGATCCTGGTATGGGGTAGCAACCTTACCGATACCAATGCCGACGGAGTGCCGGCAGCGGAGTTGCGACGGGCCCTGGCGAACAAACCCAAGCTTATTGTGGTAGACCCGAGACGAACCGAACTGGCCAAGCGGGCCGATATCTGGCTGCGACTGCGTCCCGGATCCGATTCTGCCCTAGCCCTGGCCTTCCTCAAAGTAATTATCGAGGAAAACCGGTTTGATCAGGAGTTCGTCCGGCACTGGACCCTGGGCTTCGACCAGCTGGCAGCTCGGGCTAAAGAATACTCGCTTGAAAGCCTGTCCCGCCTGACCTGGTTATCGACCGAGGAAATTGTCGCCGCCGCCCGGCTTTACGCCGAGTACCGCCCCGGCTGCCTCCAGTGGGGGAATGCCATTGAACACAGTCCGTCCAGTACCGAAACCGCCCGGATGCTGTTGGTGCTGGCGGCCATTTGCGGCGATCTAGAAGTACCGGGCGGGAATATCCGCCCCCCGTCCCTGCCCTTACTTAAAGGAAGCGAGTTTACCCTTAACGATCGCATAAGAGGTACAACCCGACCGATCATCAGCGCCGACTACCCGATGGCCGCCCAACTACTGTTTGTGCCCTACCACCTGGCGGTAGAGGCCATGCTTGCGGGTAAGCCCTATCCGGTGAAGGCTGCCTACCTTCAGGGGACCAATCCGCTTCTTACCTATCCGGACTCGCGCAAGACCTACCAGGCCCTGACCAGTCTGGAATTCATGGCCGTGGCCGAGGTATTCATGACCCCAACCGCGGCTCTGGCCGACGTGGTCCTGCCCGTGGCTACCCGAATGGAGCACGACGACTTAGCCTTCTATACCCAGCCCTTCGGCCGCGTGGTCGCCCGCCCCAAACTGGTAGACCCCCCCGAAGGCTGCCGCTCCGACTTGGTCCTGCTGGCGGAGCTGGCCGACCGCCTAGGCCTCGGCGAGCTATTCTGGAAGAGCGAGGAAGAATGTATTAACAACATCCTGGCCCCCGCCGGAATAGACTATGCCCGGCTACGCGAAACCCTGGTGCTGGCCGGCGAGAAAAGTTATTTCCAGTACCGGACTTCCGGCTTCCGCACCCCCTCCGGAAAGGTGGAAATAGCGCCGGAGCGTCTGGCCGCGTGGGGCCTCGACCCGGTTCCTGCCCCCTACCTGGACCTGCCGGAGCCCGACGAAACCCTCCCCCTGCTGCTGACTTCGGCCAAGAGCCCCCACTACTTCCACTCCGCGCACCGGCACATAGCCCGCCTCCGGGAGCGCGAACCCGAGCCGGTGGCGGAGCTTCACCCGGACACCGCCTCCCGCTACGGTATTGGGGAGGGCGATCCGGTACGGATCAGCACCCGCACCGGAAGCATAGTTCAGAAAGCCAAGCTGAACCCCGACCTGCACCCCCTGACGGTAATTGCCAGCTACGGCTGGTGGTTTCCGGAAAGAGGACCGCAGGAGATGTTCGGCTGGCAGGAGGCGAACCTGAACCTCCTGACCGCCGCCGAAGGGCCCAGCGACCCGCTCGTCGGCTCCCTGGCCCTGCGCGGCCTACCCTGCCGGGTGGAACGCGTCTAGCACCACTCAGAGCGCCAACTACTACGCAAAGGGGAGAGCCCCGGGGCCACCGGAAACGCTCTCCCCTTGCTATCCCTTAAGGCCGTGCCTATTCTACGCCGAAACCTCCGCCATCGCCTCTACCAGCTTATTAAGCAGGGTCGCCACCTTGCCGGCGATCTCACGCTGCTTCATGGTGGTAACCTTCTCCGCCTCTACATACTGCACCGCGCCCTCGCGGCAGAACTGTACGCAGGTCGGATCGCCGTCGCACAGGTCGCAGCGGATAACCTTCGCCCCGATGCTGTCGTACTTGCACCCGCCGAAGGGGCAAATGGCCACGCACATACGGCAGCCGATGCACAGATCGTAGTCGACGACCCACCGTCCCAGTTCCTCGTCCCGCTTTATGGCTTTGACGGGGCAAATGCCCTCGCACGGCGCGGACTGGCACTGCTGGCAAGCCATGGGGATATAGCGGCCTTCCCACTCAAACTTAATAATCTTGATGCGGGCCCGCTCCGGGTTGGCTACCCCCTCGTGCTTGACCGAGCAAACCAGCTCGCACAGCCGGCACCCGGTGCACCTATCATGGTCGATCATCAGTACCTTAGCCATGGCTTTCCTCTCCTTAACAGGCTAGAGTATGTGGGACGGTTCGTTGTCGAGACCCAAGCGCTTGAGCGTTTCCGGAGTAGGTACGCCGTTCTCGTCCCAACCGCGGTGCTGATAGTACTCGGCCCGGATCTGCCTGAACTTCTCCCGGTCGAGCTTGCGGCCCTTGATGCCGGGCGCACCCAGCGGTAGCGGCTCGTCGAAGTAGCGATCGGAGAGCCAGTCGTCCTTCTCGGTCCAGCCTTCCCGCAGGTTGAACAGCCGCTCCAGGTTGTACCCGCGCTCGGCCACGTACCAGATCTCCTCCGGGGTCATCTCCAGGCCGGTATTGTAGTAGATAGCCTTCGCCCAGTCGGGGAAGTTGGGTAATGTGGCGCCCAGGAAGGTGGTATGGTACTTGCAAATGCCCACGCTGTCTACGCCCATGTAGCAGTGCTCGTGCCATACTACCTGCCAGGCCTTGCCCTCGTAGTCCCGGTAGTCGGAGCTCAGCGGCCCGTTGTACGGGATCGGGGTGCTGTAGATCTTCCGCAGTACCGGCTCGGGGAGCTTGTACAGGTCGATGGCCGGGCGGCCGCGCAGGTGGTCGGAACCGCGCGAGGATACGGCGATGTTCAGGGCCAGCCCTGGAGTAGCGCGCTCGTCCGAATGCAGGTTCTGCATGCCCTTGACGTCGATGAGGTACTTCTCGGAGCCCTTACCGATCTTCGCCGCCGCCCGCCGTCCGCCTTCGGCCAGGATGTCGCCCAGCCCTTCGCGGAAGGCAATGCGCCGGATCATCTCGAATAGGGCCTCGTAGTTACCAAAGCGGAGGTCCAGACCGCCGGTATCCTCGAGGGTGAGAATGCCCTTCTCGTAGAGCTCCATGGCCCAGGAGATTAGGCTTCCGGTCTCCAGGGTATCCAGGCCCCACATGTTTACCATGTGGTTGGCTACCAGAACCACTTCGCCAATAGGGATACCGGGCTCGCCGGCGAAAGCCCCCTGGGAGGTGTACTCCGGACCCTCGTCGTACTCCCCGGCGTAGGGCCAGCCCTCGGGGATGCGGTAGCGCGGCCGGCAGTGCACCTGGCAGCCGAAGCAAGCGGACATGTGGTGCGGTCCGATGGTCTTCGCGGAAATTTCGTCCAGGTATTCGGCCTCGACGGTTTCGCAGTCCTCCAACTGGTTGAGCTGGAAGTTGCGAACCCGCACGCCGCCCCAGGAGTTGGTGGCGCCCCAGATAAAGCCGGTGCCGATCTTACCCATGGTCTGGTTTACCTTAGCGCTGGTAATCAGCTGGATGAAGCGCTTGTTGAACTCCAGCGCCTCCATGGGATGGGCGATCTTGATATCCATGGTGCCGCGGGCGGCGATGGCCTTCAGGTTCTTGGAGCCCATGACCGCGCCCATGCCGGTGCGACCGCCGGAGTTCTTCAGTCCGGTCATTACGTTGGCAAAGCGGACCAGGTTTTCGCCGCCCTGTCCGATGCAGAGAACCTTAACCTCCTCGTCGCCCAGTTCCTTACGGATGAGCTTCTGGCAGTCGTGTACCGTGGTGCCCCAGACCTTGGAGGCGTCACGGATTTCGATCTTGCCGTTGTGCACGTAGAGGTAAACCGGCTTCTTGGCCTTACCCTTGATTACCAGGTGGTGGAAGCCGGCATAAGCCAGTTCCGCCGAGAAGAACCCGCCACCGTTACAGCTTCCGAACCCGCCGGTAAGCGGAGACTTGGCGCAGACATGAGTGCGGGAAACGCCCGAGGCAAGACATCCGGTCAAGAGACCGCCGCTAACTACCAGTACGTTGTCCGGCCCCAGGGGATCCACACCGGGTTTCATGTGGTTATAGAGAAGATAGGCGTCCAAGGCGCGGCCGCCTATATACTTGCGGCGCATTTCCAGCGGAATAGGCTTGATCTCGATGTTTTCGGTGGTTAGATCGATAATCGCCACCTTGCGGTTAAGAGGCATTCGCCCTTCCTCCTTCCTTCCGCCCGATTCGTTAGGCCGCTACTGCTGTTCGCGCATCTTCCGGAGAGTATCCCATACGGGACCGCGAATCCGCGGGACATCCGGCTCGATCCAGTAGATCCGCCATTCGGCCCCGCACCCGGGGCACTTCACCACCTTCGCTCCGGGCGGCACCTCGATCCGATGGGTGCACTCACCATTGTGGCAGCGCACCTTGCCGTAGGTTCTGGTCTTGGAAAGTTCCTCCGAGGTGGAGCGGATGCTTTTTACGTCGGCCACATTCGTCACCTCCTTTGCGTGGATATGCCTGACAACCTCAAGCCCTAGCCCTCCGGCTGAAGACCGTAGGCCTCCTGCAGTAGTTCAACGGGATGGATGACCTTAACGCCCGCGCCGGTCTCGATCTGAAGCTTGCACAGGCCGCAGTCGGTCACCACCCGGTCGGTAGGCGTTGCCTTTACGTCCCCTACCACCTTAGCCGAGATAGACCGGGAGAGGCGGAAATTGCGCTTTTCAAAGCCGTAGGTACCTCCCATGCCGCAACAGTTGCCCGCAATCTTCGCCACGGCCAGTTCCGGAATTAGGCGCAATAGATCCACGCTCTTGTTCACCACCTCCGGACCCTGCGCCCGCAGGTGGCACGGCAGGTGATAGAAAACGGTCTCCGGCATGGCCCGCAGGTCGAGCTTCAGTTCGCCTGCTTCGGCCAGTAGGTTGAGGTATTCGCTGAGGTGAAGGGTCTTCTCGGCGACCAGACGCGCCGCCTCGGAAGGCACAAAGTGAGGATAACTCCGCTTAATCATCAGGCTACAACTGCTACAGGTAGCTACAATGTACTCGCACCCCTCGGCCAAGGCCTGGCTCAAGGAGGCTACGTTACTCTCCATGTGCCTCTGGGCGCCCCCGATGTTTCCTTTGGAAACCATGGGCAGGGCGCAACAGACCTGCGGCGGCAACACTATCTCTACGCCGTTATGCTCTAGCACGCGAACCGTGGCCTTGCCGATCTCCGGTTCATAATAGTTGACGAAGCACCCGGCATAAAACGCTACCTTGCGCATTACCGTCCACCGCCCTTCTGTCGGTTGGCAAACCAGGCAGCAAAGGTTTCGCGGTGAAACTCGGGCATCCGTACCTCCCGGTGCACGCCAACCGCCATTTCCATGGCCATCCGGAGCGGCTTGATTTTTAGGCCTCTGTTAGCGATAGGTGCGGCCATGCTCCCGGCCTTGGCGATCAATTCGGGGCGTCCCAATACCATGTGACTAACCGACACTCCGTGCTTGCGCACGTAGTCCAGCTTCGCTTCCCACATGAGGTGCGGTATATCGATTTCCAGGGGGCAGGCCAAACGACAGCTCTCGCAGTGCAGGCAAACATCAATCGATTTGATGGCTCCATCCAAAAACTGTTTGAGATAATTTCGCGGGGTCCACACCCAATCGACCTGGAAGGAATGCCTAACCGGACAACGTTGATTGCAGGCGCGGCACCCTATACAAAGGAAGAGTTCTCGAAACTTGCTCCGCAGGAGGTCCCGACGACCGTTATCCAGGATGACGACGTGTAGTTCCCGCCCTTCTCCTTCCAAACCAGGCGGAAGCTCCGCCGGTTCGACCGGGGGCTCCTTCACCGAGGCGCCGGGCTGAACCTCCAGCACCATACTCTCGGCGCCAAACAAGCCCATGCAGCGGGTTTGGAAGGCGGCCGCCTCTAGGTCCTTGGCCAGTTTGTCCAGCCCGATTACCAGGACCACCCGCCGCGCGCGCTGCAGGTCCTTATAGATATTGGTGAAGTGCTGCAAGAAGAAGACGGTTCCGTCCGCGGCCGAAACCGCATTCACTCCCAGCAGGGCAACGTATTCGCGCACCTCGTCGTCCCCGGGAGGAAGACCTACCGTCCGCTTTGATACCTCAAATTCGTACTGGAGATTACGATCTAGCAGGCGAGGCAGATCCCAATAATCGGCTACTCCTTGCTGGCGGGCGTCGAACTCCTGCTTGTAGGAATTTACCACTCTCAGCCCTTGGGCCAGTAAGTGGGGCTTGAGCTCTCGTCGCACTACCGCAGAGTTGTTGATGAAAACATAGTTCCCTGCCGCCACCCGGCTCACGTAGTCTACGGCCTCGCGGGCGGTGGCTGCAGTTACGATCTTAAGTTGCGGATAGCGATCCGGCAGGACGTCTACCAGTTCGTTCAATAGCTCGTCCAGATGGCTCGCGGCGTATTCCCGTACCTCGCGCAGTCGCCGCTTCACCGCGGCGAGGTCGCCAGCCTGGGTATCCGAACTGGGCGCCCTCAGAAGCTTCAGCTTTTCGGCTACGGCCGTACGTTTTACTTCGGATATAGGCTCCATTACCCATATCGGCAGGCTGGCGCTCATGGTCCACTCCCTTTCCGCCTAGCTTCCCCGCCTCTGGCGGTACCGAATCCTTACGTTCCGACCAAGGTGGGTAATATCTATCCCACTTGGGCGAGGTTCTCCCCGTCCTCCAGTAGCCGCAACACCTCGTTTACGTTAAGTTCCAGCATGCGCACGCTGGCCAGGATGCGCTCGCAGTTTCGGACTACCGTCGGCATGTCCGACATCTGGCGCAGCCTGGTTGCACTTTCCCGCAGGTTCTGAATAAGTTCTGCCATTTCCTTGAGGTTTACCTCAGGCATATGCTTATTCCTCCTTTGAGGACGGATGAACTTGCCTCGCACCGGTCGCCCGGGACAGCCGCCCCGCGCCTCCGGCAAAACTACACCTCCCGACCGGCCTCGCCAAGACATAAGCCGGCCGTCCGGCTGCGCCCAAAGGACCGCCACCTATACACTTCAGGATATCCCTGGCACCCAGCAGGGAAACAGATCGGTCTTCCGGAACTCCAGAAGAGGAAAGCCAACCCCGGCTCTCCTTCCCAAGGATAAACCTCGCGTTCTTTAGCATGAACACATTTGACGTCCGTATTTAATTTAGCAGAACCTCAGCCCGCTGTCAATATCTAACCCGCTGCGTGGGGAAAAAGGTGCTATTCTCGTTTGTCATAGTGAACGAACCTCCTTTCAATCCCACCGCCAAAAGGGCGCACCTTCGGTTCCCGTAGCCGGTATAGCCGGTAAACGGTCAGTATACGGAATCCTCTGGGTACTTCCGAGTCATGCCGGCATGATTCCCACTCCTTCGGGTTCAGGATCGGAAAAGGAAAAGATCAGCAGTATCAATACCAGGAATAGGAGGAAGGGATTGGCGGTCGGCTTTCCCTCACTCGACAATAGCGATTCTGAACCCATCACCCGGGCGAAGGTCTGTAAGGCTCTCCGCCCGCCATCGCTGCTTAGAAGGTCTACGCAAGCCTCTGCTAGCTCCGTGGCGGCTGCGGCCTGCGGGCCTAGAAACGGCCGAAGATCTCGCAATAAGTTTAGGATTTGGGGATCTACCGGCATCCCGTTCATCATGGCTCCTCCTCGAAACAAACTTAGTAGCGGCACGCTAGCGGGTCACTATTTAGGCTATGCGTCCGACCGGGCGCAAGTTACTTCTCCGGCTGCATAAAGCGGTAGCTAACTTTTAAGACTAAAAACAAGAGCCATTGACGCCCAGAAACGGAGGAACAGGGTCATGATAGATAGCTTGGCCCGCCAATGGCGCCGGCGGTGGCCTTGGTGGCTGGGCACGGTTACCGCCGTTACGTTGGGGCTGGTCTACTTCCTGGTCCACCAGGCTCCCCCAAGACAGACCCCCGCCGAAATGCCGGTCCAAGCCTACCGATCGGTAAGAGGCGTATCCCGCGCCGACGAAATCGATCTCCTGGCCCGACTGGTGGCCGCGGAGGCGGCAAATGAGCCCTATGCCGGCCAAGTAGGGGTAGCGGCAGTGGTTCTCAACCGGGTGCAGCACCCCTCGTTCCCCAACACTTTAGCCGGGGTAATTTATCAACCCCTTGCTTTTGAAAGCGTGGCCAGCGGTTGGATCTGGAGGGCTCCCCCGGCGGCCACCGCCCGGCGAGCGGCCATCGATGCTCTTAACGGCTGGGATCCCACCTACGGTTCTATCTACTTCTGGAACCCAGCCAAGCCGGTCAGCCCCTGGATATGGACAAGACAAATAGTGGTGAGGATAGGCCGGCACGTTTTCGCCCGTTAGGCATCTCAAGGCACAGGAGGAAGGCGAGGAAGGACGATGAACCGGCGATGGTGGATTGCGAGCATAGTGGCAGGTCTCTTAGTGCTGGCCGGCTGGGGTCTTTGGGAGCGGTCAAACCGCCTCACTTATGCCAACGCCCTGGAGGCCGGGAGCCAGTTGGAATTCTATAATCTCCTTTCCCGAGTGGAGCAGGCAGAAGTAGCTGCTTCTAAAGCCCTGGTAGCCGCCAGCCCTCGCCAGCAAATTCTCTATCTTGCCCAAGCCTGGAATGAGGCCGTCGACGCTCAAGACTCGCTCAGTCAATTGCCGGTTGGCCATCTAAACCTGTCCGCCACCCGCAAGTTCCTGGCCCAGGCGGGTGATTACAGTCTGGCCCTGGCCAGAAAGCTCGCGGGAGGCGAAGACCTTACCCCGTCGGAAAGGGATCAACTCAGTCGGCTGACGGCCCAACTAGGCGAGTTCGGGCGCCGTCTTCACCTGCTCGAGTCCCGCTTGAGCCGCCGCGGTTTTCGCTGGTCAACCCTAGCCGTGTCCGCGAGACCTGCTCCTATCAAGGGGGGTACCGCTCGAGCGGCGGCGGATCTCGAGGAGTTGGCCGAACTGGGTAACTTCGAACAGCGTCTCCAGGAAATGCCCGCTTTAACCTACGACGGGCCCTTTTCCGACCACCGCTTCCAGCTAGCCCCTAAGGGCCTAACCGGACCCCGGTTGGACCGCGATGCCGCTCAGGCTAAGGCCCTTGCCTTCGCCCGGGCTGCGGGTCTTGACACCGCAAGGGTGGTAGGTAGCCGTCGCACCAGTGGGCCCATTCCCGCTTATTCCTTCACCTTGACTACGACGAACGGCAAAGCCCGGGTAACCTTAGACGTATCCGAGAAGGGCGGTCACGTGATTCAAATGCTAAACGATCGTCCGCTAGGCCCTTCCCGGCTCGATGCTTCCCAGGCCCTACAAAGAGCCCGAGAGTTTCTGACGAAACAGGGTCTTGCGGATCTCTCGCCTACCTACAGCCTGGCCGAGGCGAATGCCCAGACCGTTACCTTCGTTGCTACCCAAGAAGGGGTAAAGCTTTACCCGGATCAAATAAAGGTCAAGGTAGCCCTGGACAATGGAGAAGTTATAGGCTGGGATGCCTCTAACTATCTGATCAACCACCGTCCCCGCCGTCTACCGGAGCCGCGCCTTACCGAGGCCACGGCCCGCTCTCGGGTAAGCCGGGAACTGCAAGTAGGCCCGGGCCGGCTGTGTCTGATACCAACCGTGGGCGGCGAAGAGGTGCTGACCTGGGAATTCTCCACCCAGGCGGACGGCGACCGGTTCTTGGTTTACATTAACGCCCTCAACGGAGCGGAGGAGCAAATCCTCAAGGTAGTGGAGCAACCCGGCGGTCAGCTTACCATGTGATGCAGCTACTTTTATGTACGGGCTATAAATCCACCTGCAACAGCTCCAGTACGTTCTGTATGCGGTTGCAAACGGTGGATTTATCCGACCCGGCAAAAAGCAATCCCACGGCATAGTGTTCTTCGTCCAACACTAGCGAGCCGCTATCTCCCGGTTTGGCCAGCGCTTCGGTAACAAACTGATCGGCAAACAGTGCCTCCCGCCCCTCGTCCAACGTAACCTTCAGCGTGGCACCGATGGCGACGACTTCTCCGGAGTTAACTCCGGAGGAGCGACCACTCTTCATCACCCGCATCCCCACCCTCGGCTCCCTAACCCCCCGCACGCTTCCTATCTCCAGGATGTCCGGAGTAATAGCCTCCGGACTAACCGGCTTGGCCAGAGCAGCGTCCACCAGGTTCTCGGCTACCAGGCGCCTGTAAAAGCTCAGCTGGTAGTGAGGGCGGACCAGGTGAAGTATCCTATTGGCCAGATTCTCTGCCATGCGGGCATGCTTGCACGACACTTCCTCATAGTCCTTTCTGAGAGGCACAAAGCGGTACAGGTAACCGATTATTTGTTGCGGACCGCCGCCGTCATAAGGGCCGGGTTGGTATATGGGATCGCCGATGGCCGCCCGTCCGTCGTTACCGTTGGTGGAATTGGCTAGCACGTGATTGTTGGAAAGGATCAGCGGTTCGCCGGTAACCCGATCGCGCACCACGGCCCCAAAAGTACCGGCAGTTATCCGGTAGTGGCCTATGCTGACTCCGGGTGGGGCTGGCCGAATGTACTGGGTCCTACCCAAAAGCCTTATTTCCCCCACCTCCACTACATCCACCGCTACCTTACTCAGGGTACGCGGCACCCGTTCCTCCCGTCGAAGCTCGGTCAGCGGAACCTTCCGGTTTACCAGCACCACTATGGCCGGCTCCTCCGTGGCCCGCCCCCGTACCCGTCTTACCCCATGTCCTACTCCCACCACGTTGGGGAGGTTCAGAAGGTCCTCGCGATGACGCTTGCAGAGCCGCCCCAGATCCACGGTCTCCACCTCCTGGCGGTTTCTCTGCTTCATCCTATGAGGAGCTACCGCCAGGGGTTACGGGAGGGCTATCGCAGGGCAGGACCGAGGGGCAAGAAATAAAAGTGCCCCCCGTCGGTGGGGGGCAAAACGTTATCGTATGGGGATGGACGCTTTCGAGGCCCTAGTAGTCCATATCCGGCATGTGCGGAGCGTGCTTCTCCTTCTCCGGAATTTCGGCTACCAGCGCCTCGGTCGTGAGCAACATGGCGGCGATGCTGGCCGCATTCTGTAACGCGGTCCGTACTACCTTGGCCGGGTCTACTATACCCGCCTTCACCATATCTACGTACTGCTCGCTAACGGCATCGAAGCCAATGCCGGGCTTCTCGTTCTTAACCCGCTCCACTACTACGGAGCCCTCCAAGCCGGCATTAACCGCGATCTGCCGCAGCGGCTCCTCCAAGGCCCGACGCACTATCCGCACCCCGGCCGCTTCGTCGCCCTCGACCTTTACGTTGTCTAGGGCTCTAATGGCGTTTACCAGGGCGGTACCACCGCCGGGCACAATACCTTCCTCTACGGCGGCCCTGGTGGCGGAGAGGGCGTCCTCTACCCGGTGCTTCTTCTCTTTCAGCTCGGTCTCGGTAGCCGCACCCACCTTAATAACCGCTACGCCGCCCGCCAGCTTGGCCAGCCGCTCCTGCAGCTTCTCCCGGTCGTAGTCCGACTCGGTTTCTTCGATCTGGCGCTTAATCTGAGCAATGCGGCCGTTAATGGCGTCCTGAGTACCGGCGCCCTCAACTATGGTTGTGCTTTCCTTATCGATCTTGACCTTCTTGGCCCGACCCAGCATGCTGAGATCCACGTTCTCCAGCTTCACGCCCATATCCTCACTGATGAAGGTACCACCGGTGAGGATGGCGATGTCCTCCATCATGGCCTTACGCCGGTCGCCGAAGCCCGGAGCCTTAACCGCCGCTACCTGCAGCGTACCCCGAATCTTGTTCACCACCAAGGTGGCCAGGGCTTCGCCCTCAACATCCTCGGCGATGATCAACAGCGGGCTACCGGTACGCACTACCTTCTCCAGCAGCGGCAGAATGTCGGCCACCGCCGAGATCTTCTTTTCGTAAATCAGGATGTAGGGCTCCTCGAGCTCAACCTCCATGGTTTCGGGGTTGGTTACGAAGTAGGCGGAGATGTACCCCTTGTCGAACTCCATCCCCTCTACTACTTCCACCGTAGTGGAGATACCCTTGGACTCCTCAACGGTGATAACCCCGTCCTTACCCACCTTCTCCATGGCCTCGGCGATCAGTTCGCCGATCTCCCGGTCGTTGGCGGCGATAGAGGCTACGTGAGCAATGTTTTCCCGGGTCTCTACCGGTACGCTCATCTTCTTGATTTCTTCAACTACTGCCTCCACTGCCTTCTCAATGCCGCGCTTGATGAAAACCGGGTTGGCCCCCGCCGCCACGTTCTTGAGACCTTCCAGCACAATGGCCTGGGCCAATACCGTGGCGGTGGTAGTGCCGTCGCCGGCCACGTCATTGGTCTTAGAAGCTACTTCCCGGCAGAGTTGAGCCCCCATGTTCTCGTAGGGGTCTTTAAGCTCGATTTCCTTAGCAACGGTAACCCCGTCCTTGGTAATGGTGGGCGACCCAAACTTCTTTTCTAGCACCACGTTGCGGCCTTTCGGCCCCAAAGTAACCTTAACCGCCTCGGCAACGGCGTTTACTCCCCGTTCCAGAGCCCTCCTGGCCTCTTCGCTAAACGCCAACTGCTTAGCCGCCATTGACCTTCCAACCTCCTTCTAACTGGGCTTTACTCTCTTATGGCCAGAATATCGGTTTCCCGCAAGATAAGGTATTCCTGCCCGTCTACCTTAACCTCGGTGCCGCTGTACTTGGCGAAGATTACCCGATCCCCTACTTTGACCGCCGGCGCTACCCGGTTCCCGTTCTCCATCAGGCGACCCGGACCAACCGCTACTACCTCACCTTCCTGAGGTTTCTCTTTGGCGGTATCGGGCAACACAATCCCGCTTTGGGTACGCTGCTCCTCCTCGATCACCTTTACCACTACCCGGTCATCAAGTGGCTTGAGCACTGGCCACCCCTCCTTCAGCGTAGGTTTGTTATTAGCACTCACCGATGTCGAGTGCTAACAGCCATTCATATAATGCCAAAAGCCGGGTACGTTGTCAAGAGGCCTAAACCCTGAGTTATCCCCACTTTCCCACGGGCGGTGCCGGGTGCTCCCCGTTCTTACTGTCACCTCGCCGACCAAACTAGGGTTCAGCCTTCGCGTTACGGCGGGCTCCCCTCGGAAGCGCCATCCATGGCGCTCCTCGGCTTCGGCCATCCTGAGGCCTGGCGCCCGCCTGCGCGCTCGTCCTCGCCAAGTTCGGTGCCCGGCGAGTTGCCAATGTACTCAGGCGAGCACCCGGCACCGCCGTCAACTCAAGTTAACTCGAAAGTGGGGATACGTCAGGCCTAAACCTCAGTCTATCAACCGTACCACCGCCTCTAACGGCACTCGGGCGACCGGGCGTGGCTTCTCCCTACCGTAGCCCAGCGGTACCAAGGCCACCGGTCGTACCTCGGGGCCCAGTCCCAAGACCCTGCGAACCTCCTCTTCGTCAAAAGCCCCCACCCAGCAGGAAGAAAGTCCGGCGGCGGTGGCAGCCAGCAGGAGGTTCTGGGTGGCGGCCGCCGTGTCCTGCAGGCAGTACAGGTGGCGTCCCCGCTCCCCGTATATCGAGGCCGATTGCTCCGGTAGGGCGCAAACCGCAATTACCACCGGTGCCTCGGCCACGAAGATCTGAGCGGCGGCCCGGGCCAAAGCATACTTGGTCTCCGGAGCCCGTACCGCGTAAAAATGCCAGGGCTGAAGATTGCCCGCCGATGGAGCCCACCGGGCCGCCTCCAACAAAGTTATAATCAGTTCTGTTGGTACCGGCAGGGAACTAAACGAACGTACGCTCCGCCGGTTGCGGACTAGCCGGATTAAGTCTTCCAACGCAACCCCTCCCTTGGAAGGTTTGGTCAGTTGTAGCTAAGTTATACGCTCTGCTTGGGGCTTTCGCCTTCCTTGGCCCTTCCCGTCCGGGCAGGCCTTTTCGAAGGCGCTTCTCGCGTGCAAGTACCGTGTGGAAGGGGTATAGGTTCGGGAGGTAGAAATGTTTTAGATTGATCAGGTAGTCGGTGGAGGCGTAGAAGCACCCTATGTCGGTAGTCTTCTCTAGCGGCCGTCGGGCGAAAACGTTTTCCGATTGCCTTACGGCTTCAGTCTTCCAGTATGACTATCCCAACCGTTGCGATGGCAGAGAACTCTTGGCCGCCGTGCGTGATGCTTCCGTCCCTTGCGTGTTCTTTGACCCCCAATACCGGGGAGTGCTGGATAAGCTGGCGTACGGAAACGAAGGTGAAACCCGCGGCCGCCGGCGATCGAAACTACCCCAAATGAATGAGGACATAATAAGAGAGTTCATAGCTGGGATCGCGCGGGTGCTAATACCTAGCGGCCACCTATTCTTATGGGTGGATAAGTTTCACCTTTGTGAAGGCATAACCGGCTGGTTACCCGCTGACTTGAGGACCGTGGACATGATCGTATGGAACAAGCTTAAGATGGGAATGGGTTACCGTACCCGAAGACAATGCGAGTACCTGATGGTCATACAAAAGTTGCCGCTCCGCGCCAAAGGAGTATGGGCCATACATGACCTTCCTGATGTCTGGGAGGAATACGTCACGGCGGATCACCCTCATGCGAAACCGGTAAGGCTTCAGGCCCGCCTAATTGAAGCGGTTACCAATCCCGGTGACGTGGTGCTAGACCCGGCAGCGGGCAGCTTTTCGGTGCTGGAAGCCTGCCGCCTTACCGGCCGAAGGTTCCTGGGCGGAGACCTCGTTGCTCCCGTCTAAACTCGCCCGCTCAGCAACAACACTTATGCTCGCAGTCCGTCCCTGCGCCGGTGAAGGCGTACCGAGTGCTCCCTCCCGCTTAACCGGTCTTCCGCGCCCTTACTTGCGAACCTCACCAGGCCCGTCTTAGAGCAAACTAAAAGGGGCCATCCTTCCTCCAGGATAGCCCCTGAGATCGCCTATCTGGTGCCGAAGGCGGGAGTCGAACCCGCACGTCCCGCGAGGGACACCAGATTTTGAGTCTGGCGCGTCTGCCAGTTCCACCACTTCGGCGCCTGCTATCGATAGTTTAGCCTTCCCCTCGCTGACTGTCAAGGCCATGTTAGCCTTTAGGGATTTCGAAATCCACCGTGTCCGTGCTATGCAAACAACTTGATGGTAAAGGCCTGGAATGAGCGGGACCCAGGAAAGAAGGAATACCCGCCAGGGTGGGCGAAAAAGCCCAGATAGGTGGTTGTCGTACCGACCTTTGACTATCCGGCTGCCCGGTGGCAGACCAGGGTCCACACTACCTTACATCCCCCAGATAAAGGCTGGCCTCGCGGCCGGGGCCCGCGACCGTAGCCAGAAGCCACCCGCCCTCTACCCTGAACCGCCACTCGCCTCGTAAGGGGCGCGGCCTGGCCCGGGCGTCTACGGGAAGGGCAAAAGTCATTTCCTGCAGATCCCGTGGTGACCACGCCTCCACCAGCAGCCCGCGCCTCTCCCTCCGAAAACGGAACTGCACCTGCTGGTGCCGCTCAAGGAAGTCGCAGTATTCTTCCATGGTCCGCACCGTGAGGCGGCCGGCCCCTATTTCCTCCAGAAGGCAGGCGTTCAGCCCCCTCAGGATCTCCGGGTGTTTGGCCACGGAATCGGGATGGAAGTAAAAGAGACGTATCTCCCGGCGTTTGATGGCCTGCTCAATAACTTGCCCGCGGACCTCTTGGACCACTTCCTCCGGATTCCTATGCCGGGCGAGCATATTCTCCAGGCAGCTTCCGTCCGCCGTGCTGGTATAGCCGAAAAGCCACAAACGGGCGTCCACCCGGCGGGAAAACCAGGGGTGCGTGGGCGGGGAGTTGAACGCCGCCGGAAATGCCTCTCCCTTTACTCCCAAAGCGGCCAGGTAGTCGTTGATTCGGTCCTCGTGGCGCCCGTTTGGGGCGGCGTACTCCGTTACCGGCCGGCCCTTCAAGGCGCTCATGACCTGCCAGTTCCTGGCCACCATCTTCTCTTTCCGGCCAGCCGAGAGATGGCTGAAAAGGTAGGCCCACTGCCCGTGCGCCCATCCTCCCTGGGACCCAAGGCTGCCATAACGGGCCAGGTCTTCAAGGGCCTTGCGGCCGCGACGGGCGGCATCGGTACCCAGGCGGTCTCCAGGCAAAAACTGGTGCGGGCCGGCCGTAACCGAGACGGTCAGGGGCAGTTCGGTAGTAAAGAGGTGCGCCGCAAGCAACTTCCGGACCAGCACCACCGACCGCCGCGCGCAAAGGTGCAGGTTGAGGACGATTCCTCCCTCCCCCTGGGGAGCGGCTATCAGCCGCGGGACCCGGGCTATCTCAATCAGGAAGAACTTTAGGGGCACTCGGGCGAGGAGGTCGTCGTTAGCTTCGACTTTTTGCCGGCCGACCGGCGAGTTCACGAACATGACGGCTCCGTCGCCGGCAAAGCGGCGGAGCGTAACCACCGGCACGTTGGCACTAGAGGCGTCTCTACTAGTAGAGAGTAACTCCTCTACCTCCGGGTCGGCAAGGGCAACGGGGTAATGATAGCTCTGTATAGGCGGATAACCAGGGACGGCCAGGCGATCGCCCGCAGTCACTCCCGGGTCAAAATAAGACCGCAGGGCGGAGCCGCCAGGGAGGATCCAGGGGCCGAGGAAGACCCCACCCTCAAGCCTCGTGTCCAGCCCGGCCAGCTTCAAAAGAAACCGGCCTTGCTCTTCGCTCCCGCACCACCCGCCGTCGTATACGAACATCAGCTTGCCCCCGTAGCGCTCCACCCACTGCCTTATCTGCTCGGCCGCCCGCCCCCCGATTGCCGCCGCACCCTCCGGAATGATTACAGCCCAGAGCTTTTCTCCAAGATGGGCTGAAGAGGCGGCCTCAACTTCGGCCGGGGTGATCAGGCGGTACGGGAATCCTTCTTCGCTCAGCAGTTCTACGTAAACCTCAACGGTGGGATCATCCAGGCCAAGCCCGTCTGCCAGCAACCCCACCGCCACTCCCTCGCCGGAGGGCCCCCGCGGCCTCCACTCGGTATGCCGGAAAACGCCGCAAGAGGCCGGCGCCCTGGCGAACGCGGCCGCGGAGCGCAGCGTCATTTCGTCGGCAGCAAAGGAAGCGGACAGGTACAAGCCGACCATTAAGGTTGCCGCCCAGACCAAGCGTTTTGCGAGCCTGGAAAGCCGCACCCGGTAGCACCTCCGCTTCAAAGGGGCTCTAACCTCGCTGGCAATCCTCCGGTGGCGATGAAGGAAACACGGTTAATTCCCCACCCATAGCAGGCTCCAGGGGATCCAGTCGAGGGTCACAGGGCCGATCCGGGTTTCCACACCGATTATCAGCGCATCCCCCGGTTCTAGGCCCAGCGGCACTTGCAGGCCGATACTGTTTCCCGGCTGCTCGGCCAGTAGCGGCGCGGATACTTCTCCCGCGGTAACCTGCACTACGGGGCCGGGTTTATCTGGCCGCACCTGCATCACGAGTGGTTCCACGCAATTGTCATCCGATGGCAAACGGTATATGCCTACGCGGTAGCTCAAGCCGGGAACCGGCCGCCCCCAGGTGGTGATCATAAGCCGCAGACCGGACGGGGTGCGGGACACGGCCAAGGAAGCCAAATCGCCGGCCTTGTCCAGGTTCCTAGTAAAGGCGTCGTCCTTGGGATCCTGGAGGGAGACGACCGCACCCCCGGTTCCCTCCAGCCGCAGGGAGTAAATTTTAGTTTCTTCGTCCCGGAAAACCTCGTTGGGTCTGAGGAAATTCTTCAGGAAAGCCTCCATGGCCTTCTGCTGGGTTCTGTATTCCTGCAGCGCCTTGTGCTTTGCGGCCAGGCTCTCCTGGGATAGCCACAGGATCCGCCACTCCTCGCGCCCCCCGTTCTGCCCCTTCAGCAGGCTGGCCGGAGGCACCAGGGCACGGCTGCGGACCACGACCGGCAGCGCCTCCCAGGCGCCGTGATGGATGAGGAAGGTGTAGACGCGGGGGTGATACGCTCTATCCTGCTGTGCAACGTGGGCCAGGGCTGCCAACAGGAACGCCCTGGTAGCTTGGTGGTCTCGATGGCTGTCATCACCGTCGGTAACGAAAATGTCGGTGGGCCGGTAATCCTTTAGGATCCGGCGCAGGTCCGCCAGTACCGCTTCTCCGGCGTAGGGCGCCCCGGGAGTGAGGCCCTCGCTTCCGGACACGGAGTTGCGTCCGGTGGCCGGGGAGGTATAAGGGGACTGGTGGCGCCAGTTGTCCCACCACAGTCGGGCCAACCCCCCATCTGGGTAGCCCAGGAAAATTAGCTTATCTTGTGGTATTCCCAGGCGCTCTGCGGCCCGGGCTGCCTCCTGGCTGCGCAGTCGGCCGTAAGAAATAAGGTCTTTTGCCCCTACAGACCGACCAAACCAGACCTCGGCCCCCCGGCGAAAGCCATCGCCGGCGGTCATCCAGACCACCCGAACCTCCCTGCCTTCGCGTCTGGCCTGGGCAATCAGGCCGCCGGCCCCCAGCGATTCATCGTCCGGATGGGGGGAAACCACCAGCACCCGCGGCCCCAGTCTAAATTCAGGCAGCGGGGCCAGCACGGCGCTTTCCGCCCTGGCCCAGAGGATGTTCTGTCCCTGGTACCAGGCGATGCCCAGCAGGACCGCCAGCAGCAAAGCGCGGGTTACCAGCCCTGCCGGCAGCGCCGGAAGAGGCCTCTGCCGGCGGGGTCTCAGTTTATAGCCGGCAATTTCCTGGTACATCTTCCAGCGCTGCCATGCCCCGCGCAAAAAGCCGCGCTTTTTTTCTTTTACGACCTGGGACACGCCCTCCAGTGCCACCCGCCGCACCCGCCAGTTCCCCTGCCGGGCGCATTCTTCCAGGGCGCTTTCTACGGCATATCCCAGGCAGGCGAGGTTATGGGGGAGCAGCGCACGGCGCAACGCCCTTTGCCCGCTCAGCCCCGGGGCCAGCCGCTGGGCCAGGTCAGTGCTCAGCCTTCCGCTTCGAAAGAGGCCCACCACCATGTCGGCGCGGCCCGCCAGTACGGGAGCGGCAAGGGTTTCCACGTGCTCCGGCCGCAGGCCCAGCAGGTCGGCATCCAGGAACAAAACAATGTCGCCCTGGCAGGCCGCGGCCCCAGCCGCCATCGCCCCTCCTTTGCCGTTTCTCTCCCGCAGACGAATCACCTTGGCCCCGGCGGCCGCCGCCTGGTCCGCGGTGCGGTCCTGCGAGCCGTCGTCTAC
>JBNARC010000022.1:0-30703 GCA_049719955.1 Neomoorellales bacterium | reverse complement strand
CTCCTCTCCGGCATAAAGGAGGACGCCAAAGCCCTGGCCCAAAGCTCCGAAGCCTGCCCCGAAAACGGGTGGCGCGGGTGAGGAAAAGGTGTCTGTAGCGCCTTTGCCTGCTCTTTTTGGCAAGGCGTGGTTTGGGGGTTATGGGGTTTATTGTGACTTATGCTTATGGTTATGCTGCTTTATGCTGCTTTCGGTTCAATACGGACTTCGTAGCCAAGGTCTTGCAGCTTTTTAACGGTGTGATGCAGCACGGCCTGTTTCTTACGCTCGTCAAGATAGTTGGCTCCAAGCTCGATGTACGGCTGGCGCCTTTTCAGGATGTGGTAGGCTATCACCAAAATGGCATGACCAACGGCTATGGCGGCGCGGTTAGCTCCTCTTCTGGCGGCAATCCTATGGTAGCTGGCGGAAAGGTATGTGTGCTTGCTCCTGGCAGCAGCACGGGCGGCCTCGGTTAGGGCGGCACGTAAGGCCTTGTTGCCTTTTCTGGTGCGGCCGCTTTTTTGCTTGCCGGCGCTCTCATTGTTGCCCGGGGCCATCCCGGCCCAGGAAGAAAGGTGGGCGGCAGTGGGGAAGCGCTCCATGTTGGTGCCTGTCTCGGCCAAGATTTCCTCGGCAAGGCGCCGGCCCACCCCGGGAACGGTATCAAGCAGCGCCAGCTCCTCCTCAAAAGGGCGCATCCGCCCGGCAATCTCCTCGCTCAAACGGGCGATCTGCCGCTCCAGGAACTCGATGTGCTCAAGTTGCGCGGCGATGAGCATCCTCTGGTGCGGGCCGACCAGCCCCCGCAGGGCCTGTTTTAGTTCCCCGTGCTTTTCCTTTAGCCGTCCTTTAGCCAGCCCTGCCAGCATCTCCGCGTTCGCCTCGCCGCGAACCAGGGCCTCAAGCATCGCCCGGCCGGAAGCCCCCAGGATGTCGCTGGCTACGGAAGAAAGTTTGATGTTCGCGCCCTCTAAGACCTTCTGCAGTCGGTTTGCTTCCCGCGTCCGCTCCTCAATGAGGCTCCTACGGTAGCGCACCAGTTCCCTAAGCTCCCTCTGCTCGCGACTCGGAATGTAGCTTCCTCGAAGCAACCCGTGCCGCAGAAGGTCTGCTATCCATTCCGCGTCCTTCACATCCGTCTTGCGCCCGGGCACCGCCTTGATGTGTTGGGCATTGACCACCAGGGTTTCAATTTCCGCCAGCTCCAATAGGTTGTAAATGGGTTTCCAGTACACGCCTGTGCTCTCCATGGCCACACAGGTGCAGCCCTTATCCTTGATCCAATCCACAAGCGCCAACAGATCCTCGGTCATGGTGCCAAAGGTGCGGATCTCCTTGCCTTCTGGGGTGATGATACAGGCCGTAACACTTTTCTTGTGCACATCCAGCCCGCAGCACCGCTCGTAGACGACTTCCACGGGTGATTACCTCCTTGCGGCCGGCTCATAAGCCGCGGCCGGTGCGGCAGCCTCAAAAAGGAACCAATCTGCCCCGCGTGCTTCCCCCAGGGAGCAACAATCTGCGGCGCACCAGGCCGCCGAAGTCTGTCTTAAGCTCGGGCTCGAAGCACCAAGCAACGCCGACCTCGCTACCCGCCGCAGGAAGGAGATTCTACCCGAACCCGTTTTCATCCTCTGTTGGTGGCGCCCCGCGCCATGGCGGTCTGCCCCGAAAACGGGTGGCGCGGGTGAGGAAAAGGTGTCTGTAGCGCCTTTGCCTGCTCTTTTTGGCAAGGCGTGGTTTGGGGGTTATGGGGTTTATTGTGACTTATGCTTATGGTTATGCTGCTTTATGCTGCTTTCGGTTCAATACGGACTTCGTAGCCAAGGTCTTGCAGCTTTTTAACGGTGTGATGCAGCACGGCCTGTTTCTTACGCTCGTCAAGATAGTTGGCTCCAAGCTCGATGTACGGCTGGCGCCTTTTCAGGATGTGGTAGGCTATCACCAAAATGGCATGACCAACGGCTATGGCGGCGCGGTTAGCTCCTCTTCTGGCGGCAATCCTATGGTAGCTGGCGGAAAGGTATGTGTGCTTGCTCCTGGCAGCAGCACGGGCGGCCTCGGTTAGGGCGGCACGTAAGGCCTTGTTGCCTTTTCTGGTGCGGCCGCTTTTTTGCTTGCCGGCGCTCTCATTGTTGCCCGGGGCCATCCCGGCCCAGGAAGAAAGGTGGGCGGCAGTGGGGAAGCGCTCCATGTTGGTGCCTGTCTCGGCCAAGATTTCCTCGGCAAGGCGCCGGCCCACCCCGGGAACGGTATCAAGCAGCGCCAGCTCCTCCTCAAAAGGGCGCATCCGCCCGGCAATCTCCTCGCTCAAACGGGCGATCTGCCGCTCCAGGAACTCGATGTGCTCAAGTTGCGCGGCGATGAGCATCCTCTGGTGCGGGCCGACCAGCCCCCGCAGGGCCTGTTTTAGTTCCCCGTGCTTTTCCTTTAGCCGTCCTTTAGCCAGCCCTGCCAGCATCTCCGCGTTCGCCTCGCCGCGAACCAGGGCCTCAAGCATCGCCCGGCCGGAAGCCCCCAGGATGTCGCTGGCTACGGAAGAAAGTTTGATGTTCGCGCCCTCTAAGACCTTCTGCAGTCGGTTTGCTTCCCGCGTCCGCTCCTCAATGAGGCTCCTACGGTAGCGCACCAGTTCCCTAAGCTCCCTCTGCTCGCGACTCGGAATGTAGCTTCCTCGAAGCAACCCGTGCCGCAGAAGGTCTGCTATCCATTCCGCGTCCTTCACATCCGTCTTGCGCCCGGGCACCGCCTTGATGTGTTGGGCATTGACCACCAGGGTTTCAATTTCCGCCAGCTCCAATAGGTTGTAAATGGGTTTCCAGTACACGCCTGTGCTCTCCATGGCCACACAGGTGCAGCCCTTATCCTTGATCCAATCCACAAGCGCCAACAGATCCTCGGTCATGGTGCCAAAGGTGCGGATCTCCTTGCCTTCTGGGGTGATGATACAGGCCGTAACACTTTTCTTGTGCACATCCAGCCCGCAGCACCGCTCGTAGACGACTTCCACGGGTGATTACCTCCTTGCGGCCGGCTCATAAGCCGCGGCCGGTGCGGCAGCCTCAAAAAGGAACCAATCTGCCCCGCGTGCTTCCCCCAGGGAGCAACAATCTGCGGCGCACCAGGCCGCCGAAGTCTGTCTTAAGCTCGGGCTCGAAGCACCAAGCAACGCCGACCTCGCTACCCGCCGCAGGAAGGAGATTCTACCCGAACCCGTTTTCATCCTCTGTTGGTGGCGCCCCGCGCCATGGCGGTCTTAGGTGCAGCCTCCGAGGAAATCGCCGCCTCCAGCGGCGAGGTGGCCAAGGCCATCCAGCAGGTGGCCGCCGGGGCCACGGACCAGTCCGGGCATCTCCAGGAGATGGTGGGCCTGATACAGAACATAACGGGAAGCCTGGAGAGGGTTTACGCCGAATTAGGCAAGGTCAAGGCCAGCAGCGAGGAAACCTCGCGGCTGGCCGGCGTGGGCAAGAAGGAGCTCGATCTTCTGGTCAACTCCATCCGGGCGGTGCGCGAGGCCTTCAAGGTGGTTACGGAAAGGCTATCCGCCTTAAGCGGCTCGGTCAACCAGATAGGCGAGATCCTGGAGGTAATGAACGGTATAGCCGACCAGACCAACCTCCTCGCGCTCAACGCGGCCATAGAGGCGGCGCGCGCCGGCGAGGCCGGCCGCGGCTTTGCCGTGGTGGCGGACGAAGTAAGGAAGCTTGCCGAACAATCCCGCGCCTCCTCGGACAAGATAAGGGCGCTGCTCGGCAGCATCGGGTCGGAAACGAACGAAGTGGTGCACACCTCGGAGGAAGTGAGCCGGCAGGTAGTATCGCAGCTTGAAAACGTGGAGAACACCGTTAGGGCCTTCGACAACATCCTGGACTCCGTGGCCGCCATAGCGCCCATGATCGAGGCCACCTACCGGGAGGTGGACGCCACGGTCCGGGCCAAGGACGTGGTGCTGGACCGGGTGCAGAGCGTGTCCGCGGTAGCGGAGGAAGCGGCGGCCTCCGCGGAGGAGATCTCCGCTTCGGCCGAGGAGCTTTCCGCCTCCACCCAGGAGATCGCCTCTACCGCCCAGGAGGTAATGAAAGTGGCCAAACGTTTGGAGGAACAGGCGGAACGGTTCAAGATTTAGGCCGGACCCACAACCGGGGCGAGCCGGCTTCCCCCACCCGGGGAAGCCGGCTCCAGGCGGGGAGTGCCTCTTCCACTTACTGTGCGTAAACGGCAGTATTTCCTGGCGAGGTAGGCTTAGATGATGCCGGTAGCTATTCCCCCCATGGTATTTACCCTCGGCGGCTCGATGGCCCTGGCACTCGCCTGCCTCTACCTCTACCGGGCCGAAAGCGGGGCTCCCTACGCCGCAATCTGGCTTTTGGCCTGGACCGCGCATACGGGAAGGTTTGCCTTCGAGGCCCTGTACCGAGAAGCAGGGGGGCTCTCATTCCAGTGGATTTTTCACGCCCTGGTGCTGGCCAGCGGCGCCCTTCTGCTTTACGGGACCTGTCTCTTCGCGGGCTGCCCGAAGTCGTATATTCGCACGGCCGCGGTGCTGGCGGTAGCCGGCGCCGGGCTTTTGTTCTGCTTGCTGGCCCCGGCCAGGGCCTGGGCGGACCTGGTGAGCTTTTCCCTGTGCGGCACGTACTACCTCTGGAGCGGGCTTTTGCTCGTACGCAAGGCCTGCCACCGGCCGCCGGCGCGGTTGGCGGGATGGGTCCTCATCGCCTGGGGCATCCACAAGTTCGATTACGCGGCCCTAAACGTTGTCCTGCCCGCCCTGCTGCCCTTCGGTTACCTTCTCGGTGGCGCCTTCGGATTGCTTTTGGCGGGAAGCCTCGTTGTCTTCCCTCTGGACGCCGCCAGGGAGCGCCAGATCAAAAGTCTGCGGGAGGTAGTGGCTCTTCTGGCCGCGGCCATCGAGGCGCGGGACGCCTACACCGTAAACCATTCCCTCAACGTGGCGCGCACCGCGGCCGCCGTGGCCGCCGAGATGGGCCTTTCCTCGCATGACCGGGAGCAGATCTATCTTGCCGGCCTCTTGCACGACATCGGCAAGATAGGGGTCAGCGACGCCATCCTGGGAAAGCCGGAGGGCCTCGCGCCGGAAGAGTTCGAGCGCATCAGGCAGCACCCGGTCATAGGGGCCGGCATCCTTCAGAAGGGGGGACCGGCCTTCGCCCCTCTCATCCCGGCCATACGCCACCATCACGAGCGCTGGGACGGAAGCGGTTACCCGGACGGGTTACGGGGAGAGTCTATACCCCTCTGGGCGCGGATACTGGCCGTGGCTGACGCCTTCGACGCCATGACTTCCGACCGGCCCTACCGGCGCGCTCGCAGTCTGGGCGAGGCCGTGGCGGAGATCGGTCGGTGCGCCGGCACGCAATTTTGCCCGCGCACGGTAAGAGCCTTCATGCGCTGCGTGTGGAGCCTGAAGAACGAGAACGGGGTTGGCGCCTAAGGCGGGGGCCGACGCCTACACCTACGCCCACTCGGTGGACACGTGCGTGCTCTCGGTGGCCTGCGAGGCGAAGCTCAATCTCCCGCGCCCCGCCCTGGTCAGACCTCCTAGAATGGGACCGCTTCCAGCGCCCGGACGTTAGTCAGGACAAAAATGGAAACCCGGCTGCAGTTCTATACGCGGGAGCGGTAATCAGAGCAGCTCCAGGCTGAGATCGAGGGACGAGACACTGTGGGTCAGGGCTCCTACGGAAATATAGTCCACGCCGGCAGCCGCCACCTCCGCCACCGTTTCCAGGGTAATGCCGCCGGAAGCCTCGGTCAGGGCCCGGCCGGCGATCCGCTCCACCGCCCGGCGCAGATCGAGCGGGGAGAAGTTGTCCAGCATGATCAGATCCGCTCCTGCGGCCAGAGCCTCCTCCACCTGGGCCAGGCTCTCCACCTCTACCTCCACTTTGGCGGTGACCGGAAGGCGTTGCCGCACCCGGGCCACCGCCTGAGCGATGCCCCCCGCGGCCTTAAGGTGGTTGTCCTTTATCAGTACCGCCTCTCCCAACGTGAAGCGATGATTGGTCCCTCCGCCCACGACCACGGCGTACTTATCCACGAGCCGCAGGCCGGGCGCGGTCTTGCGGGTGTCGCATATCCTGGCCTTGTAGGGGCGGACCCGATCAACGTAACGGGCGGTCAGGGTGGCGATCCCCGACATCCGCCCTAAGAAGTTTAGAGCCACCCGCTCTGCTCCGAGAAGGGCAAGCAGGGGCCCCTCTACCCTGGCAATAACCTCGCCCGGCTTCACCCGGTCCCCTTCGGCCACCAAGGGTTCGAAGCGGCATTCCGAAGCCAATAGGCGGAAGGCCACTTCCGCCACCGCTAGACCGGCTACCACTCCCTCCTGTCGGGCCAAGATCTCCCCTCTTCCCCGGTCAGCCGGACCAAACAGCAAAGAACTGGTGAGGTCCCCGCTCCCCAGGTCCTCTTCCAGCGCCCTCCTCACCACCTCGGCCACTGCCAGTGGGTTCAACACCGGGCGTTCGCCTCCTTTCGCTAATTCCCAGCACTGCGGTAAGCCCAGGTCCGGTCCTGGAGCCCCCTGCCCTCACCGCGCTTTGGAGGCTTGCCGGGGGCCGAAATTACTCGCAGGCACGGCCCTGGCGGAGGGAAACGCCGGAACGGCCGCCGCGTCTTGAGGCCGGCGCCCGGCTCCGAGGCAATAGATGGCGCCGGACCCGGCCCCCGGATTACGAGGTTACGCTTCCCGCGCCCGGGGCACGCCCTGCTCGCAGCTCAGCACCAGACGCTTGCAGTAGGCGGGATCCGGTTCCGGAAAATCGGTACGGTAATGGGCGCCACGGCTTTCCCGCCGCCAGGAAGCGGCGTAGACCATTAGCCCCGCCAACAACAAGCAGTTACGCGCTTCCATTTCTGCTCGGCCCCGGACCGGCCGGAACAGGCGCGGCCACAGCCGCTCCAGCGCCCGCCGCGCCTCGTCCAGCCCCTCGCCGCTGCGCACCGGCCCCAGTTGGCGTCCGACGATTTCCCTGACCTCCGGGCCTTCTTCCGCCCCGGCGCCACCCTCTAAATCTAATTCCCGGTAGCTCAGTTTCGGGCTGGCGGCAGCAAGACGGGGCCGCGCCAGCAATTCCTCCGCCAGCCGGCCGCCGAAGACCAAGGCCTCCAACAGGGAATTACTGGCCAGGCGGTTGGCGCCGTGCACTCCGGTACAGGCCACCTCCCCGCAGGCGTAAAGCCCCTCCAGATTGGTGCGGCCCCACAGGTCGGTACGCACGCCTCCCATGAGGTAGTGGGCCGCCGGGGCCACCGGCAGCCAATCCCGGCGCAGATCCAATCCCAGGCGCCGGCAAACCGAAACCAGGTTGGGAAAACGGTGTTCAATTACTTCGGTCGCGAGATCGGACAGATCCAGGTACACCCATTCCGAACCAAAGGCGTCCATCTCCCGCACGACCGCCCGACTCACCACGTCCCGGGGCGCCAGCTCGGCCAGGGGATGGTAGCGGGGCATGAACCTCTCTCCGGCGGGGTTGCGCAGCACCGCCCCTTCCCCCCGCACCGCTTCGGAAACCAGAAAACCCTTAGCTCCGGGGTGCACCAGCACCGTGGGGTGAAACTGAAAGAACTCCAGGTCCGCCACCTCGGCGCCGGCCCGGTAGGCCATGGCTACCCCGTCGCCGGTGGCCACCGGCGGATTGGTGGTTAGCGGGTAAAGTCTTCCCGCCCCGCCTGTGGCCAGCACCGTAGCCCCGGCCAGCACCGCCACCGGCCGACCCGGGGGGGTAAGGAAGAGCGCGCCGTAGCACCGACCCTCCTCCCTCAGCAGGTCCAGGACCGGCGTCTGCGTCACCAGCCGGATGCGGCCCTGTTCTCTCACCCGAGACGTCAAGCTCTGCCACACCACCGCGCCGGTAGCGTCTCCGCCGGCGTGCAGCACCCGGCGCCGGCTGTGGGCGCCCTCCCGCCCCAGGGCCAGATCTTCTCCCTCCCGGTCGAAGGGCACGCCCCAGTCCAGCAGTTCCCGCACCCGCTCGCCCGCCTCCTCCACCAGCATCCGCGCCGCCACCGGGTCGCTAAGCCCTGCCCCGGCGGCCAGGGTATCCTGGAGGTGAAGTTCGGGCGAGTCCCCCGCCCCCACCGCGGCGGCAATACCCCCTTGGGCCAGGGCGGTGGCCCCTTCCTGCGGCTCGTCCTTGGTCACTACCGTTACCCGATACTTGGGGGCCAGCTTTAGGGCCAGATAAAGCCCGGCGATACCGCTTCCCAGAATCAGGACCTCGGTCTCTTCCTGTACCAGATCCGCAAGACGGAAATTAACGAGGTAGGAGGGAATTTCTTTCATGGCCCTAAACCAGTTCCAGCATCCGCTCCAGCGCCCGGCGGGCCCGGCGGGCTATAGCTTCCGGCACCCGCACCTCCGGCGCCATCTCGCGCAGGCAACGAGCGATTTTCTCCAGGGTGGTTAGCTTCATTGGAGGGCAGACCAGGTCGGGGGAAAGCAGATAGAAGGTCTTTTCGGGATTCTCCCGGCGCAGCCGGTGCAGGAGGCCCACCTCAGTACCTACGATGAACTCCTTCGCTTCGGCCTCGCGGGCAGAACGGAGCATGGCCTCGGTGCTGCCTACAAAATCGGCTCTTTCCACTACCTCCGGAGGGCACTCGGGGTGAACCAGTACCAAAGCCCCGGGGTGCTCTTGCCGCGCCCGTTCTACCTCCCGGACGGTTACCCGCTCGTGCGTGGGGCAGAAGCCCTCCCAGGGGATTATCTCTTTGTCCGCGAACCGGGCCACATAGCGGGCCAGATTGCGGTCGGGCACAAACAGCACCCGGCGCTGGGAAAGCGATTGTACCACCCGCACGGCGTTGCCGGAGGTGCAGCAGACGTCACTTTGGGCCTTAACCTCCGCCGGGGAATTAACGTAGCACACTACCGCCGCTCCGGGATGCTGCTCACGCGCCCGCCGCAGAGCCTCCCCATCTATACTATCAGCCAGAGGGCAACCCGCCTCGCCATCGGGAAGCAGCACGGTCTTGTCCGGCGCCAGAATGCTGGCAGACTCGGCCATGAAGCGCACGCCCGCCAGCACGATCACCCGGGCTTCGATCCGGGCGGCGTAGTAGCTCAGGGCCAGAGAATCGCCCACGCAGTCCGCTATCTCCTGCACCGCCGGCTCCTGGTAGTTATGGGCCAGGATCACCGCCCGCCGCTCCTGCTTCAGCGCCCGAATTTCACGGATGAGATCCTCCACTGCTCTTCCCCCCGGCCCCGAGCCGCATTTCGCTTTGCCGATCTTAGTCGCTTCCAGGCAGACCTGTCTTGTCGGGTGTATTGTCAGGTATCCCCATTATAAGCTTCACCGGCCGGGCCGTCAACCCGGCTTGGCGCTGACGTATCCCCACTTTCGAGTTAACTTGAGTTGACGGCGGTGCCGGGTGCTCGCCTGAGTACATTGGCAACTCGCCGGGCACCGAACTTGGCGAGGACGAGCGCGCAGGCGGGCGCCAGGC
This sequence comes from Neomoorellales bacterium, assembly GCA_049719955.1. Classification (GTDB taxonomy): domain Bacteria; phylum Bacillota; class DSM-521; order Neomoorellales; family SLTJ01; genus JANLFO01. The sequence goes on along the minus strand of JBNARC010000022.1, from coordinate 21,244 downwards.
CTCAGGACGGCCGAAGCCGAGGAGCGCCATGGATGGCGCTTCCGAGGGGAGCCCGCCGTAGCGCGAAGGCTGAGCCCTAGTTTGGTCGGCGAGGTGACAGTACGAACGGGGAGCACCCGGCACCGCCCGTGGGAAAGTGGGGATAACTCAGGGCTTGGCGCCGGCGCACCCAGTTCTAAGTTTGGTACCGGGTAACGCTTACCAACTCAAGACTGAGAACGGAAGCTCCTACGCCCGGTAGGCCTCCAGTTGGCGGCGGTAGAGGGCCCGCAGCTCGGCAAAAAAGCGGTGGTAATCGGGGGAGCGGTAGTCCGGATAGGTCCAGGGCAGGGGCAAGAATTGCCCCCGGCGGTACATTAGCGTGATCTCGCCGTAAATGCCCCGGCCCAGGTACACCCGGTGGGAAAAGTCCTTGGTGGTTACCAGCACCACTTTGGCCGAGGCCAGGTAGCCGGGGTCCAGGTTCACCCGGCGCCGGCCCCGTACCGCCCATTCCTCTTCCAGCCGGTTGGTAAGAAGTTTTATTTCCGGCAGTCGACCGGGATCCATCAAAGAAGCAAAGCCCCAAAACTGGCGCTTGAGGGTCGGCCCCATTTCCGCTTCGTAGTAGCGGGTGTAGTGGAAATCCCATACGGGCGAGGCCAGGTCTACCGGCCCCAGCACCTCTTCCAGACGGCCTCGTACCTCCGGCAGCATTTCAGGGACCGCGGCCAACACGCCCACAAACAGCTTAACCGGCTCCGGTTCCCGTGCCCGGCCCACGCTTTGTCCCTCCGAACCCGGCCCGTCTAGGCCTTCTCCCGGCCGCTACAGGCCCGCACGCAAATCCCGCAGATGTACTGCCCTATCCGCCTCTCTCGGCCGAAAGTCTTGAGCTGCTCAAAGCAGGCCCGGTGATCGAAATCCGCCGGATCTTCTTTGATCGCGCCTGCCGGACAGACGGACAGGCAGCGCCGACAATGCCCGCAATCCCGGTCCAGAGGCCGGTCGGCAGGCAGGAGCAGATCGGTCAGCACCGAAACCAGGCGCACCTGCGAGCCGTACCGGGGGGTAACCAGCAGGTTGTTCCGGCCCCGCCAACCCAAACCGGCCAATTGGGCCACCCGGCGGTGGCAAAGGTGGCCCCGCTGCTCCTCCCAGTCCACCACCTGAGAAGCGGGCAGGGCCAGAGCCCGGCCGCCCCAGGCCTCGAGCTGCCGCGCCAGGGCCAGGGCCAGGCGGTCCAGCCAGAAGTTCAACTGCCGATAGTGGTGGTAGTAAAGCAGGTTAGGGCCGTCGGCCACGGTGCTCAGTACCATGGGCGAAACCCTCACCGCCAGGCTTACCGCCCGGGGAAAGGAGGCCACCAGTTCCGGGGCCAACTGACAGAAGGGCAGGCTTTGTCCCTCCAGGTCGGCCACGCCCCAAAGGTCTATTCCCTGCCGCCGGACCCATTCCTCCAATCGGGCGCGCAGGTCCTGACCCGGCCTTGCCGTGTCTAGAGTCATCTTCACTTCACCCCTGGTTCTCTCGGCTCATGCCTCTCCTCCCGGGCAACCGGGCCTGATGCTTGCCCATGGTAGCCAGATCGGCAGCCTGCTCGGCCGCGGGCTGCTGCGGCAGGAGAGCATTTTAGTAGAATTCCACCTGGTGGGAAAGCAGCTCCACCTCTACCTGCGCGTCCAAGCACCGGATGATCTCGTCGAACACGCGCCGGATGGGCTCGGCCTGGCCGCACACCATGGCCAGCCCCAAAGTGGCCAACTTGTGATTGTCTTGGTGGTCCACTTCGGCTACGGAGAGGTTGTAACGGCCGCGCCACCGCTCCCGCAGGCTCTTTATCACCCGGCGCTTGTCTTTAAGGCTGTCCGCCTGGAGCAGCCGCAGTTCCAGCCGACATACTCCTACCAGCAAGGCCGCCCGCCTCCCAGCCGGTTTCTCTTAACTTTCTTTCCGCTCCAAGCGTTTTCCTTTTACCCGGAGTAAATTATAATCCTTAAGAGGAGGGGTGCGCATGAAGGTGATCTTCCACCTGCCGCGTAAAGAAATGGAGGTTCCGGGCAACAAGAAGCTCGCCGACCTGGCCAAGGAGCTGAACCTGAACCTGGAAGCCTACCTGTTCGTGCGGAACGAGGCCATTCTCACCCGGGACGAGTGGATAAGAGATACCGATACGGTAGAGATCTACCCGGTCATTTCGGGAGGTTAACACATGCTCTGCAAGGTCTGCCGCGCCAAGGCCACGGTGGAACTGCGCCAGCACCGAGCGGCTTACTGCAACTCCTGCTATGTGGAGTACTTCCTAAAGCAGGTCCGGCGCAACATCCATTCGCAGAAGATGTTCCGCCCGGACGAGCGGATCCTGGTGGTGGTATCGGGAGGCAAGGATAGCCTAAGCCTCTGGGACGCCCTGCTCCGCCTCGGCTACCGGGTGAGCGCCCTCTACATCGACCTGGGCATAGGGGAGTACTCCCGCCGCTCCCTGGAGAAGTGCCGGGCCTTTGCCGGGGAGAGAAGCGCCGAGTTCCGGGCGGTCTCGGTGCAGGAAGAGTTCGGGTTTAGCGTGCCGGAGCTGGCCCGCCGCACCCGCCGGGTGGCCTGCGCGGTATGCGGCCGCATTAAACGTTACCTGTTTAACCGCCTGGCCCTGGAGGGCGGGTTTGCCGCCGTAGCCACCGGCCACAACCTGGACGACGAAGCCGCAGCCCTGCTGGGCAACCTCCTGCACTGGCAGACCGGCTATTTGGCCCGGCAGCAACCCCACCTGCCCTCCACCCACCCGGGACTGGTGCGCAAGGTTAAGCCGCTTTACACCCTTACGGAAAGAGAGTGCCTGGCCTACGCCCTCATCCGGCGCATCTCCTACCTACCGGAGGAATGCCCCTACGCCGAGGGCGCCACCAGCATCACTTACAAAGAGGCCCTGAACCACCTGGAGGCTGCCGCTCCCGGAACCAAGCTGGCCTTTTTCAAGGGCTTCCTGAAGCACAAGGGCCTCTTCGCCGAAGAAGAGGCGGGGGTCAAGCTCAGGGAATGCGTCCGCTGCGGTCAAGTCACCACGGAAGAGGTTTGCGCCGTCTGCCGGCTGGTAGAAAGGGCTCAGGCCAACGCGGCCCGGGAGGCGGCCAAGGAGGCCGAACCGGGCGAGGAAGGCGGCGGAAGCGGACGCTCGGCCTCAGCACCGGCCACCGGCTCCGAGGTTCCCGGGGAGTTGCCGGAGGTGCCGGCTCCTTAGGGGCTAGGCCCAGACCCCGGCGCGGCCGGCAGGTAGTACGTGCGGCAGGTACCAAAGCTGCCTACCGGGCAGGACCACAAGGACAACTTGGGGAGGAGAGAGGAGGAGCTATCTTGGGGCTAACCCTGGCGGAAAAGATCATTGCCGAGCACCTGGTGACCGGAAAGCCTGAACCCGGCGAGGAAATCGGCATCCGCATCGACCAAACCTTAACCCAGGACGCCACCGGCACCATGGCCTACCTGCAGTTCGAAGCCCTGGGGCTACCGCGGGTGCGGGTGGGCCTGGCGGTAAGCTACGTGGACCACAATACCCTGCAGACCGGCTTCGAGAACGCCGACGATCACCTCTTCCTGCAAACTATCGCGGCGAAATACGGGATTTACTTCTCCCGTCCCGGAAACGGCATCTGCCACCAGGTGCACCTGGAGCGCTTCGGGGTTCCGGGGCAGACGCTTTTGGGGTCGGACAGCCACACCCCTACCGCCGGGGGCCTGGGCATGCTGGCCATCGGCGCCGGGGGATTGGACGTAGCCGTGGCCATGGGCGGCGGCCCCTTTTACCTTTCCATGCCCCGCATCGTGCGGGTGCAACTGGAGGGCCGCCTGGCCCCTTGGGTGACGGCCAAGGATGTGATCCTCACCCTCTTGGGTCGGCTGACCGTCAAGGGCGGGGTGGGCAAGATCCTGGAATACGGGGGGCCGGGGGTGGAGAGCCTGAGCGTTCCCCAGCGGGCCACCATCTGCAACATGGGGGCGGAACTGGGAGCCACCAGTTCCCTCTTCCCCAGCGACGACCAAACCCTGGCCTTTCTAACCCTGCAAGGCCGGGCCCAGGCCTACCGGCCCCTGGCCGCCGATCCCGACGCCCGCTACCACGAGGTCATCACCCTGGACTTGGCCGCGCTGGAGCCCATGGTGGCCAAGCCCCACAGCCCGGACGCGGTGGCGCCGGTGCGGGAGGTGGGCCCGGTGCCCGTGGATCAGGTGGCCATCGGAAGCTGCACCAACTCCTCCTACGTGGATCTCATGCGGGTGGCGGCCATCCTCAAGGGTAAAACCGCTCATCCCCGGGTTAGCCTGGTCATCGCCCCCGGCTCCCGCCAGGTGCTGCGCCTGCTGGCCGCCAACGGCGCCCTGGAAACCCTGCTGGCCGCCGGCGCCAGGATTCTAGAGCCGGCCTGCGGGCCCTGCATCGGCATGGGTCAGGCTCCTCCCTCGGGCGGAGTTTCCCTGCGCACCTTCAACCGCAACTTCCGGGGCCGCAGCGGCACCGCCGACGCCCAAGTCTACCTGGTCAGCCCGGAGGTGGCCGCGGCCAGCGCCCTCACCGGCGTGCTTACCGATCCCCGGGAGCTGGGCCCCTATCCGGAAGTGGAACTCCCGCCGGAAATCCAGGAGCAGGATAACCTCCTCCTTCCCCCCGCTCCCGACCCGGAGAAGGTGGAGATACGGCGCGGGCCCAACATCGCCCCCCTGCCGCGGGCCAAGCCCTTGCCGGAACGGCTGGAGGCCGAGGTGCTGCTCAAGCTGGGGGACAACATTACCACCGACGATATCCTCCCCGCGGGCAGCAAAATCCTCCCCCTGCGCTCCAACATACCCGCCATCTCCGCCTACGTGTTCTCCGGTCTGGACCCCGGCTTTGCCGAGCGGGCCCGGGCGGCCGGGAGCGGCATCGTGGTGGCCGGCCAAAACTACGGCCAGGGCTCCAGCCGGGAGCACGCGGCGCTGGCCCCCATGTACCTGGGGGTGAAGGCGGTGCTGGCCAAGTCCTTCGCCCGCATTCACCGGGCCAACCTCATCAATTTCGGCCTTCTGCCCCTGCTTTTCGTACGGGAGGAAGACTACGAGGCCATCCGGCCGGGAGACCGCCTGGTACTGGAAAACGCCAGGCAGCAGTTGGCCACCGGGACCGTACTGCGCCTCAAGAACCTTACCCGCGGGCAGGAGATCCCGGCGCGGCACGACCTGTCGCCGCGGGAACTGGCCGTCGTTCTGGCGGGAGGCCTGCTTAACTATACGCGCAGTTTAAGTCAGTAAGGTTGAAGTAGGGTATTTCGGCTAATTTCCATTTAATGCTAAATTTCCTCGATCCACGGCTCGGGGGCCGGAGAATTCCAGGCCCCCTTTCTCTATAAAGGGGGCGGCATTGGACATAATATATACCGTCCCGGCTCAAAAACGGTTCAAAGGAGCAGAAGCCATGCTTTGGATTTTGCTTCTGGGCGGCATTTTATTGTTAATCGGTTTCATGTACTATCGTTACCGGCGCGAACGCCACCACCGCCGTATCCCGGTGGCGGTGCACGAGGTTTCCCCGCCCAGGCGGGAAGAACTGCCTTCCGGGTACGGCAGGGAAGAAATTGTGGCGCTGGTGAAGGACCCCTATTGGCTGCACGCCTACTGGGAGGTAACCGCGGCCAAACAGCAGGAGTTCAGCCAGATGTTCGGCCCCGAGACCTGGGAGAAGTCCCAGCCGGTGATCCGGGTGTACGACGTAACCGAAGCGCCGGGCCCTCACGCCGGCGCGGCTCCCTACCAGGACGTGGAGATTAACGATCACGCCAACAACTGGTATCTGTACCTGGGCCGGCCGGAGCACAGCTTCTACCTGGAGCTGGGCCGCCGGCTGCCCGACGGCCGCTTCCTGGCCCTGGCCCGCTCCAACGTAGTTACTTTGCCCAGTAACGCGCCCTCGGCGCTTATCGACCCCTTATGGCCGCCTCTGGAAGAACTGCAGGCCGGGCGCACCGTAGCCTGGGGCCATACGGTGGGCACCTCGCCGGTAGGCTGGGGGGTTAGCTCCGCCCTGGTAGCCGGGTGGAGGTCGCGCTGATGCCCCGGGGTTACCTGGCCCTGGTCCTGCACGCCCACCTCCCCTATGTGCGGCACGTGGACCGGGACGATTATCTAGAGGAACGCTGGCTGTACGAGGCCCTAACCGAGTGTTACGTGCCCCTTTTGGATACTTTCTTGCGCCTGGCCAACGACGGGGTGCCCTTCTGCCTTACTCTCTCCTTGAGCCCGCCGTTATTAAACATGCTGCTCGATCCTCTTTTACAAACCCGCTATCTCAACCACCTGGCGCGGCTGATGGAGCTGGCGGAAAAGGAGGTCTTCCGCACCCGCACCCAACCGGCATTCGCCCCGGTGGCCCGCATGTACCGGGACCGGCTGCGCCTGGTATACCACCTCTACCACGAGGTGTACCGGGATAACCTCGCCGCCGGTTTTCGGGAGCTGGCCGAGCGAGGGCACCTGGAACTGGTAACCTGCGCCGCCACCCACGCCTATTTGCCCCTGGTGGGCTTGCAGCGGGAGATAGTGCGGGCCCAGGTAAGAATTGCCGCCGACTATCACGCCCGGCTGTTCGGCCGCCGCCCGGTAGGTATGTGGCTTCCCGAGTGCGCCTACCACCCGGGCGACGACGCGGAACTGGCCGGGGCCGGGATAGGTTACTTCTTCCTGGACACCCACGGGGTGCTGTTCGCCCGTCCCCGGCCGCGCTACGGCGTTTTCGCCCCGGTATACTGCCCCAGCGGGGTGGCCGCCTTCGCCCGGGACCCGGAGTCCTCCAAGCAAGTTTGGAGCGCCCAGGAAGGTTACCCGGGCGACTACGACTACCGCGAGTTCTACCGGGACATCGGCTACGACCTGGACTGGGAATACATAGGCCCCTACGTGCACCCTTCGGGCTTGCGGGTGGATACCGGCTTCAAGTACTACCGCATCACCGGCCGGGGCAATCACAAGGAGCCCTACGTGCCCGAGCGGGCCCGGGAAAAGGCGGCGTTGCACGCCGGCAATTTCATGTTCAACCGGGAGCGGCAGATCGAGTGGCTGGCCGACCGTATGGACCGCCGGCCCATCGTGGTGGCGCCTTACGACGCCGAGCTTTTCGGGCACTGGTGGTTTGAGGGACCGCAATGGCTGGAGTTCCTCTGCCGCAAGATCGCCTACGACCAGAACCTCATCGCCCTCACCACCCCCGGCCGCTATCTGGCCGAGTATCCGGTAAACCAAACCGTGCAGCCCTGCGGCTCGAGCTGGGGTAACGAGGGCTATCACGAGGTGTGGCTCTGCGGGGCCAACGACTGGATCTACCGCCACCTGCACCACGCCGCCGAGCAAATGATCGAGCTGGCCAACCGCTTCACCGCCCCCACCTCCCTGCAGAAACGGGCCCTCAACCAGGCGGCACGGGAGCTGCTGCTGGCCCAGAGTAGCGACTGGGCTTTCATCATGAAAACCGGCACCATGGTGGAGTACGCCCGGCGGCGTACCCGGGAGCACCTGTTGCGCTTCCGGAGGCTCTATCAGGGGTTGCGGGAGAATGACCTCGATCCGGAATGGCTGGCAGAAATAGAGCGGGCGGACAACATCTTTCCGGAGCTCTCGTACACCTACTTCCGTTCCGGCCCGGTTTCCTCCGGCGCCCAAGCCTCCACCGCCGGGTGACCAGCGACCCGGATGACATTGGGGACCTCCCTATTCGGCGGGAATCTCGGGCGTCTGCGCCAAGTGGTCGATCATTTCCCCGTATTCCCGGCAAAGGCTTTGGGCTGCGGAGAGGGAAGCCGCCTCGCCGTAAACGTGGTACAGGGGTTCGTCCGCGTCCGGTAACACCAGGGCCCATCCTTCCGGCCGATAAATCTTAAGGCCCTCCACCATCTCCACTTCGGCCGACCCCTCAGCCTCCGCCAGCTCGCGCAGCACCTTCCCCTTTACCGGCCAGGGGCAGGGCACGTCCCGGCCCGCCTGCCAAACCGGCGGCAGTTCCCCTAGAGCCTGGGACAGGGTGCGGCCCTGGGCCGCCAGGTAGGCGCCCAGGCAGGCCAAAGTGTATAGGGCATCGCCCAGCATCTGCACCTGCCGGCCTCCCATAGGCTCCTGCCAGCTCGCCTCGGCCACCGCCCGCCAGTCGCTACCCGTCCTGCGCACTTCCACCCTTCGGGCCCGGGCCAGTTCGGCCGCTGCCTGCGGGGCGGTTACCGGCAAGGCCAGCACCCTTAGCGCGGGATCGGACAAGGCTACCTGGGTAAGCAAAAGCTCCAGCCGGGTGCGGGGAAGAGAGCCTCCCCCCGGCTCCCAGAGCCATAAACGTTCCCCTTCGGCGCAGATGCTAACCCCCACTGCGCCCCGGGCCTTCACTTCCCGCCGGAGGTGCTCCCGGTCCGCGGCCTCGATTATTTCCCAGGGGAGCGCCCCGGCAAGGTGGGCCAGCAGCGCCCGCACCCGGGGCGAGGGGCTGTAAACTACCAGGGGCTCGCGGGGGTCGCGAAACGCCGGATTTTCTCCGGCGGCCGTCCCCCGAAGGTAGGCCAAGTAGCGGGATTCGACCTCGGGTGCCTCCTCCGGCCCAAAGATCTGCTCTTCCCGCAGCCGGCGGAAATCTCCCTGCTGGTAGGCGGCCTCTACCTTGCGGCGCTGCCCGGTGGAAAGGGGCAAGCCGCGGCCGTCCATGAACACCAGCCAGAAGCGCCCTTCCTGTTGCGGATCCCGGCGCAGGTGTACTCCTCCGGCCAGAGCCTCTTCCCGGATCAGGTAGCGGTGGACCGGTATCAGGGTTTCACCCAAATCCAGCACCTTTAGACCCCCGGCCACCATCCCCGCCAGCGCCGCCAGGGCCAGCAACCTCGGGCCTCCCCCCGGCGCCCGGCTTAAGCCCACCCGGCTGCCCGGTTGCAAAGTAGCCGCCCAGGCCATAACCACTTCGCTTACCCGCGCCGGCGTCAGGTCCCGATGCAGGTATCCGCCCACCCCGGCGGAGCCGAACAGGGCGGCAGAAGTCCGGTCGCTCCATACCAGGTTCTCTCTCACCGTGGTATAGGGCTCCACCTGCTTGGACGGCCAAATCTTGACCTCGGGCTTGATAAGGCTGAAGGCCCCCACGCGGGAACCATCGCCTACCGCCGCCCCCTCGTATACGGCCGTATTCTCCTCCAGCACCACTCCCCGACCGATCACCGCCCGCCGCACCGCCGCCCGGCGGCCGATTACCGCCCCCTCCCAGACCACCGTCTGCTTTAGGGAGGCCCCTTCTTCTACCACCACGTTATCCCCGATTACCGTGTAGGGTTCAAGCGTGACCCCGGCCTCCAGGCGACAGTTGGCGCCTATCAACACCGGGCCCCGAAGGCTGGCCCGGGAATCGATAAAGGTATTCTCCCCCACCCAAACCCCTTCGGCGCGCTCCGTCCCCGGGGGAGGAAACCCCACCCGCCGGCTCAACAGCTCCTGGTTGGCGCGACGGTACTCGTTTAAGTTGCCGATGTTAGATACAAAAGTTACTCAGCAAGACGGAACGGTCGTGGGGGGTGCCACCCCCGGCTCGGCCACCAGGGCGGCATAAACCACCACTCGGGCCGCCTCCCCCCGGCCGAATACCACCACCTGGCGCACCAGAGCGCGCACCAGAGCCTTTTTCTCTTCTAAGGTAAGCTCGTCCAGCCGGCCCAGAAACTCGGCCGCCCGTCGCTTCAGTTCCCGGAACCTCGTCCCCACCCGGGCCCGCCCTTCGAGGGCTACCTCTAGCTCCCGCTTGCGGGCCAGCAATTGCTTCTTGCGGTTCTTCAACTCCGCCAGGGTGCGCGCGGTGGCGGCATCCAGGTCCAAGAGGCCGGCGGCCAGGGCGGCGCGCAGGTTGTCCTGCCCCTTCTCCACCTCGGAAAGATGTTTCTCCAGCCTGGCCAGTTCCCGGCGCCATTCCCCGTCGTTAAACTGCTGCTCGATCTCCCGCGCCAGAGCCTCCGGATCCCGCAGCCAGTCCTTAACCTTCTCCCACACCGCCTCCTCCACCGCCTCGGCCCGCACCCACTTTAGCGGCCGGCGGCAACCGGGCCGGTAGGAGCCGGCCTGACTCTTCAGACAGGTATACCCCCGCACCCGGGTGCCGCGGCGGCGGGTCTTGGTCATGCCGTGCATGGGATTGCCGCAGTCGCCGCAGGAGACGAGACCGGAGAGTAAGTACTCCTCCTTGGCCCAACCCGACCACAGCCGGCGGGCGGAACGCAGCTTCTCCTGGGCCTGCTCCCACAGCTCTTTTTCTATCAGGGGAGGCACGGGCACGGCAATCCAGCCCTTTTCCTCCCGGTAGGTGATTTTGGCCCGGGCCTGGGGGGGAAGAAACCGGTTGTAGCCCACACCCCGGCAGTCGCGGCGGTTGTAGTACCAGGTGCCCGTGTATACCGGATCGGTCAGGATGCGGCGCACCACGCAGCGCTGCCACTGGGGCCGGCCCTTGCGGGTGGGCACGCCCCGGGCGGTAAGCCGGGAAGCCACACCGTTAATACCCAGGTCCTCACCCACAAACCACCGGTATATGGCCCGCACCACCTCTGCCTCTTCCGGGTGGGGTTCCAGGCTGCCCTCCCGGTAGCGGTAGCCGTAGGGGCAGGCTCCCACCGGCAGCTTGCCCTGGCGGGCCTTCTGAAGCTTTCCCCGCAAGGTGCGCTCCCGGATTTTCTCCTTTTCGTACTCGGCAATGGCCCCCCGCAAGGCGTAGAAAAGGCGGCCGTCCGGAGTGTTTTGCCACTCGAAGTTGACGAACTCCAGGCGCACCCCGGCCTTTTCGATCTCGTCGGTGAGCAGGAGTTGATGGGCCAGATTGCGGGACAGACGGTCGGGATCGAAGCACACCACCAAGTCGATCTGGCCGTTCCTTACTGCCTCCCGCAGGGCGCCCAGGCCCGGCCGGCCGTCCAACAGTTCCCCGCTAACCCCTTCGTCTACAAACTCCGCTACCTCCTCCGCTCCCAGGGCCAGGGCCCGCTCCCGGCAGACCGAGCGCTGGTCGGCCAACGAGTACCCGCGTCGGGCCTGCTCCTCGGTGGAGACCCGGGCGTAAATACCCGCCCTCACGAGCTTTCTCCCTCCTCCCCGGTTTGCGGCTCAAGCCTTTGGGCAAAAAACCGGGCCAGCAGACGGTAGGCCTCCTTCAGAACCTCACCGTCCCGGCCCGCGTAGACTATTTCCACCGGGGTCCTTCGCACTCCTTCCACCTCCGGACGGTATTTTTCCCCATCCGGAGGCCGGCCACCCCATATTGCCTTTACTCTTCAAGCCCCATCTCCGGAAAAGGAGGATCGTGGGAAACCGACCGGGCCGCCGCCACCAGCGCCCGGATCCTGGCAATGGTAGTTGCGGCTACTCCGGTCTCGGCGGCCAGACTTTCCGGATCCAGCCCCCGCTCCAGGCCCACCAAAACCAGGTCCAGGGCTTCATAGCTGATCCCCAGCGCTCCCTCGTCCGTGATTCCGGGGATAAGGTCGGGGGTAGGCGGCCGTTCGATTACCGCCTGGGGCACCCCCAGGTAGGCGGCCAGCGCCCGCACCTGGGTCTTAAAAAGCGGCAGGATGGGCGCGAAGTCGGCGGCGGTATCGCCGTAGCGCACGAAAAAGCCGGTCAGCCTTTCGGTACGGTTAAGGCACCCGGCCACCAGAAATCCGTCCCGCTCGGCGCGATGGTAGAGCGCGCACATGCGCAGCCGGTGTTTTAGACGCAAAAAGGCCACCGCTTCCCTCACCACCGTGCTACCCGCCGATTTTACCGTCAGTTCGAAAGGATTCTTACCCGTCCCCCGGATGACGGTAGAGGCCACCCGGCCCACCACCGGGCTCTTCAGCGCCTTGGCCACCGCTCCCTGGTAGCATCCCAGCGCCGTTAGTGCCGGAGTAAGGTCCACCGTATCCAGCCTGATGCCCGCCGCCTGGGCCACCGCCCGGGCATGACCCGGGGTTTCCGGCGCCGTATCCCGCTCCGGCAAAAACAAACCCTGCACCCGGTCCGGCCCCAGCGCCCGGGAGCAGAGAAAGGCCACTACGGCGGAATCTAGCCCGCCGCTGATACCCACCACCACTCCCCGGGCCCCGGCCTGCTCCACCTGCTGGCGAATGAAGGCACCGATCGTTTTCTCCGCCTTGGCCGAGTCTAAACCCAGACCTTCCCGAAGATCGGCCATGATTGCGCCTCCTCGCACCACGCGGGCGCCTCCCCGGCCGCGACGGCCGCGGACCGCGGCCCGAGCTATCGTTTCCCTCATGGTAGCACGGCCGCCTTCTCCGGGCAAGCCACCCTCACCGCCGACCAACCCATTATTACGTCACCGCTCGGCGCCAGTACTCATACCGCAAACGTCCCCCGCCGCGTCGGCTCCCTCGGCAATTTTGTCCAGCAGGCGCTTAAGCATTACCACCGCCTCCGCCCGGGTGGCGCTCCTCAGAGGCAAAAACCTCCCGTCCGCGCCCCTGACAATGCCTGCGCCTACGGCTTGGGCGGCCTGCTTCTGAGCCCAAGGGGAGATCAGCGCGGCGTCCGAGAAAACCTGCAGGTTGCCGGGGGCCGTCTGCACGCCCCGCTTTTCCAATGCCCGCGCCATAATGACCGCCATTTCTTGACGAGTAATCTCCCGCTCGGGTTCAAACCGGCTTTCGCGGGTGCCGACCACCAGCCCGGCCCGGTGCGCGGCCTCCACGGCGCCGGCGTACCACCTGCCGACGCAGTCAACAAAGGTCCCGTCCGGCCGCTCCCGCAGGCCGAGGGCGCGGACCAAGAGGGCCGTAAATTCCGCCCGGGTCACCGGCTGATTGGGCCGGAAGCTGCGGTCGGGGTAGCCGCCGACAATTCCTCGCGCCACCAGGGCAAGGATGTCGTTCTCCGCCCAGTGGCCGGCCAAATCTCTTAGGTCCGGCGAAATCCGCACCACCGTCGCCTTCCAGGCGGCCGCGCGGCCTCCCGCAGCATCCGGGGCGAAAATTTCTATGGTGTTCGCTCCCGGCTGAAGGGTCAACTCCAGACTAAAGGTTCCTTTTTGATCGGCGGTAACGGTCCAAGTCACGTGGTTCAGGGTCACCTGCAGCTTCTGCCCGGGCGCAGTCCGGCCGCTCAGGGTTATGGCGGCAGCCGGGGTGGCCTCGGGAAGGGCGGCAACTTCAAGGGTGCAGGCCTCGGCCTCCTGCTGCCGGAAGCGGTCTGCGTCTCCCCCGCCGAAGGCGGGAGGGGAGGCCGGCGGAGCCACAAGCCGCACGTCCACCCGCACCTGACCCTCCTCCGCCAGGGAGTTCCCCTCCCCGTCTTCCGCCCGTACTACATACTGATAGGTGCCGTTGGCCACCAGTTGCCCACCTGCGTCCCGTCCGTCCCAGAGAACCTTAAACTGGCCGGCGCCCAGGGGCTGCTCGTGCAGTAGCTCCACCACCGGGTTTCCGGCCGCATCCCTTATCAACACGGTCACCAGGGCATCCTTGGAAATCCCGGCGCCGATCTGAACCGCCGCGGTGCTCCCGGAGGTACCTGCGGCGGTCACCGTATCCGGCCGGCAGGTGACGCCGGTAAGTATGAAGGGCGTATCCCCCTCGACCATTTGGCCGTACGGGTTGGCGGCCAATTTGATCAGGGCGTCAGGTTCCTCTGTCCCAGGCGTACGTGCCGCAACCGTCCCGGAACGTTCGACGCGGGAAATTACCGATCCGTCCACCATCTGACTCTCAATGGTTACGGTGTACGGCTGTGGTTCCGTTTCGGCCTCGGAAACAGTGCTGTACACGCTCACCCGGTAGTCGCCCGGCAGAGGGTTGACTACGGTGATGGTCTGCGGCTCTGCCTCGGGGCCGTTGTAGGTGGCGCCGGGGATTTCAAAGAAGAGCCGGCCGTCCCTACCGCACCCTACCTGGCGGCCCAGGGGGTCAGCGAGCACGATGGTCACCGGCGAGTAGGCGTTCACCACCAAGGAACCCGTGGCCAGGTTTAGCTTGGCCAGCTTGGCAACGAGATCGAAGTAATCCCGGGAGGAAGAAGCTAGGCCCGGCACCGCCGCCTTGGCCTGGTTAAGAAGCTGGGAGGAACGCTGCCGGTATGCCGCTTCGTACTGGGCGCGGTCGGTGAGGCCGGGGTAGTTCTTGAAGATGCTCATCATGCCGGCTACCGTGCCGTAAAACCGGGAGGCGGCAAAAGTTTGCAGCTTCGTTGCCAGCGCCGTGTCGGTGGCCTGGTAAAAGTCGGTTTTGCCCCGCCCCATCAGCAGGCAGCCTTGCCCTAAAATAGCGGCAGGTTCATTGAAACCCTCTTCGGCGGCGGCTTCGTAGCTGCCCTGGAAGTTCGCCGTGTAAGCCTGCTCCCACCCGGTGTAGCTGGCCAGGAAAAACCCCACGTCCAGGCCGGTGAGCACCGCCGCCACCACCGGGTTGGTGGCCTTAAACGACTCTTTGACGGCGTCCTCAAAGGCCTCCCGCATCTTTTCCACCGTCTTCTTGCGGATGGTTTCGGCGGCCTGCCGCTTGATGACCTCACAGGCCTCTTCGAAACTGAAGTTCGCCAAGCTGTTAACGGTGCTGCGGAGACCCCCGTCTTCAATTAGGAGCGCAATCCTATTAAGGCTCTCACGGTAATCGGCCAGGGCGGCCGCCTGCCAGTAAGCCCTAAACACCGCCTCCGCCATATCTTTAGAAAGCTGGGCGCCTTCGTCCACCAGGGAGAGAGCATCTACTACCAAACCCGCCACCTTGGCCCCGCGCGGAGAAAATGCCTCCATGGCATCCTGCACTTTCTCTACGTCCTTGACCTTGCTAACGGCCCCCACCGCGGTGGAGAAGGTGCTCAACGCGGAGCTCATCTCGCCGGAAAGCAGAGAGGGCGTGTCGCCCCCGGCCAGGGCCGAAACGACGAGGGCTTTCTGGACGTTTTCCCGCGAAGGCTTCGGGGGCGGGTTCGGGCACAGTGTACGCAGCACCCCGTAGCCCCAGTTGTCCTTCCACTCGTTGATCCATTCCACCAGGTCCGAGTCGACGAGGGATGCTCCCTGGGGATGTTCGCCGTAGTAGGCGCCGCGCATGGCCGCCAGAAGGATCTCCCTAGCCAGGGCGGGATCGGTTACCAGCTCCGTCTGGCCGCCGGCTATCCGGCGCACGGAGACCTGCTTCAGGGCTGCCCCCTGGATCTCAGAGGAGATGGACGAAGGGGAAATGTACCTGCCCTTAATAGCCGCCTTTTCGCTCTCGCTCAATTCCCGGCTGAAGCTTAAGTACACCTGGTAGGTGTCGTTTCCCCGCCGGACCTCCATCCAGGGAACGGCAGAGCCGCTGCCGACCGTGAACACCGTTACGGCGGTGGTGCTGAGCCCCATGCCGTTGACGGCGGTCAGTTTGGCCGTATGCTGACCCTGGGAAAGGTCCAGGGCGCAGGTGACCTCCACATCACCGGCTTTTTCGGAGGGGCTGAAGGGGACCTCCCGCCCGTCCACCTCCAGGGTGAGCCCGGAGATGCCGGTGCCGGTGTCGTCCGTGACATAGGCCAGGATTACCACCGGACTGTCCTCAACCGTTTCCCCGTAATAAGGCTTTAGATAAGCAGGGCGATGGCTCCAGTTGTCCCGGCCGGCGTGGATGTAAGGTGCCGGGTAGCCGATGAAGACGTGCTCCTTTGCGGCTTCTACGTCCCGCCCGGGGTACTGTCGCAGGGTAACTTCCATTTCCCCGGCGTCGGTAAGGAAAGACGCAGGAACCACGGTCAGGCTGTGGGTGGGGTAGTCGGCGCCCCAGGAAAAGGCCGGGTCCTCCTGGTGGGCGAAGTTCTTAAGGAAGATGTCTTTTTCGTAGACTTCGCCCGTCTTGGGGTTTTTCACCGTCAGACCCGCGGTGGCGGAGAAACCGCGGCCGCCGTTCACCTTGTTGGTCACCAGCGGGTTGACCACCAGCGGGATGCCCTCCCCCCTGCTCTGCAGGAACGCCCGGTCAAACTCGCCGACCTTAAACCACCACTTCCAGGAGCCGGCGTTCCAGCCCTGGCAGTAGCTCTTTACCGCCGTAACCCGGCCGCTCACCTTAAACCGCACCTGCACCGTGCTGGTATCGCGGTTGCCCTCGCGCATCCAGCCGTAATGGTCGGCGGCGGTAAGGCTCAAAACGTATTCGCCGGGGGCAAGCTCTAACGCCGTTTTGAATTTACCCTCCTCATCCAGGACGAGGCCTTCCAGAGGGACCCCGTTCAGGGCCGCCTGCCAGGACTTAAGCCCCTGGCAGGTATTGTCCAGCACGCGGCCTTCAAAATAGGTACCGAATGCCACTTCTGCGCCGGCCGCAGGCTGGTAAATCTCCACCGTGGGCGGATGGGCGTAGACGGTAAAATCCTGCTCGAGTTCCGCCGCCATCCCGGCCCGGTTCACCACCCTAGCCTTGAGGGTGTAAAATCCGGGAGGCATGGGGGTTTGCGGGACGAACTCGATCTTGCCGCCCGGCGGGCCGCCGGGAGAACCGCCCCGCTCCACGCTCACCTCAAAGGTCACCGCCTGCCCCCAGCCGGTGCGGTCCAAAACCGCCAGTTCCCGCACCTCGACACCGGTGCCTGAGCAGTCGGTGTACTGGTACCACAGCCGGGAAAGCGGCGTGCAGGCGCTGCCCGACCCGTAAGCAATGGGATCGGTAAAGCCAAACCCGGATAAGTACACACTGCAGTCGCGCACGGTTACCTCGGCAAAACCTTCGGCACCTTCGACGTCCCTGGCCTTAATAGTGAATACTCCTTCGTAGCCTGCAATCTCCACCTGCACCGACCAGCGCCCGCCGATCAACTGCACCGGCCATTCCCTGCCGCCGCCCACGGCCCAGACTGCCGCCACGCCCTGCGGGTCGGCCACGCCGCCCGTGAGCGTGGCCTTTCTCCCCGCGATCTCCCAGACGCTCCGGTCGGGAGTAATTTCCGGGGGCTGGTTGGCCGCCGTTCTGACCTCCGCCACCGCGCTGAAGGCCGATTCGTTGCCCGCGGCGTCGCGGGCCTTAACGCAGTAGAAATACGAAGTGCCTGCCTTAAGGCCGGTGTCCTGCAGGGTCAGGACGCCCCCGCCCACCTCGGCAATGAGCTCAAAAGGCCCGGAGGGGCTTTCTGCCCGGTAGATCGCGTAAGAGGTTACACCCACGTCGTCCGCGGCCGCCTGCCAGCTGAGACTGACGCTGTGCAGGTCCAGGCCCAGTGCCGCCAGGCCCGCCGGCGCTGCGGGCGGGGTGACGTCGAGCGTTGTGGCTCTCGCCTCCGCCGGATCCGAGCGGTTGCCGGCCGCGTCCAGGGCCACAATCCGGTAGTAGTAGGTGGCGTTTACCTCCAGCCCCCCGTCCAGGTAACCGGTGTCCGTCGCGCCGGCCTGGTAAATCACCTCAAACGGCCCGCCCGGGTTCCGGCTCCGGGCTATCTCGTAGGACACCACCCCGACATCGTCGGTGGCAGGCGCCCAGGTCAGCCTGACGGAGTGGGCGCCTTCCGCTGCCGCCCGAAAGCCCGGAGGGACGCCGGGCGGCTCGGCGTCCGCACCGGTATCGAAGACGAAAACGCAGTCTCCTGCCAGCGCGTTCCCTTCGGCGTCCGTCACACCCCGCGCCGGCAGGCGGACCGTGTAGCGGGCGCCGGGGGCGAGCAGGCCCTCGGGATCAAGGATCAGTTCTGCACCTTCGATGCTCCTGGCAGCGGGCACTTCACTGCCGTCCTCATCCTTCAGCGCAATCTGCTCCCAGTCCGGCCCCGGCCGCACCGGCCGGTTGAAGGTGATCCTGATGGTCTTGCTCACCAGAACCCCGGCGGCGCCGTTTACGGGATCGGTCCCCCTGACCGCCAGGGCGCCACCCTCCCCCCAGATCCCGGAAAGGGAATACCTGAAAACGTCCAGGGTATAGTTGGTATCGTCCGGTACGAGATCGTCCGCCCAGCTCTGGAAGGCCACGTACTTCCCGTCAGCGCTGAGGGCGGGGCTTTCCGAGGAAGCGTTGCCGGGGGCGTTGCTCCCCGCCGCCACAGACACCATTACCGTCTG
The DNA here is from genome assembly GCA_049719955.1 of Neomoorellales bacterium. Lineage (GTDB taxonomy): Bacteria > Bacillota > DSM-521 > Neomoorellales > SLTJ01 > JANLFO01. Next base: position 3,237 of record JBNARC010000022.1, on the reverse strand, counting down.
GCTGGTCAAGCGGTCGCGGACGAAAATATCCGTCCTCCCGTTGGTGTCGCCCGGCACTAGGTTCGAGGCCGAAGAGCAAAAGGCCACGTACCGGCCGTCGGCGCTGAGGGAAGGCGGGCCGTAACTGTTCCCGTTGCCCTGCGCGCCGTCCGAAGCCACGGATGCTAGCTCGGTGGCGCCGGTTTGCAGGTCGCGCACAAAAAGTCTGTCATTCCCGACCCTGTAGGCGAGGTATCTACCGTCGTAGCTCAGCACGGATTCTTTGGCATCCGGCACAAACTCGACCTTTACGGACGCGCCGGGCGCGCCGAGATCGAAGATTAGCGTACCCCACCTGATGTCCTCCCTCCCTTGGCAGGCCGCGTACCGGCCGTCGCCGCTGATGGCAAAATCGGAAGTGTAGTCGGCCAGGCGGGTAATTAGGCCCGACCCGGCGTCGTACAGAAAGACGCCCGTCTTGCCTTCCGGGGTGAGGTTGGTGGCATAGCTGTAGAAAAGGACCCGGCTGCCGTCGGCGCTGATGCGGGGCCCCCCGGAATCGTTGTTTGCCGGCGTCCCGTCGGGCGCCCTGGAAAGGCACGCCGTAGTGCCGGTTTCGCGGTCGTAAAGGAATATGTCGGACCTGCCGTTGGTGTCGCCGGGAACCAGGTTATCGGCATCGCTCGTGAACACCACATAGCGCCCGTTACCGCTAATCCGGGCCTCGCCGGACCAGTCATTAGCCTCGCCGCCGCCGTAAGCGTTGGTTATTCTTTCGGTGACCCCGGTCTCGCAGTCGTGGAGGAAGACGTCGTACTCCCAGTTTTCGTCGGGGCCGGCCAGGTTGGACGCATAGCTCGCAAAGACCACGTACCGCCCGTCGCCGCTGATGGAAGGGTACCAGGAATCAAAGTCTCCTTCGGTGCCGTCGGAGGCCACGGACACCCGGATCAGCGGGTTGTCCGCGCCGGTGGTCACCCCCACGGCGCTGCTGGGGGCGGACAGGTTGCCTTCCGCGTCTTCCGCCAGGATCTGGTAGTAATAGGTGGCACCGGCCGCAATCCCGGTGTCCTGCCAGGAGCACACCTCCGGCTCAACCCAGGCCAGCTCCTCAAAGGGGCCTTCCGGGCTGTCCCCCCGCAGGACCACATAGCCCGCAACGCCCCTGTCGTCCGTTGCCGGCTCCCAGCTCAGGCTCACCCAGCGGGCGCCGTGGCATACGGCATTGACGCCGCCGGGCGGGCTGGGCGGCTGGGTGTCCAACGGGGCCACGGTGAACCGCAGCAGGTAATCGCTTTCCGTAGGGTTTCCGGCTTCATCCAGGAGTGCCCCGGCCGGCACCGTCAACACGTAAGCCACGCCGTGCTCCAGGTTGGTCATGGGTTCGGCAAACAAGGTACTGCCGTCCAGCGTCAGCCTGATATCTACCGTGCCGCCCCCGTCCCTGGCCAGGGTAATTTCCTCAAAGCCGGGCCCCGGCAGAACTTCCTCGTCATAAGTAATGGAAATGATCGCATCTCTGTACACGTCATCGGCACCCGCCGGCGGGTCGGTGGCAATAACCGCCGGGCCGCTTTCATCCATGTGGATGACTAGGTTGTCAACCACCGAGGAAATGTCGCCTTCGGCGCTGTTATTCCAGAACAGAGTAAACCACTGGACGCCGATCCTGGCCCTGCTCAAATCGACGGCGGAAACATCGCCCGTGACGATGGACTCGCTGTACTTGGCGCGCTGCTCGCCGGTAAAATCGTCTTTGGTCACCGTATACCTGTACCAGGTATTTCCTCCTATGTTGAACGAGTGCTGGTATCTGTTCTGCGGCGCGCCGTACATCTTCACGGAGGCCTCGTCGTCGTCGTAAATGATGCAGCCGGCGGTATTCCAGTTCGCATCGGAGATCAGAACCTGCACCTCATTGGCCCAGCCGGAGTAAATGTCGCCCCCGCCGGCATGCCGGCGGAAGCTGGCGATGTCGGTCATGTCCAGCGAAATGCTTTCCAGCTTGGTCAGGTCCATGAAGTCCGACCACAGGATGAGCTGCGTGCACCCGGTTCCGGACGGTGACTGCCACCGGTCGATTTCGGCCCTGCCGAAAACCGCTTTGGAGCCGTGAGAACATCTATCGGTGACGATGTCGCAGGAGTAGAGGTTGTGGGTTTGTTCTACAGTATCGGTACGAACATCCTTTAACCACCCCGACAGGTCATCCTCAAAGGACAGGTTACATCTCTGGGGATCGGGCGGTTCCGGCAGTTCCGGCTCTTCCGGCTCCTGCTCCGGCGGCTGCTCGGGCGGCGCACCCAGCACAAAAAGCAATCGCCAGTCCTGGCCTTCTCCCTGAACCGGCCCCACCGTCGTGCCGCCTGCATCCGTCACCACCGCCCGCACGTTGTAGACCCCGTCGGGCAGGCCGCCGGTATCCCACTCGTAGACCGCCCGGGACACTCCCTCTGCCCTGGCCGTCTCGACCGCCTCTCCCAGCGGCAGCCACTCCCAGCCGGTCATTTCGCTCCTATACTCCACACTGAACACGGCTCCCTCTTCGCAGCGGGCGTACACAGTCAGGGCCACCGTACCCCGGACGGTTTCCCCCTCGGCCGGGAGCACATCCAGCACCTCAGGCGGGCCGGTGGAAGCGTAGGCGGTGCCCGACGGTACGGCCCTTAACGGTAAGTACGAGCCGGTACTCGCTATCAGGACCAAGCCTAACCACACCGCAAGCACACGGTGGGCCAACCTTCGGGTAGCCGGCAGGCGGAGCACCATTGCCCATCTCCTTTGTTAGGTGCTATCCCAATGCTACCCTGCTACCGTCAAAGAAACGTGAAAACTTAGGCGCCTGGGATCCGAACCAACGGGAGGCACTACCAAGGGGAAACTGCGGACACTCCGAAAATAGAACCGGCGGTGATCAGGCGGGCACCCGACGGATAAGGTCGGCGCCGACCTGGCGGGCGTCGTAGCGGCTGCCGATCTTCAGAAAGCGCCGCTGGCTTTCCTCGAGGAAGCCTTCGGCGGCAGCCCTGTCGCCTTGCGCCAGGGCCAAAAGGCCGTCCACCCGGGCCAGCCAGGCGGGGACCCATCGGTCCGCCGGGTCAGCGGTCTGCGCCGCCCGGCTCCGGCAGCGGGCGGCCGCGGCCGTCCGCCCCATTTTAAGGAGCGCCACCGCCCGGTGGCAGTAGAAAAGGGCCTGGAAGCCCCCCCACCCGCGGGCCCGGGCCAGGCGCACTCCCACACCGGCCCAGCGGCCCGCTT
>JBNARC010000021.1:0-34893 GCA_049719955.1 Neomoorellales bacterium | reverse complement strand
ATCCGAGCAACCCACTCTGAGAATCGGGAGGCAGTTTAATTTGCGGATTGACACTCGACACAATGGCACCCAGCCATTCCCACATCACTCTGCCGGTACTTTCTGGTCGGACTTAATCCGTGGGCCGCAGGTTCGAGTCCTGCCGGGCACGCCCAAGCAAACATGATATTCGAGTCCTTGTAGCCCGGCCACCACGACCGGTCAGTACCGAACAGGTCGCCGTCGTGGCTAAGTTGTCGAGCTTGGGAGAGCAAAGTCCGCCTTGCCCTGTTTTAGGGGGCGAAGTCTCAGGCTTGCCGTACTACTGCAATCCGTACTGCAAAAGCAACCCGAAAAGCGCCTGGCAGATCCCCCCTCACCAGAAATCCGATACTCGTAACGGCCGCAGCACAAGGCCTGAGCCAAAGTGAACCATTTCTAACCGTTACGCCTCGGGTAACTCTTAATCAGCGGGTCCGGGGTTCGAGTCCCCGAGGGCCTACCAGGAGAATATTAGGGGGTTCGGGGGTCGGAAGTTCTCTCCGAACCCTTTTTGACTCTGTTTTGGCTCCAACCCGGCAAGCATATTGCCACCACTTGGTTAGCCGGGCGGTACTGAATAAGGAGCGTTTACCGATGCCTTAGCGAAAGCTATAATCCAGTTTAGAAATTAGGCGCGTCCGGAGGGATGGAGTTGAAGGTTGAGGTTACCTTAGAGAGTGCTCACCGCTTGATAAACCACGGTTGCGTGATACTGGTAACTAGCGCTCTGGGCGAGCGGCGCAACGTCATGACCGTGGCCTGGCAGACTCCGCTGTCCGCCCGGCCGCCGTTGGTTGGCGTGTCTATTGCTACCGGTCACCTTTCCCACGAATTCATAGACGCCAGCGGTGAGTTTGCCGTGAACGTACCCGGGGTGGACCTGCTTTCAAAGGTGCACCTTTGCGGCACCGTGACCGGGCGCAAGCTGGACAAGTTTGAAAAGGCCGGACTAACCCCGGTGCCTGCTCGAAAGATTAAGGCTCCCCTCATTGAGGAGTGTTTGGCGCACCTGGAATGCCGGGTAGTGGCGCGCCATCCCGTGGGCGATCACACCTTATTCGTAGGGCAGGTAGTGGCAGCTACCGTGCAACCCGAGCTTTTTTCCGATTACTGGAAAGACCTGCCTGAGGCCGCTACCATTCATCATCTCGGAGGTAACCGCTACTATTTGAGCGGTATCCGGAGAGAGGTTAGTCATGGAGATTAATCTTGGTGCCGCCTGGATCAAAGCTCAACAGGATTTCTCTCAGGCCGATCCGGCGACCATGGCGGTAAGGGCGGGAGCCGAACTGGTGCCGCCCTCCCTGATGCGGCTTGTGTACTTCCGGCGCCCGGTACTGGTAGCTCACCCTCAAGGCGAGGTTCGGGCCGAGACCGGCCCTCCGCTCTCCCGGCGGGAGCAGATCCTGATACTGCATTACCTGGTTACCGCCAGCGGGGCCCCGCCGGAAAGGCAATGGATAGGTTTTGCCCAGATTCCCGGCGGGCATATCTATCTTCAGCCTTTTCGGCAACGCTGCGTGCGACCGCTGATCGCCCGTTTCGGGTCGGACCTGGCGGCCCTGGCCCGAGCCGCGGAAGCCCTAGGGGGACAGCCTCTGGCCATGGGCGATGCGGCCTACGCTCTGCCGGTCCTGCCCCGGGTTGACTTGGCAGTGGTGCTTTGGCAGGGCGACGAGGAATTTCCGGCCAATGCTACGGTGCTGTTCGACCGGGCGGTGTCGGCCTACCTGTCCTTAGAGGATTGCGCCACGTTGGCTCAGCTGGCGGCGGCCTACTTGGTCAATACCGCTTCGGGCCGAAGCCAGGTTCCGCCGGATCTACCCCTCAAGTAATTCCTCGCGAAGGGGCGACCTGAAGGTGTGGCAGAAGATAACCGTGGAGACCCACGCCCGAGAGGAGTTGGTGGACGTTACCCGTTTGGTGAGCGAGGCCGTGCGGCGGGCAGGCGTACGGGATGGAGTGTGTTATCTCTACATACCCCACACTACTGCCGGAATAACGGTTAACGAAAACGCCGACCTGGACGTTAAGCAGGATCTCTTGAGCACCCTTTCTCGGCTGGTTCCGCGAAACGGCCCTTATGAGCACCGAGAAGGTAATGCCGACGCTCACGTCAAGTCCTTGCTGGTGGGGCATAGCGCCCTGATACCGGTGCAAGACGGACGCCTGGCCCTGGGCACCTGGCAGGGTATTTTCTTTTGCGAGTTCGACGGCCCCCGGCGGCGCTTCGTGCTGGTGAGTGTTCGTTGAAGCGGGCGGTCAGCGTCAGTCTGGGTACCTCTCGCCGGAACTTCACCGTTCGGCTCGAGCTTTTCGGGCAGGAAATCGAAGTCCGACGGATAGGTTGTGATGGCGATCTAAGGCGGCTGAAGGCCCACTTGCGAGAGCTGGACGGCAGGGTAGACGCTATTGGACTCGGGGGGATGAACTTCGCCTACCGGGTGGGGAACCGTTGCTTCCCCGTTCCCCAAGCCCAGGCCGTGCGGTGCCTGGTGCGGGAAACCCCCCTGGTAGACGGGTCCCTTCTTAAGGATACTCTGGAGCGGTGGGTGGTGGTTTACCTCGAAGAGGAGCGGGGTTTCCGGTGGGCCGGCACCCCGGTACTGGTGGCGTCGGTGCTGGACCGCTTTGGACTGGCAGAAGAGATGTATCGGCGGGGGGCCCGCGTACTGGCCGGAGACCTCTTTTTTGCTCTACACCTCCCAGGTCCTTTTCTCTCTCTGCCCCGGTTTTCCGGCCTTGCCCGTCTCCTCCTTCCCGGCATCCGTTGGGTCCCCTTGACTTGGATTTATCCTCTGGGTGCGGCTCAAAATAGTGCGGGAAGAATCGGCCGGGGATTACCGCCGGTGGCGGTTCTGGCGGGGGACTTACATTTAGTTCTGCACCGCCTGCCGGCGGATCTGCGGGGCCGGGTGGTGCTGGTCAACAGCCTATGGCCGGAGGAGGAGCGCCTGCTTAGGGAGCGCGGCGCGGCGGGAATTGTCACCACTATGCCTGCGGTGGGCGGTTACTCCTGGGCTTCTAACGTCTGGGAAGCGGTTCTCACCGCTTTGTGGGGAGAGGAGTTGAGGCAGCTTACCGTTCCCAGTTTGGCAGCGCGGCTGGTGGCCGCCGGTTTGGTGCCGAAAGTGGAGGGGTTGCATGAGGTTCACCGTTAGCCAGCTCGGTGAGGTAGCCCTGCTGAGACGCTTGCTGGATCGCTTACCCCCGACCGCCCTGCCTGTGGGTCCGGGAGATGATGCCGCGGCGTTCACCGTGGTTCCGGGGCACCTGGTCTTGGCCACTACCGATACCTTGGTGGAGGGGGTGCATTTTCGCCGGGAGTGGGCCGAGCCGTGGCAGATAGGCTATAAGGCCCTGGCGGTCAACCTGAGCGACATCGCCGCCATGGGCGGCCGCCCCACTTTTGCTTTGGTTGCGCTTGGCCTTCCTGGAGAACTGTCCGCCGACTGGGTAGACGGGTTTTATGAGGGGTTAGAGCAGTGCGCCCGGCAATGGGGGGCGTTTATAATCGGCGGGGATACCGTGGCCGCGCCGGTGATGACGGTAACCATCACCCTGCTGGGCGAGGTCGAACCGAAAAAGGTACTGAGTCGACAGTCGGCCTTACCGGGGGATCTGCTGGTAGTCACCGGTGATTTGGGAGCTTCCGCTGCGGGGCTGGAGGAACTGGAGAGACCTCTAGCCGCGGGCAGCGCCGCCCGGGCCTCGGTCCGGGCCCGGCACCTCTTGCCCCGTCCACGCATAAGGGAGGGCAGGATACTGGCCGGTTGTGGAGGCGTGGGCGCGGTAATAGATCTTAGCGACGGGTTGGCCCGGGGAGCCTGGGAAATCGCCTCGGCCAGCAAGTTGGGGCTAGAAATCTACGCCGACCATCTCCCCATCTCTCGCTGGACGCGAGAGGTGGCCGAACGGCACGGAAAGGACCCGGTTGAATGGGCCCTTTACGGAGGGGAGGATTACGAACTGTTGTTTAGCGTAAGGCCGTCGGAGTACCCGGCGGTGCGCCAACGGATTCTGGATGCTTGCGGCAGCCCCGTGTCCAAGGTGGGCACCGTTCTTTCGGCCGAAGCCGGTTTAACGCTAGTCCGGGGAGGCACCCGCGAGACTTTGAGGCAGGGATACGAGCATTTTCGGTCGTAAATTATGGCTAAGTAATGATACTAGGTGATATAATTTTAACGGTACCTTTTGCCAAAGGCTAACCCCGGAGGTGAGCCGGGTGTCCCTACCCGAGCATCGGTTATCATCGAGCCCATCAAGCCAAAGGGTGGAAACAACGCCCGTTCGGGGAGCGGAGGCCGGTCGGTCTCGGCCCCAAAAATTATCCGCCCGGGAAAGGCTGGCCCTGCTTTTGGATTTCGGGACGTTCGTGGAAATCGACCGTAACGTTACCCATCGCTGTACCAATTTCGGTCTGGGTCAGGTGGACATACCCGGTGACGGAGTAGTGACCGGGTACGGTCGCATTGACGGCCGTACGGTCTTCGTCTTCTCCCAGGACTTTAACGCCCTAGGGGGAACACTGGGGGAGATGCACGCCCAGAAAATCTGTAAAGTCATGGACCTGGCGGCCAAAGCCGGCGCGCCGATAATCGGCATTAATGATTCCGGCGGGGCCCGCATCCAGGAAGGAGTAGACGCCCTAAACGGCTACGGTGAAATCTTTCGCCGCAACACCCACCTTTCCGGCGTGATTCCCCAGATCTCCGTAATCTTGGGTCCCTGCGCCGGAGGAGCGGTCTACTCTCCCGCCCTTACCGACCTGGTGTTCGTGGTAGATGGCCTCTCGCGGATGTTTATTACCGGGCCGCAGGTGGTAAAGGCGGTTACCGGGGAAGAGATCTCGCCCGATGATCTGGGAGGCGGCCAGGTGCATGCCAGCCGAAGCGGGGTAGCCCATTTTCTCTGCCAAACCGAAGCGGAATGCCTGGCGCTGGTGCGCCGGGTTCTGGGATACCTTCCCTCACACAGCGGCCAAGAGCCGCCTCGCGCCACACCCGTGCCGCCTTCGGCCGATGGGCAGGATTGGGCAGCCCTGGTGCCGGATGACCCCAAACGGGCCTACGACGTACGCACGGTAATTACGCGGCTGGTGGATGCCGGCCAGTATGTGGAGGTACAGGCCGACTACGCTACCAACGTGGTCTGCGCTTTTGCCCGTCTGAACGGTTACCCCATAGGGGTAATTGCCAACCAGCCGCGATTTCTGGCCGGCTGCCTGGACATCAATGCTTCCGACAAGGCGGCGCGCTTCGTGCGCCTGTGCGATGCCTTTAACCTTCCGCTTTTGACCTTGGTAGATACCACCGGCTACCTTCCCGGCAAACACCAGGAGCACGGCGGAATTATTCGGCACGGGGCCAAGTTGCTATATGCCTATGCCGAGGCTACGGTACCCAAGATTACGGTTATTCTCCGCAAGGCCTACGGTGGCGCTTACCTGGCCATGTGCTCGCGGGCTTTGGGGGCAGATCAGGTCTTCGCCTGGCCCAAGGCGGAAATTGCGGTGATGGGACCGGAGGGCGCGGCGGATATAATTTTCCGTCGGGAGATCGCCTCGGCACCCGATCCGGAAAGGGCCAGGCAGGAGAAAGCCGAAGAATACCGGCGGGTGTTTGCCAACCCCTATACCGCCGCCTCCCGGGGTTACGTGGATGCAGTCATTGATCCCGGGGAAACTCGGCTTTATCTCGTCCAAGCCCTAGAGGCCCTGCGCGGAAAGCGAGAGAGCCGTCCACAGAAAAAACACGGTAACATTCCCCTCTAAGGGTCAATAGTATAAGAGTAAGAACCGAAACCAAAGGCGAGGTGACGCTCGTGCGGGTGTACTTTATACCCCTACCTGGGCTTTTGCGGAGGTTGTTGAAGCGGGTGCTGGGTCAGGCCTAAGGCTGCCCGGCCGGGCAAGTTAACAGATTCCGGTCTATCGCCTCCTCTAGCCTACTAAACTAGAAAGGGGGAGGGGGAGGACCAATGCGCGCGCGGTGGACGCCGTGGCTGTTCGCTTTGGCCGCCGGGGCTCTGGCCCTGGCCTACTTATTATGGTGGTGTCGGCCCGAACCGGGGGTGCCGGTTCAAGGGATGGCGGTGGGAGCGGGTAGCACCGCTCCCTTTAACACCATATACCGGTTCTACAACGCCCTAGCAGCCAACGATTGGGAAACGGCCCGTAGCTACTGTACCCCGGCGCTATGGGACTATCTCCGGCAAAGCGGGCAATTGCGGCAGTGGCAGGAGCGGAGACGGCAAGATCCAAGCCTGGCCTTCTCCTTATTCTTGGTCCGAGCCTTTGACGTGAAGCAAGAAAAGGGTACCGCCTGGGCGTTGGGAGAAGCTCAGTGGAAGGGAGGGGTGGGGCGGCCGCCGAACACCGTACAGACCGTGTTCCTGGAGTGGGCGGATGAGAAGTGGCGGGTAGCGCGCATTGATAGTCGGTCCGCCGCCGAAATAACTGCCGAATTCTACCAGGCAATCAACGACGGTGACTGGTTAACCATGCGCCGACTTACCGAACCCCAGTACTGGAGTTTGCTGGTATCCCGGGGAATTTTGAGCGCTTTGCAGCAGGACTGGGCCCAGGCGGTTAAAGGTGTGTACTTGGTTCTGCACATCCGGGACCTCATCCAGGGCCAGGAACACGCCTGGGTTCAGGCGGACGTGCTCTGGCGACCGCTTACCTGGGCAGAAAGGGAAACGGCAGTAACCGTAGAGTTGGTCAAAGCTAAAGAGGGTTGGCTGGTGACCCGGATATACGGACACTGGGAAGAAGCCAAGTAAGCTAGCGCCAGGAAACGCCTACTATCCCGCCCAGAACCCCGGCAATCAGTCCGGCCACCAGGAATCGGACCAACACGCTAAGGCAAAGTTTCCAGGGGCCCAACCAGGTGAGAACCACCATTATTAGCAGCACCAGGGCCGCTACCAAGACGCCGTGCCAGATGCCCCGGCAACCCGCATACCGGGCGGCGGAAAAGGCACCCAGGAAGATGCCTATGGTGAGTACCGCCAGCACGTAACTATCTAGATACAGCTCCGGCAGGGGAGTAAGCCAGAGGACAAGTCCCAGCAGAAGGCCCAGGACCATTATGGTCGCCAGGGCTACTACTACTCCCCTCCATACCGCCCGGTATCGGGCAGGCCCTCCTGCGGTTTCGGGCATTCTTCTCCCCCCTTGGGAATTCTGGTTTTACTGTATGCCCGTCGCCTACCGGCTAGACCTGGAGGGTTTGGCGCCCCGGTGTCGAAAAGTATGCTGGCTACCGCTACAATTGGAGGGTGTTATAACCAGTGGAAGGCTACCTCGGCATCGACGTAGGCTCGGTGAGCACCAATCTGGTCTTTCTAGACCCTGAAGGACAGGTAGAGGCCAGCCTTTATATCCGCACCCAGGGACAGCCCATTCGGGCGGTAAAGGAAGGTCTAAGAATGTTGGCGGAGCAGTTGCCGCCGGAGGTAAGGGTTCTGGGGGTGGGAGCCACCGGCAGTGCGCGTACCCTTACTGGGGCCATAGTGGGAGCAGACGTGATCAAGAACGAAATTACCGCTCACGCGGTGGCGGCGTCCCGGATGGTGCCCGGTTGCCAGACCATATTCGAGATTGGCGGCCAGGACTCCAAGATAATTATCCTGAGAAACGGGGTAGTGGTGGACTTCGCCATGAACACCGTGTGCGCGGCCGGAACCGGTTCTTTCTTAGACCAACAGGCTGCCCGGCTGAACATCCCCATTGAAGAGTTCGGAGCCTTAGCCCTCAAGGCCAAATCGCCGGTGCGCATCGCCGGCCGGTGCACGGTTTTTGCCGAATCGGACATGATCCACAAGCAGCAAATGGGGCATAATCTGGAGGACATAATCGCCGGCCTGTGTGAGGCCCTGGTAAGAAACTACCTTAATAACGTGGGCAAGGGCAAGGAAATCCTGCCTCCCGTGGTCTTTCAGGGGGGAGTGGCGGCCAATTTGGGACTGAGGGCGGCCTTCGCCAAGGCCCTGGGAATGGAGATTATCGTGCCCCCCTATTTCAACGTTATGGGCGCCATCGGCGCGGCGCTACTGGCCCAGGAAGCCATGCGTCACCGAGACAAAACTAGTTTTCGGGGCTTTAAGGTCAGCGACATGGATTTTCGGGCCTCCAGCTTCGAGTGCAAGGGGTGCTCTAACTGTTGCGAGGTAATCAATATATACATGGGCGAACAAGTGGTGGCCCGTTGGGGAGACCGCTGCGGCAAATGGGAAACCATGGCCAGTTAGCGCCCTCGATCAGGAGAAATTGACGCCGAATCGCGGGCTGGCCTATAATGGGAGCATAGGGGCAGACGTGGTAGGGAGGTAGTTATGGTGCCCCAGCCGGCCTTGGAACTTATATGGCGTAAACTCCACGAACATGACTACAAGCTCACTCCGCAACGTCAGGTGATTCTGGAGGTGCTGGTGGAGCACCCGGAACGTCATTTGAGCGCGGAGGAGATCTACAATATCGTCAAGCAGCGCTATCCGGAAATCGGGCTGGCCACGGTATACCGAACCCTGGAGCTACTGGCCGATTTGGACATCCTACAGAAAATGCATTTTGACGACGGCCGCAGCCGATACGAGCTTAACGACGAGGCCGTGCACCACCATCATCACCTTATCTGCTTGCAGTGCGGCCGGGTATTAGAGTTCGAGGACGATCTTCTGGAAACGCTGGAAACTCTTATCGCCCGCAAAATGGATTTTCAGGTAGTGGACCATCACCTAAAATTCTACGGTTTTTGCGGAGACTGCCGCCGGTCGCGTGCTGAGGAAGAGCAATGAGGAGAAACCGTTAGCGCCGGTCAAGGAGCGATGCCCTTTGGACGTTAGCAAGATAGAGCAAGGAGTGCGCCTCATACTGGAAGGGTTGGGGGAAGACCTCGGGCGGGAGGGGCTGAGGGACACCCCCCTTAGAGTGGCCAAGATGTATGCGGAAATTTTCCAGGGCCTGGAGACCGATGCCCTCTCCGTTCTGAACACGATCTTTACCGAGGAAGAACATGAAGAAATGATATTGGTTAAGGACATTCCTCTGTACTCCATGTGCGAACATCATCTTCTACCCTTCTACGGGTGGGCGCACGTGGCCTATATTCCCCGCAAAGGGCGTATTACTGGTCTGAGTAAGATTGCGCGAGTGGTGGAAGTCCTGGCTAAACGGCCCCAGATGCAGGAGCGCCTGACTTCCCAAATAGCGGACACTCTGGTAATGGGGCTGGAGCCCCGCGGCGTACTGGTGGTGGTAGAGGCCGAGCATATGTGCATGACTATGCGGGGAATAAAGAAGCCGGGAGCCAAAACCGTTACCTCGGCGGTACGCGGCCTCTTCCGTACCAACCAGGCCACGCGGTCAGAAGCCATGGCCCTCATTAAGGGAGCATAAGGACAAGACCCATGCGAATTCTCCTGAGTAACGACGACGGGGTGCTGGCCGAAGGGCTGCACGTATTGAGAAAGCGGCTTTCCCGTCAGGCCGAAGTATACGTAGTGGCTCCCGACCACGAGCGTAGCGCCTGCGGTCATAGTATTACCCTACACCGACCACTAAGGGCTAACCGGGTGATGCTTGACGGCGCTACCGACCCCGTGTGGGCGGTAAACGGTACACCCGCCGATTGTGTGAAGTTGGCCCTGGAAGTATTGTTGCCCGAGCCACCCGATTTGGTGATCTCCGGTATCAATTTGGGTCCCAACCTCGGCACCGACGTGCTTTACTCGGGCACGGTCTCCGCCGCCCTGGAAGGGGCCATTGAAGGGGTACCCTCTATTGCTGTGTCTTTGGACGGCGAAGATCCCGCCCTGCTTCCCTTTGCCGCCGATTTCACCGCCCTCTTGTGTCGTCGACTTCTCGACCTGAGGGTGAAACCCCATACTTTGCTAAACGTGAACTTGCCCAACCTCCCGCCGGAACGGATAGCGGGAGTGGAGATTACCACCTTAGGCTGGCGGCGCTATGTTAATGCCGTGCACCGCCGCGAGGATCCGCGCGGTCGGCCCTACTACTGGATAGCGGGCGATATCCAAGACGATACCGAGCTGGCCGGCACGGATGTGGCCGCGCTGGCCGCAGGCAAAATAACCATTACACCCATTCATTTCGACCTCACCGATTACCGGCTGGTGGAAGAGCTGAAGGGGTGGGGGCTGGGGTCGGACCTGGAAAGCGCGCTACTGGGGCCGCCGGAGAAGACGGACTAGGTCGTGGTAGGAGAGAACTCCGGTGCACAGAGCTGCCAGAAGGTACGCCATAGTGGCCGGCACCAGGGCGCCAAATAAGGAGACCACCGAGGACAAGGAGGGGTCAAGAAACCGATAGATCCAAAGGGCCACGGCTCCCATGACCGTCCCGGCGGCGACCGCTCTGACCACCACCGTAGCGGAAAGGAAGGTTCCGGTTAGGCGAGCAATGCTTCGCAGGTTGAGATAACAGCCGGCTACGGCGGAAAGTACCACTGCCATTGCGGCGCCTTGCAGTCCGGCCTCGGGGAGGGCGGTAAGCCAGTACACTCCGGCCAGCAAGAGCCCTGCTCCCAGGAGTGAGTTCCGGGTGGCCAAATCGGGCCGGCCCAAACCCTGTAGAATTCCGGTGCTGGTTTGCTGCAAGTAGATAAACACCGCGCCGGCGGCCAGCACCCGGAGGGGGGCTCCGGCGCGGGCCTGATCGAAGAGAAAGGCGGCAAGCTGGTGGGGGAAGAGAAGGTAGGTCACGGCGAAGGGAAGGCCTCCCAGTAGGGAAAGACGCAGGGAGTCGTTAATCCTTCGGTTGAGTAAGCCCCGGTGGTTTCGGGCTACCGCTTCGGCTACGGCCGGCACCGCCGTGGTAGCCAGGGATAGGGTCAACACCGTAGGAAGCAGGAGCAAGGTCATGGCCACGCCGGCGAACTGGCCGTAGAGCTCCGTTGCCCGTCGCAGACTATAACCGGCTGCCTGCAAGCGCTGGGGAATGAGAGCCGCCTCCAGGGTCAGGGTGGTGGAGGCTACCAGCCGGCCCAAAGTTACCGGCCAGCCAAGGCGCCAAAGCTCTAACCAGATACCAATCAGACCGGAATTAATGGCGGCACCACCCTCAGGGAGTGGGCTTATTCGCCGATAGGCCAGCAGCAGGCAGCCCAACCCCACCATTTCCCCGGCTACCATTCCCCAGGCCAATCCAGAAGCCGCCGCCTCCAAACCTCGGGGGAGAAGCCGTGCCGCCAGATACAGGCCCAGAAGTACGCGGCTCACTTGTTCTGCCGCCTGGGCGGCGGCCGGTAGATCCAGTCGCCCCAAGCCTTGAAACCACCCCCGAAAGGCGGAGGCGATTGGTACCACCACCAAGGCGGGAACAATGGCGGTTAACACCGTCTCGGTGCGGGGGTCGGGAAGGAGGTAGCGGGCCAAATCGGGGGCAAATCGGTGAAAGGCAAGCGCCGACGCGGCTCCGGCGACGGATACAGTGAGAAGAGTTGCCGTAAAGGCCAGTTGTGCCCGCCGGCACTCGGCCCGGGCAGTGGCTTCGGCGGTGATACGCGCCAGGGCCAAAGGGAAGCCGGCGGTGGTCAATACCAGAGCCAGGCCGTACCAAGGGAAAACCATTTCGTAAAGGCCTATGCCTTCTGCGCCCAGAAGGCGTACCGCCAGCGCCCGGTAGGTGAAACCCAATAGCCGGGTGAACAGGTTGACCAGAAGGAGCATCAACGCTCCCCGGGCGAAGGTAGGCCTTTTCACCGGCGTTCACCCCTAGTTTATATGCGATTCGGGACCGGGTTATTAAAATAATGGCAAAGGGAAAAACCTACGGGATCCAAAAGGGTTTTCCAGAGTTCTTGACTAACTTATACTTAGGTTTGGGGCAGAATCTCGGGTTAGGAGGAGTGTCATGCAGGTCTATCCCAGTGAAAAGGTGAGGAACCTGGCCCTTATCGCCCACGGCGGAGCAGGAAAGACCTCTCTTGCCGAGGCCATGCTGTTCAACAGCGGGGCCACCAAGAGACTTGGCCGAGTGGACGACGGAACTACCACCACCGACTATCTTCCCGAAGAAATCAAGCGTAAGGTGACCACCACCCTCGCCCTGGCGCCCTGTCAGTGGCGGGGTTACAAGATAAACGTGCTGGACACGCCGGGATACGCGGATTTTATCGGCGAGGTGAAGAGCGCCCTGCGGGTAGCCGACGCCGGCCTGGTGGTGGTCTGCGCCGTTGCGGGAGTAGAGGTTCAGACCGAGGTGGTTTGGGAGTTTGCCGCCAAGCAGGGCTTGCCGCGGTTGGCTTTTATCAACAAGATGGAGCGGGAAAATGCCAATTTTTACCGGGTACTGGAGCAGATGCAGAATTCCTTTACCGACGCTAACATCGTACCGCTTCAGCTTCCCATCGGGGCGGCCGAAACCTTTAAGGGCGTAGTGGATGTTCTGGAGAAGAAAGCCTATTACTACCGCGACGGCAAGACCGAGCCGGGAGAGGTTCCCGCCGAAGTAGCGGATAAACTAGACTCTTACCGAGAGAAGCTGATCGAGGCGGCAGCGGAAAACGATGACGAACTCTTGGCCCGCTACCTGGACGGCGAGGAGTTATCGTTAGAAGAGATTAAGGTGGGCCTGCGCAAGGGCGTGTTGGCCGCCAAGGTGGTACCGGTGATGTGTGGCTCCGCTCTGCAGAACCTGGCCGTAGACCTGCTTCTGGACCAGATCCTTACCTTGGTTCCCTCGCCGCTGGATCGGGCCGGGGCCACAGAGGAGGAGTTGGCGGGTCGGCCCCTGGCGGCCCTGGTGTTCAAGACTCTCACCGACCCTTACGTCGGCCGGCTGAACCTGTTCCGGGTTTATCAGGGAGTGTTCCGGCCGGATAGCGTGGTATACAATGCCAATAAGGAAGTAGAGGAAAGAATAGGACAGGTATTCACCCTCTGCGGGAAGAACCAGGATCCGGTTGAGGAGGTCCGACCCGGTGACATCGCCGCCGTGGCCAAACTACAGGCCACGGCTACGGGAGACACTCTTACGCAGAAGGCGAGCCCCCAGAAGCTGGAAGGCATAGACTTTCCCGAACCCGCCCTGCCGGTAGCGGTGGTGCCCAAGAGTAAGGGAGACGAGGACAAACTCAGCAATGCCCTGGCCCGGCTAATGGACGAGGACACCACCTTGCGGCTGGAGAAGAACACCGAAACCAAGCAAATCATCCTTACCGGTATGGGCGAGATGCACCTGGACATCACCGTGGAGCGGCTACAGCGCAAGTTCGGAGTAGGGGTAACCCTGGAAGCGCCTAAGGTTCCTTATCGAGAAACCATTCGCTCTACCGTCAACCGCATAGAGGGCAAGCACAAGAAGCAGACCGGCGGTCACGGCCAGTACGGGCATGTGTTCATCGATATGGCCCCGCTGCCGGACAAAGACTTCGAGTTTAACGAAACTATCTTCGGCGGGGCGGTACCCAAGCAGTACATTCCGGCGGTGGAAAAGGGTATCCGCGAGGCCATGCAAGAGGGTATTCTGGCCGGCTACCCGGTGACCAATATTAAGGTTACCCTGGTGGATGGCTCCTATCACCCGGTAGACTCCTCGGAAATGGCCTTTAAGATAGCCGCGAGCCTCGCGTTCAAGAAGGCTATGGAGCAGGCCAAGCCGGTGCTGCTGGAGCCCATCATGAACGTAGAGGTCAGGGTGCCGGAGGAGTTCATGGGCGACATTATCGGTGACCTTAACAGCAAGCGGGGTCGTATTCTGGGTATGGAGCCGGACGGCAAACACCAGGTGATTCGCGCCCTGGTGCCGCTGGCAGAGATGTACCGGTACGCCATTGACCTCAAGTCCATAACCCAGGGTCGGGGCTCGTTTAAGATGGAGTTCGCCCACTACGAGGAAGTCCCGGCGAATATCGCCGACAAGATCATTGAGCAGGCCCGAGCCGCCCGGCAGGCCGAGGAGAAATAACGGCCAGTGGCCATAAGATCGTTCGGTTATCGGGCTTGTGCGATAGGTCGAAGAGTGCTATAATATAGGCGGTGCAGGGGCGTAGCTCAACTGGCAGAGTAGCGGACTCCAAATCCGTTGGTTGCGGGTTCAAGTCCTGCCGCCCCTGCCAGCCAATTTCTTGAAGGTGTCGCGGATTAGCCCTCCTCCAAGGATCTGCTTTCATGACGAGGAGGGCTTTTTATGTCCGGGTTAGTCACCCATTGGCCTCCTAACCAATTAGAGTGCCGGGTGTGTAGATACTACAATCATGGGCTTGGGGGCAGATTTTGGGGGGATGATGCGTGCGGTTAGCAAATGGGTGCGTCGTTTCGGGCAATGACGTAGTAAGAACTACTTGTAAATTATGTCTCAACGGTTGTGGAATGATAGTTCGAAAGACCGAAACCGGCATGGAATTGGCAGGTGACCCCAACCATCCCCTTTCGCGGGGCTTCCTGTGTTTCAAGGGGCGGGTCGCACTCGACATTGCTCATCATCCTGCTAGGATAAAGTACCCCCTGAGAAGAGTGGGAGAAAGGGGATCCCAAAGGTGGGAAAGGGTGTCTTGGGATGAAGCAATTAGGGATATCTCTCTCAGGCTAGGAGAAGTAATGCGTCGTTATGGAGCGGAGTCGGTTTGCGTCCAGTCTCTACCCCCTAAAGACGTGACAATCTGGCAGGCCTTTGCCAAAGCTATAGGCACTCCGAACTTCTTCCGGCACGACCACCACGTCTGCTTTACCCCGCAGTTAATTGCGGACGTACTGACCTTTGGACGGCTGGTGACCTTTCCCAATCTCTCAGAGGAAGAAGCCGATAAGACGCGCACCGTCGTGCTGTGGGGCATTAATCCGCCGGAGACCAACCCGGCAAGGAACCTGGCTGTGGAGCGGGCGCGAAGGGCTGGGGCGAAGTTGATAGTGATAGATCCCCGTCCAACAAGATCGGCTCAGAGGGCTCACCTATGGTTGAGATTGAGACCGGGCACCGATGTGGCGCTTGCTTTGGGCATGCTGAATGTCATAGTGAAGGAGAAGCTTTACGACACAGCCTTCGTAGAGGACTGGACCTTCGGTTTCGAAGCATTGGCCAAACATGTAGAGGAGTATCCACCAGGGAGAGTGGCGGAGATATGCTGGCTAAGTGAGCAGGATATTATTGAAGCGGCCAGGCTTATTGCCTCTAATAAGCCTACGGCTATTTTTACCTTCATTGGCCTGGCCATGAGCGGTAATTCGGTTAACGCCATAAGGTGCTTGGGGCTCCTGTTGGCACTCACCGGTAATGTGGACCAGACTGGAGGCAACATGATAAAGATACCTCCGCGAACCGAAAGAGTAGGTCTACCCCCGGAACTGCTGAAGAGACAGCTCAGCGCGGATAAATTCCCTCTCCTATGCGGCCCTTCTGCCATAACGGCCGCCGCGGGGCTGCCTTCTCCGCACCCGGCGGACGTTATCAAGGCCATGACTACCGGCCTGCCGTACCCGGTCAAGGCCTTTCTAACTAATTCCAACCCCGTAAGCGCTCTTGAAGACAGTAAGAGGGTAGCGGAGGCGCTACGAAAGCTAGATCTCCTAGTCGTGTTTGAACTGTTCATGACACCTACTGCTGAGTTGGCAGATTATGTTTTACCTGTAACCTGGTTCCTAGAGTCCAATGCCATCACCGAATATGCAGGCATGAACTTTATTGCTGCCAGAGCGAGGGCTATTCACCCCTGCGGCGAGGCCAGGGAGGAGGGAGAGGTTCTCCTCGAAATCCTAGCCAAGCTGGGAGCGATAAATGAATTGCCGTTCTCAAATTATGGTGAATACCTTGATTTCAGGTTAAGTCCTCTGAACCTGAGCTTTGAGGAGTTTGCCCGCGCTGGGTACGTTATTAGTCCGAACCTCGAGCGCAAGTATGAGAGGGGACTGCTGCGGGCCGATGGCCGGCCTGGCTTTGAGACACCTACGGGGAGAGTGGAGCTCTATTCCACCATACTAGAGAAGTTCGGTTACGACCCGCTTCCTAGGTACAAGGAGCCCAGCCCGAGCCCCTACAGTGCGCCAGCACTCTTTACGGACTACCCCTTCATTATGATAACGGGCACAAGAACCTTGCCCTTCTACCACGGACTGGGCTTGCAGATCCCCGCGTTCAGGAAACTCCACCCAGAGCCCTTACTGGAGATAAGCGCGGCGGCGGCGGAACGGCTAGGGATCCACGAGGGGGATTTGGTGGTCTTGGAAGTGCCGGGAAGGAACGACAAGGCCTACCGGAAGGCGCATATTGTTCCTGGGTTACACGATCACGTAGTATGTGCTGAAGGCCACTGGTACCTTCCGGAAGAACCGGACTACGAGAAGAGGGTTTGGTCTGCCAACGTTAATGTGCTGACTAGTTTGCGGGATGATTATGACCCGGTGGTTGGAGGTTCAGGCGCAAGATGCCTGCTGTGTCGGGTGAGTAGGTCCTGAATCCAGGATTATGTGGTGGGAAAACGGGCACGCTGCGAGTGTTTGTAAGGGTATCTTTTCGGGTGTCGCACCTGCGGCACAGGCGTCGGGAATCCGCCTACTCGTTGGGGGAGGAGAGTCATTATCGGTGGCGAAGTAGCTAAAAATGCCCGAGAAAGGAGTTAGGGCCGATTGTCTCGAGCGATAAGATCCGGCTTGTGGGCCCTAATATTGCTGGCCGTTTTCCTCTCTACGGTGGTGGCGGGTTTCCGCTGGCAGGCGGAAGCCGCCAACCGCACCGTGTTTCTGCTCTTCGACTATCAACAGGTGGACGCGGTTTGCCGCTACACCGGACTGGCGCGGCAGGATTTCCTTGCCCGCCTGAAGGATGCCGGCGTAGGAGCGGTACTAGTGAAGGAGCCGCGGCTCTTTTCCCTCGACCAGGAACCCCCCTGGAATAGGGGGCCGGTACGGCTGTGTACCGGCGCCGAGTTGTCGGCCGAACTCGGAAAACGGAACCTCGCCGGGTCCGAGCTGGACCCGCAAAAGACCTACTTCCTCACCCCGGACGTCCAATTGGCGGAGCAGATCCGGGAGCAGTTGGCGGTGAAGGTGCCGCACCTGGCGACCCGGCTGCTTGAGGCCAACGGTCAGTGGGCGGTGGAGACGCCGCTGGCCCGGGCGCAGCTTCAGCAGCTTAACCTGGGCCTGGGCTTTGACCTCTTCCCTTGGGAGGAGGTGGCTGCCGCGGGCCTAAAGGTTGTTCCTCAGCTCCGACCCTGGGTGGCCGGTGACGCCGATTCCGTAAGAGAGGCGGTCCAGGCTTTGGCCCCGTACCGGGATCGTATAGCTTTGATCCTGTTCGATGAGGACCGGGTGGTTGGCTATCCCCGGTACGTGCCCGTTTTGGCCCAAACCCTCCGCTCCCTGGACTTGCCGGTGGGGATGATCGAGTTTACGGAACAGAAAGGCCTCGCCACGGTGGTCAGGCTGGTCGGTAAGCGCGCTCTGCGAGTGCATAGCCTTACCCCTGAGGAGATGAAAAGTTATACCCCTACCCGGGCGTTAGACCGCTTCCTCTTGGCCGCTGCCGAACGTAACCACCGGGTGCTGGTAGTGCGATTCTTCTTGCCCGGCGAGGCGGGAATCTCGGCCACGGACTTGTTGGAAAGAAACCTCGCCTATTTGGTTAGCTTACGAAAAGGGCTGATGGCACAGGGTCTTATCCCAGGGGAGGCCAAACCTTTTACTCCCTTCCCTTTGCCCCGGCTTCTCTTCTTTGGTGTGGGCTTGGGCGCCTGGGCGGCGGCGGTGTTGCTGCTAGAAGCGTTGGGGCTCTCCCGTCGGGCCCTTTGGGGATTAGGACTCGCGGGGTTGGCGGGTTATGTACTGCTCTGGGCCGACAACTCAGTACTCGCCCGGCAGGCGGCGGCTCTGGTAGCGGCGGTGAGTCTACCGGTTCTGGGGGTGCTGCGATACCAGAAGGCACCGCCCCAGGGCCCGGGTGTGGCGCTGGCCCGTTTCGGCCTCTCCACGGTGATTTCGCTGGCCGGAGCGGCAATGGTGGTAGGGCTTCTCGGAGAAGTTGGCTTCATGCTTAGTCTGGACAAATTCTTGGGCACTAAGGTCGCCCACTTGGCGCCGCCGTTGCTGGTGGGCTGGGCCTTGTGGTGGTCTTTCCACGGCGGTGGGGGAAGCCGGAAACAATTGTCCTCTCCGGTCACTTGGTGGCAACTAGGGGGTTTGGCAGTACTCCTGGGGGTGGCCTATATCTATACCGTGAGAACCGGGAACGAGGGAGTGAACCTGGTATTCGGTTGGGAACGAGAGTTTCGGCGCTGGTTGGACGCGATGCTGGTGGTCCGGCCGCGTACCAAAGAGTTTCTCCTGGGCCATCCCGCCCTGCTCCTGGGATATTACGTGGGACACCGCCGTTACCGGGCCTTACTGTGGGTGGCAGGAGCCATAGGGCAGGCTTCGATTGTTAACACCTTCGCCCACGTGCATACACCGTTGACGGTAGCGCTGCTGCGGGTGGCCAACGGACTCTGGTTGGGCCTGGCCCTGGGCCTGGTGGCAATAGTGGTGTGGCGGTGGTATCAACGAGCGGCCGGCGGGTGCCGCTCGAAGAAAGTAAGAGCGGTTTAGAAGTAGATCGCCCACAGGGGGAGGGAGAAAGATAATGACCAGAGGCCTGCGGGTGGCGGTTCTCCTGGGAGGCCGTTCCCCGGAGCGAGAGATTTCCCTCCGTAGCGGAGAGGCTATTTATCGAGCCCTGCTGGCCAAGGGTTATACCGCCTGGAAGATAGATACCGCTGGGGATTTTATTCCCCAGTTGCTGCGCGAGCGCCCAGATGTGGTATTCGTAGCCCTTCACGGCCAATACGGAGAGGACGGCACCATACAGGGACTACTGGAGCTTCTGGATCTGCCTTATACCGGGTCGGGCGTATTGGCCAGTGCTCTGGCCATGGATAAGATCATGGCCAAGCGGGTGTTGCTGCAAGCGGGGCTTCCTACCGCTCCCTTCCGGGTGGTGGAGAGGGCGGAGTTCCTAAGCCGGTCGGCCGAGGAATTGGCCGAGGAACTAGTGCAGCAGTTCCGTGGCCGGGTGGTAGTTAAGGTTCCGCACCAGGGATCGAGCCTGGGAGTATATTGGGCGGGCACCTTGGAGGAAGTGGCGCAGGCCCTGTCCCGAGCGTTTCAGGACACCCCCCGGGCGCTGGTAGAGAAGTTTCTTCCCGGGCCGGAGGTCACCGCCCCGGTACTGGGTAATGATAATCCCCGGGTGTTACCGCTGATTGAGATTGTACCGGCTAAGGGAAGCTACGATTATGAAGCCAAATATACCCCGGGGGGAAGCGCGCACCTGATACCTCCCCGACTGGAATCGCGGCTTCAGGAGGAAATTGCGGCGCTGGCCCTCTCTGCTTTTAGGGTATTGGGCTGTTCCGGCTGTGCCCGAGTAGACTTCAAACTGGACGAAACCGGCCGGCCCATGATTTTGGAAGTAAACACTATCCCCGGGTTAACCGAAACCAGCCTGGTACCGGACTCAGCCCGAGCGGCCGGCATGGATTTCGCCGATCTAGTGGCCGAGATGTTGGATCTGGCCTTGAGCAAGCGGAAGGGTTCCTAACCGTTCTGAGCCCGGGCACGGCGCTCGAACAGTAGGCCGGGCGACAACACGGGGGGATTGGGTTTGCAAGGTGCGGAGCGACTGGCCGAACGGCTGCGGGCCATTGACGGGCGGGGTTACAAGGCTTACCAGGCCCTCGCCGGCGGCTACGCCTTTCCTGACTTCGAACTCTACCTGGATCACATTCAGGGGGACCCCTTCGCCAGCCCCTCACGCCTTCGGGTGCGAGTACCCGAAGCCCGGCACCGCATACCGGACCGTCTGCTGGAGGGGCGGGAAAGACGCATAGCGGCCTGCGATTTCCTGGCCCGGCAGGTGGCCAGGGCCATAAGGAGACTGTCCAAGGGGCACAGGGGTACGGGCCACAGCGGCCTCATAGCGATTGACGAAGGCGGGCAGGAGATCTTGGAACGGACGGCGGTAGCCGTGGGAGAGGGCTGGATTGAGGCCCGCCTGTTTGTAGGCCTTCCGGCCGCCGGTCGCACCGTTCTGGCCCGAGAGGCGCAGGCCATGTTTTTCGAAGAGCTTCCCGCCATTGTACGGGCCTCTCTTTTCTATACCGCCCTGGATCCCCGGGCCTTTGCCGAGCACGTGGCTCTGGCCGAGGACGCGGAGTTTATCCGGCGGGAGTTACCCCGCCGGGGTTTAGTTGCCTTCGTGGGCGAGGGGGCGATACTGCCTCGGCGCAGCGGTATTAGCGACCTGCCCATGCCCCGCGAACAGGCGGTCGCCTTCGTGTCTCCGCCCAGCCTCGCGGTCGAATTCGAGACTCCCAATCACGGTCGGGTAAGGGGTATGGGGGTGCCGGCAGGGGTGACGCTGATTGTGGGCGGAGGCTATCACGGGAAGTCCACCCTCCTGCGGGCCCTGGAGCGGGGGGTGTATAATCACATTCCTGGCGACGGCCGGGAGTGGGTGATTACCATCGCCGAGGCCGTAAAGATTCGCGCCGAGGACGGCCGGCGGGTAGAGAAGGTAGATATTAGTCCTTTTATACAAAACCTTCCTTTTGGCCGCGACACCCGACGGTTCAGTACCGAGGAAGCCAGCGGCAGTACCTCCCAGGCGGCCAATATCATGGAGGCCCTGGAGCTGGGAGCCAGGCTGCTTTTAATCGACGAGGATACCAGCGCCACCAACTTCATGATCCGAGACGTTCGCATGCAGCGGTTGGTGACCAAAGAGAAGGAGCCCATTACCCCTTTTCTCGATAAGGTACGTCAGCTTTACGAGGAAAAGGGAGTTTCCAGTATCTTGGTAGTGGGGGGCTCCGGGGATTATTTGGATGTAGCCGATACGGTAATCATGATGGACGAGTACCGACCGCAGGACGTTACCGGCCGCGCTAAAGAGGTAGCGCGGGAGTACCCCACCCGGCGCCGGCCGGAAGGGGGGCCGGGCTTTGGGTCGGTGCCGGTGCGGGTACCCTTGCCCGAGAGCTTCCACCCATTGCGGCACGGAAAAACCAAGGTGGAGGCCCGGGGGCTGCACATAATCCGTTTCGGAGAAGAGACCATTCAGCTTCAATATATAGAACAACTGGTTGACCCCAGTCAGACCCGCGCCATTGCCGCCGCCATCCTTTACCTGGCCCAGAAGTACTCGGGTCGATTAAGCTTGGCCGAGGCGGTGCACCGGGTGATGGGGGACGTGCAGAGATACGGCTTGGAAGTTCTGGCCTGGCGCCGGGACGGCCCCCCGGGGGATTTGGCTTGCCCGCGGCCCTTCGAGCTAGGCGCGGCAATCAATCGGATGCGTTCCCTTCAGGTAGCAGTGGCCGACGAGCTGGCCGAGAAGAGCAGGAAATCGGGAACGGGCTCCGAATAATGGTAGCGGGGGCGGACGAAGGGCGGAGCGGTTTGCTGCCCGGAGAGAGCTAGGTTAGGTAGTTTCTGAGGGCGGCCATTTCTTCTTCGGTGAAAACCGTCACGCCCTGCCGCAATAAGGCGGCAGTCGTGACCCCCGGACCGGACCGGAGAAGACCACTAAAGCTGCCGTCGTAGATGTACCTCTTGCCGCAGGAGGGGCTGCGCTCCTTCGTCACCACGGCTACCGGGCAGAGCAGCCGCACCATTGCCAGGGTGCGTTCGGCGCCGACCAGAAAGGCGGAGGTTACGTCCTCACCCGCAGAGTTGCGGACCCGCGCCACGCCGTCCAGCACCCGGTAGCCGTCGCCGCCGCAGATCTCCGCTGGCAGGCGGGGTACGGGTAGGCCGGCCAGGACCTCGGGGCATAAGGGATGGCAGCGCAGGCCGAGAAGGCGAGTTAGAGACAGGACCTGAGGAGAAAGTCGGGAGGAGCCATCATAGCGACAGGGTTGTCCTAAAAGGCAAGCACTTATTACCAAAATTTTACTGCATCTACTCATATGAACTTCTTTCCTCCGAGTTGTGGAAAAGTGGAAAAGGCTGTGTACAAGGCCGTCGTCAAAACCAGGCTTAGACGCAAGGTGACTGCAGATGACACCGATTTCCAAACCAAAGTCGTCTCGCCCTTTATTGTCCGGTTTGTTAACTCTTTTTATTATAGCCCTGGGCTGGTCGGCCGGAGAAGCGCTACTTTTGCCCTATTGGCCGGAGGGGGAGGAAATCCTGGGACTGCTGGGTTGGTCGCTGGCCACCTTCGGCGGCTGTTGGGTGGCCCAG
Source organism: Neomoorellales bacterium (assembly GCA_049719955.1). GTDB lineage: Bacteria > Bacillota > DSM-521 > Neomoorellales > SLTJ01 > JANLFO01. Next base: position 12,696 of record JBNARC010000021.1, on the reverse strand, counting down.
GCCAAGGCGCGGGGAACGCGGTATCCTTACCCGGCGGAAAGAGTGGCGGTGATAGCGTTACTGTTGGCGCTGGTGGGGAGCTGGGCCGCGGGGTGGTTGGGACTTAACCGAGGGCTTAACGGGTGGAGCGTGGCGTTGCATAGAGTGCTAGCGGTACTGATGTTTCTGGCAGCAACGAGAATAACGGTCAAATTTAGGAGGAGCGGGCATGAAACTCTCTCCCAACGCGCTTACTATTTTGGAGAAGCGGTACTTAAGGAAAGAAAATAACCGGGTAGCGGAAACTCCGGAAGAGATGTTCCGCCGGGTAGCCAGGGCGGTGGCGGCGGCGGAGCGGATTTTCCGCCCCGATCTGTCTGAGGCAGAACTTGCGGCCATCGAGGAGAAGTTCTACACCTTGATGACCGAGCTCGACTTCCTGCCCAACAGCCCCACCCTGATGAATGCGGGGAGGGAGTTAGGTCAGCTTTCCGCCTGCTTCGTGCTTCCCGTGGGCGACAGCATGGAAGAGATTTTTACCGCCTTAAAGGACGCCGCCCTTATCCATAAGTCCGGCGGCGGCACGGGTTTTAGCTTCTCCCGTCTGCGGCCGAAAAACAGCCCGGTACGTACCACCGGCGGGGTAGCCTCCGGCCCGGTATCGTTTATGAAGGTTTTCAACGCGGCCACCGAGGCTATCAAGCAGGGAGGCACCCGTCGCGGAGCCAATATGGGAATGCTCCGCGTAGATCACCCGGACATTAAAGAATTCATTCAGTGCAAGCGGGACAACCGGGAACTGACCAACTTCAATATTTCCGTGGCCCTTACTCCGGAGTTCATGCAGGCCCTGGAAAACGACGACTATTACGAGCTTAAGTTCAACGGTCGGGTGTACGACCGTTACAAAGCCCGTGAGATCTTCGATCTCATTGTCGAACACGCCTGGGCCAACGGCGAGCCGGGCATAGTGTTCCTAGACCGGATGAACCAGGGCAACCCCACTCCCGAGCTAGGAGAAATTGAGGCCACCAACCCGTGTGTGACCGGGGATACCTGGGTCACGACCAGCGAAGGCCCCCGGCAGGTATATGAATTGGTGGGGCGCTCTTTTGAAGCGATAGTTGACGGGAAGACCTACCGTTCGGGCAGGGAAGGTTTCTTCCGCACGGCGGTAAGAGGGGTCGTGAGGTTGCGCACCCGGGAGGGTTATAGCCTGCGCCTGACTCCGGATCATCGGGTCTTGCGGCTGGTCGACTGCACCCGCTACCGGATCAGCTCCGAGTGGGTTCCGGTCAAAGAGCTAAGGCCCGGCGACCGGATACTGCTGCATAACCATCGTCCCCTGACCGGCTGGCCTGGCGAGCTTACCGAAGGCGAGGGTTATCTCTTGGGCCTGCTGGTGGGCGATGGGGTGCTGGAGCGGGAAACGGCAGTGCTGTCGGTACGGGTCCAAGAGAAGGCGGCCTCCGGCCATGTAGCCGATGCCGGTTCCGCCGCGGTAATGCGTCTGGCCCTGGGTTATGCTTCTCAGTTGCCTCACCATCCGGACTTCAACGGCTGGATGGAAATTAAGGGCCGTAACGAGTTCCGGTTGAAGTCGGCCTCGCTCAAAGCATTGGCCGAGCGCCTGGGCCTGCGTCCGGGGAGTAAGACCATTACTGCCCGACTGGAGCGCGCTTCCTCCGAGGGCTATCGAGGTTTTCTACGCGGTCTTTTCGACTGCGACGGCTCGGTCCAGGGGAATCAGGGGAAGGGGTTCAGTATTCGTCTGGCCCAAAGCGACCTGGAACTTCTCAGGGTCGTGCAGCGGATGCTTCTTCGTTTGGGGATCGTCAGCACCATATACGAGGATCGCCGTCCGGCCGGTCGCAAACTCCTGCCGGACGGTAAGGGGGGGCTGCGGGAGTACGAGACAAGAGCCCAGCACGAGCTAGTCATCTCCGGAGACAACCTATTGGTCTTCGCCGAGCGCATCGGCTTTGGCCATAGGGAAAAGGCGGACAGGCTGAGCCGGTTGCTTGCCGCCTACCGGCGCCGGGCAAATCGGGAAAAATTTGTGGCGACAGTTCTGTCCGTAGAGGAGGATGGGGTAGAAGAGGTATACGACGTCCGGATTCCCGGCATTAACGCCTTCGACGCCAACGGGATCTATGCCCACAACTGCGGCGAGCAGCCGCTTCTGCCGTATGAGGCCTGCAACCTGGGCTCGATCAACTTGGCCCAGATGGTGGAAGACGGGCGCATACTTTGGGACAAGCTGCGTGAAGTTGTTACCTGGTCGGTGCGCTTCCTGGATGACGTTATTGAAGTGAACCGTTTTCCTCTCCCGGCCATTGAAGAATTGGCCCGGGGCAACCGTAAGATCGGGTTGGGGGTTATGGGCTGGGCGGACATGCTCTTCCGGCTGCGCGTACCCTATGACAGTGAGCAGGCGGTGGAATTGGCCCGCAAGGTGATGGGCTACATCCAGGAAGTGGCGCATGCCACCAGCCGGCAGTTGGCGGAGGAGAGGGGTAGTTTCCCGAACATAGAACGAAGCATTTACAAGGGTCAGCGTCGGCGCAACGCTACCTGCACTACCATCGCCCCTACCGGTACCATTAGTATGATCGCCGGCACCTCCTCCGGTATTGAACCGGTGTTTTCCCTGGTGTATACCAAGAACGTGCTGGAAGGCGAGCAATTGCTGGAGATAAACCCGGTCTTTGAAGAATACGTGCGCAGCACCTTTGAGCCGGCCAAGGCCGAGGCTATCTTCCGCGAGGTGGCCCGGACGGGCTCCTGCCAGCACATTGAGGACATTCCTCCCGCCGTTCGTCGGGTTTTCGTCACCGCCCTGGAGATTGCCCCGGTGTGGCATATCCGTATGCAGGCGGCCTTCCAGGAGTATACCGACAACGCGGTGAGCAAGACGGTGAATTTTCCGTACTCCGCCACCAAGAAAGACGTGGAAGAAGTATTTCTTTTGGCCTACCGTCTGGGCTGCAAAGGGGTAACCGTTTACCGCTCCGGCAGCCGGGAGGAGGAGGTACTGGTAAAAGGACAGGCGGAAGCCAAACCCGGGTCCGCCAGGAAGACCTACCCGCGTCCGCGGCCCAAGCGCACCTTGGGGGTAACGGAGCAGGTTAAAACCGGGTGCGGCAAGATGTATATTACGGTGAACTTTGACCAGGAAGGCATCATCGAGACCTTCATCACTACCGGCTCTACCGGAGGCTGTCAGGGGTTCGCCGAGGGGGTAAGTCGCCTGGTTTCCCTGGCCCTGAGGGCCAACATTGCTCCCGAAGCCATTATCGACCAGTTGACCTCGGTAAGTTGCCCGAACTTCTTGCGCCGGCGGGCCAAAGACCCGAGCCTGGTGGGCAAGTCCTGCCCGGATATTATCGGCCGGGTCCTGGCCCAGGAGCTTACCCGCAGCGACGGTCAAAAGTTGGAAGAGATACTCCGGGAAGCTCTTCAGGAGACCACCGCCGCCGTTCATGAAGACCTCGACTCGGCCCAAGGGCCGATTCCGGTAGAAGATCCGGCGGACGACATAGAGCTAGTCCGCCGGGGCATCTGTCCGGAATGCGGTTCTCGGCTGCAGTTCAGCGAAGGGTGCCTGGTGTGCCGCTGCGGCTTCAGCCGCTGCGAGTGACCTACTGCGGGGTGAGATCCTTGTTGCGTTTCGGCCCCGCCGGGGCCTCGCCGCTTTTCTACGCTCAAGGAGGCAAGAGCAGTACGGAGGTTCCGGCCTGGCTGCACCGCCTGGGCCTTGGCGCCTTTGAGTATCAGTGCGGCCGGGGGATTAACGTTAAGGAAGAAACCGCCCGCGCCATAGGACGGGAAGCGGCCCGCTTCGGGGTGGCTTTAACTCTTCACGGCCCCTATTACATCAACCTGGCGGCAGAGGGGAGTACCAGAGAAAACACTCGGCGGCACCTGAGGCGATCAATAGAGGTCGCAGCCTGGATGGGGGCCACTAAGGTGGTGTTTCATCCCGGTGCCGCCGGTAACGACCGAGGCCGCGCACTAAGGCAGGCTTTAGGGCTATTAGAGGAGGTACTGGAGGAAACCGATCGCCCGGAGTTAAGAGCCGTGCGTCTGGCGCCGGAGACAACGGGCAAGGTCAACCAGTTGGGCACGTTGGAAGAAGTTTTGGCTCTGTGTCGGCTTGATCCCCGGATAGTGCCTACCCTGGACTTTGCTCACCTCTACGCTCGGGACGGCGGTCGGCCGGCGGATACGGAGGACTTCCGGCGCCTGTTGGAAGCGGTAGCCGAGGCTCTGGGCGAGAAGGCGTTGCGGGATTTACATATTCATTTTAGTCCCATCGAGTTTACCCGAGGGGGAGAAAGGCGGCACGGGAACCTGTTGGAGGAGGGTCTGGGGCCCAATTTTGAGGCCCTGGCTCAAGCCCTCGCTTCCTTGCGCGCCGAGGGCACGGTAATCTGTGAATCCGCCGACCGGCAGGCGGAGGACGCATTGATATACCAAGAGATTTGGCGCCGGATAGCCGAAGGAGGTTAGCGATATTGTCCCGGGTAAGGGTTCGCTTTGCTCCCAGCCCCACCGGCAGCCTGCACGTGGGAGGCGCCCGCACGGCGCTCTTTAATTGGCTGTTTGCCAGGAATCACGGGGGCGACTTTATTTTGCGCATCGACGATACCGATACCGAACGCTCCACCGAGGCGGCCCTGGAGCAGATTCTGTCTTCCCTACGCTGGTTGGGCCTGGATTGGGACGAAGGACCGGACATCGGCGGCCCGTACGGGCCGTACCGCCAAACGGAAAGATTGAACCTTTACCAGGAGGCCGCCCGGCAGTTGGTGGAGCAGGGCCTGGCCTACAAGTGCTACTGCACTCCAGAGGAACTGGCCGCTCAAAGGGAAGAAGCCCGTCGGGCGGGCCGGCCTACCACCTACGACGGTCGGTGCGCCTGCCTTACCCGGTCGCAGCAGGCGCAGTTTGAAGCCGAAGGCCGGCGGCCGGCCTTAAGGCTCAGGGTTATGAGGGAAGAACCGGTGGTTCTCCACGACCGGGTGAGGGGAGAGGTAACCTTTTCCCCGGACGTATTGGAAGATCTAGTGATCCTTAAGAGCAACGGTTATCCCACCTACAACTTCGCCTGTGTAGTAGACGACCATCACATGGCCATTACGCACGTAATCCGGGCGGAAGAGCACCTTTCCAATACTCCCAAGCAGGTTCTGGTCTACGAGGCACTGGGTTACCCGCTACCGGAGTTTGCCCACGTCCCCATGATCCTGGCTCCGGATCGGAGCAAGCTGAGTAAACGCCACGGCGCCACCTCGGTGGAAGAGTATCGGGAGGAGGGTTTCCTTCCCGAGGCCCTAGTGAACTACCTGGCCCTGTTGGGCTGGTCTCCGGGGGGAGAAGAAGAGTTTCTTTCCGTGGAGGAGATGGTTCGGCGTTTTTCCCTGGAACGGGTATCCAAGAATCCGGCCATTTACGATCAGAAAAAGATTGCTTGGATGAACGGACATTATCTTAGCCGGGCGGACCTGGACCGGATTGCGCGCCTCAGTCTACCCTTTTTTGTGAGGCTGGGGCTGGTCGACCCCCGGGAACAAGAGAGCCAGTGGCCCCGCGTGCGGGAGGCGGTGGGTCTGGTACGGGACCGGGTGAAGACGCTGAAGGAGGTGGCCGAGGCCAGCACCTACTTCTTCCGTTCGGATTTCGAGTACGACCCCCAGGGTGTAGCGAAACACTTTACCGTTCCCGGCCGGGCGGAGCTGCTGGCCCGGGTGCGGGAACGGCTGGCAGGCCTAGACAGCTTTGATGCGCCAACTGTGGAGCAGGCTTGCCGGGCCCTCGCCGCGGAGTTGGGGATCAAGGCGGCGGACATAATCCATCCTTTGCGTCTCGCCCTCACCGGTCGCACCATGGGTCCCGGCCTGTTCGATATTGTGGCCGCATTGGGCAAGCAAACCACCCTGGAGCGAGTGGACCGAGCTATTGGCTTTATTCGGTCTCTGGAGGTTTAGCCCGGGTGTATGGCCTTCAATGCCGGGAGCAGGCCGGTACCTCCTGGCCGAGTGATTGCGGGTGATTGACGGGCGGGGGATTTATCTGCTATAATGGGCCTGGCACTGCTGCGGGATGGTGTAGCGGTAGCACGCGTGGCTCTGGACCACGTAGCCTAGGTTCGAATCCTAGTCCCGCAGCCATTTTTTCTTTTTGGAGATCGACGCGGCAAGGTGAAACCCAAATGCTAATCGGCATCGACGTCGGGGGAACCTACACCGACGGAGCCCTCATCGCGGACGGCCGCGTCAGGCGGACCGCTAAGGTGCCCACCAGGACGGATTCTCTGCTGGATAGTCTGCTGGAAGCGCTGGACGAGCTCTTGAGAGAAACCGAGCCTTACCGGATCCAGCGGGTGGTGTTCAGTACCACGCTGGTTACCAACCTTGTTGCCCAAGGGCGGCTGGAACCTGTAGGTCTCCTGTTACTGCCCGGACCGGGCGTAAATCCGGAACTTTACGGCTTCCGCCCTCCCCTACGCTATTGTGTCGGAGCTATAGATTATCGCGGTAGGGAAATCGTGCGCCTGGATGAAAGAGCCGCCGTGGAGGCCCTGCGGGAGTTGGCAGAGGCCGGGGTAGGCAAGGTAGCGGTGGTGGGCAAGTTTTCCCCTCGCAATCCGGTTCACGAGTTGGCCGTAGGACGGCTTGCCGCCGAACATTTCCCTCAGTTGGAGGTAGAGTTAGGACACCGGGTAGCGGGCAGGCTTAATTTCCCTCGCCGCGCCGCTACCACCCGCCTTACTTTGGCGGTACGTTCCCGTCTGGAGGACTTCCTGAAGGAGGTGGCCAGGGCCCTTCGGCAGCGAGGGGTTACCGCGCCGGCCTTCTTGCTGAAGGCCGACGGAGGAGCTCTCCCCCTGGACATGGCCCGTACCCGGCCCCTGGAGAGCGTGTTTTCCGGCCCGGCCGCCAGTACCCTGGGGGGACTGGCGCTGACCGGTCCCAGGGAGAGCGCGGTGGTCGTGGACGTGGGGGGAACCACTGCCGACTTGGCGCTGATCCTCGAAGGTCGGCCTTTGCTGAGTAGCCGAGGCGTCAGGTTGGACGACTACTATACCCAGATACGCTCCTTGGCGGTACGCTCCGTGCCTCTGGGGGGAGACTCGGCAGTACGGCTGGAGGGGCCCGATCTGCTTATTGGCCCCCAGCGGCTGGGGCCGGCGTATTGTCTGGGCGGTCCGGTCCCAACTCCTACCGACGCCATGCGTTGTCTGGATCTTACTGACCTTGGGGACAAGACCAGGGCAGAGGAGGCCATGGCCTTATTGGCGAGAGATGTGGGCTGTTCGCCCCGGGAAATGGCAGAACGCGTGCTGGCGGAGGCGGTGAGAACCCTTCAGGTCGCGGTAGAAGAAATGTTTCAATCCTGGGAACAGGAACCGGCTTATCGGGTGTGGGAAGTCATGCGCGGCCGGAAGGGACGACCGGACACAATAGTTGGCCTCGGCGGAGCGGCTCCAGCGCTGATTCCCCGATTGGCTCGGGCTATGGGATGCCAGGCCTTCATTCCTTCGCATGCGGCTTCCGCCAACGCCATCGGAGCGGCCCTGGCGCGGCCTACGGTTTACATAACCCTCCACGCCGATACCGAACGCGGCTTCTTTACCGTAGAGGAAACCGGTAAGCGCGAGGCGCTGGGAGGCAATAGTAGCCTCAGCTTGGAAGAAGCCTGCCTTCTGGCGCGCCAGCACCTTAACGCTGAAGCGGCCCGGATGGGGGTGGAGGGGAGTGAGGCCGAAATTCTCTACGCGGAAGGGTTTAACCTGGTCCGGGGGTGGAGGACTACCGGTCGCATATACAACGTGGTGATGCAGCTTGCACCGGGATTGGTGCAGGAACTGGTGGAGGAATAGCCTATGAAAGTCGGTTTGGGTTTGGTTTTCTTTCCTGCCTTTGACTGGGCCATTTCTCCTACCCACCCGGAAAGGGAAGAGCGCCTCCTCTATACTAAGGATCAGCTTTTCGAGGAAGGGTTGCTTGATTTTCCTGAGCTTCGGGAATACAAGGCCGAGCCCGCCCTGGAGAAAGACGTGGCTCGAGCCCATTTCTGCGTGCCGGACGTAGCCTCCCAGGCCACCCAGGCCCACCTCATCGCCGCGGGGGCTACTCTGGTGCTGGCCCAGGCGCTGCGTCAGGGGGAAATAGAGCGGGGTTTTGCTCTGGTGAGACCGCCCGGCCACCACGCCATGAGGGTGGCCCACGGTAACCGGGGGTTTTGCAACATTAACAACGAAGCCATCATGGTAGAGTACCTTCGCCGCCATTACGGGGTGCGGCGGGTGGCCATAGTGGACACCGACGTGCACCACGGGGACGGCACTCAAGATATTTACTACAACGATCCCGATGTACTCTACATTTCGTTTCACCAAGACGGCCGCACCCTTTATCCGGGTTCCGGTTTTCCGGAGGAAGTGGGAGGGCCAGCGGCCGGAGGCTATACGCTCAACATTCCGCTTCCGCCCGGAACTACCGACGCGGGTATTCACTTCGTCCTGGACGAGTTTATCCTGCCGGTGCTGGAGGAATTTTCGCCCGAGCTGATCGTTAATTCCGCCGGCCAGGATAATCACTATACCGATCCCCTGGCCAACATGGCCTTTTCCGCCCAGGGCTACGCCCGCCTAAACGAGAAGCTCAAGCCCCACCTGGCGGTACTTGAGGGTGGCTACGCCATCGAAAGCGCTTTGCCTTACGTTAACCTGGGCATCATTCTGGCCATGGCCGGCTTGGACTACTCCTGGGTGCGGGAGCCCGACTATCCCCGGCAGGGGCTGACGGAGCCGTCCGAGATCCGGCCTTACCTTAGTGAATTGATCAGGCAACTCTGGGACCTATGGAGGCACCGGGGTAGCATCGCGGACGCCAGCTTTAGGTTGGAGGGGCGGTATTTTGTAAGGCACCGCTCGATTTACTACGACACCGACCAGATACGCGAGTACCAGGAAGAGAAGATCCGGCAATGTGACCACTGCCCCGGATACACCTTGCTGTCGTCTCGAGCCCGGCGTCCCGGAAGGGAAGAGGTAGCCATACTGGCGGTATCCCTTCCCTGGCAAGCCTGCGAGCGTTGTCAGGAAGAGGGCCGGGAGGAATACCGTCGGGCAACCGCCATGCCCACTGGGTACCGGTATCTGTACTTGCAGGATAAGCCGCAGGATCAGTATATCCGCCTTGACGTCCGTACCGGGCAGTCTACTCGGTACTAAGTACTAATCATAACGAGTGCGCCGTACGGCAGGGTCTCCTTGCCCGGTAGTCGCCGGGGTGAGTTTGATCATCTGCTGGTCAGATTGTAGAGGAGGGGATGGAGAATGACGGCGGACCGCCCTTCCGATCCCGACCCCGGCCGCCTAAAGAGGGCTCGTCTGGGCTGGGCGGCCTGGTTGGTGTTGTTGGTTTTGTCTGCCTACATAGTACCCTACGCCTGGTTGGGACGGGTAGCCAAGGTTGGCGCCTCTTTTCTTTACTGGTTGCTATGGGCATTGATTGCCGTCACCTCCATACTGGCGTTAATGCGGAGGTGGCGTGATTAGCATGGCAGGTTGGGTTTTTTTGGCCTTGGGGCTATACGTAGCGGCGGGGATGCTGGTGGCGCTGGCCGCCAGGCGCGGCCTATCTAGGGAAGCGCCCACCATGGTGGACTTCTTTCTGGGTAATCGCACGCTGTCCGGATTGGTTAACGCCTTAACCTACAGCGCCACCACCTACAGTGCCTTTATGATGGTAGGGCTGGCGGGCTATACCTATCAGGGCGGCGTAGGTGCCCTGGGCTTCGAACTGATTTACTTGTCGGGATTGTTGCTGGCAGCCTTTTTCGGTCCCCGGTTCTGGTTGGCGGCCAAGGACCGAGGCTACATTACCGTGGCGGAAATGCTGGGGGACCGGTATCAGAGTCGAACCCTGGCTGTGGTCGCCGCCTTGGTTTCGCTGGTGTTCTTAATCCCGTACAGTGCCGTTCAGTTAATGGGCATCGGTTACCTGATAAGCGGCCTTTCTTTCGGAACCATTCCCTTTGCGCTTGGAGTATTGATGGCCACCTTTACTGCCGTAGTCTGGGCCTGGATTGGGGGACTGCGCTCGGTAGCCTGGACGGACGCCCTGCAGGCCCTGGTGATGCTCTTTACTGCCGTCCTGGTACTGTTCTTTGTGGTGTACGGGCAATTGGGTGGGTTCGCGGAGCTGTTTGGCCGATTGGAGGCCCAGTACCCTCAGTGGCTTCAGGTTCCGGGGCCCGGGTTTTTCCGCCTTTCTACCTTCCTTAGCCTGACTTTGCCTTGGTTTTTCTTCTGCCTGTCTAACCCCCAAGTGAGCCAGCGCCTTTATGTGCCCCACTCCCTTAAGGGTATGCGCACCATGATAGGCGGCTTTCTGGTCTTCGGCCTGGTGTACACGGTCATCGCGGTGCTGTGGGGTTTCTGTGCTCGGGTGCTCCTTCCCGATTTGCCGTCGCCGGATTTGGCCACTCCCACTCTTCTGGCCTCCCCGGCCGTGCCCAAGGTGCTCGCCCTGCTGGCCCTGGCCGGCATAACCGCGGCGGCGGTATCTACCATCGATTCCATTCTCCTCACCCTTTCCTCTACCTTTGCTCGGGACGTGTACCGAACCTTGCGTCCTCAGGCGGCCGAGGTCCGACAGGTGCAGGTGGCGAAATGGGTTATACCGGTATTCTCCCTGCTGGCCATGTTTTTTGCCTTCCTTAGGTTGGACCTTATCGCCACGCTGTCCGTGGCCTCTTCGGCGGGCCTATTGGTTACCGTGCCGCCCATTATAGGTGCGTTCTGCTGGAAGCGGGGGACGGCGGTGGGAGCTCTGGCCGCCATGCTGGTGGGCGGAACGGTGGTAGCGGTCCTGCAATTTGAAGGCTGGCGCCCTTTGGGCCTTGGGGCCGGAATATGGGGTCTGGCGGTGGCAGTGGCCGGCTTTGTGCTTGGCAGCCTCTTAACTAGGGCACCGGTGACAGGGGAGGAGTTCGTTACCCGTCTACGGCAGGCCTTGGCGGAGAAAAACGCGCTTTAGTCCCGCCCTCACGCCACCACCGCGAAAGCATTTTTCCATCAGGCGCTGGCCATCAAAAAAATCTCCTTCATGGGACACCGCCCTGCTCCAAAAACACTAATGGCGGGCCCGTTTGAACCCGCCATGCCTTGGTTTGCCTTACTTTTTGGTAGCCCCAGGGGGAGTCGAACCCCCGCTACCGCCGTGAGAGGGCGGCGTCCTAAACCACTAGACCATGGGGCCACCCTTGAACCGTAATCATCTTAGCATGGCTTTCTTCTCCCGTCAAGCTCGACTCGCCCTGGCGCATCCCCACTTTCAAGTACTCGGGAGCAGGGAAGGCAAGAGGCTCAACAGTTTGGGGTAGCTGATCCTGACTCTTAACGTGTTAAGAACGTGGTAACCGACCTGCCATAGGCCCAGGACCCGTCTTTTGGTGGTGGAGCTTGCTACCAACTGCCGGTGATGCCCTTTGCTTTCCCCGTATGCCCCGGCTAACAGGAGGAAAAAGTAGGCATAGACCATGATCAGCAGCAGCCTCTCATACCGCCCGGCCCGGGATAGCCTCCCTCCACGTAACCCGAGCCCAGTACGCGGGTTCTTAAAGTCCTTGAACTTTTCCTCAATGTCCATGCGCCGCCCATAAGCGCAAGTCACGGCCCTGGGGTTCCAATCCAGGTTAGTAACCAGAAACCAGGGCTCTTCCTGCCCGGGATCAAATTGGTATATAAGACGTACTGGGTATCTCTCTTTCTTTTGGTAGAGCACCGGCCCAAAGTCTATGAGTTGGCCAATACGAACCGGAAATCTCTGCAGGACCCCAGTGAATTGGCCGCTCTCTACCCATACCGTCCCCGAAACCCGGATTACGTACCCGAGACCCAACTGCTCTAGCCTCTTAAATAGCTCCACTCGGCCAAAACCCCGGTCAGCTAAGACGATAACCTCGGTCCCTAAGGGAATAAGCCGTTTTAGCCTCTCTAAAAGCCTCTCCTCTTCCTGGTTCTGGCTAAGCTGCGGGTTCTGTTTCTCTACTACCCGCCACAGAACCGGTAATGCCCTCGTGCCAGCTATTACACTGGCAAATAAGACCTGATGGACACCATCATGTAGGTCCGTCCAATCTAAAGCCACGAAAAGCCTCTTTCTCGTGGCACAAAGCCAGTTAATCAGCGGTATGACGGCGTTGTCTATTACCACCCGCTCGTTGCCCAAAAACCGATCCACTAGCTTTATCCGGTGTTTGCTCGCTACCGGCCCCGGGATGCCTCGAGCAATCGCCGCAATACCGATCCGGCGCGACTTCATCAGCCCAAACACTGCTGCCGCCAGCGTCTTCCTTTGGGACTTGCGCAGCTGCGTAAACCATGCTATAAATTCCTCGGTGAGCCCCTTGAGGCTCATGGAAATCCTCCTTTCTTTGCTTTCCCTAATTATTTCTTCGAAAGGAGGATTTCCTTCTCCTTTCTCCTTCTTATTTACCGAATCATCGCAAATCAAAACTGGGGATTCGTCAGCGACTCGCCCTGGTTATCCCCCGTTTCGCTTCGGGCAACACCGGGTTCGTCTCCTCGCATCGACCCCTGGTCGATTACGCCCGATCCCCGAGATTTTAGGCTTAGCCCCGTCCACCTACTAAACCTTGACACACACTGCAGCTGCCGGGGCACTTGACACCGGACCCGGC